>CAZYAZ010000061.1:31776-33281 GCA_964646205.1 uncultured Planctomycetaceae bacterium | reverse complement strand
TTTGTGGATTGGCGGCGGGGTAGCCGGCGATCTTGTCCGAGGATCCCACCACCGTGCCGCCCCGGGTTCCTCCACCGGCGAAAAAGACCGTTTGCACGGCGCCCCAGTGGTCGCGGCCCGGAAGCTTGTAATGCCGGTTGGATTCCAGCTTGGGAGTCCGGCCAAATTCCCCGGCCATCACGATCAGGGTGGATTCGAGCAGACCCCGGTCGTGGAGGTCATCGAGCAAGGCCGACAGCCCACGATCGGTCGGCGGAAACAGTTTTTCCTTGAACCGTGGGAATGCATCCCCGTGTGTGTCCCAGGTCTCATTGTTTCCGAGATTGACCTGGACCAGGGGGACGCCCGCCTCGATCAACCGGCGGGCCATCAGTAGCGACCAGCCATAACTGTTGCGGCCGTAGCGGAGTTGTTCGGTGTCTTTTTCGTTGGTGACGTCAAAGGCGTGTTGCATCTTGGGGTCGTTGAGCAGCGAGATGGCTCCCTCGCGCAGTCGACCGAAACTCCGGGCTGATGCCGCCTCGTCGAGATGTCTCTGCTGGCGTTCGATGTTGCGAAGCACATCGAGTCGGCGGGTGAATCGTGCCGAGGTCAGGCTGTGGGGTAGTGTCAGGCTGGGGGCCCGGAAGACCCGGTCCTCTTCACGAAATGGCAGGCCGAGGTTGGGGAAGTTGTATTCGGGGTAGGCCCCACGCTGGATGTTGTGATAGGGCGATGCCTCGATGAACCACGGGTCGTGTCGGTACCCCATCTGTCCGCCGAATTGGCCGGGGATTGTGCCACCCGACCAGTGAATCAGCGTTTCGGGGACCACGGCGGCCGGCGGCAACTGGTCGTTTTCTCGGGCCATTCCCGGAAGAGTCTTCGTCGCATACCCGGCGGTCGAGAGAATGGACGGGTAGTCGCCGGGTCGGGGTTGCCGATCGCCCCGGAACCCGAGGTTTTTGACCGAGCGGCCGGTGAGCATGAAGTAGTGGCCGAGCGTGTGTCCGTTGGTCGAGTGTGTCATCGAACGGCAGGTCGACCACAGGTGGCTTCGTTGAGCCAGTCCGGGCAAATGCTCGCAGATGGTCACGCCGGGTGTCCGCGTGGCCACCGGGCGGAATTCGCCACGGATTGAAACCGGGGCATTGGGCTTCAGGTCGAAACTGTCCTGCTGGGCAAGTCCACCCGAGAGAAAGATGTAGATGCACCGTCGGAATCCACCGGGAGAACCCGTGGTGGCCGGGGCCGCCTTGAGGCTTTCGACCTGGTTGATTCCCAGTCCCAGCAAGCCGAGTGTTCCTGCCTGGACGGCCGTTCGCCTCGAAATCAGAGGGTGCGTTGGTGTCGGCAGGGAACGATGCATGTGTCGCAGACCTTTTCGTTTAGGCCACTGCTGTCCTTGGCAGAGATTCATATGATACGCCAGAAGTGGCAGGAGGATCTACTCGGAAGTTTTCTGGCAACGGTGTTGCTGGTGGATGGCCGATGAACAAGGTGAACGCGTTGTGCGGCGGTCTCCA
>CAZYAZ010000061.1:28257-31676 GCA_964646205.1 uncultured Planctomycetaceae bacterium | reverse complement strand
CTCGAGGCGGCCCAGGCTGTCGAGACGCCGTTCGTGAAGGATCTCTCGGTCGTGTTCCTCTATTTCTCGGGAGGAGCCAGCCACATCGAGACGTTCGATCCGATGATGGACGCGGCACCGGAAATCCGCAGTCAGACCGGTGAGGTGGCGACGACGATTCCGGGAGTCTCATTTGGCGGTACGTTTCCACAACTGGCACGGCACGCTCAGGAAATGTCGGTTGTGCGATCGTTTCACCATCGCAACACCGATCATGTGAAGGCGCACGTCGAAGTTCTCACCGGCGGGATGGATCCGACCGGTCAGCGAAAAACCGGTTTCAGCATGGGGTCTCTCTATGCCCGGTTGGCCGGCACGAACAGTCCACGGACCGGCATGCCGGTCTACAGCCTGCTCACCACGCCAGAGATCGACCCGCAATATCGACAGGAGTTGACGCGGGTCCGGCGTGGATCCTGGGCCGGGGCACTCGGCTCGCCCTATTCGCCTTTCGAGCCGGGCAGCAAGAGTGCGATCGTCGACAACATGACGTTGAATCTGCCGCAGGATCGTTTTGCCGACCGTCGGCTGCTGCTCTCCTCGCTGGATTCCTGGAAACGTCGCCACGATCAGATCGCGTCGGTGGGTGGGTCGTCCAAGTTCAACGACCAGGCCGTCGATCTGCTGCTTGGCAGCGCCTCGAATGCACTGGACATTTCCCGAGAAGATCCCGCCCTGGTCCGGCGATACGACACGAGCCATATTCCGGTGGGGTTCAAGAAATTCAAGCCGTCTCCGTTGGGCAAGCAGATGCTGATGGCGAGGCGGCTGTGCGAGGCCGGGTGCCGGTTCGTCACGGTTCACAGTCCCGGATGGGACATGCACGCCGACAAGAACAATCCGGGGATGGTGACCGGCATGGAAATGCTGGGCCGGACGGCCGACCAGGCCGTTTCGACTTTCCTGGAAGACGTGGCCGAGCGAGGACTCTCGCGGAAGATACTGCTGATCCTCTCGGGTGACTTTGGTCGGACTCCTCGAGTCAACAAGAATGGGGGACGGGATCACTGGGCGCGATTGAGCACGCTGGCCTTTGCCGGGGGCGACTTGAGAATGGGAGAGGTTGTGGGGAAGGCGGCTCGCAACGGAGGAGAACCCCAGTCGTTTCCTGTCTCACTGTCTCAATTCCGGGCGACGGTCATGCAGAGCCTGATTGACGTGGGGCAGTTCCGGGTCAACAGCAGTGTTCCGCGGGACCTGGCCGCGCTGGTGGAGAATCGCACTCCCATCGCCCAGTTGATGCCCTGAACGGCTGTCTCGGATTTTCTCGTCGACGGTGAATCGCAGGGTGGGTCTCGCTGCTTGCTCCGCCCTGCCCCGGCGTGTAGCTTGGAGCGCCTTGGCGGAGCCGACAGGCTTTCTTGAACAGGCTTCCCCGATCAACGATGGCCCCGACCGCAGAGACTTTTCCCAGGAGTTCCAAACATGTCACGCCGTTCGCTTCACATCATGGTTTCGGTTTTGTTGGGCTTGGCACTGCCGGTGTTTGCCGCGGACAAGGTTGAGCCGGTGCGGATGGGCAGCGGGCTGATGACATTTGACACCGTTCCGGGTTGGGGACTGGGCGAGGACGGCAAGTCGCTGATTGGTCCGACACATGGCGGCGTGGTGATCGACAAGGCTGGCAACATCTACACCAGTGCCAACATGGGCGTCTTTGTTTTCTCTCCCGAGGGAAAGGTCATCCGCAGGTTCCTGGGACCGAATTACTCGAATATCCACGACGTGGAGATTCGCCAGGAGGGCGACGACGAGTTCATCTACGGGGCAAGAAACGCCAATGCCGAGGGGATCAAGTTCCACTCGGTGACCGGTGACATTGTCCTGAAGCTGCCGTTTCCCGAGGAATCGGGGTTGAAGTTGAAGCGGTTCAGCCCGACTGCGATCACCGTGGCGCCCAACGGAGACATCGTGCTCTCGGACGGTTACGCCAGCAACCACATCTTCAAGTTCGACAAGGCGGGCAAGTACCTGATGCATTTCGGGACGAAGGGCAATGGCCTGAAGCAGTTCAACACCGCCCACGGCATGACGCTGGATACCCGCTACGATCCGCCACGGCTGTTGGTTTGCGACCGCAACCACCAGCCCAAGGGGCGGTTGCTGCACTACAGTCTCGACGGCAAGTTCATCGCCGTGGTCGTGACCGGCCTGGGGATGCCCACCTCGGTGGCTGTCCAGGGTGATTACGTCTCGGTACCCGACCTGCACGGTCGCGTGGTGATCCTGGACAAGAGCAACACGATCATCTCGGTCCTGGGCCACAACGTGAATCCCAAGACGCGGGTCAACTTTGGAGTCCGCCAGGAGAACTGGATTGAGGGTGTCTTCAGTGGCACTCACGGTTCCTACTGGGACAAGGACGGCAACCTCTATGTTCAGGACTGGAACGTTTCGGGTCGGTTGATGAAGTTGGTCAGGGCCAAGTAGCGGCCAGGTGGTCAGCGGGTGTGACGGCGTCGAAAGACTTGCCAGGCTTCGCACCGGCAACCCCGGGCTGGAATTCTGTGAAACCGTTCCGGGCCACGGCCGTGTGCTGAATGCCAGTGGCCTGCCCTTTTCTTTGTGTTTCCCCGGACGACTCTGCTCATGATCAACCTCTCCGAGGTCCAGGTTGCATCTCCTCGTGTTCACGACGTGTCATGTGATCCGGGGTGCCGGTGGTCCAGCCACGTGGGAGTGGCACTTGATGCGGCTCCCGATTCAGACGCGGCGCCTGGCCCGGAAGCCACCTGGGCGACCGATGCGGTTCGAACCGGCTTGTGTGGCACGGTGAGTCCGCGGGTCGTGAAATTTCCCGACGGACTGTATCGGGTCTTTTATTCGCAGATTCTTCCACGCGAGGGATTTCCGGCGGGAGCCAACGACTACGACAATGCCACCACACGGATTCTCAGCGCGGTGTCCACCGACGGTGTCACCTGGACTCCGGAACCGGGCGTGAGGATGGGGGCCCAGCAGGGAGGTGCCGGTGACTTTCGAGTGGTTTCCTCGGAGGTGGTTCCGATGGCCGGCGAAACCGAACGGTTGCGGATGTACTTTGAGTGTTGTCGTGGATCGCAGCAGACCCGGAACGCCATTCGCAGCGCCGTGTCGAGTGATCGGGGCCTGAGTTGGGATGTTGAGCCGGGCGAGCGGTTGGCTATCGGCGAGACAAACATCTCCTCGCCCAGGATCGTATTTCTCGATGATGGACGGTGGCGGTTGTACGTTCACCAGCGTGGCGTCGGGATCGTCAGTGCGGTGTCCAGCGATGGTGGGACGACATTCCAATTGGAACCGGGAGTGCGGGTTGCCCAGGCACCACCGCATGCCACTCACACGGCGTTTGCTTCCGAGATCCTGAGATTGGGGCCATCAAGATTTCGGATGTACTTCGC
>CAZYAZ010000061.1:0-28157 GCA_964646205.1 uncultured Planctomycetaceae bacterium | reverse complement strand
GAAGATCGTTGGCTGCCGTTGTGGAAGGGGATCCGTCGCAATGTGGTTGACGGAACAATGCCTCCCGAGGACGAGCCTCAACCGACCGCCCAGGAGCGAGAGGTGCTGGATGGATGGGTGACGGAGGCCTTGGCCGTGGCGCGGACCCGGGTGCGTGACAAGAACGGAACGGTGCGCCGACTGACCGTGGCCCAGTATCGCAATTCGCTCCGGGATCTGCTGGGACTCGAGGACGAACTGACCGACGTGCTACCAGCCGATAGTGTTTCGGCCGACGGTTTCCTGAACAACGGCCAGTCGATGGTGCTGTCTCCCCTGCTTGTGGAGGCCTACTTCAATATCGCTGACAAGGCACTGGACCGGACCATCGTCGACGTGTCCAGGAAGCCGGTGATTCAGAACTTCCGGGTCGAATTGGGAAACGACATCAATCCCAAGCCGTTCAAGGACAAGTTGATCCTGGGGGCACTCAGCCGGCTGCTCCGCAACAACGACTTCATCGTCTCGCAACCTGTCCCGAAAAAGTCTTTCGAATTCGAACCATTTGTGATGCGGACGAAGTACCGCTTCATCGAGGGATACCAGGGCAATGCCACTGTCCGTGGTTGGCGGGAATACGACAGCATCTACCACAACGTGTTCGCTTGCGTTCGCGGCTCGGACGGCTACCCCAAGGGGTTGGCCTACCAGCCGGGATCCCGGGGATTGATGTTGCGGCCTGCAATTCCCAGTGCCGAGCTTTTTGGTGTTGAGAGTACCTACGGCCCGAAGGCCAATTTCAAGATCTCGCTGCGACAGTTGCCCGATTCGGGGCGTTTTCGCGTGACTGTCCGTGCGGCCAGGGTGGACGATGGCTTGCTTTTGGCAAGGGGCGTGGTTGCACGCAATGCGGAAGCCGGCGAGGCGGTCGTGGTCGAGCAGCCGACCACCGATGTCAAGAATCCACAGGCTGTCGAAATCAAGACGGCTGGCATCTACCAGGTCGACGCCTTTCGACGGTCCACAGCCCTGAAGGGAAAACAAGTTGCTGCCGATGGCTCGAAATTGAACGAATTGCTGATCGGCGCATTTTCTCTGGATGGAGATGCCCGGCGATTGCCACTGGAAAAGCCTCCCGGCCAGGTGGCTGGAAAAGTGGTCGGCGCGGCGACATTTGTCGATTCGCCGTTCGGCAAATCGGTGTCCGTGGACGGCAAGAGCGGCCACATTGTCATTCCCCGCGATGAGAGCCTGAAGGTGGGGGATGGGGAGTTCACGGTCGCTGCGTGGATCCGGCCGGCCGAACTGAGGCAAGGTGGGATCGTCTGCCTGGGCCGTTACGGTCAGCAGGGATTCGTGTTCGACATGCCCAACGCCCAGGGCGTGTTGCGTATCGAGACGTTCAAGTCGGCCAATCAACGCAACGGCACCGTCCAGTCACGACCAGGGGCGATTCGTGTCAACCAATGGCAACACGTTGCCGCCGTTGTACGTCGTGACGACAAGATGACGCGATTGTATGTCAACGGTTTCGAGGTTGCCGTGGGCAAGGTCAACAAATGGGACCTGGATGACCCGAAGGTGGACCTGCACATTGGCCGGGTCCAGGACTCAAGGCTGTTCAAGGGCGAGATTGATGAAGTGCGGTTGTATCGCAGGGCGCTGGCAGTGGCCGAGTTGCAGGCGTTGATTGAACCGGGGCGGAAATTTGCCACGGCGCCTCCCAACGAAAAACCAGAAAACCTTGGCCTGACTCTTGGCGGCCGTCACTTCACCGGACTGCTGGCCCAGCCGGCTTTCCTGGCCGTGCGCTTGCCGGCCGGGCCGGTCAAGTTGGCAGCTCGCTGGGGGAACGGACAGCAGGTCGGACGGGTCGTGCTGACACCGCTGGAGGCTGATGACCAGGTGGCGGTTCGATTCGCCGCGTTCGAGAAGCGGGTGCCCCGGCTGGGTGTCCACATCGGCTTGCGTCGCGATTGTGGGAGCACCCTGTCACCGGTGGGGGCGGCGGTTCCCGTTCGTTCGACCGAGTTGATCGATTATCGGTTCGAGGGGGCGATCAGCAATTTTCCCAGCCCCGACGTCGAGAAGGACAACGTGAACTACCTGGCGGGGATTCGCGAGATCGGTGTCCGTAGCGAGTACACCGACGGTCGTGACATGCCGCGACTGGTGGTGCGGAGTGTGGAATTCGAAGGGCCGTATTATGAGCAGTGGCCACCCAGGCCACACCGTGGGATTTTTGTCGAGTCGGACAAGGCGGGGGAGACACGGGAGTACGCCGAGGAGGTGATCGGTGCATTTGCGTCCCGGGCCTTCCGTCGGCCTGTGAGTGCCGTGGAATTGTCGACATTCCTGTCGGTCTGGGAGCGGTCGTTCGAGGATTCCTCGCAGTTCACTTCCAGCATCAAGGATGCCTTGCTGGTGGTCCTGACGTCACCGCAATTCCTGTTCCTCATCGAGAACAGTCGGACACCCAAACCCGAACCGCTGGATTCCTACGAGTTGGCTTCCAAGCTCTCGTACTTTCTCTGGAACGCTGCTCCGGACGAGCAACTCCTGGAACGGGCGCAAGCCGGTTCACTGAGAGACGGGCTGGATGATGAGATGCAGCGGATGCTGAAGGATCCCCGGTCGTGGCAATTCCTGCGTGAATTTTCCGGCCAGTGGCTGAGTCTCGACAAGCTGGACGTGCTCGAGGTCAACCGGAAACAGTTTCCCCGCCTGACCCGCGATACCAAGACACAACTCCGTGAGGAACCTGCGCGTTTCCTGCAGTACCTGGTGCGGGAAAACCTGTCGCTGGAGAACCTGGTTCGGTCGGAGTTCATTGTCGCCAACGAGGTGGTGGCCAGTTACTACAAGCTGGCCGATCGCACTGACAGCGGATTTGAATTCGTGGCGATTCCCCACGAGGACAAGAACCTGGGAGGATTGTTGTCCCAGGCAGGGATTCTCGCCGCCTTGTCCAATGGCCGTGAATCGAACCCGATCAAGCGCGGTGCCTGGTTGGCTCGCAAGATCATCGCCGAGCCGCCGGAACCACCACCACCCAACGTGCCCGATCTTGCCGAGGACGAATCGGCCAAGTTGACGTTGCGGGAAAAGCTCGAACGGCATCGTGACCAGCCGGGGTGTGCCAAGTGTCACTCGGGTATCGATCCATGGGGGCTCCCTCTCGAGCAATTCGACGCGGGCGGAGTGTTTCGCGATGACAAGAAACATGACCCGCGTTCAACTCTCCCGGACAGGACCGAGATTGTTGACGCCAACTCGTTGAAGACGTACCTGGCCGAAGATCAGATTGACAAGGTCGTGTTCAGTTTCCTGAAACACCTGGCAATTTACGCGACAGGGCGGACGTTGAGTTACAATGAGCTTGAGTTCTTGAGAGAGCAGGCCGTAGAGTTGAAAAAGCGTGATTACCGGGTTCTCGACGCATTTCGGGTCGTGATCAACAGTCCCGTGTTTCTCGAAAAGTGATGGCGGGTTGACCGTCGATGAATAAAAGGTACCAGCAGAGACTCGTGGGCAGTCTGATGTTGGAATTGTTGCTCGGGCGAGATACAAACTGACGCAACGGTATTGTTTTTCTGTTGGGCCGCCGCGGGATCGATGGCTCAATGTTCTTGAGACGGTGGAAAACTGGAATTGACCATGGCCGCTCCCGTGAAACTAGATCGTCGTGCCGTTCTTAAGGGGATCGCCGGTGCGAGCCTGGCCTTGCCCGTTCTGGAAGCGATGGGCACCGAGGTGTCCACGCAGTCTCCCAAGCGGTTGTGTGCGATCTACACGGCCAACGGAATGTCGCTCCCCAAGCCCGAGCACAAGATCGACGAGTGGAGTTGGTTTCCTCGAGCCACCTCCGACGGGAAGTTTGTTTTCGGCAAGTCGACCGAGCCGCTGGCCGCTTATCGTGACCAGCTGAGTTTTCTGGGCGAAATGTATCACGAGAATGGTATCAAGGCCGATCCGCACATCTGTTCGGACATGTGGTTGACCGGCGCGCCGTTGCACAATCCCAAGCCGGGCAAGTTCAACTCGGTCGGACTCGACCAGGTCGTCGCTCATCACACCAAGCAGCACTGTCGCCAGCCCTCGCTGGTGCTCTCGATCGATGCCGGCACCGGATTCCTCTCGAGAACCGGGACGATTTCGTACAACCTCGAGGGCAAGCCGATTCCGGCCGAGAACAACCCTCGTCGAATTTTTGACCGGTTGTTCCGTGCCGACCGCGCGTCGATGGAAGTCGAACGGACGAAATTGAAGCGTCGGATCAAGCTGGTGGATGCAGTGCTCGAAAGCGCCAGGTCACTGAACCGCAAGCTGGGACGTTCTGATCGACGAAAGATGGACCAGTACCTGACCTCCTTGAGCGAGGTCGAGTCTCGATTGATCGCGTCGGAGAAGTGGGTCGACATCCCGCTGAAAGAACAGGACTACAAGCACCTGGACCTGGACGTGACCAACGAGGGCAAGCCACAGGATTACTACCGGAACATGTTCGATCTGATTGCCCTGGCCTTCGACGCGGACATCACCCGCAGCGTGGCTTTCATGCTCAACCGTGAGGATGGCATGGGGATCAGTGACACGTTCCCATTGAAACTGGGGCTGACCCGGACACATCACAGCCTCTCGCACGCCGGCGACAAGGCGGGGCAATTGGAGTTTGCCAAGTACGACCGGTTCCTCAGTGAACAGTTGGCGTACTTCTTCGGTCGACTCACTGAATTCAAGGACAAGACCGGCACGGTTCTCGACAACAGCATCGTGCTCTATGGCAGTGGTGCCAGCACGACGCACAACCCGCGGAACCTGCCGACGATGGTGGTTGGCGGAGCCAACATGGGGTTGAAGCACGGCACGTATCACCACGACGGCCCAACGAAGATGTCCAACATGTTCCTGAGCATCCTGCACTCGATGGGCATCGAGGACACGCGGTTCTCGGACAGTTCCGGCACCGCACTCGGCACGCTGTTCTCCAAGTCCTAGGCGTTCCTAGAGCACCTGGACGTTGGTGGCGCAGGGACCACGTGGTCCCTGGCCGAGCGTGAAGGACACCTGCTGTCCCTGCTGGAGATCTTCGAAGCGAGTGCCTTCGACGGCCGAGCGATGGAAGAACAGGTCCTTGTTTCGCCCGTTTCCAATGAAGCCGAATCCCTTGTGGGTGATCAGCTTGATTTCGCCGTGTCCGGAACCGGTGTCCTGGTCGGCTCGCCCCTGTTTTCGATGGCCCCTGGACTTCTGAGGTTGCTGGCGGTTCCTCGCGCGGTCCCCGGTGTGCTTTTGTCCTGTCCGGGTGGGTTGTTGCCGGGACGACGACTTGCCGGGAGTCCTTGGAGCGGACTTGCGGTGGCCGCGGTCTCGTGAGTTCTCCGGCGTGGTTGTGGCCGGATGCTGTCGATTGGTGCTCGAGTGCATTTCACCCGAGACCACCGGTATTTTCTGTTCGATCAGTTTTTCGATGGCTCTCAGGTCGGCCCGTTCCTCGGGACTACAGAACGACATCGCCACGCCCTCGGCGCCGGCCCGCCCGGTCCGCCCAATCCGGTGCACGTAAGCTTCCGGTTCGATCGGGATGTCCAGGTTGATCACGTGGCTGATCCCGTCGATGTCGATGCCCCGGGCAGCCACATCCGTGGCGACCAGCACGCTCACTCGCTTGGTGCGGAAATCCTCGAGCGCGCGTTGTCGCGCCGCCTGCGACTTGTTGCCATGGATCACCGTGGCACCGATGCCCTTGCGGACCAACTGCTTGGTCACGATGTTGGCTCGCCGCTTGGTCTTGGTGAAGACCAGTGTCTGGACAACCTCGGGAGACTTCAGGATCTGCTGGAGCAATGCCTGTTTGCCCTGCCGGGGGACCAGGTGCACCTGTTGCTCGATCGCTTCGACGCTGACTCGTTTGGGAGTGACGTCGACGCTGACAGGGTTGGTGAGCAGTTCCTGCGACAGGTTGATGATGTTCGGCGGCATGGTGGCCGAGAAGAACAGGGATTGTCGTTGCTTGGGCAGTTGGCGGATGATCCGTTTCAGGTCCGGCAGGAATCCCATGTCGAGCATCCGGTCGGCTTCGTCCAGGACGAAGACGTCGAGTTGGTCGAGATGGATGTGGCCCTGGTTCATCAGGTCCAGCAGTCGGCCGGGCGTGGCGACCAGGATGTGTGCTCCACGTTTGAGCGCACGGACCTGTCGCATCTGGTTCACGCCACCGTAGATCACCGCCTGGCGGAGGTGCAGGTGGGCTCCGTAGGTCGAGAAACTCTCACCAATCTGAATTGCCAGTTCGCGGGTCGGCGCCAGGGCCAGGACGAACGGGTGGTTGGGGAGAGCCTTGCGATTTTTGGAGCCAAGGCGGTTGAGGATCGGCACCGCGAACGCAGCGGTTTTTCCGGTGCCCGTCTGCGCAGATCCCAGGACGTCGCGGCCCTGTATGGCCGAGGGAATTGTCTGGGCCTGGATGGGGGTCGGGCTTTCGTAGTTTTCGTCCGCCAATGCCTTTTGCACTGGAGCGATCAGGTCGAGTTCCGCAAATGTCTTCAATGGTCTTCTTTCAAACTTGGTGCGATCGCATGATCGCATGCACAGGACGACGACTCAACGGAATTTTTTTACACCGGTGATGTCGGGGACGCCCTGTTGCCCACGATCGACAGGATCGCGGGACGGCTACAGAGAATGGCGGCGAACTTGGCAGCGAGTGTTCAACACGGACGATCTGACTGGCGGTATTGCCAGGAAACATCGACCGGACTAACAGCGCTCTCAACTCAAAAAGAAACAGCACTACTCGCTGAAATCTAACCGCTTCACCTCGGCTTCCTCATGGAGTCCAAGGGTCTTCATTAAGTGTAGGTTGCAATCGAAGGTTCGCCAAGTGCTACCTTGGCCGCGAATGAATTTCGCGGCCTACTCTCGGAATTCTCAAGATGTTCCAATGGCCACAGCCGAGTCATTCGCTTCCACGTCATGCTCCAGCAGGAAATTCCATGATTGCCACGACACGCCCGGTTGCCGACCCGTGTGCCACGGTGAAATGGTTGTGCGGTTTTGTTGTTCCATTGATCGTTTTTGGAGGGGCCGAGTTGGGTCGCATGGCGCAGGCCGGCCAGCCGGACTCCGCCTCCATCCGTCCCTTCACGATTCGGGTGGACCAGGAGGTGCTCAAAGACCTCGATCGCCGCCTGGCACTCACCCGGTTTCCCGACCAGGTCGCAGGGGCCAACTGGGACTACGGCACAGACCTGGGCTACCTGAAGGGACTCGTCAAGTACTGGCGGACACAGTACGACTGGCGAGCCCAGGAGCAGGCACTCAACAAGTGGTCGCACTTCAAGACCCGTTTCGACGGGCTGGATCTGCATTTCATCCACCAACGGTCGCGGCACAAGAATGCCCTGCCCTTGTTACTGGTCCACGGTTGGCCGGGGTCGTTCACGGAATTTCAGAAGGTGATTGGTCCGCTGACGGATCCGACGGCTCACGGAGGCAAGGCCGAGGATGCCTTTCACGTGGTCATTCCTTCCTTGCCGGGGTTCGGTTTTTCGGATGCCCCACGCGACAGGGGTTGGAACAATGACCGCATGGCCGAGATGTTCGGCAAGTTGATGTCCCGGCTGGGATACAAGCGGTACGGCACGCAGGGAGGAGATTGGGGCGCGTCGATTTCGGCGTGGCTGGGACGGAATCACCCGGAACAGTGTGTTGGCGTGCACATGAACTTTGTGATGGTCGGGGCTCCGCGTGGGGGCGACCGACAGTTCGAGGGACTCAAGCCACAAGAGATTGCCCGGATTCGCGAACGCCGGGCGTTCATGGCCGACGAAACGGGGTACAGCCAGATCCAGGGCACAAAGCCCCAGACTCTTGGGTATGGTCTGAATGACTCTCCCACCGGATTGGCGGCGTGGATTGTTGAGAAGTTTCGCACCTGGAGTGATTGTGATGGTGACGTGGAGAAGCAGTTCACCAGGGACGAGTTGTTGAACAACGTGATGGTCTACTGGGTGACCGGATCGATCACGTCGTCGACACGGATCTATTACGAGACACGTCATTCCCGAAGTCGCGGCAAGCGGGGGCGAGTTGAGGTGCCGGTGGGGTGTGCGATCTTTCCCAAGGAACTGGTCTACGCGCCGCGACTCTGGGCCGAAAAACGTTTCAACGTGACCCACTGGACCGAGATGCCCCGCGGTGGTCATTTCGCCGCAATGGAGGAACCCAAGCTGCTGGTCGAGGATGTCCGCTCCTTTTTTGCGACGGTGCGATGAGCCGGGCAGCGGCTTGAGTTGCCGGAGAAACCGTTGCATAGTGCCGGTGGTACAGTGACCAGGATCGAGACGCTGTTTCAGGGGGGGGTGACCATGTCAGTTTGTCTGCGGCATTTCGTCGAGTTCCAGTTGGCCGTGGCTGCCACCGTGTTGCTGGCCAGTCCCGCATCGAGGGCCGCGGAGCCCGACCCGGTCGAGCGTTCTGTTCGAGTGATGATCAACTGGGACGAACAGAGCATGTGGCGGTCCCAGTTGATGATGCGGCAGCGGATGAAGCAGCCCCTGGATGCGGCAGCAGTCCGCAAGGTGCTCGAGGACGGTGTCGACCAGCACGCCCGGGCCGGCATCGACCGCCTCGTGTATTGTGCCTGGGCCCGGTTCGATTCGCCGGCTCCGGGGTTCAAGGCGGCCGGTTACGATGCAAGGATCCGGGAGATTTCTCCGGGGTTCGGCGCCCTGCACGATGCCGGCCTGGACCAGGTCAAGATTCTTCGTGACCGGTGTCGCCAGCACGGCATGCAGTTCCTGGTGTGCCTGAGGATGAACGACCGTCATGGCATCGCCCAGAAGGCGAAGTTCTATGTTGAGAATCCGGACTTGCGACTCGACGGGTATCCCGGAGCACTCGATTACAAACACGTCCGTGTGCGGAACAAGGTGGTTTCATTTGTTGCCGAAGTCCTCGAGCGGTACGACGTCGACGGCATCGAACTGGATTACATGCGGTGGTGTCACATGTTTGACAGTTCCGAGGCGGAGAAGAACGCTCCGCTGCTGACCGACATGACTCGAAAAATCCGGTTGCTGGTTGATGCGGCAGCCAAAAAACGCGGGAGGAAGAAGCTGCTGTTGTCGGCGAGGGTTCCCCAGACATTGACCGAGTGTCGGCGGCTGGGATTTGATGTGAAGTCCTGGATCCAGGAGCGACTGGTCGACTACATCTGCCCGTCTGATTTCTTCTTTTCCGACTTCAACATCGCCGTCGATCAGTACGTGTCACTGTGTCGAGGGACCGACTGCAAGGTTTACCCGACGATTCATCCCCTGATCCAGGTGAACCACCCCGAGAACATCACCCGGGAGAATTGCCGGGCCTTGGCCCGTGGTTTCTATGCCAGTGGTGCCGCTGGAGTCTCGACCTACAACTACCAGTACAACTGGCGTCGCTGGACCGGTGGCACCCGGGGCCTGGTGGATGGCTGGCCGAAAACCCTGGGATGGTTGACCGAGCTCAAGGACCCGCAGGGTGATGAAACCAGGCCGAGACAGTATCTCTTTTATCCCCTGTGGCAGATCTTTTCTGAAAGCGGAGTGGCGAAGGCTCAGCGGATCGCATTTGAACGCAAGGATGGGGCCAGGGGGGATGTCACCGAAATCCGTCTTTTTGAGACCAATCCCAGGCCGGCTCGGACGTTGACAATGCAGTTCAAGTCGCGTGGCCTGTCGGCCGATGACCGGTTGACGTTTCAGGTCAACGGTCACCTGGTTCCGGCCGATTCGATTGGCCGGACGTTCGACGCGGACGGACAAAATGCCAAGGAGGGGCGCCCCTGTGGGCCCTTCCACCGTTACGTGTTTCCGTTGAAGCACGAATGGCTCAAGCCAGGTGTCAACCGGTTCAAGGTCGTCCTGGCCCACGATTCCGGCCAGGGAGAGAAACTGCTGACCGGGTTTGACTTCGAAGTGGCGGTGACTCCGATGGCGAGGAAACGTTAGTCGAGTACTGCAATCGCGTCGATTTCCAGGTGGACGTTGGGAGTCAAGAACTGCACGCCGACGATCGTGTTGGTCGGGTAATTGTCGCCGAAGTGGCGGTGAAAGATCTCGACCTGTGGACCGTCGAAGGGGAACCAGTCGGCGGGGTTGGCGACATAGGTGCTCAGCTTGACGATGTGGGCGGCCTGGCCACCTTCGGCTTCAACCATTCGCACCAGTCGGTCAAGGATCGCGTCGAGTTGTTCCATCGGTCCGGCATTCTCGGCCGGTGATCCGTTGGCCGTGCAGCCGGAGAGGTAGAGCGAACTGCCGGCCCTGACCCCGCGACTGTAGTGTGGTCCGGATGGGTAAATGTCATCGAACGGAATGCGTTGCGGGAGCATGGTGTCGTCTCGCCTGGGGTTGGTGGAGAGAATCGGTTTGCACACGATTAGACTGGGAGGGCCGGTAAAGGCAAACCCGCGGCCCCCTGCCCTACTCAACTGGTTGACCGGAGTTGCGATGATGGACAAGACGTTTCGAGTTTTTCGGTGTGCCACGGCCTGCCTGGCGTGGTTAGCAATTGCCGGGTTTGTGTCCGCCGCTGAACCCGCCGTGGAGGATCTGCGGGACATCGGGAATCGTCGCGAGTTGTTTGTCGATTCGCATCTTGTCGAACGTCTGACCGGAGGAGCGGGTCGGGTGCTGCACCGGCCACAGCCACGGGAGGTGGCGATCGTTCACGACGCGGCCTGGGAAGGCAATGTCTGCTTCTACCACACTGTCTTTCGTGACGATGACAGGTACCGCATGTACTACCGCGGCATGCATTCCGGGCCGCGGATGAGCCATCCGAAGGCCCGGGGCCACGAGGTGGTCTGTTATGCCGAAAGCCGGGATGGGATTCGCTGGACGAAGCCGACACTGGGCCTGTACGAATTTGACGGGTCGAAGCAGAACAACATCATCTGGGCCGGAGTTGGGACTCACAACTTCGTGCCCTTCAAGGATTCCAATCCTGCCTGCCGTCCGGGGGCGAAGTACAAGGCCGTGGCCGCCACACACGAGGGACTCTATGTCTTGAAGTCGGCCGATGCGATCCACTGGTCACTGATCAAAGATCGTCCCGTCGTCACCGCCGGTCACTTCGATTCGCAAAACCTGGCCTTCTACGACAGCGTGCGGGGGACGTACGTCGAGTACCAACGCGGTTTCGTGAATGGAGTCCGGGCGATCATGACGGCCACGTCCAGGGATTTTCTCAACTGGACAAAGCCCCGGTTTCTCACGTACTCAGACGATCGCAATATTCACCTCTACACCAACCAGGTCACCCAGTACCACCGGGCACCTCACATCCTGCTCTCGTTTCCCAAGCGACTGGTGCCCGGTCGCAACCCGTCGCGTCACAAGTACACCGGAGTCTCGGATGTCCTGCTGATGACCAGTCGTGACGGTGTCCGATTCGATCGCTGGGAGGATGCGTTTCTGAGACCGGGACGACAGTCCGAACGCTGGGTGAATCGCAACAATTTCCTGGCCTGGGGAATCGTCGAGACGGCCAGCAGGTTGCCCGGGGTCCGGGCCGAATTGTCGATGTATTCGATCGAGGGGTACTACACCGGTGACGACTGTCGGATGAGACGGTACACGCTGAGACCTGACGGTTTTGTCTCGGTTCGGGCTCCGCTCTCGGGCGGTGAACTCCTGACCCGGCCGCTCATGTTTTCGATGCCTGCCGACGGTGTCTCCCGGACCCCCGAGGACAACGGCCCCAGGCCGTTGATTGTCGAGACCAAGCGGCCGTTGCGGGGTGTGGGCTCGGTGAAGTTCGACAGCCCGACGATCCTGACATTGGACAAGACGAAAAATCTGGGACGGCAGGCGACACTGGCGGTGAGGGTGCGGGCGGTTCCGGTGGGAGTCAGACGCCTGTTCTCAACATACAATGGTGCGAGCACCAATCCCCAGGAACTGTTCTTCGACATCAATTCCGGAGGAGTCATCGGGGCCGGCGGAAAGCACTCGATCCGGTTTGATTACAACGGAGTCCTGGTTGGTGCCCTGTTCACGGACGTGGGTGACTGGAGTCGGCGGGTGGATCCGGACGGGGTTCATCACCTGGCGGCCACCTGGAATGATGGCCTGGTGACGATCTATTTCGATGGACGTGAGGTTGGGTCAGGTGGGCAGGCCGGTGGTGGAGACCTGGTGTTTCGGGAAGGTGACCTCAGGTTTGGCGAGGATTATCCTCCAACGCCTTTGGATAACGAACCGTTCCTGGGCGTGTTTGACGATTTGTTGGTTCTCAGGCGGGCCCTGTCGGCAACCGAGGTTGCCGAACTGGTGTCGTCTCCGGATACGGCAAAGTGCCTGCGGCCCTCCGAATCGGGCGTCTTGCTCACAATGGAGGATCCCCACCGTCCCCTGGTCGACGTGTTGTCCGGAGATGGCCGACAATCGGTGGCCGATCCGGCGGCTGGGCGGCCGGGAGAGGTGGAGTTGCGGGTCAACTTTGCCACGTCGGCTGCCGGTAGCCTGAAATGTGAAATCCAGGACGAGATGGGGAAGCCCATTGAGGGGTTTTCACTAGAAGACTGCGATGAACTGTTCGGAGACTCGATTGAACGTTCAATCAGTTGGCATGGAAATCGCGAACTGAAGTCGCTGGTGGGACGTCGCCTGAGGTTGCGATTCGAGTTGAAGGATGCGGACCTGTATTCGTTGAGATTTGGTCGATGAAATTGTCGTGGCTCCTGTTGTTGTTGCTGGTGGCCGTGGTTGGCCTGGAAGGGGATGGATGGAAACGCGTGTCGTTGCCGGTTTCGGCATTCAAGACACCGGACGGCAAGACGACGCTGGGGGCGTGGGACACTGCCGACCAACTGGGGTTCCGGGCATATTTCGATAGCCGCGATGGACAGTTGGTTGGCAGCAAGTCGTGGAAGGGCGCACGGCCCCAGTTCCGAAACCTTCGCTGGACACTGTCGCGGCCGTAGAAAACGACTGTCGTGGACGTGCGGAACGAGGGAGGCGAGTCGAGCACGACGTTGGTAAAGTCTTGGGGACGGAGATCGCCGCGATCTGACACCGGTCCATCACGCCAATCGGACAGTCACTGCATCATGAAGACAACCTCCCAGTATTTGCTCTTGTCCCTGGCCGCTTTGTTACTGGCCCATTGCCCTGCCGAAACAGCTTTCGGCGCTGAGCCCGGCTTGACGACTGCGGCTGGTCACCGGGCCGAGGGCGAATTGAAGCCCCATCTCGGGTCAGCCCGCCTGGAGACGGGCAAGGTCTTCAGCGGTGAGAGATTTCCCAACGTGGTGGTCGCCCTGGACGGTACCGTCGTGGCCAGCTGGGGAAGTCGCAGCCTGCGAGTGCGACGGAGCGAGGATGGGGGCAAGACGTGGAGCAAAGAAATTACGATAGCCGGTTCCGGTCTTCAGGCAGGTGGCCTGACCGTTGATGAGACCACCGGCGACATCATCGCGTTCTCCGAGAAGGAGCATCCGCCAGCCCTCCTTGAGGTCTTTCGCAGCAAGGACAATGGCAAGAACTGGGGCAAGATCCAGGCAACGGTAAAGCCCGACTCACAGGGGAATGTGCCCTCGATGCACATGAATGAACATGGGATCACATTGCGACGTGGCAAACACAAGGGTCGGTTGCTGAGGCCGTCCCGTTGGTACGCCGGGAAAAACGAACGGGCCAGGTGGCCCAGGCATTACACCAACGCCGTGTACAGTGACGACGGCGGCAAGACCTGGCAGGCCAGTGCTCCATTTCCAGCCAAGGGGACCGGTGAAGCGACTCTCGCAGAACTTTCAGATGGCCGGATCTACTACAACTCGCGTCGGCACTGGGCTCCGGAGGGCGAAAGTCCACTCCGGCGGTGGTCGGCCTGGAGCGACGATGGCGGGGCGACCTGGACAGGCCTGACCTTCGTCAAGGTCTTGCCCGACGGACCCCAGAACTCCAACTACGGTTGCATGGGGGGGTTGGTCCGGTTGCCGGTGGCTGGCCGGGACATCCTGCTCTACACCAACTGTGACAGCCCGAGTGGTCGGGATCACGGAACGGTGTGGGCGAGTTTTGACGGGGGAAAGAAGTGGCCGATCAAGCGGCAGGTCGAAGCCGGACGGTTCGCCTACTCGTCGATCACGGCCGGTCGGCCGGGGACCCTCACCGAGGGGACCGCCTACCTGCACTTCGAGAGCAACGGGGGCTCGACCATGGCGAGGTTCAACCTGGCCTGGGTTCTGGCCGGCAAGAGCACCGGTGACGGCGTGGTGCCGGCGTGGGTCAAGTAGAGACGGTCGTGGGCGAGGAGCAAACATGCCTGTTTTCGTGATCCGTATGCTCTTGGTGTCGCTGTTGCTGGTGCCGATGTTTGTCTCGAAAACGTCGGCCGAATCGCCCGTGGTTCCGTTGAGCCAGAAGCCACGGGTGATGAACAATTTCGTCGTCCAATTGCTCGACGTGAAGGATCTGCCAGGTGATCGTCGCCAGGCGTTTCGATTCGAGTCGCCACGTGACGGATGGCTGTTCTTCCGAGTGACTGCCGGGGTCGGCCGTGGCGGCGCGATTGCGGCGACGCTCTCGAGGAACGGTGCCGCGAAGGCCCAGCCGATGCCGCTGTTCTCGTTTTCTTCGAGGGAGCGGAAGACTCGTGAAGTGATGCGACATCTGCCGCGAGGTGAATACACGCTGCAGATCGAATTGAAGAATGCCGACATCGCGTCGTTGGTGGTCCGCAAGGTCCCGATCATCATGTACCAGCGCGTGCCGGGCAATTTTCGGTCGATGCCCGGTTTCCCCGAGTACAACCGTCAATTTTTGGCCCGGTGTGGCATGTTGTCGGCCTGCAACACGATCGGGACCTACGACGGGTTTTCGTGGATGAAGCAGTGGCTGGACAGTGGTCGCCACACCGTGAGGATTGCCGGTGGGATCGGCGGATTGACAACCACGAAGCTGGCCTACGAACACTGGGGGGGCTGCATGGAGCATCCCACGGGGGTCAACGGGGCGATAATCGATGAGTTTTATCCGGGACTGAGTGGGCGGTTTTCGACCTGGGTGCCGGCGCTGAAGCGGCTGAGGGCCGAGAAACCACACAAGCACTGCTACCTGTACCTGGCCGGGACCGCCAAGCACATCCGGGGCATCGTCGAACCGTTGAAGGATCAGAACTGCTACTTCGTGCTCGAAGAGCAGACCTACGAGGCGCGGACGCTGGCCGAGTTGACCAGGGATGGATTTGCGCGGAACTGGGTGAAAGGGTTTGAGGAATATTTTCCCGGGTTTCCCGAACGCTGCATTCACTCGGTCGGCGTGATGTCCGGGCCCAGCGACAGCAAGTACAACGACGACATCTATCCCGATGTCAGCTACAAGGTTCTCAAGGAACTGCAGTTTCACGCCCTGGCGACCGATCCGGTGTTTGGCCCGGCCGGGGGGGTCGAGATTTACCAGTCACCGGTGTGTGACGAGGAGTACCTCCGCTGGTGTGCTCGCCTGTTTCGCCACTACGCGATCGAGGGGAGTCGCGAGCGACTGACCGATGATCCGTACGCGCTGACCCATATCCAGAATCCCGACTTCGAGGATGGACTGAAGGGGTGGACGGTCGATCCGGCCGCTGCCGGGAGCATCGCGACAGCAAAGATCGATGGATACGGTCTGAATGTGCAGGGCCGACACACACGGGTCGGAATCGGTGATCGCTTCGCGACCATGACACGAAATGCCACAAAGCCCAACGAGATTTCTCAGGAGATCCAGGGGCTCGAGCCGGGCCGGTACTATTCGGTCAGGATGTACACCGGCGATCGGAATAATCTCAACAGGTGGCAGATCCACAATGTCTCGATCCGGGTTCCCGATGCCAGGGAGGTCCCCAACCTGACAATGCATATGCCGTGGATGCATCGGCCAGCCGAGAAATTTGGCAACAAGCCGACGTATCCCTGCTACCACCGCATCGTCTTTCAGGCGGTGAAATCCACAGCGAAGCTGGTGATCTCGGATTGGCACGCTCCGGGTGATCCGACGGACCCGGTGGGGCAGGAACTGCTGTTCAATTTCGTGCAGGTTGAGCCCTACCTGATGTCCAGCGGTGATGTCGCCGGGATCGGTGACCCATCGGTTCGCTGAGACCAATGAGTTGAAAACTCTGCTTGTTCCTATCAATCAACACTGATATCATCCGATAAGACTTTTGAACCGGCTGGGTGCCGGGTTGTGGAACATCCTTTTTCATCACGGGAAAATGACATGAAGCGTCTCGTAGCAGCAGCACTCGTCTTCGGGTTGATCCTGGCTCCGGCCGGTCTTCAGGCGGCAGAGAAGGCTCCGGCGAAGGCCCCGGCCAAGCCTGTGAAGAAGACGGTTGTGCCTGGTGCCAAGGCCCCTGCCTTTTCCGTGCTCAACGCCAAGGGCAAGGTCGTGAAGCTGAAGACCTTGACCGACAAGGGTCCGGTGCTGGTCCGTTTGACCTGTGGTTGCTCGGGCTGCGACAAGGAACTGGCCTACTTCCAGGAACTGCACAAGGCATACAAGGGCCAGGGCCTGACCAGCGTCGCGATCTTCCGCGAGCCGGACAAGAAGGTCGAAGGCTACGTGAAGAAGAAGAACCTGAAGATGCTCTACGCTGTCGACAGCAAGGGCAAAGCTTGGGCTGTCTGGCAGACCAAGAAGATGCCGACCAACTTCCTGATTGCCAAGGGTGGCACGATCATCGCCGTGGCTGACGGTTGTGACCCCAGTGGACTGCTGGCCAAGAAGCTTTCCGAGAAAGTGGCCAAGCTGCTCAAGACCGACGCGGTCAACGTTCAGCAGGTGGTCAAGCAGCAGGCCAAGAAGAAGTAGTCTGTCCGAACAGGATACGACTGCGACAAAAATTACAGCGTCCGGTGGCGATCGCCACCGGACGCTGTTTTTTTTGTGGATCACCGCATCCGGTGTTGCTGCCGCGGTGGTTGATCACTTGATCTCGCGGATGCGGACGTTCTTGAACTCGACGAACATCGGTCGACCAGCGTGGAGTTGGAAGGCGAGAATGCCGTCCAGCAGCGCCCGCTTGGGGTCGTCCTGGAAGTCGAGGATCAAGCGGTTGTTCATGTAGTGCTGGATGTGGGTGCCCTTGGCGATGATCACCACGTCGTTGAACTTGTCGAGCTTGAAGAGCTTCTTCCAGCCGGCCTGGTCGATCAGCTTGGCGGTGACCTTTTTTCCCTTGGCTCCCCAGATGGCCTTTTCGCCCACCAGGCAGGTTCGTCCTCGTCCACCGGTCAGGCCACCTTCGTCGTAGATGAATCCCGAGACACTGGGCAGCTTGATTTCATTGCGGATCTCGTGCTGGTAGCCCCGGACCACCCACTTGTTTCGGACCTTGTTCTTGATGTGCTTGGACCGGTACTGGATTCCCGAATTGTTTGTCGCGTTGCAACGGAACGAGAGTCGCAGTTCGAAGTCCTTGGTCCGGCCACCGTTCCAGATGATGAACGTGTTTCCGTTTGCCTTGGTCTTGGCGGTCGTCTCACCATGGATTGTTCCATTCTTGACCGACCAGAGTCGGGGGTCGCCATCCCAACCGGACAGGTCTTTCCCGTTGAAGATGGTCTTCATCCCCTTGGGTTCTGGAGGAGCCTTGACGGGGGCGGCGGCCATGGCCGTGTTGAAGGCCAGGGCGACGACGGCGAGCAATGTCAGGCAGCGTGGCATGTTGAAGTCTCCAGGGTGTGTCAGTTGAAGTGTGTTGGTGTGTGAACCGGTGTTCGTTTGAGCCAGTCTAGCCTGTCGGGAGCACCGATCCCATTCCCACGGCTTCCGGCCTGTCGGGGCGATGACACTATCGGATTTCAGAATCCCTGTCGCTCGAAGTGGATCTTCATCGCCGCGTTGTATTCGGATCCGCCCTGCTGGTAGGCGCCCTGGAAAAAATATGGCACCGAGCCGCGGCGGACCATTTCGTCGGTCCACTGGGCGCACAGCATCTGCTGGATCACGTTGGTGGTCAAACCGGTTGTCGGGCAGACTGGCTTTCGGCGACCGGGGATCCGGATGACACCGTGTGATTCTGGTGAGAAGTTTTCCAACGCCACGTGGCAGTGCGAGAACAGTCCGTCGCGTGGTGTTTTGCCGTCGAGGGTCTTTGGGCCGATCCCGACGACCAACGCACCCTCGGAGCGAGCTTTCTGGGCGGCCTTGGCTTCCTTGGAATTCTGGGGAGTGATCGTTGAAACCAGCAGCACATTGTCCTTTGGTTTGGCCGACCAGTCACCCGAGTTGACGATCATTGCTCCACTGGCCACGTGCTCCATTTCACTGACCAGCCCCTTGTGTGCCACAGCCTGTACGAACCAACGTCCTCCACGGCGAATCCGACGGGTCATCTCGACAGCCGTTTCCCGGATCCGGTCACGGTGCGTGGCGATGTGCTTGATTCGGCTCACCAGCGTGTCCAGGTACTCGATTCCCACCTTGCCCGGTTTCGCCGTCGGGTTCGCCAGCCTGCTGGCCAATTCAGCGTTGAGCATCCAGTGCAACGCGCCCAGGCCTGTCTGGCTGGAGGGGCAGAGCATGAACTCGGGGATCTCCGGCGCCCGAACCAGCCCCTGGGTGTAGGGAGTGTGGCTGTGCAGGATCACGTTGGAGACATCCTTGAGTTTCAAGCCGTCGGGATTGCTGTGCGATTCGTCGGTGAATCCCGCCGGACGAAATTCGTTGTCGATGTACGAGACGGTGACTGCCACCACGAACACGCCGCGTTCCCTGGCCGCCAACACCTGCTTGTTGCAGTGATTGGTGAACAGCATGTCGCCAGCCTTGAGCGGTTTCCAACTCTCCTGGTCCTTCATGATCCCCGGGCTGCCTTGACGGTCGGCGCGTTGTTCCCAGTGCGGCATGTGTCCATCGTTCATCGAGGTCCAGACCGTTCGCTTGGCCTGGACAACCCGGGCTGCCCGCGAACTCAGCTCGCCGACCAGTTCAGCCTCGCCACGGATCTTGGACAGGATCTCGAGGATGCCCTTGTGGTACTGGTCCATGAACAGTTGAGAATGCCCGAAGTCGTATTCGTGGTCCCATTTCGATCGTGAACCGGGGGCAGCCGATGCAGCGGCCCGGGCGCTGGCGAGACTGCCGACGACGGCCGCACTTCCCAGTAACAGTTCACGTCGAGTGGGGTGTTCCTGGGGCGGCGATACATTGCGGTCAATTGGTTGGGGAAGTGGTGTGGGCACAGGTGTCTCCCGATGACGGGTCAGTGGGTGATGGAACCGACTGGTGTGAGGCTCGAATTCCTGGTGGCTGCCGCACGGCGGGTAGCTCGCCGCAATCGGATTTGACCAAGTTGGACGTCGGGAAGCCACCATGGGGCGAATAGATATTGCCCCGGAGGAGTGCAGTTCAGGTCGGAGGCGAGGTCTTCAATCCCGGGTGCTGTGAGTCAGTTGTCGGTCGAACCGGCTGCCGTCGTGGAACTGGATGTCGAGATGCTTGGCGTTGAGACGGAAGCCGTCAATCTGCTCGATCAGTTCTGTGGCCAATCCCGGCGCGGACTCGTCGCCATCAGGTCCCACGGCCTTGGCCCACCTCTGGTCCACGGAGTGATGGAAACAGAGGCGAGTGTCATCGGAGAGCGTGAGCACGGCTTCGGAGAACGTCGAATTCACGTCGGAGGATGACAATTGTTTTTCGAGTCGTTTGGCGGTTGTCATCGGGTCGTGGTTCCGGGGAGGCGGTGGTGTCAGTGTCGCCTCTGAAGAGATCTCCCGCCAGTACCGTTGCTCATCGTCGAGGGACACTGCAAGATGCAGTCGGTCGCTGCAAGCGTCTCAATCCTGGTCCGGCTGGCACTGTTCGCGTGGAAGGACACTCGGTCATGTTGAATTCGGTTCGTCTGGTTTCGTTCGGTTTTCTGGTTGCCCTGGGGCTCGGTGTTTGTGTCACGGCACAAGCGACACTGGCTGAAGAGCCCAACACGTTGTCAAAAAAAGAACGATCGCAGGGATTCGAATTGCTGTTTGATGGCCGCACCCTGGCCGGCTGGCAACACAAGGGGAACTGGAAGGTCGACAAGGGGGTGATAACCCGCAGTGGCCGCGGTGGCAGCCTGGTGTATACGGTGAAAAAGGTCCCAGACGATTTCGAGTTGCGGTTTCAATGGCGGGTGGCAGCCGGAAGTAATAGTGGAGTCTATTACAGGCCGGGGCAGTACGAGTACCAGATCCTGGACAACAGCAAACACGTTGACGGCCGCAATCCCCGCACCAGCGCCGCCTCCCTGTATTTCTGCATGGCGCCCAGTCACGACGCAACTGCCAGGGTGGGCAGTTGGAACACGGGGAGAATCGTGGCCAAGGGGAGCGTGGTTCAGCATTGGCTCAACGGCAAGAAGGTGATCGACTTCGACTACGCCTTGCCACGATGGAAGGAACATGTCGAATTGCTGAAGCTGCGGGGTGGCAACCTGGCCAGTCGTGGAGCCAGGTTGAACCTGCAGGATCATGGAGATCCGGTCTGGTATCGGTCCATTCGGATGCGAACGATTCCAGGCTCCGAGAAATTGGTGAGCCAGAACATTCGGCCTCAGAAAATTTCTCCAGCGGTCCGCGCAGCGGAACAAAAGAAACTGAAAGGCATACTTGATCGGCGAAAAGCCGCAGCTCGAAAGAAAAAAACGACGCCCTGATCGACGGCCCAATTCGAGTTGTTGAGCTGAAATGGCAGGAAAACCGTTCTCGCACACCACGATTGGCCGAGAACTGTTGATAGAGGCCATGTTTTCGTAGTAAAACAGGGACTCGAGGCGCTTCGCGGGGTGCGTTGTGCCAGGACAACTTACACGGGGAGAGCTTGGATGTTCTCGATCAGCTCGGACAGGCGTGGGAAACGGTTCTGTGATGGTTTGACGCGACGCGATGCGCTGCAGGTTGGTGCGATGGGCTTTGGTGGCCTGACGCTGGCCGATCTGTTGCGTGCCGAGGCCCAGGCCGACACCGGCTCATCTCACAAGGCTCTGATCAATATCCACCTGAGCGGCGGTCCCTCGCACCAGGACATGTTTGACCTGAAACCCGAGGCTCCCCGGGAGTTCCGTGGTGAATTTGAACCAGTCGCGACGAATGTTTCGGGGATCGACATCTGTGAGCACATGCCGCGATTGGCCCAGGCGGCCGACAAGTTCGCGATCGTTCGGTCGCTGACCGGTTCGATTGCGGACCACAGTGACTATCCGACACAGACGGGTTTTCCGCGAAGCAGCTTGCAGAGCATGGGTGGGCGACCGTCGATTGGTAGCGTCGCGGCTCGAATGCATGGCAGCACCGGCGGTGCGCCGCCGTTTGTGGGCTACAACGGTTCCTACACCGGTTACCTGAGTTCTGTCTTCAAGCCGTACAAGCCCCAGGGCGGCGAGTTGAAGCTCAACAACACGCTGACGGCCAATCGGTTGCAGTCTCGGACCGATCTGTTGGTCGGACTGGATCGCCTCCGCCGGGATGTGGATCACACGGGCCACATGCTCGCGCTGGATGCCTACACCCAGCAGGCCGTCGAGATTGTGACGTCCGGGCGTGTCGCCGATGCGTTGGACGCCAAGACGGAAGATCCTCGGGTTCGCGACCGTTATGGAAAAGACGGCAACATGTTCCTCACCGCGCGTCGTTTGATCGAGGCGGGGGTTCGTGTCGTGAACTTCAGCTGGGGCAGCTGGGACACTCACAGCAACAACTTCAACCATCTCCGTGGCCAGTTGCCACGTCTGGATCACGCGTTGCATGCCCTGGTCGAGGACCTGAGTGCTCGCGGCATGGATAAGGATGTGACCGTTGTGGTCTGGGGTGAGTTTGGACGAACCCCGCGGGTGAACAAGAACAAGGGTGGGCGTGATCACTGGTACGAGGTGGCGTCGTGCTTCCTGGCCGGTGGTGGAATGAAGACCGGCCAGGTGGTTGGGAAGTCGAACCGGAATGCCGAACGAGCCGTGGAACGGCCGGTGCACCTGTTGGAGGTGTTTGCCACGATGTACCACAACCTGGGCATCGACGTTCGTACCGCGACGATTAATGACCCGGGCGGGCGGCCGCAGTACCTCACCGACGGCAGAATGCCCATCCACGAACTGATCTGATCGGTTCGAGACAATTCGCCAACGGGGTCGGTCCTTGCCTGGAGCGAGGACGGCCCCGTTTGTCGTTTCAGGCCAGCCCGGTGTGCCGCAGCAGTGCGTCGGTGCCAGGCTCTCGTCCGCGGAAGTCGCGGAAGACGTCCATCGGGTGCCGCCCTCCCCCGCTGGCGAGTACGGTGTCGCGGAACCGGCGACCGGTGGTTGCGACGGCCTCCTCGTTGTCGAGTCCCACCTCCTCAAATGCGCTGAAGGCGTCGGCGCTGAGCAGTTCGGCCCATTTGTAGCTGTAGTATCCGGCCGCGTAACCACCAGCGAAAATGTGCTGGAATCCACACAGGAATCGATTCTCCGGCAGGGGCTCCAATGGGGACGTGCTGGCAGCGATTCGTTGTTGCGCGTCGAGAACTGTCTCGTCTCCGGCTGGGTCGTACTGGTGATGCAGGTACATGTCGAGCATGCCAAAATTGAGTTGTCGCAGCATCAACGAACCGGCCCGGTAGTTTCTGGCGCGGCGGAGGTTCTCGAAGAGCGTCTCGGGCAAGGACTCATTGGTTTCGAAGTGGCGGGCGATTCCCATCAGCGTCTCACGGTGATAGCACCAGTTTTCCATGAACTGGCTGGGCAACTCGACTGCATCCCATTCGACACCGTTGATTCCCGAAGCATCCGCGTGGTCGACGGTGGTCAGCATGTGCTGAAGCCCATGGCCGAATTCGTGAAACAAGGTTTCGACTTCCCGGAAAGTCATCAGCGACGGGCGGTCACCGACCGGTGGAGTGCCGTTGCAGACCAGGTGAGCGATGGGGAGTTGCAGTTGGCCGGCGACGAGTCGCCTCGAGAGGCACTCGTCCATCCAGGCGCCGCCGCGTTTGTCCTCGGGACGGGAATATGGGTCGAGGTAGAAGTAGGCTGCCGGTTGTCCGGACTCAGCCAGAACGCGGAAAAAGCGGACATCCTCGTGCCAGATCGGGGCCTCGCCGTCGGCGGGCTCGACAGTGATTCCGAACAGGCGACCAGCCAGTTCGAACAATCCGTCCAGGACACGTTCCAGCGGAAAGTAAGGTCGCAATTGCTCGTCGGTCAGGTCGAACCGCTGTTCTCGAAGGCGTTCGGCCCAGAAGGCCAGGTCCCAGTGGCACAGGGGTTGCGCCTGGCCACTGGTCCTGGCGAGTTCCTGCAGGTCGGCCAGGTCGGATTGTCCGGCGTCCCAGGACGCCTGTCGCAGCAGGTCGAACATCGATTCGACATCTGCGACGCTGGCCATCTTGGTGGCCACGCTCATTTCCGCGAAGGTGTCAAATCCCAGCAAGACGGCCCGTTCCCGTCGGAGTTCCAGGATCTCGTTGATCAAGGGGGAATTGTCGAGCTCGCCTTCCGATGCCCTGGTGACGAAAGCCCGGTAGAGTTTTTCGCGAAGGTGCGGGACCCGGCAGTGCTGGAGGAAAGGCATCGCACTGGGGCCGTCGAGTGTGAAACGCCAGGGGCCCGATTCGGGGTCGCCAGGCTCGTCGTCGTCGTCCTCGTTCTGATTGCTGAAGGACTGTGCGGCCAGGAGTGTCAAGCTGGAGGGAAGGCCTTCGATGTCGGCGGGTTGGTCGAGAACCAGTTCCCAGTCCCGGGTGGCATCCAGGACGTGGTTGGAAAACTCGGTGCTGAGTTGGCTCAGTCGCTCCGAGATCTTGTTGAAGCGTTCCTGTTCACTCTCAGACAAGGCAATTCCTGCCAGTTCTGCATCACGGATTCTCTTGCTGACGATCCTCTGCTGGGTTTCGTCGAGCTGCGACCACAGGGTCTCGTCCTGGCGAATGTGGGTCAGTGCCTCGTAGATCGGACGGCTTTGTCGCATTCGCAGACCCAGTGCCACCACATCAGCCAGGACGGCCTCGTGGGCCTCGCGCAGGTCGTCGGAATTCTTCACACCCATCAGGTGTGAGACGGGCGACCAGATCCGTTCCCAGCGTTGTCCAAGAGCCTCGAGCGCCCCGATGGTGTTGCTCCAGGTGGCAGCGGCGGGGTTGTCCAGGGACAGCTCGATCTGTTCGAGCCCGGTTGTTGTGTCTTCCAGAAGCTGTCCGACAGCGGGTTGGACGTGCTCGGGTCGGATCCGGTCAAACGCTGGCGGGCCTTCATCAAGGGCCAGCAACGGGTTTGCGTTGATCGACAGATCTGACATGTCCGGAACTCTCCATAGAAAACGGCATCATGAGCAGTCATGGTGGCGACCCGGGCGTGTTGCTTCAACCCGGTGCTGTGAATGAGGTTGTATGACGCTTGACTGGTCGGTTGGTTTTGCGAAATTGAGTGGTGTGTGACCGGTCTCGCGCCGGTTGCGGGTTCTGCTTTCACCGTCTTTACGGATCCACCATCATGACCAGTTCTTGCCGTTCGCTGCTGTTGTTTATTGCCGTCGGTGTTCTGTTGACTGCAGCGTCTGGCAGGCTGGACGCCGCGGAGAAGCCACCCGCCCGGCACGTGATGACCTTGACCGATATAGAGCGGCAGTTGCAGGAACTCTCCAACTGGAACCGGTGGGGTGACGGCGATGAACTCGGGTCGTTGAACCTGATGACTCCCAAGACGCGTCGCCGCGCCGCCAAATTGGTGAAACGCGGGGTGACCGTGTCGCTGGCGCGAGTGGCCGAGGAAACCAAGGCCGTGGACAACCCGGATCCGTTCGAGCAGAAGATGCTCAAGATCGGTCGTACGCCGGGCGTGCCCTGGGCGGTCGACAATTACAGCGTGAACTACCACGGGTACGCTCACACGCACATCGATTCACTGTGCCATCTTTTCTTTCGGGGTCGGCTCTACAACGGGTTTACTCACGAGGACGTCACCGAGAAAGGGGCTCGTCGCCTGAGTATCCACAACCTGCGGCACGGGATTTTTGCCCGCGGTGTCCTGGTGGATATCCCGCGGCTCCGTGGTAAGAAGTGGCTGGAACCCGGTGAGGCTGTCTATCCGGAAGACCTTGATGCCTGGGAGAAGAAAGCCGACATCAAGATTGGTCGGGGAGACATCGTGTTTTTCCGGACCGGTCGCTGGGCGCGTCGTGATGCCAAGGGGCCATGGGATGTCCAGGCGGTGGGGATGCCTGGTCTGCACGCCTCGTGTTGTGCCTGGCTGAAATCTCGTGATGTCGCGATGGTGGGTAGCGATGCGGCGATGGACGTGATGCCATCACAGGTCGAAGGCATCACTCACCCCGTGCACCTGTTGCTGTTGCATGCGATGGGCTGCCACATCTTCGACAACTGCGATCTCGAGGATTTGGGTTCCACCTGCGAGAAGTTCAGCCGGTGGGAGTTCCTGCTGACAGCGGCTCCGATTCCCGTGCGAGGTGGCACCGGGTCGCCGTTGAATCCAATCGCCGGATTCTAGATCATGCGATTTCGCTTGCGGGCGTTTTCGGTCAGGTGGATTTTCCTGAGCCGAATCGCTCCAGGTGTGACCTCGACGAATTCATCACCCTCGATGTACTCCAGGGCCATTTCGAGGGTCATTTGGCGAGGCGGCTTGAGCAGGATATTGTCGTCGGAACCGGCAGCCCGGACGTTGGTCAGTTTTTTTTCTTTCGTGGGATTCACGACCATGTCGTTGTCGCGGGAGTTCTCACCGACAATCATGCCCTCGTAGACGACCTCTCCGGGAGGCACAAACAACTCGGCACGGTCCTGGAGCTTCCAGATGGCGTAGCCGACGGCCTGGCCGTTCGACTGCGACACCAGGACACCGTTCTTCCGTCGAGGCACCTCGCCGTCGCGTTTTTGGTAGTTTTCGAACCGGTGGTGCATGATCGCTTCGCCGCGGGTCGCATTCATCAGCCGGGTGCGGAGGCCGATCAGCCCACGGGCGGGTATCGAAAACTCGATGTGGGTTTGTCCGCCGGAACCGGCGTTCATTTCGATGATCTGGCCACGACGTGTGCCCACCAGTTCCATGACCGGCCCAACATCAGCGGGGGGCACATCCACCTCAAGTCGTTCGAAGGGTTCGTGCCATTGGCCGTCGACCTCGCGCCTGATCACCTCGGGCTTGCTCACCGACAACTCGTAACCCTCCCGTCTCATCTGTTCAATCAGGATGGCCAGGTGGAGGATGCCTCGCCCGGAAACAGTGAAGGTGTCCGTTCCCTCGGCCTCCTTCACTCGTAATGCGACGTTCGACTTCACCTCACGAGCCAGTCGTGCCCGCAGGTGTCGGCCGGTGACAAATTGACCCTCTTGCCCGGCCAGGGGTGACGTGTTGGGAGTGAAGACCATCGAGAGAGTGGGTTCGTCGACATCCAGCCGCGCCATCGCCTTGGGTTGGGTGGGGTCGGCAATCGTGTCGCCGATAGCCGGTTCGTCGAGTCCCTGGACGGCCACGATGTCGCCGGAACGAGCCTGTGTGACGGACCGGCGGCCAAGCTTGTCGAAGAGTTCGACCGTGGTGACGTTTCCCTGGGCCTGGACGCCGTCCTCTTTCATGACCACGACCTTCTGCCCTTCGTCGAGCACGCCGGCAGTGATTCGGCCGATAACAATCGATCCGACAAATTCGGACCACTCAATGGTCGTCGCTCGCAATTGTAGCGGCTGGTCCGAGGTGTCCTCCGGAGGAGGGATCTTCTCGTGGATCAGTTCGAACAGCGGTTGCATTGTTCCGCTGCGCTCGGTGGCGTCGTGGGTCGCGTAGCCGTCACGCGCACTGGTGAAGATGTAGGGGAAGTCGAGCGTCTGATCGTCAGCTCCCAACTCCACCATCAGGTCGAATGTTTCCGACAGCACGTCGTCGGGGCGACTGTCAGGGCGGTCGATCTTGTTGATCACCACCAGAGGGCTCAGGTTCTGGGCGAGAGCTTTTTGCAGGACGAAGCGTGTCTGTGGTCGTGGCCCTTCAAAGGCGTCGACCAGCAGCAGGGCTCCGTCGGCCATTTGCAGGACGCGTTCGACTTCGCCGCCAAAATCGGCGTGTCCCGGCGTGTCGATGATGTTGATGGTGGTGTCGCGGTACGGCAGCGCGATGTTCTTGGACAGAATCGTGATCCCTCGCTCGCGCTCAAGGTCATTCGAGTCCAGGACCAGGTCGTTGGCGAGCTGGTTCTCCCGGAACTGGCCGCTTTGCCGGAGCAGGCAGTCCACCAGGCTGGTCTTCCCATGATCGACATGGGCGATGATGGCAATGTTGCGGAGGTCGGAGCGGGGCATGCAACTGCCGATTGGCAAGGCGAGAGTAGTGCAGGAGAAGGGGATTATGGTTGGCGCGCAGAGGATCAGCAACAGCGACTTGGCCCCGAAGCGCTAGCTGACTGGGCTAAAAAGGCTTAGCCCTCCTCTGACCTGTTCATCCGTTTCAGTTGGGTCAAAACGTCAATCAATCTTCTTCGATTCAACCCCGAGGACCGCCAGAACCGATATCCAGTAGTGTGTCGGGTCCGGTGATTCCGGTCTGTCTGCTGTTACGCCACCTGGCGGGACAGTTTTGGGCCGAGATGGCGGACTTGAACGGCTTGGCGATTGGGATTGCAAGCCGGAGCAAAGTCGACAGTAAGCCAGATAACAATATTTCGGGGGGGCAGGCGGATGAAGCCGGCCGCAATTCGATACATCGCGCTTCTTGGGATCTTTTTGCTGGGTTCGGCTGCCATGTGGGGCAGCCTGCTCGAAGCCAAGGGCAAGAGCGTCCCGACCTCGAGAATCATGCGGTCCGCTCAGTTGTTCGAGCAACAAGGCCGCCTGGGGAAAGCTGCTGAGTTGTATCGCAGCGTCCTGGCATCCAATCCCAGGCATGTCCAGGCCAGGTTGCGTTTGGAACGGTTGACCAGGAACGCTCAGGCAGTGCTTTCGCAGCCCACGCAGAAACCAGTGGCTGAGGTGACGTTGGTGCAGGCGGTGAAGCCCAGGCCCCAGGCGCAAACGTCGGGCAAGACCGCTGACCCGAAAGGGACGGTGTCGGAGCAGCCAAAGCTCTCGTTCCAAAAAACCCGAAATGCCCTGTCGCTCGCAAATGACAAGTTGAAGGGCTTGGTCCCCGGGTTCGCTGTGTCACAGCCAAAAGAAAACGCTGAAAACGGTGTTTCAGAGGCAGCC
>CAZYAZ010000060.1:13686-34077 GCA_964646205.1 uncultured Planctomycetaceae bacterium | reverse complement strand
CGGTCCTTGATGGGACTGTCATTGGCCTGTGCCCGGTGTCACGTCGACAAGTTTGATCCGGTGCTGACAACCGATTACTACGCCCTGGCGGGAATTTTTCGCAGCACGGTGTCGGTGCGAGATATGAACAAGAATCCCTCGTACTGGCCCGAGCAAACGCTGGAGGCCCCGTCGGTCAGCCGGGCACGCAAGCGACATGCGGAGCAGACCAAGGCGGTGGCGGCGGGGATATCCAAGATCACCACGGCTGCCAACAAGCGGTTGATCGACGACGCGCGAAAACGGTTGCCTGAGTACCTGTTGGCGGCCGCGGCAATCTATCACACGCGGGGAGATCGACCGGCGGTGGCCCATTGGGCTTTTGACGAGCCATCGGGAACAATCGTTTCGGCCACGCCCGGCCCCGGCGGTCGCCTGGTCAATCTCTCGGCCAAGATGGGGGATCCGGTGCCCAGTCGGATCGATGACGGGCGAATTGGTCGGGCATTGCGATTTGCGACCGGGCAGGTTGTGGAGATTGATCGCTCGCAACTGAAGCCGTTGTCCTTCGGAAAGGACGGGGACTTCAGTGTCTCGATCTGGATGCGTGCCCCGAATGGGTACCGTCCCGGCTCGGCCGATTCGATCGTATCGGCGACATTCAAGACGAAGGACATCTGGTTCATTGCCCTGCGTCCGGGTCCTTACAAGGGTGTGTATCTCAGGCACTACGACGACAAAAAGGGAGCGGTGGACATCACGCCGTCCACCGATCAACTCCCACTGTTGACCGATGGCAAGTGGCACCACCTGGTCGTGACGTCCGATCGCGATGCCGATGGGGTCATGTACATCGACGGCAAGGTGGTTGGTCGCAAGGCGATTGGGACGGTCAGTTCGGCTTCCGATTATGGTGCGCCGGTGTCGTTGCAACTGGGAGCCACGTATCGCAGTTTTGCCGGTGATCTGGATGACGTGGCCATCTGGGACCGGGTTCTTGATGCGGCCGAGATCACTCGCCTGTTTCAAGAGGGGGGACGTGCCGAGGGACCACGTGATGTTGCGGCCGTCGAGCGAAAGCGACCTCGCCAGGACGGAGCTCCGTCGGTGGAGGAATTGCTGAAGCGGAATCGTCTGGTCCCCAGCTTTGCACAGCGGTTGTCCCGAGAGATCCTGGCCGCGGCTGGACAGAAAACGTTACCGCTTCATCGATTGACTCTCGAGTTTCCTCGGAGTGTCGATGAGGTCCGGTCCCGGGTCGATCTGGACAGCCCCGAGCTGGTCAAGCGATTGGCGGCCAAGGACGGTCCGCTTGTTCCCGGAACCGACGCCCAGGCGTTCTATCCTCCCGGCGAGCGGGAACAACTGGCCGTTTTGAAGACGCAATCCACGGAATTGGCGGCCACCGTCTTTCCCAAGTTGGCCTCGGCCATGGTTGCTTTCGACGACAAGAAACCCGCTGATCTGCGGATTCACGTGGCCGGGGACAACCGTCGACTCGGTGATGTTGCCCCCCGGGGCTTCCCGGTTGTTTTGATGGATCCGGATCGGTCCGAGGCGAAGATTGCCTCGGGGACCAGCGGTCGGCTTGAACTGGCACGCTGGCTCACGCGTCCCGAGCATCCGCTGACCGCCCGGGTGCTGGTCAACCGTGTCTGGGGGTGGCACTTTGGTGAGGGGTTGGTGAGGACTCCGGACAACTTTGGTCAATTGGGCGAGGAACCCTCGCACCCACGGTTGCTGGACCACCTGGCGGCGACGTTTCTCCACGACGGCTGGTCACTGAAGCGACTGCATCGACGGATCATGCTCTCGTCTGTCTACCGCCAGGCGAGCACGTCACGTGAGTCGGCCATGGTCGTGGACGCCGACAACCGTTTTCTGTGGCGGGTGAGTCGTCGTCGTCTCGAGGCCGAGCCATTTCGTGATGCGATGCTGGCGGTTGCGGGTGGACTGGATTCCCAGATGTTTGGGACGTTCCAGAAATGGAAGCCAAAGCTATTCAGCGTCGACGACTCCAACAGCGAAACCGCCAATTTCAAGACGCGACGACGCAGTCTTTACATGCCGGTCGTGAGGACGACATTGCAGGAGATGATGGAGTTGTTTGACGTGGGAGACCCCAACTCGATCAATTCGCGACGTACCAACACCACCGTGGCTCACCAGGCGCTGTTCCTGTTGAACAACGAATTTGTGCAGGAACGAGCCCAGGGACTGGCCGACAGGGTCCTGGCCCATTCCGGGGACGAAGGTGGCCAGATCGAGCAGGCGTGGTGGCTGGTGTTGTCCCGACCACCGACGTCGGTCGAGAAGTCACGTGCCGTCGAGTTTTTGGCAGGGGCCCGGAAAACCGCGGGAGGCAATTCGCGGCGGGCCTGGACATCGCTGGCCAGAGCTTTGTTTAGCCTCAACGAATTTCTTTTTGTAGACTAGGAAGCAATGAACGCTCTTGGATCCATCACTCATCGTGAATTGTCCGGACTGAGTCGCCGTGACTGGTTGTCTCGTGCCGGTTGTGGATTTGGTGGATTGGCGCTTTCGGCATTGACCACGTCCGAATCGTTGGCGGCCGGGACCTCCGTGGGGCCCTTGCAGACCCATTTTCCGGCACGGGCCAAGCGGGTCATCTTTCTCTACATGCACGGTGGGTGTTCCCACATCGATTCGTGGGATCACAAGCCATCGCTCTTTCGTCGTGATGGGGAACCGTTGCCGGACTCCGTCAACACCGGTCGGAACAAGTTCAACCAGAGCCTGCAGAAAATCATGCAGCCGGCCTGGAAGTTCCGCCAACACGGGCAGAGTGGTCTGTGGGGCAGTGAACTGTTTCGTGAGACCAACACGCGGATGGACGATCTGTGTTTCCTGTACTCGATGTACAGCAACAACAACGCACACACTCCCGCGACCCTGGAACTGCACACCGGGTCGCAGTCATTGATGCGACCGAGCATCGGGTCGTGGGTCAATTACGGCCTGGGCTCGATGGCCGATGACCTGCCGGGATTTGTCACCATCTGTCCACCGTTGACCTATGGTGGACAGCGGAACTTTGGGTCGGCGTTCCTGCCGGCCTCCAACCAGGGCACGATGATCGGCACCAATCGTTTGCCGGTGAAACAGTCGCGGATCCGGAATATCCGCGCGGCTGGTTCGGCCACCGAACAGCGGCGTTTGATTGATTTCATTTCGGCCTCCAACCGCGAACAGCAACAGGCCGGTGCGGATAGTACGTTGGAGGCCCGGATCGCTTCCTTCGAATTGGCCTTCCGCATGCAACAGGCGGTGCCCGAGGTGATGGACCTGGGCCAGGAGTCACAGGCGACTCACAAGTTGTATGGTATCGACAACAAGACGACCGAAAACTACGGACGTGAGTTGTTACTGGCCCGGCGGCTGGTCGAACGTGGTGTCCGATTTGTTCACGTGGCTCACACCGGTGGCCGTGGCGGTCGGTGGGATCAGCACTCCAATCTCAAGGGGGCGCATGAAACCAACGCCCGCAGTTGCGACAGGCCGATCGCTGGCCTGATTGCCGACTTGAAACAGCGGGGGCTGCTCGAGGAGACGCTGGTCGTCTGGAGCACCGAGTTCGGGCGGACACCCGAGCGACAGGGCGGCAATGGCCGCGGTCATCACGCCCAGGGATTCACTTTCTGGCTGGCCGGTGGCGGTGTGAAGTCCGGGTTCGGGTACGGGGCGACCGACGAGTTCGGTTATCACGCGGTCGAACGACCGGTCAGTATTCATGACCTGCACGCGACGATCCTGCACCAGCTGGGACTGGATCACACCCGGTTGACCTATCGCTATTCGGGCCGCGATTTCCGCCTGACGGACGTCCACGGACGGGTGCTGCACGACGTGTTGGTCTGATCCCCTCCCGTGTCGTGTTCAGGACGTCTCGCGAGCGACGACGTGGTGTTGGTGTTTGACGGTCGATTTGCTGACGACAAGCCGTGGCCGTTTGGCGAATGCCCCGGCGATTGACGTCGCACGGTCGTGGTCGTATTGACCGCCGTGGGCGTGGAGCAGGTACCGGAGAGTCAGTGGCGCGTCGCGCTTCAAGACCCGGGATTGTGTGCGACAGATGCCGGCACCCATCCATCCGTCCTCGCGGACGTGCCAACGAGACGGATAGCTGGCATTCCCAGGATGATCGAAGTAGGTGATTCCCTCGGTTTTGTCCCCCGGCACTGGACCACTGTAGTCGACCCAGCGACTGGCGTTGCCGAAGATCGCTTTTTCGTGCACGCGGCCTTCGCTGTCGGTCAGGGTGCCGCCGCCGAAGTGTTCGGAGATGTTGGCGGCGACCCGGACAGCAAGAAAACCGAAATTCGTTTGGCCCAGTTCGAGCGTCGCCGCAGTGGGAGTGAATGTCGACTGCAATTCCAGAAGCGATTCGCCATCGGGGCCGGGGCGGACTGCGGCCACCAATTCCTGCTGGATCAGTGGGCGGGGTTCATGCCCGTCGTACCATCCCAGCCGCATGGCCAGCACCGCTTCCTCGTCACCGTCACGGTAGGCCAGCCACTGTTGTTGTCCGACCCGCGCGTCGGTGTTGTTTGACCAGAAATCGATACCCAGGACCTTGGCATGAGCAAACCAGATCGATCGATGGTGGTCGTGATCGGGAGCGCCCGGATGGCCCATCCGTGTCAGGGAGTGTCCAGAGGGTCCATTGAACGGGTAGAAGAACGGCCGTTGGGCATTGGCTCCGAAATGCCAGCGAACACGTTCGGTGTTGTCGATTTCGACAGAGACCTGCTCGGCGGGGAGTGGGACAACTCGACAGCGGGGTAGCGGCATGGAAGTGGATCCTGCTCGGAAGGCCAACGAATCAAGTAGGGCATGCCCGGGTCGCCTTTTCAACGCCAACCACCTGTCCTGGACTCTGATGGCTCTCCTGAAGTGAACTCCATTTGTTGCCGATCCCATCAGTGGGTAGAATCCTTGTGGTGAAAGGATCAGGTTCATGACGCAGTCCCAATCAGCAGCATCGTCCGGATGTGACGGATTCCGTACGTGGCAGCGGCTCACCCGCCGCGAGGCACTGCGGATTGGCGGATTGGGCGGCGCCGGATTGACCCTGCCGGAGTTGTTTCGTGGCCGGGATGCGGCGGCCGCCGATGGCACACGTCGAAGTTTTGGCCGGGCCAAAACGGTGATCATGATGTTCCTGCATGGGGGGCATCCCCAGCAGGAAACCTTCGATCCGAAGCCCGAGGGGCCGTCGGCGGTTCGAGGTGAATTTGGGGCGATCGCAACCAGCCTGCCGGGTGTCCGGTTCAGCGAGGTGTTGCCGCGAACGGCCCAGATGGCCGAACGGTTGGCCATCGTTCGTTCGATGAGCCATGAGAATCCAAACCACGTGCAGGCTTGCCTGCCCGCCCAGACCGGGCATGTGCACCCTCCCGAGTTCCGGTCTCGAGGCGATTTTCCGCCCTCGGGTACCGACTTTCCTCCCGTGGGCGCTGTGCTGGATGCTGTCCACCCGGCGCGGGGGGATTTGCCGACCTGGGTGCGTATTGGTCCCCTGATGCGCCGCAGTAACGGGACCGTGTTGCACGGTCAGTTGCCGGGGCTGCTTGGAGCGCGTCACACCAGCTTTGTTGTCGACCAACCATTGACGGCACCCGACGTTCGGATCGAGGCGATCCGGCCCAACGACGACCTGACCTCGTTGCGGCTGACGGGGCGTCGCGACCTGCTGTCGCAGTTCGACCAGCAACGCGGTTTGATTGACGAGATCGCCCAGGCCCAGAATCTCGACAGTTTCTACCAGCGGGCCTTCAACCTGCTCGCCTCGCCCAGGACCCGCAATGCGTTCGCGCTCTCCAGCGAGAAGCAGTCCCTGCGGGACCGTTATGGCAAGACCGAGTTTGGCCAGAGGTGCCTGTTGGCCCGGCGGTTGGCCGAGGCGGGCGTTCCGTTGGTCAATATCAGTTATTGCCACACTCCCCGTGGCAGTTGGGACACCCACAGCCGCAATTTCTCCAAGATGAAGGATGCGTTGGCTCCGACTCTTGACCAGTCACTGACCGCACTGATCGAGGACCTGGATCAGCGTGGTATGCTCGAGGAGACGCTGGTGGTGGTCAACGCCGAATTCGGGCGGACCCCCAAGATCAACAAGAACGCCGGTCGCGATCACTGGCCGTGGGTCTATTCGCTGGCGATGGCCGGTGCGGGTGCCAACGCGGGGACCATTCACGGGGCCTCTGATGATTCGGCCGCCTATCCCGCCTCGAACCCACACGACCCCAAGGACTTCGTGGCAACACTGTACCACCTGCTGGGAGTGCCACCGGAGACGACGATCAACGACGCCACCGGTCGTCCGCACCACGTTGTGATCGGTGAGCCCATCTGGCCGTTGATTGCTTAGTGCCTAGCGACGGGTCACCGCGCGGGGTGCGATCAGTGCTTCGAGTTGCGGGATGTCGAACTGCTCGAGCAGCCCAAAGCAAAACAGTTCCGGGGCCCGGTTGACTTCCAGTTTTGAGTCGATCACCTCCTTGAGACTCTTGAAGCAGCCGTGCACTTGCACGTCGGCGATCGCATCCGGTTCCAGCCCCCCGGCGACCAGCGCGGCGAGTGACGTGCGAGGGCCCACCGCGATCAGTCGCGGTGGCTGCTCGTGCTGCTTGTGGACCCACCGGGCGACGGCCTGCAACTGTCGGGACTGCAGTCCCAGTGCCCGTTCGCCGACGGTCGCGACCGTCAGGGCAAACAGGAAGTCGTGTCGTCCGATGGACGATTCGCCGAGGTAAAACGGGTCGATGGCGATGACCCGATGCCCCTGTCCAAGGAGTTCTTCGGCCACGGTGGCCACAGAGGTTCGGCCCTTGTCGGCGAGCAGAATCGATGTCGTCTTCGGTTTGCCTCGAACCAGTTCCACGACCGGAACGGTCCATTCCCCACCCAGTCTCAGTTTCCAGAGAAGGGCCTGGGTTCGGTTGGCTCCATCACCTTCAACCTTTTCATCAACCAGCGTCGCTCCCAGTGTCATTGGTTGTGACCGGATCACCCGGGCCAGTCGCTGTCGGGCTTTGGCTTGCCATTTTTTTCGTGCTGCAGGGCCGTCATCGGCCGAGGGGACCCGGGGATTGCGGGGCAGCCTGGCCGAGATGTCTCGTGCCAGCGAGACGAAGGTGGCGTTGTTGTCGGGGATCGTGACGAACAACTGTTCCTTGGTTTTCAACTGGTCGGTGACATCGATTTCTCTGGCATCGTAGTCGGTCCGATCGGCGAAGAAATGGGCTCCGAACATGCGATAGAGCGCCTCGCGGTTGTCTCGACCGAAATTGTGGTTTCCCGGTGAGAAGTTGATATGGGCCCAGAGGTTCTCGCGTTTCCCGTAGAGTTTGAAGATGGGCCGGGCGGCGGCGAGTAGCGGCGGCAGGGCGTGTCCGGCAGCGAAACAGCAGTTGTCGGTGGCGTTGAAAGTCAACAGCGTTGCCCGTGGGGCCATCATCGCGGTCAGGTGTGAGTAGTCGGCCACCGTGGCCATGTCGCAGGGGGTTTGTTCGGAATCGCCGAGATCCGAGAAGTTGTGGTTGCGGGTCAGGAAACTGGAGTAGCCGGCGACGGGATCCGAGAGCGTGACCCGGGTGTCGAGTGCGCTGATGGTGATCGTCTGCCAGCCACCACCAGAGAGGCCGGCGACGGCGACTCGCTGCGGATCAGCATTGGGGTGCGCCAGCAACAGGTCGATCCCGCGGGACATCGACAGATAGAACGGGGCCAGGCCACTGGTGCCGCAGAGGTCGAGTTGGTTCATCAGGTAGTGGCCATACTCGGGCTTGTGCAACTGTCCCATGCCGAGCCATTCGACATTGAGTGCGAGCATGCCGCGACGGGCCTGGTTGATACAGCGAATCTGCTTGTAATCGGCGGCCTTGCCATCAGGACGATCGTGCCCGTTGACGTTCAGGACCACCGGGATGCGACCGGATGTCTTGGTGAGTCCTTCGGGTTCGTAGAGCAACGCCGGGATCCAGAGTCCGGGCAGGGCCTCGAAGCGGACCTTGCGAATCCGGTATCCCGGACCGCCCGGGATCGTCTCCATCCACTGCACGCTCGGTTTGGTCTTCCGCCATCGAGACGCTTCGCCGCGGAACACGACCTCGTCGAGCATTCGTTGTCGGATCAGGCTGGCCCGGGATTCCCAGTCGGCCTTCGACCGGATGACCGGCATTGGAGGAACCCGACTTCCGGTGAACGAAATCACTTCCTGCAGGGGTATGCCAGGGCCAAGGATCTTGCTTTGCAACAGCTCCTTGACGTCGGCGGGTGACGCCGGGGCCTGGAGCAGGACGATGAAGAGGGCCACCAGGGTGAGACGCATCAGGTACATCGAGACACCTCGCAGTGTGAGTCAATTCTCCGGTGCGACGTTGAGGAGTCGCGACCGCGGAGTGATTGTGGTCACTCGACGCGGGTGGCTGCAAGCGGGGCACTGCCCCGAGAAAGTGGAACCCCCTCGCAGATCGGCAGGCGGGCTCAAATCGGCTGTTCGGGACGCCGATGTGCCATCACCTGTCGTCTGCGAAGGGCCCGTCCCCCCCGACGAACTTCGCTGGTCGGCCGGTAGGCCGTGTGACGAAGCTCGCCCGGGTCATCGCCTGAAGCCGGAGCGTGACCGGAGGTGGGGGGAGAGGGACTGTGTCTGTGGGTCGAGAAGCGTCTCGGGGGATTACGGTTGTGCGTCACCACCGACGTCTTGTTGTTCCTGCCTCTGCTGGTAGGCACGATCGGTGTTGTAGAGCAGGAATTCGGGGCCGGCCGGGTGATACTGGACGTCGTCCTCGAGATAGTAGCCCGAGGGCAGGGTCTGTCCGCCCACGGTGGTTTGACATCCGGTCAATCCACTAACTCCGATGGCGGCCAGCAGGACAAGCCCACTAGCGAGACGTTTGCTGGAAGTCTTCATACGGTGTCTCGATTCTGGCTGTTGTTGGAGTCGTCCGACTCGATCAACAAATGAGGAGTGGCCGTTAAGAGAGATCGGCCACTACAACCAGAATCTTCGGCAAAACCGGCAAATTTTAACACGCCGGCCAACAATCATCCGGGTCAGGCGTTCTGGAACACCCGCTGGAGTTCCTCGAGCGACGTTGTGCCATCGGCGACAAGTCGCATGGCATCCTTCTGCAACGTGAGCATTTCACCCTGCCGTGCCAGGGCACGAACGGCAGCGACATCGCCGCCGGAGGCAATCAGTTGCTGCATGGCCTCGTTCACTTCAATCAGTTCAAAGATCGCCGTTCGGCCGTTGTAACCGGAGTCGTTGCAACTGAGACATGGCTCCAGTTCCTCGCCCTGCTCTGCCATCTCCTTGGTGATGCGAGCCTTGCGGTACAACACGGGGATTTCTTCAGGGTCCAGTCCGATCTTTTTCAGCAGGGCAGGGTTTGGCTTGTAGGCTTCCTTGCAGTCTTCACAGAGCCGACGGATCAGCTTTTGACTGATGGATGCACAAATTGAAGCGGCTGCCCGGGCCGGGTCCCCGAGCCATTCGGACCATTGCAAGAGGCCTGCTGCGGCGTCTTTGGATGCGAATTCGGTCATGATCGTGCACTTGTCCAGGAAGCCGGCAATCACCTCGGCGGTTTCGGCATCCTGGATCGGGTCCACAAGGATCACGTCGGGTTCGATGCGGACACACCGTCGCAGCGACTCCTGCAGGTCGTCTTCGGGATTTGTTTCGAATGCCGCGATGTTGATCAATTCTCGGCCCTGGGTGTCACCAATGGTCTGGATATCGCGGAGATAGGCATCCAGGCCACGGATCGCGGCGTAGAGTGTTGTCGTGACACCGGTGCGAGACGGACCGCAGGCGATGAAGAGTTTCTGGCCCTGCCCGGTCAGTTCCCGGATCTGCGCCTTCAACTCAGTGGTCATCCCGATTTCTTCGGGACGTTCGAGTTGTTCATCGAGGTTCTGGATGTGGACGGTCAATCGTTCGACGCCACCCGAGAGTGGTTGCGTGTGGACCTGCAGTTCGAACTCGTCGCTTCCCAGTGACGCCTTGACCCCACCGGCCTGCGGCTGGCTTCGCTCACTGGCCTTGACGCCGGCGAGCACCTTGGTCATCTGGGTCATGGCATGAGCTCGCTGCCGTGGGATTCGACCGGCGGGCACCGGGATCCCATCGATCAGGAAGCCAATGGTGGCGCGATCCCCCTTGGGATCGATTCGAACGGTCTCGGCTCGTCTGGTCACCGCGTCGGTGAAAAGTTCCTTGATCGGCTCGAAGGCGGCTCGGACAAGTTTCTGGTTGGCTTCCACATCGAAGGGGACAGCGTTGGTCGCCCCCTGGAAGCGAATCAGTTCGACCTCGAGATCGTCGTCGGATCCACCGCCCTTGTTCTTGCCCTTCTTGCCGAACTTGAAGATCACCGTCAGTCTCCGGGACACTTGATCCGTTGGATGTTCGATTCTGCCAAGTCAGACGTTTGTCGACAACAGGCCGTAGCCAATTAGCGTTGACTTGAGGTCCGCGAGTTCACTGTCGCCCAGTGGGGTCATGGGCAGGCGGACTTCTCCCGAATCTCTTCCGAGCAGGCTCATGGCGGCCTTGATTGGAATCGGGTTGGTGGCCAGTCCGAGCAGATCTCGGCACAGTGGGAACAGGCGGGCGTGCCACGCTGTGGCCTCGGCCATGTCCCCGTTCTGGAAGGCCACGAGCATCGCCTTGACATCATCGGGAATGATATTGCCCACCACCGAGACGACGCCACTGCCTCCAATTGCCAGTAACGGCAGCGTCAGGCTGTCATCGCCGGAGAGCACGGTCAGGTCGGAGAGAGCCAGGACCTGTGAGGCCTGGTCCATGGACCCGGTGGATTCCTTGACCGCGACGACGGTTTCGAGTTCGCCAATCCGGGCGATCGTCTCGGCTTCCATGTTCTTGGCCGTTCGACCGGGGATGTTGTAGAGCACGATTGGCAGGTCGACTGCCTCGGCGATCGCCTTGTAATGCTGGTAGAAGCCCTCCTGGGTGGGCTTGTTGTAGTAGGGCGCGACGATCAACGCGCCATCGGCTCCGACGGATTGTGCAAACCGGGTCAGGCGAATGGCCTCCGACGTGCTGTTGGATCCAGTGCCAGCCATGACCCGGACGCGGCCGGCGGCCTGTTCACAGACGATCCGGATAATCTGCTCGTGCTCGTCATGCGACAGCGTGGGGCTCTCGCCGGTGGTTCCCACCGGGCTGACGCAGTCGGTTCCACTCTCGGCGTGAAAATCGACCAGTGCTCTCAAGGCCGTCTCATCGACGTTTCCGTCGGTGAATGGAGTCACCAGTGCCACGGTCAAGCCGGCAAATTGGTCGCCCTTGCTTCCCATTGTCTCCCTTTTCCACATCTTCGGAGAGTGTTGGCGGTCGGACGTGGTTGACGACCGGTCGCTTGCCGACACTCTCTCGTCGGGTTTCTATCGGTTCTTCCAGTCGACGCCACTGGCCGCGGCCAGGGACAGTTCCAGGGCGTGTGTGCCGTCGCGGCCATGACCCTGGGCCTGCAGGCCCAGGTACAACTGGTGCGAGAGTGCCAGCCCCGGCAGCGAGAGTCCCAGGGACTTGCCTTCCGACAGCGCGATGCTCATGTCCTTGATGAAGTGCTCGACGAAGAAACCGGGGTCGAAGTTGTTGTCCATGATCCGGGGGCCAAGGTTCGACAGTGACCAACTGCCGGCGGCACCGCTTCCGACGGATTGCAGAACGGTTGGCAGATCCAGGCCCGCTTTCTGTCCGTACAACAGGGCTTCGCAGACGCCGATCATGTTGGTGGCGATCAGTATCTGGTTGACCATCTTGGTGTGCTGGCCGGCTCCGGCTCCTCCCTGGTGCACGATCGTGCCGCCCATCGCGTCCCAGCAGGGTTGCAGCGCGGCGACCACGTCGTCATCGCCACCGATCATGATCGAGAGTGTCCCGTTGGTGGCACCGACATCACCACCGGACACCGGGGCGTCGACGCTGTAAACGCCCTGTTTCTGGGCGGCTTCGTAGATTTCGACTGCCAGCGACGGTTCGCTGGTGGTCATGTCGACCAGCACATTCCCGTCTTTTGATCCGGCCAGTGCGCCGTCTTCACCGAGCATGACTTCGCGGACATCGGCCGGAAATCCAACGATGGCGAAGACCACGTCGGAGGCCTCGGCGACGGCCCGGGGCGAATCGGCCCACTGGGCGCCCTTGTCGAGCACTCCCTGGGCCTTGTCCTTGGTTCGTGAATAGACGGTGGCCTGGAATCCAGCGTCGATCAGGTGGCCGACCATGCTGGCGCCCATCACGCCGGTGCCAATCCAGCCGATGCGGGTTTCGCCGGGGACGATTGAAGGTACTGCCATGTTTCGAGATCCGTGTGGAGAGGTCTGGTGGCCAATCGGTGCGCGAACAGCCAGTCTAGCAGAGCCCCCAGCCAATTTCACTCGTCGTGCCTCAGGTCGAAACGCTCTCGCAATTCCGGCGGCAACAACGGACACGACTCGGATCGGCGGCCGAATAGTCGGTACCGGATCGAGGCCAGAAAACGGTATCCCAGGTCGGTCAATGGCCGAGGGATCGGTCGCGCAAACGCCGCCGCCAGTCGCCACCAGCCACCCAACAGCCGTCCACACTCGATCGCCGCACTGGACCTGCTCAGAACCTGGCCATCGGGCGTCACCACGATGATGCTGTCGGGCAATATCTCCCTTTGAGGGGCATCGATCGTCTCCCGGAATCCAGTGCCTCCCAGCGGGGCCAACCGGATCGGGTGGGCGTGACGGTCTTCGGCCAGTGCCAGGCGGACGCAGCGGTGACAGAGTCCGCAGTTGCCATCGTAAAACAGCCAGGTCGGGCCGGTTCCGTCGCCTGGCTCGCCGCGGTGACGACCGGGTGGAATCCAGCCCGGGTCGCTGGCAAGTAGCCACGCCGGTACCAGGCCCGCCAGCGACCAGTCCACCGTGCCGGCGAGTAGCATTCCGAGCCAGCTTACGGTGGTGAGAAACCAGGCCAGTCGACGGGTCCTGGGGAGGCAAGCCAGCACCGTGGCAGCCACCACGCCACCACGATTGGCCAGGCTGATCCAGGTGGAGTCGCCCGGGCGTGGATCAAACACGACCAGCACGGTTGCACTCAGCAGAACCAGCCAGGTTCCCAGGTGCAGCCACCCCGGTAGTCTCCAGCCGCCGTCGGGATCGATGCGTCCCGCTGCCATGAACGATCCGAATGGGGCCACCGGAGCCACGGCGTGCAAGAGCATCGCTGCGACCAGGGGCCAGAGGCTGTCCGGGAGTCTGTCATCCTGGACGATCAGACCCACGGTCACCGTCGCCAGGAGTGCCGCGGCGGGTCCGTCAAACCAGCCGAAGATCACCGGGACCGACAGAACCATCGCGGTGACGGAGAGGGCCAGCAGGCTGATGTCTCCACCGGCACCAGCCAGTTGCCGGGTCGCCAGGACCAATGCCGACAGTCCCAGCAGCACTCGCCACACGCTGTACTGGCCGCCGGTCCAGCCGTTGTCTCGCCAACCGTTCATGGACCGAGATTAGAACACCCGGCCGACAAGGCGACAAGTTGTGGTGAACGATTCACCGAACAGGCCTAGGTGGTCACCGTTCCGGAGAGATGCTGGACCCAGGCGGGGGGCAGATTCACGAAAACCCAACTGGTCCGCATGCGGCGTTGCCGGCAGTGGTTCTTCATGATGCTGGCGATCCGGTTGACACGGCCACGGTCCTCGCGGCCGGACACCACTTTTCGCATCGGTCGCATGTACATGTACTCGAAGTACGACAGGGTGCCCTCGGGAGCGAGCAGGCGGAAATACGCGTCAAAGAGTTCCTCGACGAGTTCCGACGAAAAATTGTTCATCGGCAGTCCGGAAATGATCACATCGTAAGGTGACTCGGAAACGAATTCCTGCAGGGGCACCGCGTGGACATTGGCCGATTCGGACAACCTCGCAAAGGTGGGGTTGTCGGTGAACTGACGAACAAGCAGGTCGGCGAACGCCTGGTTGATTTCCACCAGGTCGAACGTGTCACCGGGCTCGAGCAGTCTCACGATGCGACGCGTCACCGCCCCGGTTCCCGGCCCCACTTCCAGCACGCGGACCGGGCGGTCGAGTTGTTGCTTGAGCCGTGCTAGTGGACCGGCCTGTGCCCGGGCCAGGAATCGGCTTGAAGGTGCGATGGCACCGGTCGTGTGATAATGGTCACGGGCCTGGCGAAAAAACGCCAACCGATCTCGCCACGACCTCCCCATCCTGAGCGACTCCGCTTTCAACTGACCGTCGAAAATCCGTTCAATTCTCGTCCCCGACTCGTTTTTTGCTCCCCGCACCGGGTCTCGGGCGGGGGGACTCGGGAGGACGTTCTCGCAATCGCTGGTTGCCCGCTTGCAAGCCTCGCTGGAATTCCTCGGGAGAAATCTTGTTGTCCTTGTTGGTGTCGAGTCGCGTGAGACGCTCTCGCAAGAGCGCGGGCACCTCGGATGACTCGAGTTGCCCATTCCCGTTGCGGTCGAGTCTTTGAAAGAGACGTCCACCAGGCTGCTGGGGAGCAGATTTCTTCTGGGCCGACTGAGGTCGGGCGGGGCGTTGTGGTCGTGTGCCGGGCGGGGTGTCGGGCCGCTGTTCTGGTCTCGTTGCGGTCCCGGGCTGACTGCCAGGCCGGCTGCCAGTTCGACTACCGGACCGGCTGCCAGTTCGGCTACCAGACCGGCTGCCGAAGAATTCTCTGAGGTCAAGCTGGCCGTCCCGGTTGGTGTCCAGTTGTTCGAATTTCGAGACGGCCTTGGTGAGTTCTTCACGACTGATACGGCTGTCGCCATCGAGATCAAGAGCCCGGAAGATACCGGGGGCAGTCCTGGCCTCGCGTGCACCTTCGGGGCGAGGTCTTTGTTCGGGCTGCTCGGGTCGCTGTGAAGGCAGCGATTCAAGATATTCCTTTCTGCTGATCGATTCGCCCGGTTTTTTTTTCAACCGGCGGGCGAGGAAGGTGAACAGTCCACGGGAGTTTTCGGGGAATTCTTTTTCGGTCAACATCCCATCCTTGTCACGATCGAGGCGATCGAAAAACTGTGCTCGGCGAGCCTGGTCATTGACCGGTTGATCGTTCCGGGGCGGCTGGGATCGGCTTTTGGACGATTTCGGTTGGCTGCGGACTGGTCGGGACTGGTACATCTTGGCGTAGTCTTCTCGGTTGAGACTGTCCTTGCCGATTTGCTTGAGGTAGCCCGCGATCCGCTCGCGGACACCCTGGGGAAACTCTCCGACGGACAGCTTGCCATCCTTGTTCTTGTCGAGTCGTACAAAAGACTGGCTGGGCGCGGGTGATGTTCTACTGGCCGATCGTCCCTGTCGTGTTCTTGAACGGCTGGGGGTGACGGGCTGCTCGGGTTGCAGTGACGAGAGGAATTCTTGCCGGGTCAGCCGACCGTCCTTGTTGCGGTCACCGATTCGGATCAGTCGATCGAAGGCCTTGGCCTGGGCCGCAGGAATTTCCCCGGCGGCCAAAACGCCATCCTTGTTCTTGTCGAGTTGATCGAACAGGGTGGCCGGGTTCGCTGATGGCTTGGCCTGATCCTGGGATTTTGGCTGGTCTGTTCTGGCCGGGGTCTTGGCTGCCGGTTTCTGGTCCTGGGCTGTCAGGAACAGCGGTGTGGTCATCACTGTCAACAACACAAGCAACAGGCGACGGTCAGAGTGCAGTGGTCGGATCAGCATGGTTGGCTCCCGAAATGAACGCACGCACGATGTCGAGAATAAAACACCGGGCTCGTGGCAAAGTTCCACGGCCCGGTGATTCCATTGTGACTCATCGGTGATGGATGACTGTCCCGTCGACTACTTGGAAGTCTTCTTTGGTGAGAAGGTGACCATCACCGCTCCGTTTTTGTCGGGGATGATGTAGCTGCCCGAGGAGAGCAGGTATTTCTCGATGACCGTGAACGGAGGCAGTTTCTTGAAGTCGATGGCAACAGGTCCCTGGGCGTCGGCTCCGGGGAACCCGGCTCCGGGAGGACTTGGTGGGAAGTTGCCCGACCGGATCAACTGGTAAACCGATCCGATTTGTGCGTTCCCCTTCGAGTAGCCGATCGAGGAGGCCTGGGCCGGGAAGAAGGTGGCCATTCGCTTGTAGTCGGCACTTCCAGAGAGTGGTTCGACATCACCACGAATGGCCTGTTCGAGCAAGGTTTCGGGGACGCCAACCATCAGGTTGCCTTTGACGACCGAGATCCCGATGTCGGTGCTGCCGGCACCACCCAGTTGGGCCGGCGATGGCAACACGTAGATCGTTTCTCCCCGGAAGTCCCGGGTCGTGATTGGGGCGCCCGGGGTGTTGACCAACTTGGCGATGGTGGCCTTGAGCCCGTCGACGTTTTTCACTCCCAATGCAAACAGCATTCTCTGGCCCGGCAGGTCTTCGGCCTGTTCGGGTTCGGTGGTATCGGTCACCAATTGGATCCGTCCAGTGAGGTGGTCGACAAGGTCTTTCTTGGGGTGAATCATCGGGCCCATTGGGTCATTGGCCAGTTGAGTCATCAGGTTGTCGAACGTGCCGGGGCCCTGGGGGTTGAACGAATCGACCAGGGTCGCGATGCCACGCCAGGCGGCCTGGAGGTCCCAGTTGAATGACGAGTAGGAGGCGGCATTGGCCGGCACCCACTTGGGTGGAGACTGGGCTGTGGCGGGGAACTTGAGCAGGTCGAGGGCACCGGTGCGGGGGGCATCGACGTAGACCACCCACCGACTGATTTCCTCGTATTTCGGCGTGCCCATGTTCATCGTGCCGCCGACGGCCTTGATCTTGTCGAGGCCGAGCGTTGGCAGAAAACCAAGCACCAACTGGGCCTGGAAATTGTTGGGATCAATGCCGTTGATGATCCCGGTGGCTGTCGAGATCGGGTCGAAGTACCACTCGACGACCGGCGCCGCTCCGTCACCTGCGCCTTTTTCGGCGATGTATCGATAGACCGGGTTGTCACCAAATGTCCGGGAGTGCTTGCCGTCCCAGCGAGCGATGACCGACTTGAGCGTGTCGGCGCCGTTGCCCAGGACCAGGGTGTTGTCCTTGACGAACCAGCCGATCTTGGCAAACGTTTTCGCCAGGTTGGATTGGGCGGAGGGTGCCCCACCGGCGGGAGGTTCGGGCACGGGAATTTCGAAGTTGGTGATCGAGAAGTCCCCGACATCCACCTGGGTTTTTTTTGCTCCCTGGTTGGCGAGTCCCTCAGCCGCCTTGGCTGTCAACTTGTCGATTGTCGAACGGCTCTTGCCAAAGTCGACCATCAGCACGTAACCAATTCCCTTGGAGCCTCCGGCCATGATGGCCAGGGTGACATTGCCGTTGGGAATGGCCATCAGTTCCTGGAGGTTGATTCCGCCCATCGCCTCGGATTCCTTCGAGGCCGAGGCCAGGGCCGCTTTGACATCGGCGATGAAGTCGGCCATCGCGGGGTCCTTGACCATCTGGCCGAACGGCGAAGATTCGAACCGCTTGCCCAACTCGGTGGCATCGGGCACCGACACGTAGAACACGACCTGTGGCGGCAGTCTTTTTGGAGCCGAGACACGCGTGTCTTGGGCCGGAGACGATGTGGCCAGCATGGACAGAACGAGAAGGCTGGCGAATGCCTGTCGGGGGAGTGAACGGATCATGGCGAATCTCTTCAGCGAAAGGAGAAAAAGGACGTGTTCGTCGAACTGCCTGTCATTCGATGTGGAGCGAGCAATCTTACTCACCACAACAGTTTCGGTGATTGCGGCCCGAAACGGCAAGGGTCTCGTGACCACGATTTCTGAATTCGGTGTCGATCGGTGGCTACTTGTCCGTGGCCCCGGTGGGTGGCGGATTGGGGTTCTTTCTACGGGGGGCGTCCTGGTATCTGAAGCCGGTGTTGGGATTGTCCTTGTCGAAGGCCCAGGCGTCGTTGTTGTCCAGGAAGTGCTTGACGTACACCGACGGGATGGCAAACCCCAGGCCCTCGCCGGAAGGAATCCCCATGTTGGTGACTCCGATCACCTCCCCGCGGCTGTTGAATAGCGGACCGCCGCTGTTGCCCGGGTTGATCTGTGCGGTCATCTGGATATAGGCCAGCCCGCTGAAATTCCTGTTCCGGGTACTGACAATCCCTCGTGAAACGCTGCGTTCCAGGCCCAGCGGATTCCCGATCGCAAACACCTCATCCCCCTCGCGGTGATCGTGTGCCCCGGTGATCACCACGGTCTTGAACACCTGGTCTTTTCGCCTGGGGATTTCCAGCAGGGCGAGGTCGAAAAAGGGATTCAGCGCGAGGATCTTGACCTTGTCGATTCGTGTTCGCGTGAACTTGCCGTCCTTGTCGCGATCGAAGATCACCACCGCGATCCGGGTCTCCTTTTCGACCACGTGGTAGTTGGTCACACACAGGCCCTTGTCATTGACGATGAAACCCGACCCCAGCCCACTGGGCGTCTGCACCAGCACGACAGCAGCGCCGAAGTCACGGGCCAGTTCCTTGATCGGCTTGACCGGCATTTTCCCGGTGGCGTAGATGCGTTTTCTGTCGACCTGGGCCTTGGTTGCCGCGGCAGCCGCGTTCTTGGCTCGCGAGGCGATCTTCTCCAGCGGAACTCTCAGCACATCGACCCCGACATCCAGAAACAGCGCGTTGTCGGTTTCTTTGAGTACCGGAGCCTCGATTTTTTGGCCAGATTTCAATGTGATCACGTCCGCATTCGTGGTGAGTGCCAGGGCGGCCACCAGCACGACTGCCAGCGATGTGACGGTCCTTCGAACAGTGAGTACTCCACGCATGGTCTATCTCCGCCCCATGTGGCATTGTGTACAGAGTTGGTCGATCTTGCCGATCGCCTTGTCGTAATCGGCGAACTTTTCGGAGGCGACCGCTTTTTCAACGGTCAGGCAGGCGCCGAGCATGTCGTCGGCGTGTTTGACGAAGTCCTCGTCGTCGGCGTACCCGTAGCCTTCTTCCTTGATCACTCTCGCCAGTACTCCCAGCACCGCCGCCTCGTGCCGGACCTTGGCGGCGTTTTCCTTGTACGATTCCTCGTCCCGGGCATTTCCCTGGATCCACTTGAAGCCACGGTCGATCCGTTGCATCAGGTGGCCGAAATCGGCGACATCAGAGAAAGCCGCCTGGTCCTTCGAATCGGGCAATTCGGCCGGGCTGCCCCCGTCGAGGATCTCGATGATCGTCTCGAATGGCGTCTTGACCTGTTCGAAGGACTTGCGACCTCTGGCGAGTTTTTCGGTGAGCATCTGGCCGGCGAGATCGCGCACGAACCGGGCGTTCTTCTTCCAACTGATGTCCTCGGAATGTTCCGCAGCGACACTGGCCAGTATCGCCAGGGTGGCCCCATCGGGAGGGATGGCTGCCAGGCCCGAATTGAACTTGCCGACATTCTGGAGATGGGCGTTGAGGCTGTTGCGGATCGACTTCACTTCCGATTTCAACGGCTCGATCCCGATCACCGATTTCCAGTCGGCGGCCGCAGTCGCGTCAGCGGGTGTCTCGGACTTGGTGGATGTCTTGCTGTCGGTGTCCTTGGTGGCTCCCGGGTCGGTCATTGGCCCCCCGGCCACGGTCTTGGTTCCGACGGGTCGTCGATCCGCCGCCACCGAGAGCGGATCCTCGAAGAAAACGTCCCGCGGCACATCGCCGATCCATTGTTTGCCGCCGATCACGCGGGCAACCTGTTGGGCTCCGACCGGAGCCCGTGCCGCGGTCTTGGCAGCGCCGGCAGGTGGGGTGGCGTTTGTTTTTCCGCTCTCGTCGACAACCGGCTCGCCGCCACCACAACCGGTAAGAGCCCAGGTGGTGGCCAGGGACAGGCTCAGAATCAGACGAGGACAGACGCGTTGTGGCATCGTGGTTTCTTGTTCGTGGAAGCGGGCGGGGAATTGATGACCGGTATGACCGGCGCCCCCGCTTCCGATTATGCGGGGCAATGCCGGGTGAGGCAACAGGGGGTGAGGGGGCAGAAGGCCGTAGAATCGCTACAACCCCCACCCACACCCGCCCTTGCCCCGGTTTCCCCCCCAGACCCCTCTACCTCTGTTTCCCCAACCCGATGTAAAATGGCAACCGGTTCAATGCCAATTCCAACCAGGCAGGCCAGTCAGACCGCGGGGCTCGACACGACGACCAACTCAGTGACCCGGGCGACCGGGGTTAGGAGAGAGAAAGATGACAGATCCCAGGAACTGCGAATTGCTGCGTCGTCCCGTGATCCGAGGGCTGTGCGTGATCGCTGTGGTTGCCCTGTGCGTGGGCCGTTTCGCTGACGCTGGCGATGGCCGTCCAGTTTTCCGGGCGCCACGATTCGCCAGGGGGCCCGTGTTTGCACCGCCCCCAGCACCGCCGACCACGCTCACCGTCCAGTCCAAGGACCAGCCCAAAGTCCAGCC
>CAZYAZ010000060.1:0-13586 GCA_964646205.1 uncultured Planctomycetaceae bacterium | reverse complement strand
CCCCGTGGCTGCGCTTACCCGGTTGGCTGCGCCTATCCCCGCGGTTGTGCACGGCCGATCAGGCAGAGGCAAAGAATGGTCAACATCAAGATCTGTGCCCCGCAGTGTGGGATCGAGTGTCTGCGGGTGGGGCAGCACGTGCTGAGCAGTCGCAGGATTCGCTACGACTTTGGCGAGTACAAGGTCGACATCCGCTTGAAAGGCAACGGCTGGATCGAGGTCAAGTACGACAACTAGTCACTCGATGCGTTGCCGGGTTCACCGGGGAACACGGCAAGAGGGATCCGCGGATCCCGGTCGCACAACGGGGTCTCAGAACGGGGCCTGGCTACAGTGCACGGCTCCCTGGAGTACGCGGGTCCTGAGGTCGGCCCAGTCGGCTGACCCGTCGTTGGCGATGTGTTCGAGGTTGATGCCCCGGGGGAAGAACGGCAATCGTCCACGGTGCCAGTCTTCCCAGAACTGCTGGCAATGGGCGTAGTAGGTCGTCGTGCCCGACGGCCATCTCAGGGCGATCACCAGGTCCGGATGCGGATAGGGTTTCTCCTTGGGTTCACACCGGAACAACTCGATGGCTTCCTCGTCGAGCTCGATCCCCAGCCCTGGTCCCTCGGGCACGGTGCAGAGCCCGTTGGAGACTTCCAGCGGAGTTGCCACACAGTCGCGTTCGAACAACTGGAAACAGTTGACCGATGGCCAGCGGGCGTGTTCGAGCACGGCTCCCAGGTGCAGTCCGAACGTTCCGGCGATCTTCGTACCGACCACCTGCAGGAAGAACGACTTGTTGAATTCCCGGCAGACCAGCGCGTCCTGCTGGATCTTGGTCGCCCCGCCGGTGACCACGAATCCATCGACCATTTCCTCGCGGATCGCCGTCTCCAGCGACGGTTCCTCGGGATGATTCTGGGTGTGCATCGAGATGGGGACGTGGGTGTGTTGCCGGAGGAAGGTGTAGCCGGCCACGTCGTGGTGCGGGATGGGACTCTCGAACATCACCACGTTGTGGAACGCCTCGAGTTCCTTGAGCAGTCGCGTGCAGTGGGCGGTGTCGATTCCGAAGCCGTTGAAGTCCATGTCGACTTCGAAGTGTTCCGGCAGGCTGGCACACAACTCCCGGGTGTTCTTGATCAGATCCCACCACGGGCGGCCCTTGGTCTTGAATGCCGTGTAGCCATTCTCGGCAGCCAGCCTGGCCTCGCTGATCCAATCCTCCGCCGAGAGGTCGATGTCCCACCAGCTGATGTGGCAACGGTCCCGAACCTGTTGTCCCAGCAATTGCCACAGCGGGCAGTCGGCGGCCTTGGCGGCAGCATCAAACAGCGCGATCTGCAGCCCGGCTCCCAGCTGGTCATCCCACATGTTCTCGGCGGGATGTTTGCCGACGACCTGGGCCTTGGAGGCCTCGCTGGTGGTCTCGTCGCCCCAGGTGTAATAGACCATCGTCTCGCCGAACCCGACCACGCCCGAGTCGAGTGTGACCTTGACGATTTCGAAGAGGTTCCAGTGAGGGATCTCGCGGACCATGTGCCGGGCGGGCACCTCGCGGAGTGGCAACTCGACCCAGAAGGTCTCGATGTTGGTGACGTTGTGTGACATGTGAGTCTCCCGGGATCCTTAGCTACCGATTCCGGCCATCAGGAAGGCGATACCGATGATTGCAAAACAGACGACCACCGAGATGATGAAGCCCACGACGTCCTCGGTGGTCGGCTTCTGGAATTCCAGCGAACTGCCCGGCAGCAACTTGACTCGCTCGCACGTCGACGGATCGGCGTAGGCCGCCTCCAGTTTCCTGGCGTCGGCTTCGGGGTCGGGGTCCACCGGGGTCTTCATCTTGGCGTAGTAACGGTCGAGGGCTTCCTCGGAGTTCTTTCGGGTCAGGAGACTGGCCACGATCATGACCAGGAACGGCATCACGATCTTGGGGACCAGTCCCAGGGCATTCAGGGACGACTTGGACTGTGCGGCCAGGTCGATTCCCAGTGGCTGGTAGAACATCAGGTTCAGCTTCAGGTTGCCCTCGCCATGCAACTCGGTGCCCTCGGGGTACGCCAGGGTCTCTCGCACCGTGTGTTCATCGACCTGCGTGGTGTCGACCACGGCGAGCGTCACCGACTTGTCGACCGGGGAGATGCTTTTCCAGAAGATGCTGTTGCTCTTGGCTGTCTTGACCGACGGCAGGCGGGTCACACCGGCCTCGACAACCTGCATGCCGTCGGGGCCGGGGATCTCAATTTTTTCAGGCGAGATCGATCGTGGCTTGTTGGCATTGTGCTTGTCGAGTTCCGGTCCTGTCAGTCCCTGGCCGGCCGCGGTCCACACGGCTTCCGCCTCGGTCAGCTTTCGTCTCAGCAGCGACTTGGAGGCGATGGCCTGGGTGGTGGTGACGGTGTGCGGTGTTCGTGTCATCAGGTCCTGGTTGGTCCGGAGTCCGCTGAAGACCTGTGGGCCGAAATAGGGGATCACAAAGAAGAACAGCAGGCAGTAAATGACGGTGGTCCAGGCCGCCCGTCCGTTGGCCTTGCGCCAGTACATCCCGATCCAGAACGGGGCGGCAAAGACCAGGGGGAACCAGAAGGTGAGTTCCAGTTGTTCGAGCATGTCGTAGAACGTCAGGGCGAAGAAGCACGAGCCGGCCACGACGATCATCCCCGTCAGTCGTCCCGCCCAGAGGCATTCTCGCTCGCTGGCCTGGGGCCGCAGGAATGGCACGTAGAGGTTGCGGACGATCAATCCGGCGCCGACGACCATCTGGGCATCCACGCTGCTCATCAGGGCTGCCAGCAGGCAGGCCAGCATCAATCCGCGGAATCCCGGGCCCAGCAGTTGCATCGAGGCGTAGCCCCAGGTCAGGTCCGGTTCCTTGACCAGCGCGGGCACATCGGCATACAGCGTCGCGGCAATCAGCGCCGTCAGCACCCATCCCAGCGTGCAGAATCTTTTCAGGAAATTGCCCACCACCAGTCCCACTCTCGCGTTGTATTCGGTCTTGGCCGATCCGCCGCCGGTGGCGATGAAGTGAGGCTGGACGACGATGCCGGTGAGGTTGGCCAGCACGATGGCCCCGAGATAGATCAGCGAGAACTCAGCGGCGCTGGAACCGATGATGTCGAAATACGACTCGGGCAACTGGTCGTGCATCACCTCGAAACCCGTTTTGTCTCCCCCGGGATTCAGTTCCGGGTTGTCGCTCAGGGCGCCCAGCCCGATCGGAATCAGCATCACCGAGAGTCCGATGATGCACAGGCCCTGGACCAGGTCGGTGAAGTACGCGGCGGCCAGGCCACCGGCAATGCCGTAGAGCACCACCACCACGGCGATGACGGGGATCAGCACGTGCTTCAGTTCCATCTTCGTGCCCAGCACCGACACTGTCCTGTCGTCGTCCTCCGCGTCGGTTGCCGCATCCGTCGGTGTCTCGGCGGTCGCCACAGCCACGGTGGCCGTTGGAGGCATGATCATCGGTTCGGCGGTCTTGGCGATGGCCGAGAAGAACATCGAACCGTAGATCATGAAGAAGAGGACACCGAAGATGCTGTAGGCGGCGCCCAGTCCACGAGACTCGTACCGCTCGACGAACCAGTCGCCCAGGGTCAGGTGCCGCATGCGGCGATACCAGACGCCGGTGATCCAGTAGAACGGGGTCACAAACAGCCAGAACATCACGCTCCACATGCCGCTCATGCCACCAGTGAACGTGGTGCGGCCCGTGTTGACCGGATCACTGGACCCGGTCCCGGCCCCGAACGCAGCGAATGTCTGCAGCAACTTGCCGAACCCGCGACCGCCCAGGAAGAAGTCCTCCTGCTTGTTGATCTGCGTGGCACAGTAGGCACCGATGCCGATCATCATCAGGAAGTAACCGCCCAGCACGAGATAGTCGGGAAGTGTCATGGTGGACAGAACCTTGGAGAAGACGGAACGGGGTGATCGGATCGACCGGGATCGCATTCGAGCCAGCCACGATCCGAGCAAGGTAACCGCCGCACTTGTGGGTTGCAATCGGGCCGCCGCCATCGATTCCTCTTCCGCACCACCACCGAAACGGGTATCTCAGTGGCCATGACCATCTCGCCGCCGTTCACCGACTTTCGCGGAGTCCCCGTTACGGTGATGGGGCTGGGGAGCTTTGGCGGTGGCGCGGGGGCCGTGGAGTTCCTCTGTCGGCGGGGTGCCGATGTCACGGTCACTGATCTCCGGGATGCCGGTGACCTGGGTGAGGAAGTCTCACGACTCGACAGGGTCGATGGCCCACCCATCCGTTGGCGACTGGGAGAACACCGAGCCGAGGACTTCCGGGGGGCCGATTTGGTCGTGGTCAATCCGGCGGTGTCCCTGGACAGCAGTTGGCTGGAGTTGGCGACGGCCTCCGGGGCCCGGCTGACCACCGAGATTGGATTGTTCTGGAACCTGTGTCCTGCCCGCACGATTGCCGTGACTGGCAGCAACGGCAAGTCGACCACCACGGCGATGATCCATGCCATTCTCGATGCATCGGGGCAGACGGCCTGGCTGGGTGGCAACATCGGGGGCAGCCTGCTGGGACAACTCGACGCGATCCGTCCCGATGACTGGGTCGTGCTCGAACTCAGCAGTTTCCAACTGGAGCACCTCGACCGGCAACAGGCTGCTCCGGACATCGCCGTCGTCACGAACCTGTCGCCCAACCATCTCGACCGTCACGGAACCCTGGACGACTACCGTCACGCCAAGCAGTCGATCCTGAGATGGCAAACTCCCAGGGAAATCTGCGTGTTGAATGACCACGATCCCGACGTGTCCGGTTGGTCGAGCCGCGGTCAACGGTACGGGTTCGGGATCGGTCAGGAAGGTCGGCCTGGCGTGTTCCTGTGCGAGGAGAATCACCAGGCGGCCGTTGTGCGGTTGGGTGGTTCGCCCGTCGAAATTCCCCTGGGCAACTGGTTGACCGTGGCGGGGCACCACAATCGGCTGAACGCGGCGGCCGCGACGACCGCGGCGGTGCTGGCAGGAGCCGGGTTGGGAGACGTTCGCGGTGGCCTGCGCGGGTTCGCAGGATTGCCACACCGATTGCAACTCGTGGCAGAACACGGCGGTCGCAGTTTCTACAACGATTCCCTGGCGACGACCCCCGAATCGGTTGAGGTGGCGTTGGCCGCGTTCGATTCGCCGGTGGTGTTGCTGGCCGGTGGTTACGACAAGCGGGTCCCCTTGCAGGGACTGGCCGACACGATTGTCGAAGGAACCCGGGCGGTGGCCTTGATGGGACAGACGGCCGGGGAAGTGGACCGGTTGCTGGAGGGACTGGGATTCCAGGGAGGGCGTCGCGTCTGCGATTCACTGGAGGAGGCATTTGACTGGGCGGTCGCGCAGTCCGAAGCCGGCGACAACATCGTGCTCTCACCCGGTTGCGCCAGTTACGACTGGTTCACCAGTTTTCGAGAGCGCGGCGAAACATTCACTCGCCTCGCCGCCGAACCCCGGTCCTGAATCCGGTGCTACAATTGGACCTTGCCGGAGGCCCCGGGGATTTCACGCACGTACCGCGGCACCGCGTATCCCGGAAGCCGGCTGGCCAACTCGTCGACCAGTTCACGTCCTCGCCGTTCGGGGACCTCGAAGTGAGTCGTTCCCGCCACGCGGTCCAGTTGGTGCAGGTAGTAGGGAATCACCCCGAGGTCGGCCAGCCGGTTGCACAGTTCGGCCAGGGTGTCGGCGTTGTCGTTGATGCCCCGGAGCAGCACGGCCTGGTTGAGCACGGTCAGTCCCGAGTGCACCAGTTGTCGCAGTGCGTCTGCGCAGTCGTCGACCACCTCGGCCGGATGATTGGCGTGGACCACCACCACCGGTGTCAGGCGTCCGTTGCGAAGTCGATCGCAGAGCGTGCCGGTGACGCGGCTGGGCAGGACCACCGGCAAGCGGGTGTGGAGCCGGAGTCGCGAGAGGTGGTCGATTTCTTCGAGTCGACTGATGAGTTGATCAAGGCGTGTGTCGGAGAGCATCAACGGGTCGCCACCGCTGAGAATCACTTCATTGATCGAGTGGTCGTTGGACAACTGGTCGATCGCCGGATCCCATTCGTCGAGCCGGCGAGGTTCTTCGCCGTAGGGATAGTGCCGCCGGAAGCAGTAGCGGCAGTGGACGGCGCAACTGCCTGTGGCGATCAGCAGCGCCCTGCCGTTGTACTTGTGGATCAGGCCCGGAGCACGGCGGGCGTCGAGGTCCCCGACGGCATCGACCGTACTCACCTCCGCATGCTGCTCCCGGGCCACGGGAAGAACCTGCCTGAGCAGCGGGTCGTCAGGATCGCCGGGCCGCATTCGCGCCAGAAAGCTCTCGGGAACCATCACGCTGAACAACCGGGCCGCGTCCCGCGCAGCGGGGAGGTGCGAGAGGCCAAGTTCGAGTCGATTCAACAACGTCTCGGGGTCACGGATCGCACCGGCCAGGTCCTGGTGCCAATCCGATGTGCTGCTGGTTGGCCGGGTGTGCGGGGCGGTCGGAAGAGCCACGTGGACCTCGGTTCCGTCGTTAAACGGGATGTGCTAGTCTGGTTGGAGTGGGCCGGGGAACGGGCCCAGGCAGTGACGAGTGGCCGGGTTTGCCTCCCGGGTCACCACTCGATGGTTCAGCATAGCCAGTGGTAACGGATCCGACCAATGCCTCAAATCAATACCGGCGATTTCCGCAAGGGCATCAAGGTGACGCTCGACGGCGAGCCGTACGAGATGTTCGAGTGCAACTTCGTGAAGCCGGGTAAGGGCCAGGCCCTCTACAAGACCAAGCTCCGCAATCTCCTGAAGGGGACGATTCTCGATCGGACCTACAAGAGCGGTGACAGCCTCGAGGGCGCCGATGTGCATCGAGGAGACGGGCAGTACCTGTACCGCGACTCCAGTGGTTACGTGTTCATGGACAACGAGAGTTACGAGCAGTACACGCTCGAGGCCTCGGTTTGTGGAGAACAGGTGGCCTTCCTGCTCGAGGGCGCCCCGGTGGGCATGCTCTACTGGAACGGCCAATTGATCGCGATGACACCACCGCAGCACGTGGTGCTCGAGGTGACTCACACCGAGCCCGCTGCCAAGGGGAACACGGCGACAAATGTCACGAAGCCGGCCACGGTGGAAACCGGTGCCGAAGTCCAGGTGCCGGCGTTCATCAAGGAGGGTGACAAGTTGAAGATCGACGCCGAGGCGGGCACCTACATTGAACGTGTCCGCGATTAGGGGCCGGTCCCCGGGAGTAGCCCCGATGGCGAACAGCCACAACCAACTGCTGTTCATCGAAACGGTGGGCTGCCAGATGAACGTGCTGGACAGCGAACTGGTCGTGGCGGCGTTGCGCGAGGACGGGTACGAGTTGACAGATCAACTCGCGGAGGCCGACACGGTTCTGTTCAACACCTGCAGCGTTCGCGATCACGCCGAGCACAAGATTTACAGCCAACTGGGCCGGATGAAATTCAGCAAGCGGAAGCGTCCCAACCAGGTGATCGGGGTCTTTGGCTGCATGGCCCAGAAGGACCAGGAATTGATCTTCCAGCGCGCTCCGCACGTCGACATGGTGGTCGGCACCGGGCAACTGGCCGAGATTCCTCGACTGGTCACCGAGGCCCGTCGCGATCGCAAGCGGGCCCTGGCCGTCAGCCTGTCACGGACCGGGGGCAGTCGTGACGAGGTGGCGTCGAGTTTCGAGAGCTACGACCCGTTACGCGATCCGACCATGCGGCCCAACCCGTTCCAGGCCTTCGTCCGGATCATGATCGGCTGCGACAAGTTCTGTACCTACTGCGTGGTGCCGACCACGCGGGGTCCCGAACAGAGTCGCCCGCCGTCCCAGGTTGCAACCGAGGTGCGGACGCTGGCCGGGCAGGGGGTCCGTGAAGTCACGCTCATCGGGCAGACCGTCAACAGCTATTCGCATGTCGAGGACGGCCGGACCTGGCGGTTGGCCGATCTCCTGGAGTCGATCCATGACATCGAGGGCATCGAACGGATCAAGTTTGTCACCAATTATCCCCGGGATATGGACACGGGGCTGCTGGAGGCCGTTCGCGATTTGTCCAAGGTCAGTCGTTACCTGCACGTGCCGGCCCAATCGGGTTCCGACACGGTGCTCGAACGGATGAAGCGGGGGTACACCGTCGAGCAGTACCGCGAGATGATGGGACGGATCAACGACATCGTTCCCGGGTGCGCGGTGTCCAGCGATTTCATTGTCGGGTTCTGTGGTGAGACCGACGAGGATTTCGAGGCGAGCGTGCGGCTGGTCCAGGAATGCCGGTTCAAGAACAGCTTCATCTTCAAGTACAGTCCTCGCTCGGGAACCAAGGCCGACGACCGGTTGGCCGACGATGTTCCCGAGAGCGTCAAGCGAGAACGCAACGCACGATTGCTCCAGGAGCAGACACGGATCTGTGAAGAGGACAACGCCGGTTTCATCGGACAGAGCGTTGACGTGCTGGTCGAAGGTCCCAGCAAGATGGCTCAGAAACAGCTGAAACAAAAATCATTCGTGGCCCCTCACCCGGTACCCGGCGTCGAACTCACCGACGACAGCGGCGAAGACATCGTGACACTCGAGCCTCTCGCGGAGCTTGCAACCTCCGACCCACCCGGCGGTCCCATCCAACTGGTGGGCCGCACCGATTGTGACCGGATCGTGGTCTTCGACGGCAACCCGCGGCTGGCCGGCACGCTGGCGTCGATCTCGGTTGACGATTGTACGGCCACCACGCTGATTGGTCGTATCGTGACCCGCGAGATTCAGCACGCGCCGGTGGTCGAACTGCCGGTGGTCTAGGCCCCGGGGTGTTGGCCAACATCGTTTGCCCATTTCGTTGAATCGCTATTGCCGTATCGATCGGTCATGCTGCGTGGATCGGTTCACGGCGACGAGCTTGTTGGTGGGTGATCACGATGGAGAGGATGGGAACTGGTGTCGACATCCTATTCGGGGACCATTGGTTTCTATGGACTGGCGGTGTTTCGGCGAGCGGTCACGGGGCATTCCACCGATCCCGGCACGTGATCGAGCCGATGGAGGCTGACTGATGAAGTGCGTTCTGTTCACTGACAACCTGGCCGACATGAAAATCGAGCAGGTCTGCCGGGAGGTCAAGCGGCGAGGCTTTGACGGCCTGGACCTGACGCTCCGGCCCGGTGGTCACGTGTTGCCCAAGGACGCCGAGATGGGGCTGTCCCATGCTCACCAGGTGGCACTGCGCGAGAAGATCGAGATCCCGATGGCCTCGACGGGGATCAATGGAACCGACAGCCCGTTCGCCAGGGACGTGATTGCAGCGTGTGCTCACTACGGTGTCCGCCAGATCAAGCTGGGGTACTGGCGTTACCAGCCCTTTGGGTCATTGCTGAAGCAGATCGATTCGGCCCGTCGAAAACTCGAGGGACTCATCAAGCTCACCAGCCGGTTCGGTGTCCAACCCTGTGTTCATGTTCACTCGGGACGGATCCTGGCCAATGGCGGTTCGATCCTTTACCTGATTCTCAAGGACTTTGATCCCCAGACGGTGGGTGCCTACGCCGATCCGATGCACATGACCGTCGAGGGGGGACTGTCGGGCTGGGAGATGGGGCTGGATCTGATCGCCCCCTGGGTGTCGCTGGTGGGGGTCAAGAACTTTCACTGGCAGCCCAATGGCCGTGACCAGCACGGCCAGGCACAGTTCCGCCCGGTCTACGTTCCGCTGGCCGATGGCCAGGCTCCTTTGCCGAGGTTCGTTTCCCGGTTGAAAGAGTTGAAGTACGACGGGACGGTGTCGCTACACAGCGAGTACAAGGGCAGGTCGAGTTTTCGGAGTCTTTCCAGCCCGGAACTGCTCGACCAGTCGGCCACCGACCTGAAATATTTCAAGGGACTGGCACGGTGAGAGTCGAGCCGATGTGCCCGAATTCCGGATCTAGCGGTTGTTGTGAGCCGGATCCTGATAAAGGTCTCATCGGGCAAGGCTTCTGATTGACCACCTCTGGCGGGCTCTTCTAGGATGAAACGAGTGTGACACGGAGGTTGTCTGGTTCGAATCAGTTCCGAGTCCCCGTGATGGCGAGACAACGAGTTGTCCTGGTCAATCCCCCGGCTTTGGCGATTGTCGAGCCGTGGTATGATCGTCCCGACTGGGGGCGAATCGGGCTGGCCTATCTCGCGGGGTGGCTGAAACGTGACCCCGACGTTGAGGTCGTCGTGGTGGACGCCAAGCTCGAGCGTCTCACCTTCGAGCAGGTGCAGTCGCGGGTGGCCACTCTCGAGGCCGACGTGGTGGGGTTCACCGCATTCACCAACGAGATCAAGCCGGCTGCCTACACGGCTTCGCTCATCAAGGACCTCCTGCCCAAAGCGGTGACGGTGATTGGTGGGGTCCATGTGACCGCCCTGCCCCGTCAGACAATTGAGGAATTCTCGAGTTTCGACGTGGCCGTGATTGGAGAAGGGGAACGGACGCTCGAGGAACTGTGCTCGGCGATCCGTCGTGGTGAAGATTGGAGTGATGTGGCCGGCCTGGTCTATCGCTCCGACTCGGCAACACCCGACGGCCTGGTCCAGACGATTGCCCGACCGAGGATGCTGGATCAGGACCTGTTGCCTTTACCGGCCTGGGACCTGTTTCCTCCCATGAAGTCATTCTGGTTGCAGACGGTTCGAGGTTGCCCGTTCAACTGTGTCTTTTGCATGAACCACAACGGGCGGATTGCCCGGTCGCGATCGGTTCAGAATGTTGTCGCGGAGATCCAGTGGTTGCTCGATGAGTATGGCATCGGCGATTTGAGGTTCGGCGACGAATTGTTCACCGTCGACATGGAGCGTTCCCGTGAATTGATGGAGGCGTTGATCGAGTCGGGGCTGTCCGAACGGATCCGCTGGGATTGCCAGACTCACGTGAGATTCGTGGACGAGAGCCTGTTGCGACTGATGAAGCAGGCGGGCTGTTATCGAGTCGAGTTGGGAATCGAAACCGGGGACGAGGAGAAATTGCGAACCCTTGGCAAGGGGACCAACCTCAAGATGATCCTTGCGGCCGCCGAAGCGGCTCGCCGGGCTGGCCTGTCGTTCGGAACGTTCTTCATCATCGGGCAGCCTGACGAGAATCGTGATTCGATTCGCAAGACGGTTGACCTGGCTGTCAGGATGAACCCGGATCTGCCAATGATCGGCCTGATGTGTCCCTATCCCGGGACCGAAGTCGGCCGGATGGCGGCCCAGGGCGAGGGAGGATACCGGTTGGTGACCACCGACTGGGACGAGTACAACAAGCAGGTGGGTGGGGCGATGGAATTCGCCGGGATGACTCGCAACCAACTCGAGTGGATCCAACTGCGGGCTTACCTGGCCGTGTACCTGAGGAACTGGCGGTTCTGGGGCTTTGTGAAACTCGCCTGGGAGTTCCGAACCGGGGCCTGGCAGGCTCTGAAGAAAGCCGTGTTTCGACGGTCGATGAGTGACACGCTTCCGAGGCCGGAAGACTATGAATCTCGGTTGGCCGGCGGCCGGGCTGCGACCTTCGAAGATGTCGTCTCCTCGCGCATCGACTGGGAGGAAGTCCAGAAGAGCGAATTGAAGCGAGGAAAAGCGGCGGCTCGGCAGACTGCTGCAGGCTCTGCCCAGGCCGCAAGTGTGGCGTCTACGGGCGGGGTGCCGGACGTGAGTGGTCCAGGGGTGTGACTGGTCGAGGGAGTGACGTGTCGTGATGGAGATTCGTCCACGAGAGATCGTGATCCTGGCTGATGACTTCGACCTGCTGGTCGCCTGGTACCGGGATGTCCTGGGTTTCGAGGTCGTGCGGTTCTTCAACGACACGTTCCAGTTCGCCAATCTCGAAACCTCCACGGGCATCCGGCTCGGGATCGGCTCGGCTGCCGAGACCGGCGTGGTTCCCGGTGACCGTCAGCACAACACGGTGGTGCTTCAGATCGAGGTTGATGATGTTGGTGGGTTGTTGACCCACCTGGAACAAAACGGCGCGACGATTACCGGCGGTCCATCGTTCGACAAGCAGTTGGAATTCTGGTTCGGCAGTTTTTCCGATCCCGAGGGAAACCCCGTCTGGGTCGTCGACTCGGACTGCCCGTAAGCCGGTTGCCAGGACGGCGGCAACTGGCACCCGGTCGAGACGTCCGGGGCTGAAACCGGAATCAAGGGGAGGGGCTCACTGGAGGGCGTGTCGCAGCGCACCTTCCAGTTCCGGATGAATCCACGCGAAGCCGGTTTGTTCCAGCACACCGGGACGGACTCGTGCACTGGCCAGTAGCAACTCGTCGGCCATTCTTCCGAGCATCAAGCGAGCGATGAAAGCCGGAAGAGGAAACAGGGTCGGGCGAAACAGGACCTTGCCCAGCGTCTTGGTGAACTCGAGATTGGTAGCTGGTGTGGGGGCGACGGCATTGACCGGGCCGACAATTGAATCGGTGTCGATCACGTGACGAATCGAGGTGACCAGGTCGTTGAGCGTGATCCAACTCCAGAACTGCCTTCCCGATCCCACTCGGCCACCGAATCCGAGTTTGAAGGGGAGCAGCATCTTCTGCAGTGCCCCCCCCTCCTTGGAGAGAACCACCCCGATGCGGAGATTGACCACCCGGACACCCGACTGGCCAGCCGGCTCGGTTTCGGCTTCCCAATCGCGACACAGGTCACTGAGAAACATGTCGCCCGCCTGGTCGGACTCCTCGACCCAGTCGTCGCCGCGATCGCCGTAAAAGCCGATCGCTGAAGCGCTGACCAGTGTTCCGGGTGGCTCGGGCAAGCCGGCGATTGCGTCGGCCAGAACGCGAGTCCCTGCGATGCGGCTGTCGCGGATCCTGGCTTTTTGGGCCGTCGACCATCTTGCCGCGGCAATGCCTTCTCCGGCCAGGTGCACCACCGCGTCGAGCCGTCCATGGTCTTTCAGGGTGTCGACATCAATGCTCTGGTCGGCAGGTGACCAGAGGACCGTGTCGGTCTCCGAGAGTTGTGACTGATGGCGGACCAGCCGAATCACCTGGTGGCCCTCGGCTTCGAGTGACTTGCACAGTGCCTGCCCGACCATGCCCGAGGCACCGCTGATGAGGAATTTTGACATGACGAGTACTCTGTTGTGGTCTCAGTTCTTGACGGTGAGTCGCACCGGCCTCTCGACACATGTCACCGAGCCGATGGTTTCCAGATAGGCAATAACCGCAGAAACAGGACCGCGACAACCCGTCTGATGACAGAAAATCCCAAAAACGATCCGATTCGCGGCGTATGGGCCTTTTTTATCCTGTTTTGGGGACCGGGATTGTGGTCGGTCTTGGAATCAAATTCCTGCAGACGTGGTTATGGTGGCGGGAGATTGATAGCCTGATACGCCGTCGTCTTTTCTCGAGTGATTTTCCAGGAGCCGGTCTCAATGAGACGTTTCTTCCAGAATTTTCTTCTTCTGCTGATGCTGCTGTGTCTGAGCCTGGACGGCGGACGGGTCCATTCGGCCGAGTGGAAGAAGCACGTGGTGCACACCGGGATGCACACGGTCAATGCCGTTGCCGCCGATTTCACCGGGGACAAGAAGGTCGATATCATTGCCAACAGTGGTGGGAAGACGAGATTGTTTGTCGGGCCCGATTGGACCGAGA
>CAZYAZ010000059.1:0-34259 GCA_964646205.1 uncultured Planctomycetaceae bacterium | reverse complement strand
CGAGTCGGGACGACAGGATTTGAACCTGCGACCTCTTGACCCCCAGTCAAGCGCGCTACCAGGCTGCGCCACGTCCCGCTGTGGTGATCAGTCTACGGATTGCCCGACCTGTTGGAAAGTCGCCGTCGATGGTGCCCGAGTCGGGTGACGGGATTGCTCGTTCCGCTGGTCCTCGCGCCATTCCTCCGGCGTCATCTTCAACTGCTGCTCATATCGCCATCGCTGGTGCCCCCAGTCGATTCCACCCAGAACCAGCAACCCGACCGCGACGCCGCCGGCCAACTGGAGACTCTGCTGCATCAGCCAGTCGAGCAACCCGGCAGCAGTCGTCCCCGCCTGGACGGACCCGGGCACCAGTTCACCCCAGCGACTGGCGACAAACCAGCCACCCACCGCCACCACAATCACCAGTTGGCCGAACACTGTCACCGCCCGGACCAGGCCCCCACCGCCCAGGATTCTCGCAAGACCACCGGCAGGATTGAGCCGGTCCCAGCGTGGTGCCATGACCGCCGGAGCCCAGAGCCAACCGGTCTGAATCAACCCGATCAGCAATGCGGATATCACAGACACGCCGAACACCGGCAACACGGCCATCGCTGCTGGTTCGACCAGGCCGCCAAACGCCGTCATCTCGATGCCGCCATCAGCCGTTCCCCGGGACGCCTCGCGAAGACTTGTTCGCATCAATTGGGCCAACGCGTCGATGAGCCCCGAGCCCAACCACGCCAACGCCACCACGGTGACCAGCAACTGGCCCGACACACTCAGCAGCCGACTCTGGGCCACCTCACCTCGCTGGCGAGCTTCGAAACGACGCCTCGGACTCGCCGGCATCGTCCTGTTGTCCCAATCGGTCATCACATTCGTCCTGTTCTGTCCGGTCGCGCCCGGCTATCGCGGTGTCACCCCGTTGAGCGTCGCCTGCACCTCGTGCAACACGCCGGGCACCGCGTCGGTCATCGCCCGGCCCACGCCGGTCACCACCACGCCAAGCAAGCACACGCCCACCAGGACACGGGCAGGCATCGCCACCACCAACACGTTGGTTTCCGGTAACACCCGGCCCACCAGCCCAATCGCCACCGACACCAACAGCATGACGGCCAGCACGGGTGCCGCCACCTGCACGGTCAATACCAGCGACTGATGCACCAGCCGAACCACGAGGTCACTGGCGGTCGGTGCCAACACGACGCCATCGCCAGGAGCAATCCCCCCCGGTGCGATCGCGTCGAATGTTCCCAACAGGCTGTCGACCAGCAACAGGTGCCCATTGATCGGAGCCATCACGAACAGGGCCGCGACAGCTGTCCAGGTCACCAACGTTGTTCCTGGCCCGCCACCGGCTCCCGAAGGATCCATCACTCCCGCAAGTCCCCAGCCGGTTTGCCGGTCGACAATCTCACCTGCTCCTCGCAATCCCGCCATGATCGTCAACACGCCCAGGCCCAACACACCGCCGATGACCGCTTCGACGAGTATCCGACCGGCCAATGCCGCTCCATCCAGGTCCGACAATTCCGGGCCACCAGTCTCGCGGCCAGCCACCACCGGCAGCACCAACCAGGTCGCCACCAGCACCCCGGCCAATCTCAGCCGAACCGGAAACACCCCGCTCTGCCATCCTGGCAGGGCGAACACCAGGCCGGCAATCCGGGCCATGATCAACGCGGCCAACGTCCCCAGCCCGACCAGCGAGTCCGAACGGGACTCTGCCAGGCGACTCAACGCGTCCAACGGTGTCTCGATTGTTTCAATCATCACCCGGCCACTATCCAGATCGCCGCATCAGATCATCGATGGGATTCGCTCGAACAAATCCGCCGAATAGACAGCAAACCGGTCGAGCATCCATGGCAAGAGCACAATCAAAGCCACCACGACCGCCAACAACCGGACAACAAACCCGACCGACTGGTCCTGGATCTGGGTCGCCGCCTGCAAGGTGCCCACGACGAGACCCACGACCAGAATCACCAGCAACACCGGGCCGGTCGTTTCCAGGCCAAGCAACACCGCCTGTCGAGCCGCATCGGTCAGCAGATCACTGTTCATGATTGGAATCTCCGGACCGTCAACCCGTCACTCCCGGCACCTGGACACTCTGTAGCAGCATGCCGACGGTCAGGAACCAGCCGTCGATCATCACGAACAACAACAGTTTCAGGGGCAACGAGACCATCACCGGAGGCAGCATCATCACCCCGGTGGAGACCAGAAGTGATGAGACAACGAGGTCGATCACCACGAACGGCAGAAAAACCAAAAAGCCGATTGTGAACGCCGTCTTCAATTCGCTGAGGAGATAGGAGGGCAGCAGCACGCTGAGAGGAACCTCGGCAAACGTGGTCGGTTCCACCCACTCGGCCGCCCGTGGACTGCCGGCGGCTGGACGCTGGTAATCCAGCAACAAGAACACCGCATCGGTGTTGCCGGCCGTGTCGATCTGACGACTCATGAATTCACGAACCGGTCGTACCGTCGCAATTGCCACGTCCTGGAGCGATGGACGAGTGGTTTCACTGGTCGACTCGGTGTACGGCACCACGCCTTCGTCCCAGGCCTGCTGCCAGACCGGTGCCATGACCGAGACGGTCAGGAACAGGCACAACGCAGCCAGCACCTGGTTGGACAACAGTTGGCCAACACCCAGTGCCTGTCGCAACAGGCCCAGCACGACCAGAAACCGAACGTAACATGTCGTCATCGCCAACACGCTCGGCACCAGGCTGACGACGGTCAGCAATAACGCCATGCGAACCGTCGTCGTCACGTTTTCCGGAGCGGTCGCCTCCTCCAGGTTCCCGGACAACATCGTCCCGGATTCCTCGTCGAGAGATTCAGTCGTTCCACCCGATTGTTCCACCACGGTGCCGACCGGATCGTCGGCCTGCACTGGCTCGGCGACCATGAATTGCATCAACAGCATCACGACCACGGCCACGAAAGCTCGTCGAGTCGGCTCAGGCATGGACGGACTCCGGCGACTGGACCGTCTCACCGGCCAAGTCCGGCCGGGCGACAACCGACGGGGACAACTCCCCCAGCGCCGCCGCCACGCCTCCTTCAGGCAGTCGGCACAGATCCACCAACAAGTTGACCTCGTCGGGATCGCTGATCTCGGCCAACGTGGTCGGACCCGTCGTCGCATCCATCGACAACACCAGCACCCGCGCCCCGCATCGCACCAGGCTGATCGTGTGGCGTCCATCTACAACCGCACGACCCAGCACCTCGACCGCCTCGACCGGCAATCGTCCCCCGCCGCTCCGTCGACGCCGTCGCAATCCGACAGACACCATGACCAGGGCCGAGCAAATCCCGACGAGCACCACGGCGGTGGTCCAGATGGACCCACTGAAACGGTCCGAGTGAGACGGACGGACATCGGGTTGTGAAGAACGTCGCAGCGGGATGGAGTCCGGAGATGCCGACTGACTCGCCTGGGAGGCCGCTTGTTTTTCGGATGACCGAACCACCGAAGACGGAGGTGGAATCAGGAATTCGTCCTCGGCCAACAGCGGGTTGGCCGACATCGTCAGCGCGCAGGCCAACAGTGCCAGGCGCCTCGCCCCCCGGCGAAACGAGGTATCGATCATGGGATTGGTGGTGAGAGTGTGGAGAGGTGAGAGTTGTTGGCGTCGGAGCGACGCGAGTGGCTAGATCAGTTCGACAATCCGGACGGCAAGTTCTTCTTCGATGACCAACAGTTCGCCCCGGGCAACGACGCGACCTTCGACCACGATGTCTACAGGGTCGTCGGCGTGTCGATCGAGTGTCACGAGACTGCCTGTTTCAAGTTGTGCGACCGAGTCTTCGTCGAGCCGCGCCGCCCCCAATTCGATCGAGACGGGTGCCTCGGTCGATTCGGAAGTCTGGAGAGAAATCGTCTGGTTGAGCACAGCGCGGCCTCGGTCGGCGACGCGGGACCGTTATATAAGACTCCGGGGAGAACGGGTCAAGATGGAGCTCAACCCGATGTCTTCTCAACCAGCTTTTCGATCACCTCGACCTGGCGAACCGCCTCCCGGAGATTGGCTCGAGCCAGCCCGGCCACCTCGTTCACCAGGCTCTGCCGTCGGGATAGCATTCCCAGTCCGCCCCGCAACTCGTGCCGGCGACGACGGTATTCCACAACGCTGCCCACATCGACACCCCCTGCAGAAACAGCCTGCCGGTGTTGCGTCAGTGCCGAATCGACCGCATGAACCAACTCACGGACCTGCGTTTCCAGCACGTCTGCACAATGATCAACGCTCGCCAGCTGCAGCCGACATGCGTCGAGCCGGATTTTCCTGAGTCCGTGCAGGAGATCAAAACGATCACGTTTCACGAAGCGTCCCTATCACGTCCATCCGGATTTCAATCGAACTTCAGGCCGCGACACCTGGCCGATCCCTGTCGATGTCCACGGTCTCGTCACAGCCCAACTCGCCGGTCACCCGCGACATCCACTCGAGCGTTTCCTCCAGTGAATTGTTTTCTGAAGGCCCCTGCCTGAGGAATCTGTTGATGTCGGTCTCGTACCGCAGTGCCGCATCGACCAGTGGATTGGCTCCCTGTTGATACGCTCCGACACTGACAAGATCGTCAGCGTCTCGACGCGCCGAGAGCACCTGCCTCAACCGGTTGGCAAGCTGCTGATGATCGTCTCCGGAAACGTCATTCATGGACCTGCTGATGCTGGTCAGCACGTCTATTGCCGGCCAGTGTGCACGTTCTGCCAGTTCACGAGACAGGACCAGATGTCCGTCCAGGATCGCTCGCACACTCTCGGCCACCGGATCGTTCTCGTCGTCGCCTTCGACAAGCACCGTGTAGAACCCCGTGATACTGCCTTCGGGCGTTCGGCCGCTACGTTCCAGGAGTCTTGGCAACATGGCAAACACACTGGGTGGATACCCTCGTGCCGCGGGGTCTTCTCCAGCGGCCAAACCAATCTCACGGCTAGCCGCGGCAACTCGCGACACGCTGTCGAGCAGCAGCAGCACGTCGCGACCCCGGTCGCGAAAGAACTCGGCCACCGAGGCACCGAGGAAAGCTGCCCGTTGGCGGAGCAATGCCGACTCATCGCTGGTTGCCGCTACGACCACGCTGCGAGCCAAACCCTCGGGACCCAGATCACGTTCGAGAAACTCACGAACCTCACGGCCCCGTTCGCCAACCAGAACCACCACGTTGACGTCCGAAGTGCTCGAGCGAGCCAATTGTCCCAATAGCGTACTTTTCCCAAGCCCACTGCCGGCAAGAATCCCCAGCCGCTGCCCGCGGCCGCAGGTCAACAACCCGTCAATTGCACGCACGCCTGTCACCAGGGTCGATTCGATCGGGGGTCGCTTCAGGGGAGGAATAGGAATCGAGTGCAACGGCATACGATGCAAGAGTTCGAGCGGAGGTCCTCCGTCGATGGGTCGTCCGCGACCGTCGATCACGCGTCCCAACAAGCTGTCACTGACATGCACCGATGGAGCTGTCCTGATCAACTCGACATCATCTCCGCGGGACACGCCCGCGAGGTCCGTGTAGGGCAGCACCAGTGTCTCGTCGGCAGCGAATCCGATGACCTCGGCGTCCACCGCCGTCTCGTCCCCGGGCCGGATTCGGCACACCGCACCAAGAGGAGCGGGAAAATCGGCGACAACTGCGGCCAATCCGGTGATCCGACGAATTCGTCCGGAAATCCCAAACGGGACGACCTGTCGCAGATGATCGGCAACGGCCTGCGAACGCGTCATGTCACATCGTCCACGTCAAGCAACTCGGCCGCGATCCGCTCCAGCAACGTCTCCAGCCTCGCATCGATATGCCCATCCGTCGTCTGCACACAGCAATCGCCCCGCTCGAGTGTCTCGTCGGCGACAAGCACGTCGTCGGGAATTGTTGAAAGCCCCGAACTGGTTGCTAGCGAGGTGTCTCCCCGGAACAGTTCCAGGTCAAGCGGATGCAATCGGATCTCCACTTGCCGGCTTCCCGCCGAAAGCTGCAGCGCCGCGGACACCATCGCCGCGGCATCCTCGGGACACAACTCCAGTTGTCTCCTCAACAGCTTGCCGGCGATGGCAACCGCGAGAGTCAGTGCGGTTGACTGCCAACGAGCGGCGGTGACCTCGTCGGAATCACTCAGCTTCGACACCGCCGTTTCGAGTACCCGAAGTTGTTCCCCAATCCGTTCATCGACCAGTTCGGCAGCCCTTCTCTGAACCTCGTCCTGGAGATCCCCGGAAGCACGGTCCCAACCATCCTGCCGGGCGGCGTCAAACGTCTTCTGCCGGATCGATTCCGCCTCGACACGAGCCGCCTCCAGCACAGTTTCTGCTTCCCGGCCGGCGTCGGAGATCATCCGTTCGTGCTTCTCCCGAAGATCCTGAAACCGGTAGATCCGGCCAGCCGAATCAGCCGCAACAACCGTCCCGGGCAATTGATCAACCTTCACCAACCGGGCAGTCTCACCACGAGGTTCGGCCATCAATCAGCCCTCCCCGACCGGCCAGTTCGGATCGGCTGCTGCCAGAAAACGCCGCGTGTGTTTGAGAATTTCTCGCTGGGACCTCTCAATGTCAGCCAATCTCGCGGGCTCTTGCTGTTCAATCTGTCGGGCGAGTTCCATTCGGGCCAGCGGAGCCAGCCTGTTCAGGACCGCATGGCGAACCTCCGCATCCGAACCAGACAGCGCCTGTCGAAACGGATGGGCTCCCACCAGGTCGTAGACCGAGCGGATGATCGACACATCCACTCCGATCAGATCGTCAAAGCGAGGCAGGATTCCCTCGACCGCCTGCAACAACGCCACCTCATTGCTGGACCAGCCGGACCCGGGTGCCGGTGGTGGAGAATCGGTCACCGCCACCACCTCGTCGATCAACCTCGATTCGGCGTCCCGCCACCTGTCCCGCAGCGTTTCGGCCACATCGACCAGGACATCCTCGTGCACCTCGACACCACCATCCATCCGGTTTTCGAGGTCCTTGCGCAACTCCTCTCCAAGGCAACCCAACACCTCGACACCAAATGCCTCGGGCAATTCGGCGACAATCACCGCCGCCACCTGGGGGTGTTCCTCGGAAAGCCAACCGGCCACCAGGGACGGTTCCGCACCGGCCAGGAAGGCCAATCGACCCGTGGTCAATTCCGGACTCTCCGGCTCGGCCAACCCGTCACCTGATGACGGCGATGAGGGCTGTTCAGCCGACCGAGACTCACGGTCGACCACTTCGGATTCTGAATCCAGCACATCAACGGGGTCCGCGACGATCTCGGCCACGAATTCCTCCTCCACCGGATTCAACATTTCGGCGGACTCGTCCTCCCAGTGTGATCGGAAGTCGTCACGAGCCGGCAATTCCGGCTTACGGTCACCGTGCAAGCGAGACGTGACAAACAGCACCAGGCCGGCCAGTCCGGCAGAAACCAACAAGGGAAGAAGCCAGGCCGGTTGGGCCGAGGACACTTGTGGATCGACAGCCGCCGGAGCGGTGGCCGGCGTCTCCGGCTCCTGGGCCCGGGCAACCGGAACACTGCCTGGAGATGACTGTCGCAAAATGTCCTGCTGGGAACCGGTGAGTGTTGACTGGTTGAAAATGACCACGTCGTCAGCCACCAGATCGGGGACGCCACCAGCGACCACCTGCCTGAGCGTTTCGATTTGGTCGTCGGTCAATTGGACCCCCGGCCGAAGTTGGAGTCCGATAGTGGCCGTCACACGGTGCGCTTGTGATCCGAAACTGCGGCGAGCCCGCGAGCGGGCCAAGAGAACCTGGACGTCTGCAATCTCTGGAACCGCCGTCAGCAACTGGCGGATATCTTTTTTCAACGCGATCTCACGCGCCTGTTCGTACTGCGCGGCGGTTGGAAACGCGCCCAGTTGTCCCACCTGATCTTCCCACCGGGCCGTCCACTTGTCTTCAGGAGACGTCGACCGTTGGAGTGTCGCCAGGGTTTGTTCCACCTGGCTGGCCCGAACCTGCAGGCGGTTGCCCTGAAATCGATAATTCTCCAGACCCGCACCGTCCAGGACCCGCGTGATTGTCCCGCGGTCACCCTCGGCAGCCGTCTCAGACCCACCGTCGGCTGCCGCACGCGACACCGACAACGTGATCCACGGATCGGAGTCTTTCACCGGCTGGGAAGTCCAGACCCACCCGGCAAAAACAGTCAGCCCCGCCAGCCCCGCCACGGTCATCCAATGACCGGTCGTCAGCCCCTGCACCCGCTGGGTGAGTTTTCGGGATGTCTGTCCGAGACGGTCGGTGTCCATTGAGACGTCCACGCAGAACGCCCCGCAACAGTTTCCGTCGTTCAAACGGAATCTGAGAGGGGTGAGTGAGGAGAACCGGGAGCGGCAAGGCGGGAGTGATAGCCCGTTGGTCTTGCCAGTGTCAACCCGGGTTCGCCACCTCTCAGCGGACCGAGAACAGCTTCTGTAACGTCACGATCGGACGAGACTGCTTCAGCGAATTGACGCACTTGGTGAGACCTGGGAAATCCACCTTGGCTGCCGATTCGTCGTCCTCAATCGGTACCACAGCCGCGGCCTGTTCGATCGTCGGCTTCGCGGTGCTGGTCTTTTCCGGGGCAATCGCAGCGGTTGTCACACACTTCTCGGCCGGACGGGCACAATCACCCTTGCGGACCCGAACCACGTCGATTCCGCAAGAGCCCAGCGCCTGTCGCACTTCACGTTTCACAGCGCCATCGCAATCTCCCAGTGCCACCTTCAGGGCGGCGACCACTTCGGGAACCGCACAATCGGGATGTTGTCCGACCTGGTCACCGATCTCGTCGGCCGCCTTGGCACGCACCGATTCGTCGGCATCGTTGAGTGCATAGACAAAGGCGACGAGGATCTCGGGATTCTGAGAACAGTCAAACCTGTCACCCAATCGATGAATCGCCGCGCGGCGGTCCCTGGCGTAGCAACTGGTTTGCGACTGGAAGATCAACCGGGCAATTTTTTGAGCCGTGAGCCTCTGTGCCGATGCAGCCGCCTCCGCGGCGGTCTTGCATTCGGCAATCGGCTTCACCGGCTTGGCACGCCGTTTCGAATCCGACGGCAATGGACGAGCCACCTGCCGCTGGTACGTGTGCAAGGTTGGCTCGCACGGCTGTTTGACCACTTCACGACGATGGCTCAACGGATCGCCAACGCCACTTTCGCTGGCCTTGGGGCCACATTCGGCGACTGGCTTGCGGGTCCGCAAGCCCAGCCGTTCCAACAGGTTCACATCGAACAGGCCGGCCTGTGTTGTCGAGAAACCGAGTGCGACCAGGATTGCCGGCAACACGAAAGATGTCACTTTCATCGAACCATCCCCACCTGACTGGATCGGACCGAGATTCCCTCATCACGAGAACCTCATTCCAAGACCTGCTGGCACACCGGAGAGCCACACGACCGGTCTGGTTCGAGTTATCGACGCAAAGCAAACAACCGCTTGAAAGCCCACAGCCGGAACTCCGGTTGTGCGGGTTGAGACCGGTTCTAACGATTATTCCAACGACAACAGGTACTGACCGTACCCGTTTGCAGCCATCGGCTCGGCCAACCGTTGAAGTTGGGCCAAATCGATCCACCCCATTCGCCAGGCGATCTCCTCGACACACGCAATTTTCAGCCCCTGGCGTGCCTCGAGCATGCTGACAAACATCCCCGCCTCCAGAAGCGTTTCATGCGTTCCGGTATCCAGCCAGGCCGTGCCCCGACCCAGCGTCTCGACCTGCAACTCGCCACGTTCCAGGTACACACGATTGACATCGGTGATTTCCAGTTCGCCACGGTCAGAGGGTGCCAACCCCCGGGCGATGTCCACCACCTGTTCGTCATAGAAATACAAACCGGTCACCGCATAGTTGGACCGTGGCTGGGCCGGCTTCTCCTCGATACTGGTCGCCCGCCCCGACTCGTCAAGCGTCACAACCCCGTACCGCTCGGGATCACCGACGTGGTAGGCAAAGACCGTCGCACCGTCAGATCGGTCCGTGGCACTCTGAAGATTTCGACCGAGGTTCTGTCCGTAAAAGATATTGTCACCCAGCACCAGGCAACTCGGACCACCGGCCAGGAACTCCTCGCCAATCAGGAACGCCTCCGCCAGCCCCTTTGGCTCGGGCTGCTCGGCATAGGACATCTCGATCCCCCATTGGCTGCCATCACCCAGCAGGGTTTCGAAGCGGGGCAGATCATGGGGCGTGCTGATCACCAGCACCTCCCTGAGGCCCGACAACATCAGCGTCGCCAGGGGGTAATAGATCATCGGCTTGTCGTAGACCGGCAACAATTGCTTGCTGACAACGCGGGTGGCCGGAAACAGCCGTGAACCGGCTCCACCGGCCAGGATGATCCCCTTGCGCTGCACCGGATCGCTCATGGCTCAATCCCCTCGGTTTCCCGTCCATCGTAGTACGCACGATACCATTCCACGAACCGACCAACCCCCTCCTCGATCGAGGTGCTGGGCCGGAACCCGGTGTCCCGCTCCAGGTCATCGATGTCGGCATGAGTCTCGGGCACGTCACCCGGCTGCATCGGCATCATGTTCTTCTTGGCCGTCATACCCAGGCAATTCTCGATCGTCTGGATCAGGTGCATCAACTCGACAGGCTCGTTGTTGCCGATGTTGTAAACCCGATAGGGCGCGCTCGAGCCAGCCGGGTCAGGCGAGGTGGCCTGCCAGGTGTCATCGGGAGCGGCCGTCCGATCCAGCACACGGACCACCCCCTCGACGATGTCGTCAACGAAGGTGAAATCCCGACGCATCTGGCCGTTGTTGAAGACATCGATCGGACGCCCGGCCAGTATCGCCTCGGTGAACAGGAACAACGCCATGTCCGGACGGCCCCAGGGACCATAGACAGTGAAAAACCTCAGCCCTGTCGTCGGCAAACCGTAGAGATGACTGTAGGTGTGGGCCATCAGTTCGTTGGCCTTCTTCGTCGCCGCGTAGAGACTGATCGGGTGATCCACGTTGTGATGCACAGAGAAGGGAACGGTGCGGTTGGAGCCGTAGACCGAACTCGACGACGCATACGCGAGGTGCTCGATGCCGTTGTGTCGACAGCCTTCCAGCACATTCACGAAACCGACCAGGTTGCTGTCGACGTAGGCATGCGGATTCTCGATCGAGTACCTCACTCCGGCTTGAGCGGCCAGGTGGACCACGCGATCGACCTTCGACTCGCCGAACACTGCCTCCATGCCCGAACGATCGGCCACATCGAGACAATGGCAACTGAAATTCTCACGCGATGTGAGCCGTGCCAGGCGGTCCTGCTTGAGCCTGACGTCGTAGTAGTCATTGAGATTGTCGACGCCCACGACCTCGTCGCCTCGATCCAGCAATCGATGCGTCAGGTGGCTGCCGATGAACCCGGCCGCACCGGTGACCAGCACCCTGCTCATTCCTCGGCCTCCGGCGGCGTGACCATGTCACGGAACGAATCGATCGTCCGCCCCAGGCCAGTCGCCAGGTCGGTCGTCGGCTCCCAATCCAGCCAATCCCGTGCCCGGGTGATGTCCGGGCACCGTCGCTTCGGATCGTCCTGAGGCAATTCGACGTGGACAATTTCAGACCCCGATCCCGTCAATTCCTTGATCGTCTCGGCTGTCTCGCCAATGGTCACTTCCGACGGGTTGCCCAGGTTGACCGGCCCGATCTGGTCGCCCGCCATCATCCGGATCAATCCCTCGACCAGGTCATCCACAAAACAGAACGAACGGGTCTGTGTCCCATCGCCGTAGAGCGTCAGTGGCTCTCCGGCCAGGGCTTGCCGGATGAAATTCGAAACCACGCGTCCGTCATGGGGGTCCATCCGCGGTCCATAGGTATTGAAGATCCGTACGATACGGATCTCCAACCCGTGTTCGACGTGGTAGTTCATGCACAACGACTCGGCCACGCGTTTCCCTTCGTCGTAACAACTGCGTGGCCCCAGCGGATTCACATGACCCCAATACTCCTCGGTCTGAGGATGCACCTGGGGATCACCGTAGATCTCCGAGGTCGAGGTGTGCAGCAATCGGGCCTGGCACCGTTTGGCCAGGCCCAGCACGTTGACCATCCCAACCGTCGAGGTCTTGATCGTCTTGATCGGATTGAACTGGTAGGCCACCGGTGATGCCGGACAGGCCAGGTTGTAGACCTGTTCCGCATCGCGGTACAGCGGCTGCACGATATCGTGCCGAACCAACTCGAACCTCGGATGACCGATCAAGCTGGCGATATTCTCCTCGCGGCCGGTGAAGAAATTGTCGACGCAGATGACGTCGTCGCCGCGCTCGATCAACCTGTCACAGAGATGGCTTCCCAAGAATCCGGCACCACCGGTGACGAGAACCACGGCCATCGTGCGGGCAATTCCGAGAGGAAGACGAGAGGTAAGGGAACTGGTTTGACTGTAGGTCAAAGCCCATCGGCGAGGCAATACGCAACATCGTAATGCCAAGCGCCGTACCGGGACGCTCACCACACCCGTTACGTATCATCACCTCGCTGAAATCTCCAGGTGACCGTCCGATCCAGTCCGTCACGCAGGACGACCTCCGGTTGCCAATGCAACAGTTCCGCAGCGGCCGAAGGATCCAGCAGGCTGTGACGAATGTCACCGGCTCGTGCCGGCTCGTGGCGAGGCGACCCGATCGGCTCGCGTCCCTGCTGCGCTCCGACCAGTTCATCCAATTCACTGGCCAGCGTGTTGATTTCAATCGCCACCCCGGAACTGATGTTGATGGCCGGGCAGGCGCCCGGACGAACCCACTCCAGTGCGGCCAGGTTGGCCCGGGCAACGTCCTGCACGTAGACAAAATCACGGGTCTGGAGACCGTCACCGAAAATCGTCAATTGCACACCGGACTCGAGATCCCGACAAAAAGCCGCCACCACGCCCGCCTCGCCCTCAACGCTCTGACGCGGTCCATAGACATTGCTGTATCGCAACGCGACCGCCGCCAATCCCTGTTCGGCCGCTGCCCAGGCCAGGTACTGCTCCCCCATCCATTTCGCGATTCCGTAGGGCGAAATTGGTGTCGCCGCCGTCGATTCGTCGGCGGCCTCGGAAGTCTCGCCGTACAGGGCTCCTCCCGAAGAAGCGAACACGAATCGTGACGCTCCCACACGCACGGCCTCACCAATCACGTTCAACGTCCCCACGACATTGATCTGGGCATCGACGTCCGGTTCGCGAACCGAACGACCCACCGACACCTGTGCCGCGTGGTGACAGACGGCTTCGGGGCGAGCCTCGTTGAATGCAGATGCCAGTGCCAGGCGGTCCCGGATGTCAGCCTCAACACAAGGAACCCCCGGCGGCACGTTGGCCCGGCGGCCACTGGAGAGATCATCCACCACGAATGGCTCATGGCCGGCAGACAGCAATTCATCGACGATGTGACTGCCGATGAAGCCAGCCCCTCCTGTCACGAGCACTCGCATTGATGACCCTTTTCTTGCCCGGACAACGCCGGTGCCGACTCTCGACTCAATCTAGGTTAGACTGCCACCGACCCCGGCGACAACAATCTCCCCCTGGGGCCTATCTTCCCAGACCCGCACGAGACCCCATCATGCACCACACCACGACACGACTGGGCTGGCTGCTGCTGGTCCTTGTGACGATCTCGGCCAACCCGTCGGGTCCGCCTTCCCCGGAACCCGGCCAGCCCTCACCGGCATCGGCCGGCCCAATCACCGCCACGTTTTCTATCGTTGCGGTGGATCCAAAAACCGGTGAGTGTGGGGCCGCCGTGGCCAGCAAATACCCGGCTGTCGGCAAGGTCGTGCCCTATGTCCAGGCCGGGGTGGGCGCGTTCTGCACGCAGCACTACCACCATCCCCCATGGGGGGCCCAGGCACTGCAGGCCCTCGCCAAGGGCCTGCCCCCTGAGCGGGTCCTCGGGAACCTGCTCGCCGATGATCCGCGACGCGAACTCAGGCAACTGGCAATCATCGACATGACCGGGCGGGTCGCCAACCACAACCCGTCAGCGGCCCCCGCACGAAGTCGCTACTGGGGTGCCCAGTCGGGACGATACTACTCGTGCCAGGGCAACACACTGGCCGGCCGCCGGGTGATTACTGAAATGGCCCGAGCCTACGAGGACACCCAGGGAAGCCTGGCCGATCGGCTGATGGCAGCCCTTGTCGCCGGCGACTGTGCTGGCGGTGACCACCGGGGACGGCTCGCTGCGGGAATCAAGATCGCCAAAAAGGGACAGCCTGGAACTTGGTTCCAGATGCACGTGGACAAGAGTGACGACGCGGTGGTCGACCTGCTCCGGAAATACGTCGCCACCGACCACGCGGCCAAGGGGAAATGGCCCGGCGGGCGACCGCCGTTCCGCCACCCCTGCCCCGATCGTCCCAGGTTGAAAAAGAAATAGCCCCGCGACAGCCTGTTGTACCACCGGCACCGTACCGGTAGGCTGGCGACCCCGGACGCCACGGCAGGGACTGGTTCGTGCGGGCAACAGCAGGGATGCCGATGGCTTCGCACCGAGATTTTCTGGACTGGGACACGCCGGCATTGCCTGCGACGGTCGGCTGGCTCGCCGGCCGTCACACCCGGGACGGAGTACTGGATCTCTCTGGCCAGTTGCTCGTCCTGCCCGGAGCCCGCGCGGGACGCCGACTGCTCGAATTGCTCGTCGACCACGCCGCCGCCCAATCACTCCGCCTCGTTCCCCCCACAACGCTCACCGTCGGCGCGCTTCCCGAACAACTCTACGTCTCGCAAAAACCCTTCGCCGATGACCTGGTTCAGCGATGTGCCTGGGTCACGGCGCTGCAAGAGACTCCCCCCGAGACCCTCGAGGATATCTGCAACCAGCGACCCGGGGACGATCCGCGGGGCTGGATCGAGTTGGCCGACCTGCTGAGGCGACAGCACCGTGAACTGGCCGGTGACGGCCTGAACTTCGCGGATGTCGCCAATTGCGAGATGCTCGACTCTCTGCCCCGGGAACGACGCCGGTGGGAAATCCTGCACGAGATCCAACGGCGTTACCTGGACACTCTCGAAGACCTCTCGCTGTGGGACAGGCAAACAGCACGACTGGTGGCCATCGAGCTCAACGAATGCCACGCCCCCTGCGACATCATTCTCATCGGCACCGTCGACATCAATCACTCAACACGGCAGATGCTGGAATCCGAACACGTCGCCGGTCGGGTCACCGCACTGGTGCATGCCCCCGAGAACCTCGCGGACCGCTTCGATCAACTGGGCTGCCTGGTCCCGATGCACTGGCGGCAACCGGCAGTGCCTCCCGCTGATCATGTGGCCCAGGTGGCCGACCGCCCCGACGATCAGGCGGCTGCCGTCGCCGCGTGGCTGTCTCGGTTGCCCGGACCGCTTCGGGCTGACGACATCACCCTGGGCATCGCCGACGAATCAATGGTCCCCGTCGTTGCTCGCCAGATGGCCGACTGCCACGTGACCACCCGCTGGGTTCAAGAAGCTGACTTGTCCGAGACCCGCCCCTGGCGGTTGCTCGAGACGGTTGCCGACTGTTTGTCGAGCGTGTCGGTCCACGATTCTGGTACGAAAAGTACGGTCGACCAGGACGGCAGCGATGACGATGTCAGCAATGACGAGCCCCGTATCACTTTCGCCTACGAGCCACTGGCGGCCCTGTGGCGACATCCCGATTTCAACGCCTGGCTGCAGGATCAACTCGACCCCGATCACGATCTCGACTCCGTCATGGCCCTGGACAATTACCGGTCCGAGCACCTCGCGGCTCATATCGAGTTGCCACGACAACTCGACACCACCGGGGACGCCCCCGGCACGCTGCAACAGTCGCTGCATCTCCTCTTCGGTCTGCTCGATCCACTATTCGACCTGGAAGACAGCCCCGTCCGGCCGTTGCCCGAGTGGGCCGTCCCCCTGACACGCCTGCTCTCCCTGATCTACGCAGGACGACAGGTCGACCGGGACGACAGAAACGGCCATGTCCTGCTCGCCGCGTCCCGACACATTCAAAAAGCCATCGGCCTGGTCGGCGAGATTCCCGCGGCAGTGGCTCCCAACCTCGACGCCATCGAGGCCATCCGGCTGGCACTGGAATCCGCCGCCGGCGAAACCATTCCGGCACGGGCCGAGCCGGATGCGATCGAGATGGTCGGCTGGCTCGAATTGCCACTGGACGACGCACCGATACTGGCCGTCGTCGGTGTCAACGAGGGCCAGGTCCCCTCATCGGCCACTTCCGACCTCTTTCTCCCGGATCGGCTCAGGCACCGACTCGGAATCCTCGACAACACCCGCCGCATCGCTCGTGATGCCTACGCGGTTTCGGCACTGACCGCCACGCACGACCACCTGCTGCTGGTCGGTGGACGACAAACCGACAACGGTGACCCGATGCGACCCAGTCGCCTGCTGCTGGCAGCCGAGGAGGGCAATCAACCGGCGCGAGTTCTCCGTCTGCTGGATGCGCCGCCCGACACCAGGGCCGCCCGGTTGCCCGGCGCGTTTGCCTCGGGACCGATCGATTCGGAATTCCGCGTGCCTCCACCCACCATGGCTGGTCTCAACAGGGTCGGAGTCACCGCCTTCGGCGATTATCTCGAGTGCCCCTATCGCTTCTATCTCAAACACGTCCGGAAACTGAAATCGGTCGACGACCAGTCGGCCGAACTCACCGCACTCTCGTTTGGCAACCTGGCCCACGACGCGCTCGACGATTTTGGCAAGTCCGACCTGGCTGGTTCCACCGATCTCGAGGAGGTTTGTGAATTCCTGAAAACCGCCGCCTGGCGATGGGCCTGGCGACGACACGGGCCACACCGTCCCGAGGCGGTCGATGTGCAGGTGACCCAACTTCACGATCGGCTCGAGGCATTCGCCGCCTGGCATGTCGCATCGGTTTCCGACGGCTGGCGCATCGCCTACACCGAGGAGTCAATCGGCGAGGGCCGCGTGATCCTGGACACTCCCGCCGGAGGACTCTCGGTCACCGGCCGGATCGACCGGATCGACCGGCACGAGGACACCGGCCAGTGGCGGGTGATCGACTACAAGACCAGCAACGCGGCCAATCCTCCGGAAAAAGTTCACCGTCGGGGAAGCAAGAACGACCGGCACTGGGTCAACCTGCAGTTGCCCCTGTACCGCCGGCTCGTCCGTGAAGCCCTCGGCGTCGACGGTGACGTCCAACTCGGTTTCCTGGCTCTCCCGACCAAGTTGGATGACACGGGGTTCCTGCCGGCCGAGTGGTCCGACGCGGAACTCCTGGAGGCCGACACCGTCATCAACCGGGTGGCCGAATCGATCGTCCGCGGCGAGTTCGACAGGATCGCGGCCAAGCCACCGGCATTCTCTGACGACTGGGCGGGAATCTGCCAGGACCATCTGCCGCACCTGCCACGCCACGAGCACTGGAGCCAGCCATGACCGATGTCGCCATCGACGAGCGACGGCTGATCCGTGCCTCGGCCGGCACCGGCAAAACCTACCAATTGACCAACCGGTACATCTCGCGATTGCTCAATGGCATTGCACCCGACGAGATCCTCGCGGTCACCTTCACCCGAAATGCCGCGGCGGAGATTCTGGACCGGGTGCTGGTACGACTGGCCGCTGCCGCGGACAGCGACACCGAGGCCGAGCGGTTGGCCGAGGCGATCGCCGAACCTGGCCTCACCTGTGACCGTTGTCGTGAGACGCTGGCGGGAGTTGTCGACACGCTGCAACAACTTCGCATCAGCACCCTGGACAGCTACTTCAGCCAGGTCGCCACCAGCTTTTCACTCGAACTCGGACTCCCCACTCCCTGGCAGATTCTCGATGACCTCGAGGCTCGTCAACTCAAACGCGAGGCCGTACGTCGCCTGGTTCGCAGCGGTTCCAACACGACTCTGCAACGACTGGTCAACCTGATGACCGGTTCCGACGCGACCCGCTCGATCGAAGATTCCCTGGTCCAGATCGTCTCGAAACTCCACACCGTCTATCTCGAAACTGCCCCCGACGCCTGGCGGTGGCTCACTCCCCCACCCCGCTCCTCCGATGCCAACATCGAGGCGGCCACCGCGACACTCACCGAAGCGTCCTGGCCCGAGGGCAAGCGATGGGATTCAGCCCGTGAACAGGCCATCGACATCGTTGCCAATCGAAACTGGCAGCGGCTGGTTGGCGTCGGGCTGGGCAAAAAGATCGTCGAGGACGACCTGACGTTTTATGGCAAGGAGATCCCTCTCGAGGTGGTCGATGCCTTCGGCCCCGCACTGTCACTGCTGCAGGCCGACACGGCCAACGATCTCGCCGAACAGACCGCGGCGACATTCGACATTCTCGAGATGTTCGACAACCAGTACGCGGAACTGAAGAGGCAGCAACGGTGCGTCGAGTTCGACGACATCACCCGGGTGCTGGCCGACGCCACGCTTGGAACCAATGCAGCCCGATTGGCCCATCGTCTCAATGCCACCGTCGACCACCTGCTTCTCGACGAATTCCAGGACACCTCCTCACAGCAGTGGCAGGTCCTGGAACCGCTCGCCCGCGACATCACCGAGAATTCTCAACAGCGATCGTTCTTCTGTGTTGGAGACGAAAAACAGGCAATCTACGGATGGCGAGGTGGCGTTGCCGGGATCTTCGGGACCCTCGAGAAACGACTCGACGGTCTGGCACACCAGGACCTGAAGGTCAGCTACCGTTCCTCGAAAGCTGTCATCGAAACGATCAACGACGTGTTTTCCGGTGCGAGTCGCCACGCGGATCTCCAGGACCTCGATGAGGCCGTCGCCGACTGGACCGGCCGCTACATGGAACACGAAGCTCATCACGATGACCGATCGGGATACACGTGCCTGAGAACTCATCCAGGCGACCCGGGACGCGTCGACAAGGACCTGTTCAATGACCTGCTCGCAGAGATCATCGGTGATTCGGGTGGGCACAGCGTGGGAATCCTGGTCCGACAAAACAAGACAGTTGGTGAACTCGTCACGCAGTTGCGGCTCCGTGGTGTGGCGGCCAGCCAGGAGGGAGGCTTCCCCCTGACCGACTCGGCCCCGGTCCTCGTGCTGCTGTCGCTGGTACGCCTGGCCGATCATCCCGCCGATTCCCTGGCCGCTTTTCACGTTGCCAACTCTCCGCTGGGCTCTTTACTGGAACTGGATCACGACTCGACACCGGGTGATTTCGCCCGGGTCTCACGGTCACTCCGCGAGCAATTGGCCAACCGTGGATACGGCACCGTGCTGGGCCATTATGCCAGGCAACTGGCCACCTCGACCGATCTCGACGAACGCTTCCGACTCGCGCAATTCGTTCGCCTGGCCACCCGCTATGACCACCAGGCCACCCTGAGGCCAGCTGCATTCGACCGGTTCGTCCAGAACGAACGCTTCAACGATCCCTCGACGGATCGTGTCCGTGTGATGACGATTCACCAGGCCAAGGGCCTGGAATTCGACGTCGTGATCCTGCCCGAACTCGACGCCAGGCTCGCCGGCCGTTCCGACCTGCTGGCCGCCCAACGGCCCGACCCGACTGCCCCGCCGGATCGTGTCTTGAGAACACGCAGCCAGGACATTCGTCCGGCACTGGATGACGACATCAAGGCCGTCTACCAGGCCGATCGGAATCGTGATGCCACCGAGGCGCTGTGCGTGATGTACGTGGCCATGACCCGGGCTCGCTATGCACTGCACATGCTGATCCCTCCGTCGGGAAAAACCGAGAAGACGCTACCGCCCAGTGCCGCTGGCTTGCTACGAGCGGCGTTGTGTGGCAACGACACGGTCGCACCCGGCCAGGTGTTGGCCGAACGAGGGGATCCGGATTGGCACCGGGAAGTCGAACTCGCACCGCCGCCGCCGCCCGACGACACGCCGCTCGACCTGCAACTCACCCCGATCACCGGTTCCAGACGACGAGGCCGGGGTCGCCGGGCCCCGTCCGGACTCGAAGGCCCCTCGATGACAGATGTCGCAGCCGTCTTCGAAATCGGGTCGACAGCCAATCGGGAGCACGGCACCCTGATCCACGCGTGGCTCGAGGCCATTGAGTGGGCTGACGAGATCCCGGACAACGACCGGCTCGAACTCATCGCACGTCGTCAGCAAATCCACGTCGACGGACTGGCCGATCGGGCCGACCGCTTCCGGGACCAGCTCCAACAACCCGAACTCGCCCAGCTACTCACGCGCGAATCGTATTCCGATGCCAGTTTCCTGCCATTGGACAAGGACATCACGACCACGCTGGCCGCAGGCGAACTGGAGGTTGAAGTCCATTGCGAGTATCCCTTCGCCATCAATCGGGATGGCGAAATCCTCAACGGCACCATCGATCGCCTGGTGCTGCTTTACAGCGGCAAGGAGATTGTCGCCGCCGACACCATCGACTTCAAAACCGACCACGTCGACGGCGAGGCCCAGATCGACGCCAAGGTCGAGTTCTATCGTGGACAGTTGGAAGCTTATCGCGATGCCGTCGGCGAGATTTTCCAGTTGGACCAGTCACGAATCGCCACTCGGTTGGCGTTCCTGGGCGCGGGACGGATCGCCAGCGTGTCGGAACACCGCTAGCGGACCCGGAACAACTGAATCGCCACATAACCGGGCACCTGCCGATTGCCCTCTGGCATTGGTGCTTTCAGAGCCGCTCCCCAACCGTCAATCTCCTCACGCTGTTGACCCGAGACCGGATCAAGCGGCACCAGGAACCGTCGGCCAAACTCGTCCTCGCCCAGCACGTCCATCTCGCGGAGTGACGCAAACACGCCGGGTGTCACAAAGTCCGTGTAACCATACGTGGTGCGATACCTGAGAATCTCCTGCCAGTTGACCAACACCCAGCCGACATCCTCGGACTTCAGCTTGTCACGGATCGTCTCTGCATCGGCCAGCCCGCCCCGACCGTCACCACACCATTGCTCGAGCAGCGAACTGTCGAAGACGGTGTTGTACCGGAGAGGAAACTTGGCATCAAAGACCTGGGCCTCGCCCACGCACAATACGCGCGGCGACTGTCCGTCCAGGCGTTCGTTGACTGCCAGGATCGCCGGGGCTGTGGTCACCGCAGCCCGACGAGCCACATCAAGATCACCCAGGAATGAATTGTATCCGATCACCGGCCGGGGGTTGGTGGTCGTCACGACGGCGACGTTGTACGCCAGTCCCAGCACCAGCATCACCGCACAAGGACGCCACCACGCGCGCCGTTTTGACCAGGTCACCCCGATTCCCGCCAACAGTGAAACAACCGGCAACATGGGTACCCAGAACCGGTCAAGCCGATGGGTCAAGCCCCACCAGGTGAGAATCAACCAGCCAACCACCAACCAGAGACACGCGGCCTGGCGACGTCCCACCGTGACCAGCAGTGCCAAGGGAGCCAACCCAAACACCAGCGGACTCTGCCAGTCGTTGCGACTGGCCACATCGAGCAGGCCCCTGGCGAGGCTCGGCAGCGAGTGGTCGTTGGAGGAATGGGCCGCCCGCCATTTCAGGTTGTCGCTCTCCGACCAGTCTTCGCCTCCAAACACCGTGTAACCGAGTGGATAAACCGGGTTGCCCGTCTCCACCGCGTTCTTCAACAACCAGGGACCGACTGTCAAAGCGACGCCGGCACCAAAAACGAGCAGGGACCGGGCCAGGGACACACCCACGGCATTCGCCCCCTGATCGCGTTCTGTCCTGTTGACCAGTGCAATCGAAATCGCCAGGCCTGCCGCCGCCGGAACCACCACCTGGACCAGGCCCGTGTACTTGCACGCCATGCCACTGCCAGCCAGCAGGCCTGCGAGCAACCAGCCCGAGGTGAGCGGCTGCCCGGTCGGAATTCTCTCCATCGCCAGCGCAACGGCCAGTAGCGTTGCCGCCAGGAAAAAACAGAGTCCCCCCTCGGCGTAAGCAATCATCGACACCCGGGTCGTCCAGGGAATCGTCAGGTAGATCATCGCGGCAGCCAGGCCGGCCGTGGATGACCACCAGCGGCGTCCCGCAGCGAACAGTACCAGGGCCGTCAACGGCGCAAACGCCGCCAACACCGTTTTTCCCACAAGTGCACCCCACCACCAGTCGTCTGCCACCACCATTCCCGCCAGGCTCAACATCTCAGTCAGGAACGGAAAACTGGTGTAAACATTGTGGGGCAATCGAGTGATTCGACCTTGCTCAAAAAACTCGCGGGGCCCCTGTAGGTGATACTCCTTGACGTCAAAGTCGATCGACGGCAGCGCGGCCCCGGTGAACTGAAAGAACAAAAACAAGATGGCCACAAAGCCCAGGCACCACTTCGCTGCCGTCGGGATGCTCCCGACAATATCCTCGGCAACCGTCGACTCTCGCCGCGTGCCATTCCCACGAAGTCGCCACCACCAGACCAGTTCGGCCAGCAACGCCGCCACGGGCACACCGACCACGACCCTGCGATCAAGTGCACCGACCAGGCCACAGACCAGGGTCAACAGCGACAACGCCGAGAGCCCCACCCCCATGGTCAGAACGAACACGGTGAGTCCATCCACCGCGTTGAGACCGGAATCACCACGATCACCACGGGTGATCAATCGCCATGCCAAGCGACCCAGTCCCCAGGCGCCCAACAGCATCCAGGCCGCCGTCACCCACACCCCAAACCGTTGGGGCAGGTATCGCCACCCCATGCGCTCCTGGGGAGGATCCACCGCGTCGAGCAACGCCGCCGGCGACTGAGCCAGAAGATCCGTCCTGAGAAACTCGCTGTTGTTGGGCAGCTGGGGTGTTGCCCAGAAAAACAACACGAAAAAACCCACCAGCCAACCCAGTGCCAACACCAGGTTCGGAGTAGACGATGCTGTCGAGTTTGGCCGATTCAACGACGCGGTCCCGATGGACTGTGAGGGGCGGGGATCATACGGGTGGAAGTCGGACGTGTAAACGGAGAGGGCAAGTAATCAGACCCCACCGAGTTGGACCTGTCGCCGTCGGGGGCCAGCTTGGAATCACCATCGGTATTCTCGTATGGTGAACGCCAACTGACCTCGCCGGCCATGCCGATCACCATGTTCTCCCTGCTTGCTAAAACCAGCCACATCGTTGTCCCGGCCGCCCAAACCACCGGCGGGCTCCAGGGACTCGATTACCTCGTGGTGGCCATCTACCTGCTGGGTGTACTTGCTGTCGGCGTGTATTTCTCGCGGCAGCAGACCCGCAGCGAGGATTACTTTGTGGGCGGTCGGCAGATGCCCTGGTTTGCCGTCGGCCTCTCCATCATGGCTTCGCTGCTCTCGACGATCTCGTATCTCTCCTCTCCCGGCGAAATGATCAAGAACGGACCCACGATGGCCCTGGCCTGGCTGGTCGTGCCATTTGTGTTCCTGGTGGTCAGCTTCGTGTGGCTGCCCTTTCTGATGAAGCTGAAACTGACCAGCGTCTACGAGTACCTCGACCGCCGCTTCGGTCGTCGAGCCGGTCAACTGGCCAGCATCCTGTTCGTGTTCGTGCTCCGGCTGTTCTGGATGGGAATGGTCGTCCTGACCGCATCCGAGGCCGTCGCAGATATTACGTACGCCAGCGTGACCCGGTTGGTTGGCAACGATTTCGGATTCACACAATGGACACTCGTGGTCCTGGTCTCCGTCGGCGTTTTGGCCACGCTCTACACCGTACTGGGCGGAATCAAGGCAGTGATCTGGACCGACGTGGTTCAGACAGTGATCCTGATCATCGGAGCGATCCTGACCCTGGTGATCATCTACTTGAATACCGACACCGGCCCGGCGGACTGGTGGGCCACGATGACAAAAGAAGCCGGAGGAGGCCACGAATTTCCTCCGTTGTGGAGTTGGGACCCGACCGACCGCAACGTGATCGGGTTCGCCCTGCTGCACAGCAGTTTCTGGTACCTCTGCACGTTCCTGGGTGACCAGGTGGCCATGCAACGCTACTTCACGATGAACTCGCTCAAATCCGCGATCCGCGGCAACATGGTCAATTTCGCCTGTGACCTGGTGATCATGGTCCTGCTGGCACTGTGCGGAATGGCGCTGTTGACATACTACACGCAGCATCCCACCGTGATCGTCGAAGGCATCACCGCCCCCCAGGACCCCTCCGTGGCAGACCGCGTGTTTCCTCACTTCATCGGCCACCATCTGCCAGTGGGTGTCGCCGGACTGGTCGTGGCCGCGCTGTTCGCGGCCGCGATGTCGAGCCTGGACTCGGGAATCAATTCCGTGGCCACCGTGCTCACCGTGGATTTCATCCGCAAGAAACATCCCGACATCAGCGACGCCCGCGAATTGTCCCTGGCCCGGTGGCTCTCGATTGTCATCGGGGCCAGTTGCACCGGGCTGGCCATCGGCCTGATGTTTCTCCCCGAGGACCTGAACATCGTCGACGCGGGAGCCCGCACCTTCAATTGTGCCCTGGGACCACTGGCCTCCATGTTCCTGGTCGGAATGTTCCTGCCCCGGGTCGGAGAAACGGCAGTGATTGTCGCCACCGGCTGTGGCACCGCGATCGCTCTGGCCATTTCATGGTGGACCGAATTGATCATCGGGCTGGGCCTCGACACGGTCATCACCACGGCGCGACCCGGGACCTTCCTGATCCTGCCTCTCTCGACACTCGGCACGTTGCTGATCGCAGCGGTCCTGGGCTCGATCCTGCCACCGGCCGACCTCGAGGTCACCCGAAAACTCACCTGGCGAGCGGTGGTCAGGGGAACGACCGACTAGTCAACCGGCACCGCCACAATCGCATTCGGCTCATAATGCCCCCTGCTCCATTTCCCATTCCCTCCGAAAACTTCACGAAAGCCACCATGGACATCCACGACGTCAAACAGGTTCTTCGAGGCCCGATGATTCCCGAGTTGAGTTGCTTCGACAGCAACCTGGCTGTCGACCACGGAGCCACTCGAGCCAACGTCCAAACGACCATCGAACGAGGTGTTGTCAACGGACGTGGCGTCCTGCTGGCAGTCGGGGCCGGTGGTGATTTCCCGATGCTCTCCCTCGACGAACGAAAAGATATTAGCCGGACGATCGTCGAGGCTGCCGACGGACGAGCTCCGGTGCTGATCGGCGCCCAGGGCACCCATCCCGACGAGATCATTGCGATGGCACGTTGTGCCGAGGAACTGGGTGCCTACGGTGTGCAGTTCGGACCCGGTTACTACTACGAATCGAGCGACGAGGATTGCCTGAGACTCTTCACCGCCGTCCACGAAGCGACCGAGCGGATCGCGATCATGATCTACAACACCTACTGGGAAGGGTACGACATGTCACTGGACCAGTTGGATCGGCTGCTCGAGTTGCCCCGTTGCGTCTCGATCAAGTGGGCCTCGCCGCACAGTGGCACCTACCTCAGGGGCATCGATCGCTTCGGCGACCGTGCGGCAATGGTCGACAACCAGGGACTGCAGGTGATGAACCACATGCTCGGAGGCACCGGCTTCATCACGCACCTGGCGACCATCTGGCCGGAATATGACCTGGGGACGTGGGATCTGCTCGAGGCGGGCGACTACGTCGCCGCCCAGTCCCGTATCTCCGCGGCCAACTGGCCGTGGCAGAGTTTCCGTGGAAAGATGTGGAAACGCACCGGGGCCGAGAGTCCCGTGGTCAAGGCCGCCCTGGAACTGTGTGGCCGTCCGGGCGGCCCCAGCCGGCTGCCGACCCGGGAGTTGACCGACCAGGAGAAGGCCGAACTGCGAGAAATCCTCGAACAGATCGGCGTTCCGGACCTGGTCTGAAACGGCGTCCAGTCGCGCGGGCCTACTTCAGCCCCACGCAGTAGAGGTGACCACGGGTTCGCACCACCAACCGGCCACCAGCGATCGCCGGGGTGCCAACGATCGGCTCACCCATGTCGTTCTTGGAAAGAATCTCCAGCTTGTCGGAGCTCTTCAACACCACCATGTACCCGTTCTCGCCGGCGACGTAGATCTTGCCATCGGCATAGATCGGCGACGCGAAATACTCACAGGTGTTGTTGATTCGCTTGGGCCCCCACAGCTTCTTGCCACCAGCGATCTCGAAACCGGTAGCAATTCCACCACCCTTGACCAGCAGCATGCGGCCATCGACGACCAGTGGTGAAACGATGTGATCGATCTGCGACGCACTGTGCTTCCAGAGCACGTGGGTCTTTGTCACGTCGCCACGACCTCCAGCCCGGACAGCGTGGATCGACTGATCGCCAGCCTTTTCCGACGGCGTGTCGAACCTGGCACCAGCGAAGTTCTCCTCGCTGAGGAAGGCCTTGTCGAGTTCGATGCCCTCAAGCACTCCGTCCTTGTTCAAGTCGCCCTTGTCGAAGGTCCTCTTGAAGAAGGCCTCGGGGATCTTTCGCTTTCCGACCATGGCCTGCATCTCGGCCTTGGACAATTTCCCATCGCCATTGCCACCACGCCCCACCTCGGCTCCCTTGGCGTCGGCCGATTGCAGCCACTGGTTGGCGATCCCCCCACTTTGCAGCGAGACGTAAATCTTGTCACCGAAGCTGACCGGCGTGGTCTTGATGTTCCGCAACAGGGTGCGGGCATGCCACAACCGCTTGCCAGTGTCCGGGTCGTATCCGATCAGCATCCCGGTGCCTCCCACGACGATTTCGTCGCCCTGGCTGCCCCGGGTGATGACCGGGTGCGAGTAGTTCACCGCCTGGTCACCACGGTCGTCCTTCCACAACACCTTGCCGGTCTTGGCACTGAGTGCGTAGAAGGCCGGGTTGAGGTCGTCGTCCTGGACAAACAACACCTTGTCCTTGTAGACCACCGGGGACATGGCCGGACCCCAGTCAAAAATGTAGTAGGGCACGGGCATGTTGCGGTGCCACTTGACCTTCCCGTTGCGAACATCCAACGCCACCATGCCGACATAGGCGTGATAAAAGTAGACCCGCTTGCCATCGCTGGCCGGCGTTGTCGCGGCCAGGCTGTTGGTCTTGTGCACCTTGGTCGCATCGCCCATGTCCCATTGCTTGCCCCACAGGAAGGCACCGGTCTTGGCATCGTAGGCAAACAGGCCCACGTGCCCCGGGTCGCTCAGTGCCGAAACAAACACGCGACCGCCAACGATGATCGGACACCCCACCCCGTCCCCGATCTCGGCCGACCACAGCACGTTTTTCGTCGGAGAGAACTCCGCGGGCATCGCGAGCTTGGAACTCGATATTCCGCTGCAGTTGGGACCGCGAAACTGGGGCCAGTCCTCAGCTTGCACGGGGGCAATCGCCAGGACACTCGCTGCCAAAACCGCGGTCATCTTTCGCAACATGATCTCGCTCTCCCGATCACTCTTTGAAGGCCGGTCTGAAGTCGTCTCATTCTCGTGTCCGACATCCTATCCGCGCCTGATCCGGCGTGCCACTTCATGGGAGGTTCGTGGTGCTACCCTTTCAGGGCTCCCACGCTCACTCCCTGCACGAAGTACCGCTGGAACATCACGAACACGGCCAGCATCGGCAGAAATGCCACCGTCGCTCCGGCCATCGCCAGGCCCAGGTCGAACTGGCTCAACGTGGTGACCAGTTTCGAGACGCCAACAGGCAGCGTGTACATCGCGGGGCGGTTGGTCACGATCAACTGCCAGAGGTACTCGTTCCAGGCTCCCATGAAACTGAAGATTGCCACCGCCCCCAGAGCCGGCCGGGACATCGGCAGCACGATGTGCCAGAAGACCCGCCACGGCCCTGCCCCGTCGATCCGGGCGGCCGCCAGCAGTTCGTCGGGCACCTGCATCATGAACTGCCGAACCAGGAAAATGCCGAAGGGATAACACAGGAACGGGGCGATCAGTCCCGGATAGGAGTCCATCCAGTCGAGTCCGACAACCATCAGGTACAACGGGATCAGCGACACCTGCCGGGGCAACATCATCGTGGCCACGACCAACCAGAAGGCGACCCGGCGTCCCGGGAACGACAGTTTCCCCAGGGCGTAACCCGCCAGGGCACTGGTGAAGACGGCCGACACCGAGATCGAGACAGCCACCAGCAGGCTGTTGACCAGCCAGCGTGATGCCGGACGCTTGCCACTCCAGGCCCCCCCCTCCTGGCCACCAAACAGCTTCTCGTAGTTGGCCACCGTCGGATTCTCGGGGAACCATTCCGGCGGAGTCTTCATCGCATCACTCTGGAGCTTCAGCGACCCGGTCGTCATCCAGTACAGTGGCAGAATCGCCGCCGTCGCGGCGACCAACAACAGCCCCCACGACACCCACCGTCCCAGTCGGGACAACCGGGTTGAGGGCAACGGCGTTTGGCCAGTCTGCTCGGACATCAAATTAATCCAGCCTCGTCTGTCGTCCCAGCAGCCGGAACTGCAAGACAGCGATCGTGCCCAGTGCGACCAGCAGGACGCTGCCCTGCGCGGCGGCGTAATCGAAATCGTACATCGGCGTGAATGCGGTTTCGTACATCCCGTAGACGATCGTCCGGGTCGAGTGGGCCGGTCCACCGTTGACCGTCAGCAACAACACCACCACGAAGACCTGGAACACACCGATCGTCTGCGTCACCAGCACAAACAACGAGGCGGGCCGCAACAGTGGCAAGGTGACGTGCCAGAACCGGCGCAACGGACCCGCCCCGTCGATCCGGGCCGCTTCGTACAACTCCGGTGGAATTCCTCCCAGGGCGGCAAGAAAAATGATGATCGGCTGGCCCAGGCTCCAACTGATCACCACCACCGCCAAAGACGCCAGGGCCGTGTCGGTCCGACCCAACCAATCGACCTGCACGCCCATCAACGAACCGGTGATATGGTTGAGCAGCCCGAACTGCTGATCAAAGATCCACATCCAGACCATCGCCAGACAGACACCTCCTGCCACCACCGGCACATAGAACGCAAACCGGAAGAACGATCGAGCAAAGCTTCCCATCGGGTAAACCAGGGCCGAGATTCCCAGGCTCAACACCCACACGATTGGCACCACCAGCACCACAAAACCACAGGTATTTTGCACGGCCGCCCAAAATGTCTCGTCGTCCAGCAGGCGACGGTAATTGGCGAGTCCGACGAAGCGGGTCTCGCCCAATTGCACATCAAAAAAGCCCAGTGACACACCGTGAATCAACGGCCAGAGCACGAAGGCGATGAAGGGCGCACCGGCTGGCAGCAGGAACACCCACCCACCACGTCGGAACCGTGGCACCGAAGATGCAGTCATCACACTGCTCACCGGAACGACTCCCCGGCCGGCGCCTGGTTCGGCCCGGCAGCCACCAACTGGCCACTCAACACTCCCTCCGCTTCGCGTTCGAATCCCGCCAGGGCTTCGGCCGGAGACTTCAACTCCAGGAATGCCGCCTGCAGGTAGGGTGGCAGTCTTTTGCGAATGTCGTAATAGGCCGGTGAGGTGGCCCCCATGTCGGCCACCGGGCACCTGGCGGCCATTTCCAGGATCTGCAACACGTCCGGTTGATCGGAAAAAATCTGTCCCACGCTCCGTCGCCCGGGCAACATTTGCGACGCCCGGGCATAACGACCGACCGTCTCGGTGCTGGACAGGTACCTGACAAACCGCATCGCCGCCTCACGGCGATCCGGATCGGACTGTTTGAAGACCACCAGTCCATTGGTCGACACCGGCAACGTCGTTTCCACACCGGGCCGGGTCGGAGGCAGGGTGTAGAAAATCTCCATGTCCAGTTGGCCGTCACCGTTGAAGTCGGCCGACACCTTCCCGTCCCGGAGAGCATTCTCGTACAACTGCCGAATCGCGACCCCGCCGGGAATCGCCACCGTCCTCCCGCGCCAGAACATGTCGAAAAATCCGTAACCGGCAGTCGCCACGTTGGGCTGAATCCAGCCCTTCCGCTTTGCGTCGACCAGCCACTCCAGGGCCGCCACACCCTCGGCCGAATTCAACGCCACCCGCGAATAATCCCGGTCGTGGTACACCTCGGCTCCGAACGCCCAGAAGTACTGCAACACCCTGTAGTCACCCTGCTCGCTGGCGCACTGCATCCCCAGCGGAGTGACCTCCGAATTCGACACGGCCTCCAGGGCCGCCTCGAACTGGTCCCAGGATTCCCAGCGAGGATCCTCGCGGCTTGGCAGCAGGTGCTCCAGCCCCTGTGCATCCCACGCCGCCCGGTTCAGTGCCAGCACCTGAACCCAGCCACAAAGTGGCACCGCGTGCAATCGCCGTGTTCCACCTGCCCCAACCAGGCGGGATGCCTCGAACATCCTCGGCTGAAAATCCTCGACGATGTCTTCGACCAGTTCATCCAGTGGTTCGAGCACTCCCTGGTACCAGAACCCACTGGTGCGGCCGACAAAGTCCATCAACACGTCCGGCGGCCGGCCACCCAACACACTGATCGGCACCTTGCGAGGCAGATCCTCCCAGTTGAGGCACTGCGTGCGCACAACAATGTCGGGGTTGGCGGCCATGAACTCCCGGGCCAGGAATCTTTCGAAATCTCCGACCTCTTTCACCTCGTCGCCGAGTTCAGGCACCTGGGTCACCATCGGCTGGTGCCAGTACTCGACAATCACTCGTCCCTGGCTGTCCCGGACTGGTCGCGGCCGACCACAGCCCGACAAGGCCGAGAGGCCCAGGGCCCCGGTCGTGGTCAACCACTGGCGGCGGGAAAGCGATGGTCCCCTCACAAACGGATCCCCGTCTTGGGGTCAAACAGGTGGACGTGATCGGGATCGACTGTCACGCGACAGGTTTGGCCGGGAGTCAATTCACCGGATCCTTCAATGCGGGCCAGCAACTGCGGGCCACCGCAGTCCAGTTCAACCAGGTGCTCGGCACCGAGAAACTGTGAGCCGACAACGGTCGCTTCGAGTTGACCGGTTTCTCCCCCCAGCCGCAGGCTCTCGGGACGGATCCCAACATCCACCTCATGCCCGTCCTGCAAATTCGCCACCTCGACACCCGGAACTTCCATCCGGAAATTGTCCGCGACAAGGCAAATGGCCCCCTGGTCACTCTCGGCATGACACCGGAACATGTTCATCGGTGGATTCCCGATGAATTCGGCCACAAACCGGTTGGCCGGATTGAAATAGACCTCGCGAGGGGAACCAACCTGGTGGATGTGCCCCTGGTGCATCACCACGATCCGATCCCCCATCGTCATCGCCTCGACCTGATCGTGGGTCACGTACACCATCGTTGTTCCGAGGTCCCGACGGAGTTTGACCAGTTCGGATCGCATCGATGTGCGTAGCTTGGCGTCGAGATTGCTGAGTGGTTCGTCGAGCAGAAAGACCTCCGGATCGCGAACAATCGCCCGGCCCAACGCCACGCGTTGCCGTTCGCCACCGCTCAGTTGTGCAGGACGGCGTTCCAGTAGCCCTTCGATTCCCAGTGACCGGGCCGCTGTAGACACCCGGGACTGGATGTCCCCTCGATCCACCTTTCGCATCTGCAGTCCAAAGGCCATGTTCCGGAAAACATTCATATGGGGATACAGGGCGTAGTTCTGGAAGACCATCGCGATATTTCGGTCCATCGCGTCGATGGAGGTCACATCGTGACCACCGATCGAAATCGTTCCGGCCGTCGGAGTCTCCAGGCCCGCGATCATCCTCAGCGTCGTCGACTTGCCACAGCCACTGGGACCAACCAGGACAAGCAGTTCCTGGTCCTGCACCTCCAGGTCTATCGCGTCGACGGCGACAACATCGCCAAAGTGTTTCGAAACCGATTCGAGCCGGACACTGGACATCCGTCTGCGTGCTCCTGCTCAATTCGAATCAAACCCGGTCGGATGAACTCTAGTAGGCCAACGCGTAGCCATCTCGACGAGGATCGGCACCCGCCAGGCGGGCACCACTTTGAGGATCGACCAGGACTCCTTGGCCACCGCCCACCTGAGGAGAAAAGTCGCCAATGTCCTCCAGTGCGTGCCCACGGGTCTCCAGGGCACCACGCACATCGCCGGGAACCCGGTCCTCGATCTGCATGCGGGTGTCCTCCCAGACCCGGAACCTCGGGGCCTCGATCGCTGCCTGCACGTCGGCTCCAAATTCAACGATGTTCAGCAACATCTGCATCGTCGTCTGCAGGATCCCGTAGCTGCCCGGGGTCGCGATCGAGAACCAGAAATTCTCGCCGTCAACAACGTGCACCGGGGCCATGCAGCAACTCCATCGCTTGCCCGGCTCGATCCGGTTGGGCGTCGTACACGCCGGATCGGTCTCGGTCCAGTAGACAAAATTGTTCAGCAGCACGCCGGTGTCGGGAATCATCACGCCCGATCCAAACCCGTTGCCCAGTGACTGGGTGATGCTGGCGACGTTGCCTTCGGCGTCGACGGCCGAGAGATGAGTCGTCAGGCCATCGATCTTGCCGGGAGCCAGGAAATCGCCCTCGCGGAATCCACCCCACCGTTCGCCCTCGACCAGGGTCGCCCGATCGTGGTCAATCCGTTCACGCTGGGCCACGGCGTAGGCCTCCGAGAGCAGTTGATCCAGGGGTACGGGCGAGAATTTCGGATCCCCGCACCAGCGGATGCGGTCCGCCACGGCCAGCTTGATCGCTTCGCTGAGCAGGTGGATGTACTCGGTCGAATTGTGCCCCAGGGAGGCCAGGTCAAACCCCTCGAGAATCTTCAACGTCTCGAGAATCTGCATGCCCTCGTTGTTCGGAGGCGGTGTCCGCACCGTCAGCCCACGGTAATTGACCTCGATCGGATCCTCCCACTCGGGACGGTAATTGGCCATGTCCTCACGAGTGATCAGTCCCCCCTGTTCCTGGATGTAATCGGCGAGCCGTTGGCCCAGTTCACCGGTGTAAAACAGTTCCGGACCTTCCTCGACCAGTCGGGCGTAGGTATTGGCCAGGTCGGTGGAGACATGAATTTCGCCAATCCGCGATTCCAGGCCACCGAACACCTTCTGCCCCACGTCGTTGAGACGCGGGCGAGCAACATCGATGAACAACGCGTTGGCCGGGTGCAACGGGAAGCCATCTCGTCCATGGCGGATCCCGGCGGCAAAGATATCCGCGGGGGACCGTGTCCCTTCTGTCGCGATCGCTTCGAACCAGCCGGCCACGTTCGCCGGCACCAGTGCCGACTTCGGGCCAACCTCGCGGCTCTCCTCGTCGAACACCCCGGGTACCGCTCCGGTTGGCGAGGTGCCACTGTAGTTGAGCACCCTGGGCGCGGCGCCGGGCCGATGGAGCAGCAGAAACCCCACGCCACCCGGTCCGCTCATGTACGGCTCCACGACGGCCAGCGTCGCGGCCATCGTGACGACCGCGTCGACGGCGTTGCCGCCGTCACGGAGAATGTCCAGGCCGGCCTGGCTGGCCAGGGGATGGGCCGATGCAACCGCTCCGTGGCGACCTCCAACAACCGGGCGTTTTCGTGGCAATGTCATCAACAGTCCTCCCAGGGCATCTCACTCAGTCACTCGACTCGGTCTCCACCGCCCGGCCCTCACGCCAGGCGGTTGCCTCATCAATACAATCCTGCACGCGATGCCGCACTGCCGCAACCAACTCGGCTTCACGACCTCGCTCACAGTACTCGGCGTACTCCTCGGGCTGCCACGGTGTTCCGAAAACCATCCGCACGCGGCCCGGCCGCGGCAGGTGGCCACGCGGGTAGGATTCAAATGCCCCCGCAATCCCCACCGCAACGATCGGCAACCGCGATCGTCGGACCAGCGCGATGAAGCCCGGCTTGAATTCGCCAAGTTCGCCGTCGTGGGTCCGCGTCCCCTCGGGAAAAATTCCCACCAGGAATCCATGCTCCAGCCTCGCCACCAGTTCACGAATCGGCCCGGCCCGAGCCGCCTCGCGGTCAATCGGCACAACGTACGTCTTCCGAAAAATCCAGCCAACAAAGGGGATGGAGAACAACGTGCTCCTCGCCATAAAACTGACCGGCCGCTGCAGGGGCACGCCGACCAACAGCGGATCAAAATTGCTCTGGTGATTGACCACGAGCAAGGCACCACTGCCGGCAGGCAATCGCTGGATGCCCCGTGCTCGGAATCCCACGAACAACGCGAAGAACCACCGCAACACGAACTGACAGACGCTCCAGACGAGGTTTCGACGAAACGCGTCAGGGAGCGAACCGGTCGATGCCGATGTGTCGTTCACGAAAAGAACCCGAGAGAATATGGTTACCGTCCGTTTGTCGGCTTTCGGCTCTTGGTTTGCAACCGGCCGATCCACCTCACTCCCCTCTTGCAGACTTGTCACCCCCTCGCCAACGGCTAGAATCGGACCTCCCGGCCCCTGTAGCTCAACTGGCAGAGCAACTGACTCTTAATCAGTAGGTTCAAGGTTCGAGTCCTTGCGGGGGCACTCCGGTAGCTCGCACCACATCGCACTCCGAGGC
>CAZYAZ010000058.1:32939-35568 GCA_964646205.1 uncultured Planctomycetaceae bacterium | reverse complement strand
CGGACCGGAAAATCGCAGTAACGCTTGGCCACCGCATCGACGAAATCGGCCTCCAACTGCGTTTCTTCTCGAAACGCCAGGTCCCAGTACTGGGGGCAGGAGTAACAGCTCTTGGGCATCAGTGAAGAAACCGGCATCGTCTTGGAGGCGTGTTGTTCCACCGGACACAACGCCGGAGGGTTTTCGTCTCAGGGCCATTTCCCGGGGGCTATCCAACGTCGCGGTTGGCCTGTCGCAGCAGCGCCCGCATGTAGGCCACGCAGTAAGCCGCTCCGGCTTGTTGCAGGCCACTGTCGTTGATCATGTGAGGAATGTGATCACCGATCGCCGAGCCGTTGAAGCCAACCTCGCGTAGCGTCCGCATCACCCTGGGCATGTCCTGGTAGCCGTCGTCGGGGAACGTCTCGAAGAACCGGGGCAGCGTGCCGCTGACGTTGCGGAAGTGGATCGCAAACAGCTGTTTCCGCTTGCCCCAGTAGCGGATCATCTCGAAGACGTCCTTGCCCATCTTCTTGCCACCTTCCGACCACGTTCCGATGCACAACAGCACTCCCCAGTACTTGCTGTGACCGGCGATCTCGTCGGCACGGCGATAACCGTCGAAGTGAGTGAACAGCTTGGCGACACCGTTCATCATGGCCACCGGAGGGTCGTCGGGATGCAGTGCCATTCGCACATCGGAGTCCTCGGCCACCGGCAACACCCGCTTGATGAAGTACTCGTAGTTGGACCACATCTCCTCGGCGTTGTAGACCCGCCCGAATCTCTGTTTCTCGATTGTCTTGCGAAACACCTCCAGGTCGAACACCCGCACCGAATACCCCCGGTTGATCACTCGACCGGTGCTGTACGTGTTGCCGGGGTGAAACGCATAGCCGGCGACGGGAATCTTCAGTCGTCCGAGGGCTTTCAGAAACTGTTGGTATTCCCGGATTTCCACATCTCGTTCGGGCCGGCCCAGCCCGATGTTGACCGATCCCTGGACGGGGTGAACAGCCGAGTAGATCTGGATGTCGTGCTTGGCAAAGCGTTTTTGCAGGTCTCTGAGAAACGCCAGGTTGGCCTGCTGCCGCGTGAGATCGACTCGGACCGATCTCAGCCCGAGTTGCTGCAGAAAGCTCATGTCGTCGTCGGTCAGTGAACCGGGCACCCGGCGTGCCAGCTTGACGTTTCCCGGGTCGTATTCGTCGATCGGGGAGGGGCGGACCGCGGCGGTTGCGTGTTGTGGAGCCAGGACCGAGCCGGCACCGAGCAGTCCGGCGGCCTTGATGAATTCGCGGCGGGGTGTGTCGGCCATGAGGGTCTCCGTTCAAGCAATCAATTCGTGCAAGACGCGGCCGTGCACATCTGTCAGTCGGTAATCGCGGCCACTGAAGCGGTAGGTCAATTGTTCGTGGTCGATGCCCATCTGGTGCAGGAGCGTGGCGTGCAGGTCGTGGATATTGACACGGTTCTCGACGGCCCGAAAACCGAATTCGTCGGTCGCACCGTGGGCCACGCCACCCCGGATTCCACCTCCGGCCATCCAGACGGTGAAACCGTAGGGATTGTGGTCGCGACCCGTGCCGGCTTCCGAGACCGGTGTCCTGCCAAACTCGCCACCCCACACGATCAGTGTGTCGTCGAGCAGCCCACGTTGTTTCAGGTCGGTGATCAGGCCCGCGCACGCACGGTCGATGTCGGGGCAGCGTTGTCGAAGATTCTTGTCGATGTCGTGGTGGTCGTCCCACGGTTGGCCGGGTCCGGAAAAGACCTGCACGTATCGGACACCACGTTCGACCAGGCGTCGGGCCAACAGGCACGAATTGCCAAACGTGTTCTCTCCGTACAGTTCGCGAACTGCCTTGGTCTCGGTCCGCACGTCAAACGCTTCGCTGGCGGCGAATTGCATGCGGAACGCTGTCTCCATCGACTGGATCCGCCCCTCGAGAAACCCGTCGGTCGCACGATCGGCCAGGTGCATCCTGTTGAGTTGCTGGACCAGGTCCAGTTGTTTCCTCTGGGAGGCCTTGTCCTGGACCGGGTTTTTCAGGTACCGGATCATTTTCTCTGGAGCAGTTTCGTCGGGGGTGAACTGCGTGCCCTGGAACTTCGACGGCAGGAAGCCGGATCGCCACAACTTTCCGCTGCGGGGGTGGCTGATCGCCACAAACCCGGGAAGGTTCTCGTTCTCGCTGCCCAGTCCGTAGTTCAACCAGGCACCAATGGTCGGTCTCGTGACGGCGATGTTGCCCGAGTGCATCAGGTTCCGGGCCGGTGTGTGCGTGGGATTGAAGGTGTACATCGAACGGATCACGCAGATCTCGTCAATGACCTGGCCCAGCCGTGGGAGCAACTCGCTGACCTCGACACCGGATTGTCCGGACCGGTGGAACTTGAATGGCGAGGCCAGCAGTCCCTTGGTCACACGCTCGGTCCGCAGGTTGACGGTCTTGGGTCGTTGCCCGGCAAACTTCTGGAGTGCCGGCTTCGGGTCGAAGAGGTCCATGTGGGATGGACCGCCGGTCATGAACAAAAAGATGACGTGCTTGGCCGGCGGGTTGGACCGTTGAGGCTGGCCCTGTTTTTGCTCGGCGGCCAAAAGACCGGCGAGGCTGGTGAGGCCGAAACCACCTCCGGCGGTGGCGAG
>CAZYAZ010000058.1:12464-32839 GCA_964646205.1 uncultured Planctomycetaceae bacterium | reverse complement strand
CCGACTGACGGTGGCATAGACGGTACGGCGGAGGTTCTTGGCGTCAGCGACATCCTGCGACGGACCAAAGGGTTTTGTGTCGAGGGCACCGGTGACGGCCAGGATCGAATCTCGCCAGGTCTCGAAATCGATCCGTCGCCGGGGATATCTCCAGAGCCAGCGGTTGACCGGGTCGGCGGTCGCGGCTTGCTGGCGGTACCGGCTGGATTGCGAGTAGGTGGCCGAGAGCACGATTTCTCGGTGCAGCCACTTCAGCGACCAGCCATTGGCGATGAAGCCAGCGGCCAGGTCGTCGAGCAACCTGGGATGTGATGGTCGATCGCCCTGGGCACCAAAGTCGCTGGTGGTTGTCACCAGTGGTCGTCCGAAGTGCCATCCCCAGACGCGGTTCACGAACACCCGGGACGCCAGTGGTGCCGCGGTGGTCGTGATGGCCCGGGCGAGTTCCAGCCGTCCGGATCTCACCTGGAACGACCGGGGCTTCTGGTCGGGACTGAGGACCTGGAGAAAACGCCGCGGGGTGATGGGGCCGGGCGTGTTGACGTTGCCACGGAGAAACACCGGCAGGTCCCGATGTTGTCCGATCCGAAAGTCCATCCAGGTGAAATCGGGGTCGCTGGCATCGATGAAGACCGCGGCGTCGTAAACGGCGTGGGTGGCCGGAGCGTCCAGGAACGGGGTTTGTTTCAGCAGGGCCAACTCGGCTTTCATGGCCGAGATCTCTTCGGGAGTTGATGGCGTGGCGGGATCTGACTTCAGCGAGATGGCGACCTCGAGACGCCACAGGCGATCCTGTGCCCAGATCACGCGTCGCTCCTCCTCCTGGGTCAATTCGACCAGCGGTCGCTTGACCTTCCAGTTGCTGGCGAAGACGCCGGCCAGCGAGTAGTAATCCTGCTGGGTGATGGCGTCGAACTTGTGTCGATGACACCGTGCACAGGCAACCGTCAGTCCCAGCAGGCCACGGCTGAGGGCATCGACCCGTTCATCCCAGTCGTCGGTGGCGATGGTTTCGATCACCGTCTTGGACAGCCGGGGATCCTTGTGATAGGTCGGCGCGGTGCCGAGGTAACCCAGTGCCCTGAGATCAGTGCGCTGGAAATCTGGCAACAGGTCGGCGGCCAACTGCATGACCAGGAACCGGTTGTACGGCAGGTCGGCGTTGATCGCTTCGATCACCCAGTCGCGGTACCGCCACCCGTCGGGATGGGGGCGATTGGTGGCCTCGCTGGTCGGGTTGTCTTCGGCCCAGCGGGCCACGTCGAGCCAGTGTCGGCCCCAGCGTTCACCGTAGTGCCGACTGGCCAGTAGCCGGTCGACCAGGCGGGATGATGCATCGGGCCGCCGGTCGTTCTCGAATTCGGAAATCTCGGCCTGGGTGGGTGGCAGACCGAGCAGGTCGAGTTTCAGTCGTCGCAGCAGCGTGCGTCGATCGGCCCGGGGTGACGGTTCCAGTTGATGTGTTTCCAACCGGGCCAGGACAAAGTGATCCAGCCGCTTCTGGGCCCAGTTTTTCCGTTTGGTTTGGGGAAGCGGGCCGGTGGCGACGGGTTGAAACGACCACCAGCGGCGTGCCATCTCAAAACTCATGCCCTGTTGTTTTTCCGCCTTGTCGGTACGGACCTTGTCCCGCGGGTCGGGGGCTCCGATCCGGACCCATGTTTCAAAATCGGCAACAACCTGTTTTGGCAACTGGCCACCGGGTGGCATCTCGAGTGACTCGTAGCGGATGGCAGCCAGCAGCAGGCTGGCAGCCGGTTTTCCCGGAACGATGGCCGGTCCGGTGGGGCCGCCCTTGCGGATCAATTGCCGGCTGTCGAGTTGGAACTTGCCCTGGATCTTCTTGGCCTGTTGCGAATGGCATCCGTAACAGTGCTTGACCAGGACCGGACGAATTTTCTGTTCGAAGAAAGCCAGCCCGGCCTTGGTCGGTGGTGTGTCGGCGGCGCGCCCGGCAGCCGTCGAGACGATCAAGACCGACAGGACAATGGCGGTGTGAACCAGCCGTGGTGGGCCTGGGTGAACCGATGCGGTGAACATGGACCCATGCTAGGCTACCTCGACAAAGAAGGCGAAGGTTCTGGCGACCGGTTGCCCGCCAGGGCAAACCGATTGGTCCGGTGAGCAACAGGAGACAAACACGATGTCACGAATCAGTGAAGTGATTGACCGGATCCAGTCTGTACGAGATTACACCGTCGGGCTGGTCGATGCTGTGCCCGAGTCGGACTGGTTCCGGCAGCCGGCCGAGGGGGTGACTCATGTCGCATGGCAGGTCGGCCACATGGCGATGGCCCAGTATCGGTTGGCGTTGGACCTGGTGCGGGGTGTGCAGCCCGGCGACGACGAGTTGATCGGTGCCCGGGTGCTGGACACCTATGGCAAGGATTCGATTCCCGATCCCGATCCATCGGCGAATGCCGGGGTGGAGGAAATCCGAAGTGCCTACGATGCCGTGCACCTGGCGGTGATTCGGGAGATTGGTGGCATGGACGACAGCATTCTCGACGAGCCCTCCAGCCGCCCGCATCCTGTTTTTGACACCAAGGGTGGTGCACTGGAGTGGAGTGCCTGGCACGAGATGCTGCATGCCGGCCAGATCGGATTGATCAGGCGCCTGCTTGGCGAGAAGTGGTTGCGCTAGGTTGCGTGTCCGTGCCGGAGCCTGTCTCGAGATGGTGTCGCGCGTCGACGGGGCGAATGAGCCAGTTGGCGACCAGGGCCACGCCCAGCAGGGCCGCCATCAGGTGCATGGTCGAGTTGTACAGCGTGGCTCGCGGGTCGAGGGTGCCTTCGGGCAATAACGCCAGGAGGTTGCCAATGTCGACGGTCTTGGCCTCGACCAGGGCATCGAGTTGATCCTTGCCCGCATCGAACTTCTCTCGGAACGCCGTCGCGTCGACCCTTGCGGCCAGGTCACCGATGGCGGCCAGTCGCTGGTTCTCGCGAAGCGAGGTGATTGCCAGTGGTCCGAGCACTCCCGCGGTGCTCCAGGCCGTCAGCAATCGCCCGTGAATGCCACCGACAAAGCGACTGCCGAACAGGTCGGCCAGGTAGGCGGGAATCGTGGCGAAGCCGCCTCCGTACATCGTGAAGATGATCATCGTGGCGGCGTAGAAATAGACCAGCCAGGTGGCGGTCGGGCTGGCACTGACACCGGCAGCGGTGAAGGGAATCGAAACGTACAGCGCGATGCCCAGCACGAAGAACAGCGTGTAGGTGGTCTTGCGTCCGATGAGATCCGAGACGCTGGCCCAGAAGAAACGGCCGAGCATGTTGAAGACACTGATCATCAGCACGTAAGTGGTGGCGAAGCCCTCGTCGACCAGGTCCGGCAGCGTGGTCCCGAAGATCTCGGTCATCATGGTCTTGGCCACTCCCAGCACGCCGATGCCGGCGGTGACGTTGAAGCAGAGTACGATCCAGACGAGGTAGAACTGGGGTGTCTTGACGGCCTGGTCGATGCCGACGTCGAACTGGCTGATCATCCTTTTCTGGGCGGCATCTTCTGCGGGCGGAGTCCATCCCTCTGGCACCCAGCCCTCGGCGGGAATCCGGTAGCAGAACGAGGCGACGAGCATCACCAGGAAGTAACCGATTCCCAGCACCAGGAACGTCTCGGCCACACCGACGCTTCCGGTGCCAACGACGTAAACGGCGTCGATACCGTTCTCGTCCACGACAATCACCTCGCGGAGTTCTCCGGCCACCTCGGCCATCCGTCGTCCGCCCCGGGTGACCAGTTCGACGGCACCGTCGAGTTTCTGGGGATCGACGTGGAAGAGTCCCAGCAGCCATTTCTTCAATGGGGCTCCGATCATCGCTCCGCCCCCAAACCCCATGATCGCCATTCCCGCCGCCATACCGCGTCGGTCCGGGAACCAGCGGATCAGTGTGCTCACCGGCGAGACATAGCCCAGCCCGAGGCCGCATCCGCCGAGGGCTCCGTAGCCGAGGTAGACCAGCCAGAGCTGATGGGTCCAGATGCCGATGGCACCGATCAGGAATCCACCTCCCCAGCAGGCTGCCGCCACGCTGCCGACCAGGCGGGGGCCGACCCGTTCCAGCCACTTGCCGGCCAGCGCGGCCGAGAGGCCCAGGAACACGATCGCGACGGTGAAAATCCAGACCACGCTGCCCAGCGACCAGTCGTCAGCCGAGGGAGCCATCACGCCGCGGACTCGTTCCAGGGGCGGGTTGAAGATGCTCCAGGCGTAGACCGATCCGATGCACAGGTGAATGGCGACCGAGGCGGGCGGCACCAGCCAGCGGTTGAAACCGGGGCCGGCGACAATGCGGTCCTTGGCAAACAACCGCGACATTGGGAAACGGTTCCCGTGAGGGAGCTGAGAGGTGGCCGGTACAGGACTCACCTTATCCGGGGTTTCAGGAGATGGGAATCGTGACCGAAGTGGCTGCCCCTTTACTTTGACCTGAGTCGCGGTCCAGAATGATCGGCTGGTTGGAATTCACGTGGCGGACCGGACCCGGTTGGCGAGATTGCGATGACCCGCTTGCAATTGGCACTGGATGAACCGGATCTCGAGGTCGCGGTGACTCGCGGACGCGAGTTGATCGACCTGGTGGAGATCATCGAAGTGGGGACACCGCTGGTGATCGAGTACGGGATGGAATCGGTCCGGCGGATCCGAGAAGCCTGTCCCGGAGTCGAGGTGCTGGCGGACCTGAAGGTGATGGATGCCGGACGGCTCGAGGCGGCCCTGGCCTTCCGGGCCGGTGCCGACTGGGTCAGTGTGCTGGGCGTGGCCGCCGATGCCACGGTGCGTGGAGTGCTCGAGGCGGCCAGCGACGCCGGGGGCCGCGTGTTGGTGGACCTGATTGGCTGCCCGGATATCCCGATGCGTGCGGCCGAATTGTTGAGGCTGGGGGCAAACATGTTGTGTGTTCACACGGCCTTCGATTGCCAGGAAGCGGGGGTGGGTCCACTTGATGAACTCTCGGAGCTTCTCGAGGTGACACCGGCCGAGCGAGCCGCGGTGGCCGGTGGGATTCGTCCGGAGACGTTGCCGGCGGTTGCCGAATTGGCCCCGGAAGTCGTTGTTGTCGGGGGCTACCTGGCCTGTCACAGTCAGCCCCGCGAGGCTGCTGCCGAGATGCGCGAGTTGTTGACCGGGGAGCAGGTGCGGTGAGTGTTCGCGACCAGGCGGTACAGATTGCCGGGGAAGTGTCCCGGACAGTGGGTCGAGTGGACGACGATCGTGCCGAGGCGCTGGTGGTAGCGCTGGACGAGGCCAACCGGGTTTTCGTGGTCGGGGCCGGCCGATCGCTTCGATCGATTGAATCGTTCGCCATCCGGTTGTTGCACCTGGGCGTGTCGGCCTTTGTCGTCGGAGAAACGACGACCCCGGCGCTGGAACCCGGTGACCTGCTACTGGTTGGATCGGGTTCAGGTTCCACGGGATCGTTGATCCCGATTGCCCGACGAGCGGTCGAAAAAGGAGGTCGGGTGGCACTGGTGACCATTCGATCCGGTTCGGCAATTGGCGAGTTGGCCGACATCGAATTGCACGTGCCCGCACCGACCCCGAAGCTCGATGGGCCGGACGAGGCCGAGTCGATTCAACCGATGGGGTCTTTGTTTGAACAGAGCCTGCTCGTGGTGCTCGACGCGGTGGTGCTGGCATTGATGCAGCGGCGAGGCGAAAGTCCCGAAACCATGTTCGCGCGGCATGCCAACCTCGAATAGTCACGGGAGTTCGTGGCCGTTTGATTCACAGGTGGGGCCGGGTATCCTTGCCCTGGTGCGATTCCCGTGGTCCGACGAGCGAATTCATGTCCAAGACGATCACCGCAGCAGTCTTAACCAATGAAACGGGTGCTCACCTGGGTGCCTATTTCCCCGCGTTGGCAGCCAGTCCCGAGGCGGGACGTGTTGTGCTGGCGGACCCCAGTGGCCAGGCCGTTGATGGGGCCAGGCGGGCGCTGGGTGACAAGCTGGCCAAGGTCTACCGCAGTCATGCCGAGTTGTTGAAGGTCGAGAAGCCCTCGTTGGCACTGGTGTCGCTGGAGTCGCGTTCGGCACCCCCGTTGATCCGCCAGGCATTGGAAGCGGGCTGCCACGTGTTTGCCGAAAAACCGGCTTGTGTGAAGCCGGAAGATTTTGGCGAGTTGGTCAAGCTGGCAGACGCCAAGCATCTGCACCTGATGCTGGCGTTGGCGAATCGGACCAATCCCGAGACACAGGCTGCTCGGAAACTGGTCTCCAGCGGAAAGATTGGGAAGGTGTACGGAATGGAACTGCACATCATTGCCGACCAGACACGGTTGAAGAGTCCCGCGTACCAGAAGAAATGGTACGCGAAGAAAGATCGAGCCGGTGGTGGCCATCTGGCCTGGCTGGGAATCCACTGGCTGGACCTGGCGACGTATCTCACCGGGACGCATGCAACGCATGTCACCGGGTTTGCGGCCAACGTGGGAGGTCAGCCGCTGGACGTCGAAGATTCGGCGGCAGTTGCCCTGCGGTATGCCAACGGCACGCTGGGGACTCTGACGTCCGGGTATTATCTCGACCGTTCGTACCACACGCACATCAAGATCTGGGGTTCTCACGGCTGGCTGCAGTTGGAACGCTGGGGTGGCAAGACGTTGACCTGGCAGAGCTGGAAGCCGGGAGCCAAGACGGGTGTGCAGACCTGGGAGGGCCAGGACGAGCCCCGTGGGTACACTCCGTTTGTCCAGGCTGCGGTGAAGGCCGCTGCTGGCCTGGCCGACGCACCCATCTCATCGCACGACAGCCTCCGGGCATTGCAGATGGTTTATGGACTTTATCGGGCCCAAGCGACCGGACAGACCCAGGTGATTGGCTGACACCAGGTCGCCCAATTCCGTTTTCATTAACCTCCAGAAGAACCCGTTTGATGCGTGACCTTCCGATTCGATTCAAGTTCCGCTGGCTCGATGAGCAGGGAAACGTGACCGGTCTCTTCCGGAGCAAAAAGGGAGTGTTCGATGGCCAGGAATTGGTCCTGGACGATCTAACGCTGCCGGTGGCCAACATCATCTCGCTGGAGATCCACGAGGAACGCCTGGCGGTGGCGTTCGTTGATGGAGACGCGGCCGACTCCAAGATGTTCCACATCTACAAGGTGCCGGCTGTCGATTTGAAACGGGCTATCGATGCAGTTCGTAGTGCCGCCTGGGCCGAGATCACTCGTGAGAGGATGGTGGGCGAGGGGCGTGGAGACGCATTTCGGACAGAAATATGCACACAGTGCAATGCCACCATAGACCTCTCGGACATGCCCGATACGCCCCAGGTGTATTGTGTTTTCTGCAGTTCGCTGATGACGACCGGCCCGGGTGGAATGCCCGACGAGCACGAACTCGGTTTGTGCGAGGAGTGCGGGATGTTCTCCAATCCCAAGCGGTTCACGATCTTCTACTTCTACTTCCTGGTCGTCGTCTGGGGGTTCACCTCGCGAGTGACTCATCGTTGTGCGGCCTGCATGCGGGGCACGGCCTGGAAGATGCTGCTGGGCAACCTGCCGTTTCTGCTGGGTGTCCCGGTGGCGATCGTTCAATTGTTTCGGTGCTACGGCGGGAAGCTCACCGGCAACGTGATGGCCGACCTGGACGCCGCCAATCTGAAGGCCCGCAAGGGCGATATGCTGGCGGCCCTGCAGGGGTACCAGAAGGTCCTTGACCAGGTCCCCTTTTCCGCCGGGGTCAAGTACAACCTGGCGATGGCTCTTCTGCAGCAAAATGAAATCCAACGAGCCGCCGATGCCCTGGAACTGGTTGTCACCGATTGCGTCAACTACGCACCCGCGTACTTCCCGCTTTCCCAATGCTACGAGCACCTTGGCGAGGAGGCCAAGCTGAAGGAGCTCCGTCGAATCTGGGGGGACGCGAATGACTACGAGTCGTCGCCGGATCACGACGGCGACAGGGATTCTGCCGGGTTGCTTGACGAGTGAGATGGCTGGCAGTGATCATCGGAGCGTTGAAGTGGCCAGGAGCCCGAACGACTCAAACCAATCCATTGAAACATTCTGTCGAGGCGCTAGACATGACATCTGCAAAACGACTTGGAATTGGCACCCTCTCCGTCGCCCTGCTGCTGGGCCTCTCGGGCTGGGCTTCGGGCTGGTTTATTCCGACTGAAACGACGGTCACCGAGTTGGCTCCAGGGGTCTTCTTCCGCAAGACGCAGACCAAGCCGGAGTTCATTGGCTGCAACCAGGGCTGGGTGGTGTTTCGAGACTTTGTCCTGGTGATCGACGCCAACTTTCCGAACCAGGCCGATGAGGTCATCAAGCTGATCCGCAAGACGACGAACAAGCCAATCCGGTACGTCTTCGACACGCATTATCACGGCGACCACGCCGATGGAAACGCGAAGTACACCAAGCTGGGTGCGGTAGCGATCGCCTCGGAAAGTAGCCGGGCACTGTTTGACACCAAGGGGATTGCAGGATTCCAGAAGTCACAGAAGGAGAAAAAAGAGGAATACGGTCCGGTGGCGTACGACAAGCCCTCGTTGTACTTCCCCAAGAAACTGGTCATCGACGACGGGACAATGCGGGTCGAGTTGATCACCTTTGGCCATGCTCACACCGCCGGTGATGCCATCGCCTGGCTGCCCAAGCAGCGGATTGCTTTCACCGGAGATTCGTGTGTCAACGGGGCCTTCAACTACACCGGCGACAGCAATACCGCGAGTTGGATTGGCGTCCTGACGCAGTTGGCCAAGTTGCCGATCAAGACAATTGCCCCGGGCCATGGCGAGACCTCGAGCAAGGCATTGATCGCCACCCAGAAACGGTATTTTGTCGAGTTGCGGCAGGCCATTCAGAAAGCGGTCGATGACGGAAAGACGTTGGAACAGATCAAAACGGCCATCGATCTTCCGTGGTACAAGAAGTGGACCGGGGTGGATGTGAAAACTCGTGAAGAGAACATCGAGCACGTCTTTGGTGAATTGACCGGGAAGAAGGCCAAGCCGTGAGTCGGCTGTTGCTGGCCGCCGTCCTGGTGTTGTTGCCGGTAACACTCTCTGCGGCGAACCGGCCCAATGTCCTGGTCATCCTGACCGACGACCAGGGCTGGGGCGATCTGAGTCTCAACGGGAACCGCAATCTCAGCACCCCGCACATCGATTCGCTGGCTCGTGACGGGGCCCGCTTCCAGCGATTTTATGTGTGCCCGGTTTGTTCTCCGACCCGGGCGGAGTTTCTGACCGGGCGGTATCATCCGCGAGGTGGTGTTTACAGCACCTCGGCCGGTGGCGAGAGACTGGATCTGGACGAGCGGACGATCGGTGATGTGTTTGCCGGGGCCGGCTATGCCACGGCGGCGTTCGGCAAGTGGCACAACGGAATGCAGCCACCCTACCATCCCAACAGCCGGGGATTCACCGAGTTCTACGGGTTTTGCTCGGGTCACTGGGGCGACTATTTCAGTCCCCCACTGGAACACAATGGCCGCCTGGTCCGTGGCAATGGGTTTTGTATCGACGACTTCACCAACCGAGCTATCAAGGTCATCGAGACGGCCAGTCGCGACAACAAGCCGTTCTTTGTTTACCTGCCTTTCAATACGCCCCATTCACCGATGCAGGTTCCCGATCGCTGGTGGAATGGGTTTCGAGAGAAACAACTGTCGATGCATCATCGTGACACCAGGCAGCCGGGATCAAAGTCTGGAAAGCGTGAGAACATCGGTCACATCCGTTGTGCGTTGGCGATGTGCGAGAACATCGACTGGAATGTTGGTCGCCTGCTGGCGACCCTCGAACGGATGAAATTGGTTGACGACACGATCGTCGTGTATTTTCATGACAACGGCCCCAATGGAGTGCGTTGGAACGGCGACATGCGGGGCCGCAAGGGGTCGACCGACGAGGGCGGTGTGCGTTCGCCATTGCTGGTGCGTTGGCCGGCCAGGATTCCACGCGGACGGGTTGTCGATCGCATCGCCGGGGCAATCGACCTGTTGCCCACGCTGGCCGATTGTTCCGGAATACCGATTGCGCCGGCTGCCGGGAAACCGTTGGACGGTCGCAGCCTGAAGTCACTGCTGATGCACAGCCCCGGCTCGCCACAGTGGCCGGATCGTTCGATCTTCTCGCACTGGCGCGGACGCGTCAGCGTGCGAACACAGACCCATCGGCTGGACCACCAGGGACGGCTCTACGATATCGGGTCGGATCCTGGCCAGCGTCGAGATCTCAGCCGGGCCCGGCCGGAATTGGCCGCTCGATTGCGAGGTGACGTGGCGAAGTGGAAACGCGATGTGTTGGGCGAGTTGGATTCGAAGCGGCTGCGACCCTTCCCGGTGGCTGCTCCGGATGCCGAGTGGACACAGTTGCCCGCCAGGGATGGCCGGCCTGCCGGCACGATCAAGAGATCCAATCGTTTTCCAAATTGCTCGTACTTTACCAACTGGACGGACACCGGCGACCGGGTCACCTGGCCAGTTGATGTGTTGTCAGATGGCCGGTTCGAAGTGACTCTCTACTACGCCGTGTCAAAGTCGGACGTGGGTGCCACGGTCGAGTTGAGCAGCGGGTCCTCGCGAGTGACGACGACGATCAGCCGTCCACACGAGGTGCCAGCGCGGGGTGGCGAGCACGACCGGGTGCCCCGCCAGGAGTCGTACGTCAAGGACTTCCGACCGATGCGAATGGGCGTGATCGACTTGTCCCGGGGTCGAAGTGACCTGGTGTTGCGAGCGACACGAATTCCCGGGTCGCAGGCGATGGAGTTTCGGCTGCTGATGTTGCGCCGCGTGTCGTCAACTACGCCTTGCGAATGAAGTGAGCGGCGTAACTACGGACTTCCTGCCCATTCAGCACATGGACCTGCCGCAGCCTGGAGACGGTTTCCTGGCTGAATCGCCCCAGTGGTACGTGGACCAGTTTCCGGCCGTGCTGGCGGGCGATCCGCCGCCAGGCGGCACCGGGTGGTGATTCGCTGAGAATGGCAATATGGCGTTCGTGGCTGTAATGGCAGGCGGCGGCCAGCAGTCGTTCTTCGAGCGTGTCGGCCCAGTTGAATCGCGGATCGGCCCAGACCTCGGGAACGGGCCGGGGAGGGAACAAGAACATGGCCCCGCCGTAGTTGGCCACTCCGATTCCTGGTCCGGCAAGTTCGTTCTGGAAATCCGTCGCAAACAGTGCCAGTGTCGATTCGTCGTTGTGTTCGGCCATCCAGGTGATCCGCCACGGGTAATCACGTGGATCGGCCGGTGAATCAAAGAACATCAGGACGCAATCGAGATTGCCGCGGGTGGGGGGGAGCACTTTGACAAACAGGTCTCCGGTGTGCCAGTTCCTGAGCGTTTCACGAATATCCAGACCGTCACGGAGACTGGTGGTGAATTTCTCGGAACGTGCCAGGTCGGCTCCGAGCATCGACAACGCCGAGTCCTTGACGTGCGTGCGGAACCGCTCGATCGCGTTGTCCTCGGGTGGCCAGCTGCACTGGCGGTGTGGATCCCACTGCATCTGCCACTGGTCCTGTTGTGGCTGGGGTGGTCGAGGTTTCAGCCGGACGGTCCGCCAACTGAGGGGTGGACCGGGGAGCCGGCTGACCAGCTCGACCTGTTCGCCTCCGGGCAGTTGTCCCCGTCCAACCCCGATTCGGATTTCTTCCAGCGGCAGTGGTTGGGCGTAGGGATAGTCGCGGGCGGTTTCGGCCAGGGTGATCGCAAACTCGTCGCCGGCGACCTGCTTGGCCGCGGTGACCAGGGTGTACAGGTCGGGAGTCAGGCGCCGCTCGATCAGTGACAGGTTGCGAACGTAACGGAAGAACGTCGAGAGCAGCTGTGGTGTCACCTGCCGGGCTCGTGACTTCCACTCGGACTGGTAGCGGTCCCGGGTTTCCAGCAGCAGTTCCTTGAGCCCGTCGATGGAGAGATTCTCGTCGTCGTCGAGCCGGGCTCGGGCGGTTTCATAGAGCCCGGTGATGAAAGGCAGTTCACCAAGAACGAACGCCAGGGTCCGGGGGTCGACGGCCAGCGACAGGGTGTCTGTCACCTCGATCTCCTCGGCCAACCGCCCTCCGGTGCCGTAGGCCTCACGGATCCATGGCCAATCAAGCAGGCTGCAGACGAGCAGGATCGAGTTGTGTTGTGCTTCGAGTTCGTGGATCCGGGCGGCAATGTGATTCACGCGATCGATCGGCTGCCCCTCGAGGGGACGGGGCAGTGCTGGTAGAATGGCCGAGGCAAACTGGGGCAGCGACACCTTTTTGAGCGCGTAGGAATCGGGCAGCACGGCGGCGAGTGGTTCCCAGGGATTTGTCTCCGGATCGATGAACGCGCGGACGAGGTGTTCTCCCATCGCGGTTCGCAGGGCCGCGATCACCGGTTGACAGGGGTCGATCGGGACGTAACTGGCCCGTCGCGACGTTTCGGACGGGTCTTCGTCATTGTGACCCGGCGCCCAGTCTTGGATATCAAAACCCGGCGATTCGTGTTGCAGTACGACGGTGGCACCGGGCAGGTGGGCAAGGGCGGCCTCGGTGTCGGCCTGGAACGAGGGCGGTAGCGGCACGGCGAGGCAGTCGAAGTCGTGTTCGAGCATGACCCGGCGAACGGCGATTGCGAAATCACCACTGCCGTGGATCACGGGCACGGCCAACGTCTTGTCGCTGATGGCCAGGGGTCCGGTGATCATGAGTCGATCCCGTCACCTCCGGGTTCCCCCTCCTCCTCGTCGTCGCCATCGGGGTGCAGGGGGTCGTCGCCGGTGAAGAAAAAGTCTCCCAGTCCCAGTGGCATGATGTTGCCGCCCAGGGAATGTTGTCGGCGGGACGCGAGCGCCTGGAGATCGAGAGCATCGTCCCCGAGGCAGGCGGTCACGGATTCGGCCCACGCCTGGTCGGAGGAGAGTGGATGTTCTGGGTCGGACGCGAGTCGTTTCAACGAATAACGGAGGACGTTGATACCGTCGCGGGTCGAAAAATCCAGTTTCAGCTCGTGGGCCTGCTGCAGGAACTCGACGGTGAGGTTCAACATCTCGGCGTTGGCGAACGGAAGGTGGTACTCGAGTATGGCGCGTTCGTCTTCGCGGGAGGGGTGGTCGAGAACCAGGGTGGGCTGGAGGCGGCTGAGGATATAGTCGGGGACCTCGAAGGTCGATTCGTCCTCATTCATCGTCACGACACAGCGGAAGTCATCGTGTGCCGAGATGGTGATTCCCGCAACGATCGACTCGACATAGCGTCGGTGGTCCAGCAAGGGGGCGAGGCTGGCCCAGGATTTTTCGTTCATCCGATTGCCCTCGTCCAGCACGCAGACCGACCCGGTGATCATCGCTGTGACCAGTGGGCTGGCGTGGTACTGGATGGACCCCGATTCGGCCAGCACCGGGGTGACCAACAGGTCCTCGGGCCGCGTGTCGGAGGTGCACTGGTAGACATAGAGGTCCTGCTCGCGGGTGCGGGCGGCGGCCATGGCCAGCGTCGTCTTGCCGATTCCCGGCGGGCCTGTCAGTCGGGGGGCCAATGGCAGGTCCTGGTCGTCGACAGTCAACCAGCAGGCGAGCAGCTGCCTGAGCACTTCGCCCTGGCCGATCCACTCACCACGCGACGGATCGGCCGACGAGAGGTGCAAGCGGATGCCGTTGATCTCGACGTGATCAGCCATCAGCGAGAGGCCGAGGTCAGCTCGGTGAACAATCGTTCGACGTCGGCCCGCGTCACGGTGATCTCGCGAGTGAAACCGGTGTGGGCTCGCTCGTAAAAGATCTGCGTGGCGAGTTCGGGCTTCGAGTGGATGAGTGTCGAGAGCAGTTGGTGGGTATCGACATCCCCATCGATCTGCCCATCAAGCTCGCTATCGAGTTGCTGGATCTCGGCTTCGACTTCCGGGTCGAATACCGTCCTGGTTTCAACAACGAGCAACTCGAGTCGAGGATCAAACTTCTTGTAACTTGCCATCGCGGTGATCTCGGTGACCGGACACGACTGAAACAGGAACGCTATCAGCGATATTACACGTCGACAGCCCGGGTCGACAGGCTACTCGGTGATGATGTCGCGGACGGTGTGTCCGCTGGGGATCATTGGCAACACGTGTTCCTGGTACGGGCACACCACGTCGAGCAGGTAAGGGCCGTCACAGGCGAGCATGGTGGCCAGCGCGTCGGGGAACTGATCCCGGTTGCGGACCTGGGCGGCCTCGACACCGTATCCGCGGGCAATCGAGACGAAATCGGGATAGGTCTCGGCCAGTTGGCCGTCCCCGTCTCCGATGTATTCGGGAGCGTCGACTGGTCCCAGCCAGGTGTGGGCTCGTCGACCGTCGAAGAACCGGTCCTCCCATTGCATGACCATGCCCAGGTGCTGGTTGTTCAGCAGCAGGATCTTGACCGGAAGTTTTTCGCAGTGCAGCGTGGCCAGTTCCTGGATGTTCATCTGGAACGAGCCGTCACCGTCGATGTCGACACAGAGTGCACCGGGGTTGGCGGCCTGGGCTCCCATGGCCGCGGGCAGTCCGAAGCCCATCGTGCCCAGCCCCGAACTGCTCATCCACCGCCGTGGCAGCCGGAATGGGAAATGCTGTGCCGACCACATCTGGTGTTGTCCAACCCCGACACTGACGAAGGTGTCTTGGTCGAGGGTCTGTCGGGCCAGTTCTCGAATGGCGGCCTGCGGGAAAATCAGTTTCTCGTCGTCGGGACACACCAGCGGGTTGTCCTGTTTCCACCGGTCGACCTGGGTGAGCCACTTGGCGATTTCCGGCACGTCATCGTCAGTGAGTTGTTTGTTGAGTTGTTCGAGCACATCCGCGACGTCGGCGACGATCGGGATATGAGCTTCCTTGTTCTTGTGGATTTCGGAGGGATCGATATCGACATGAACGATCTTGCCGTGGCGGGCAAATTCTTCGAGCTTACCGGTGACCCGATCGTCGAACCGAACGCCCAGTGCCAGCAACAGGTCGGCTTCGTTGATGGCATAATTTGAGTAGACCGTGCCGTGCATGCCGAGCATTCCCAGCGACTGGGGATCGTCGCCGGGGAACACGCCCAGTCCCATCAGCGTGGTTGTCACGGGGATGCCAGTTCGGTGTGCAAAAGTGGTCAGCTGTTCGAAGGCGCCACTGTTGATCACGCCTCCACCGACGTAGAGAATCGGCCGACGCGATCGACGGATGGCAGCAATCATCTGTCCGATTTGCTCGGGCCGCGACATCCGTGCCTCGGGATGGTACCCCGGCAGGTCGGTTGGCGGATCGAAGTCGGGTGGATTGTCCAGCCGCAACACCTGGATGTCCTTGGGGAAATCGATCAGCACCGGGCCGGGTCGACCGGTTTGGGCCACGTAGAAGGCTTCCTTGACAATCCGGGCCACATCCTCGATTTCGGTAATCAGGTAGTGGTGCTTGGTGACGGCCCGGCAGACCTCGACGATCGGGGTTTCCTGGAAGGCGTCGGTGCCGATGACGTGCTTGGACACCTGCCCGGTGATCGCCACCATGGGCACGCTGTCCATCTTGGCGTCGGCCAGGGTGGTGACGAGGTTGGTTGCACCGGGTCCACTGGTGGCCATGCAGACGCCGACGCGTCCGGTGCTGCGAGCATAACCCTGGGCGGCGAAGCCACCCCCCTGTTCGTGTCGCGGCAGGATCGTTCGCAACCGGTCTTCCCTGGCGATCAGGGACTGGTGAAGGGGCATGCTGGCCCCGCCGGGGTAAGCAAAGATGCACTCGACTCCCTGATGAATCAGGGAGTCGATGAGGATGTCGGCACCGCTGATGCCCGCGGCATCGCGTGCGGCTGATCGTTGATGTTGAGTGGTCGACACGAACACGGTCTCTGTAACAATCTCGTCCCGGATAGTCCAAAGAGGACTGGTCGGGTTTGGGAACCCGCCTGCGAGCCAGCGATTCCGTTCGCGCATGCCTGCGCGGCAAAGCTCAATCTAGTGTAAGTGGTCGATCGGGGTGCGGCGAGGGCAGTTCAGGCCTCACCGGGGGAGGGCACGGGCCGTCTGTGACGACCGTAGAGGTTGCGCAGCGTCCAGCACCCCAACAGCAGCACCGCTGTGGCGGCCCACCAGCCCAGCGAGATCGCTGCAAACAAAACTCCCAGTGCCACCAGTCCGGCGCGAAACTGCCAGGCCATCGCCAGTTCGACCACCAGGAGTCCCAGCAGTATGTTCAGGACAAAGCGGCCCAGGGGCCGCCCAGGCTGGTCGAAAGCGGTGGGTGTCTTCTGATCGTGCCATCGAGTGTAGATCGGCGCATCGACCCCGGAGAGTCGCGTACGAGCCGCCTGGCCCTCGGCCGCCGCCAGATTGCTCTCGGATGTTTCGACAGTGATCGCGTACGACTCGATCGCATCGGTGGGAGGTACCAGTGACAGTCGGTAGATTCCCGGGACCAGCGGGGTGTCGCTGATCAATTGGCCGGCGGCTTGATCGGTCGGCTCTGGGTCTTGTCCGGAGAGCAATTCACGCGAGGCCGGATTCTCCATGGACAGGCTGCTCCCGTCGGGGGCCAGCAATGTTCCCCCGGTGACCAACGGGCCCACCGAACGCGTGATCGGCTGTCCGACCAGGTGGTTCCGGGACGACCAGCGGCTGGAGGCCGAGAATCGCACCAGTTCATGGACCATGGGCAGGAAACTGGTGGAGAGAACCGGCCAGGTGGTCCAACGTGGATCCAGTGACGTGGTGACCAGGACAACGCGGCCGTGTCCAAACCGTCGCGACAGAATCGCGGGGTCCCCGGAATCGTAAGGCAGTGCGACACGGGAAGCCGGGAGCGGACTGGTGAACAGGTACTTCAGCGTGACCGTGGTGCCCAGACCGTTGCCATCCAGGCCCCGGAAGATCGAAAGCAGTGGATGCGTGTAGTTGCCCGGATCAAACACGACGGGCTCCTGGTCGGGATTGTCCGAGGAGACAAGGTGTTCGATTCGCCCGGGAAGCAGTCCGGCACCAGTGTCGCCCAGTAGTCGGTTCCAGGCCTCGACGTCGACCGACTGGCCCAGACCGATCACGAGTCCACCACCAGCTGCGACGAACCGGGTCAGTCGCGAGATCTCCAGTTGGTCGAGCCGAGGCACGTCACACAGGACCACGCAGTCGTACCGATCCAGTTCCTCGCCCAACAGGCGGCTTTCGGGAATCACGGTGGTGGTGATCGGCGGTGAACCAGGAGGCCCGGTGGAGGGGGTTGCTGTGAGGCCTTCCGGATTCAGAGCGGCGGCGACATAGAACGTGGCTGCGTGTTCCGGACGCTTCCCCGAGCGGCCTCCGGCCAGGAGAACCTGCAGCCGGTCACGGACTGGCAGGGCGATATGGCGGCTGTCGTCCTCGGGCAATCCGTCACCGCTCAGTCGCACCTCGGCATGGTGCTCGCCAGCCGTGGAGAAACTGTGAGTCCATTCGACGGTGGTGGTGCCGTTGGGTTTCAGTGTGAGTGCCCGGCGGGCCACCATGCGATCGTCGATAAACCATTCGACCTGGCTCTCGGTGAGTTCGCCTGTTGATGTGCCGGGCCCGAAGTGCGAGACGGTGGCTCGCAGGGTCACGGGTTCATCAACGATTCCCACCGAGGTCCCGGGTTGAAGATCGATCACGGCCGCGTTGGAGGCGTGGGGCCCGCCGACGTCGTAAACGACCAGTTCGGATTTTTGATTGATTGACTCCAGTAGCGTTCCCAGTTGTTTCCGTTGGTCCGGGTCGGGTGGTTGCCAGGCGGTCCGCTGAAGATCGGTGACCAGCGAAACCCGGACCCGGTCGGTTGAGTCCGGGACGCTGAGCATCGCCAGTGTTGCCTCGAGCGTTTCGATCTCGCGACCGGATTCCCAACTCGGTTCCAGGCGAGAAAGTTCTTCGAGAAATTCAGAACGACGACTGGCGGCCTGGGACACCACCACCGGTGGTTGGGCACCGCGGATGGCCAGCAATCGAAACGTGTCACCATCGTGAGCCGCCTCGACAGTCCGTTCGAGAATCGCTCGACCCCGATCGAATCTCCGGTGACCCCGGTCACGGTGCCTCATGCTGAGAGTGGCGTCGAGGACGAAAACATGATGGACGGTGGGATGGTCGGTCGCGAGACCGACGGCGGTGGATTCCAGGAATGGCCGGGCCAGAGCGATGGCGACCAGCAGCAGGATGGACATGCGGACGGCTAGCAAGATCCAGTGTTGGAAGCGGAGTCGTCGGGAGTGTTTCCGAGAGGCCTCGGCAAGGAACCGGTTGGCTGCGAACGGCTCGGAGCGATGCTCGCGACGAAACACCAGGTGCAGGATCGCCGGGATCACCGCCAGGGCCGCCCCCAACAACAGCCAGGGACTACCGAATCCAAAGGCCAGCAGCGGGAAGGTGCCGCAGGGTGACATGGTTTACTCCCTCCCCCGTCGCTGGAGCCGGGCCTGCAGAAAATGGGGCAGAGAATCGGCGAGCGGAACGTCGGAGCGTAGCAGTTGGTAATCGATCTGGATCGAGCGGCACCGGGAGGACAGTTCATCGAGGAACCGGCGGATCTCAACCCGGTAAGCCTCGGCCAGCGCACGTGGTTCGATCACCTGGTCGGGTTCTCCTTCGAGTCCGACAAAGCGTGTCGGATCTTCAAAGGGAAAATCTTCTTCAGCAGGATCAATCACCTGCAAGACCACCACGTCGTGACCGTGCCAGACCAGTTGCTCGAGTCCGGCAATGGTCTCATCGATGTCAGCAAAGAGATCGCTGAAACAGACCACCATGGCTGGTCGTGTCAGTCGCGACGCCAGGTCGGCCAACGCGGCTCCCAGCCCAGTCGGTCCGGTGGCGGTGCTGTCCACCAGTGCCTGTTTGATTTGCTGCAGATGTGAGGGTTGGGTGGAGGGTGGCAGGAGGTCCTGGAGTGTTCCGGCGACAGTGACGAGGCCGACGGCATCGGCCTGTCTCAGAACGAGCCATGCCAGGGCCGCAGCGGCCCGGCGGGCGTGGTCGAGTTTCGAGCAAGGGGCGGCAGCCGAGCGGTAGGACATCGATTCGCTGGTGTCGAGCACGAGCCAGCAGGAGAAGTTGGTTTCGTCCTCGAACTGCTTGAGGTAGTACCGGTCGCTGCGGCCAAAGACTTTCCAGTCGACGTACCGCACGTCATCGCCAGCCACGTATTCCCGGTGCTCGGCAAATTCGGCCGAGAATCCTTGCAGTCGGCTGCGATGTCGTCCGGTCATCGATCCCTCGAGCCGGCGCCGCGCCTCGAGAGTGAGTCGACAGAGACGGGACTGGAGTCCCGTGTCGATCAGGTCATCGGCCGTCGACACGGCCGTGTCGGTGAACGGTTGTCCATCACCGTTCACTGGTCCGCACCCCGAAAGATCCGGGCCACCGCCGGGTGGTCGATTGGTTCGCCGACGGGAGTTTCGTGGAGCAGCCAGTCGATCACATCGTCGGGGGAAACCCGGTCTGACTCGGCGTTGAAACTGGTGATGATCCTGTGACGTAAGACCGGGAAGGCCACGGCACGGATGTCGTCGATTCCGACGAATGTTCGTCCGGCGAGTACGGCGCGGGCCTTGCCGCCCAGGACCAGGGACTGCCCGGCCCGTGGACCGGCGCCCCATTGCACGTATCGATCGATGAAACTGTCGGGTTCGTCGCCGGAGGACCGGACTGGTCGGGAGAGACGGCACAGATCAATGGCATAGCGGATGACGTGATCGGCCACCGGAATCCGTCGGACCAGTGTCTGCAGGGTGACGACATCGTCGTGGCTCAACACGGTACCGGCCACGGCGGATTCGTCGGTGGTTGTTCGCCGGATGATTTCGAATTCCTCGTCGGCGGCCGGGTAATCCACGAGCACCTGGAACATGAAACGATCGAGCTGTGCTTCGGGAAGCGGGTAGGTGCCTTCCTGCTCGATGGGATTCTGGGTGGCCAGCACGAAGAACGGTTCGGGCAACTGGTGTCGTCGTCCACCGGCGGTCACCTGGTGCTCTTCCATCGCTTCCAGCAAGGCCGCTTGTGTTTTGGGTGGAGTCCGGTTGATCTCGTCGGCCAGCACGACGTTGGCAAAGACCGGCCCGGGAAGAAATCGAAATTCTCGAGTTCCACTTCCACGGTCCTCCTGGATCACCTCGGTGCCTGTGATGTCCGCCGGCATCAGGTCCGGGGTGAACTGGACACGTGAAAATGCCAGGCCCAGGGTGTCGGCCAGGGTGCGGACCATCAGTGTCTTGGCAAGGCCGGGAACTCCGACGAGCAACGCGTGACCTCCGGCCAGCATGGCCACCAGCAGGTCCTCGACCACCGATGCCTGGCCAACGATCACTTGTCCCAACTCGCGGTTGATCTGTGTGGCGGCCTCACCCAACCGCTTCACGGCCTCGGCGTCCGGATCGACGTGGGAGGCTGGTTGTGGTGTGGGCTGCGGTGGTGGCTGCGGTGGTGGCTGCGGTG
>CAZYAZ010000058.1:0-12364 GCA_964646205.1 uncultured Planctomycetaceae bacterium | reverse complement strand
GGCTGCGGTGGTGGCTGCGGTGGTGGCTGCGGTGTGGGTGTATCGGAGGACACGTCAGTCGGCTCGCCTGCAGTGAGTCAAAAAGAAGAGACCACGCCGTATCATCGAGCGGGATTGGTCAAGTTGTCAAACCGGGGTGCTGTCAGCGATCCGCCCAATCGTCCCAGGACCGTGACCTGGCCATTTCCGCAGAGGACAAGTTTTTGTTGTGTGATCAGCAGGTTGCCACCCTGGCAACCTCGGACATCGAGACGGACGGGTTGGCGAAGCGGTTGACCGGACTTGAGGTCGACCACGTGAAGTTGTTCCCGGGTTGGCCAATAGATGATGTTGGAGGTGACGAGTCCTCGTCCATGGCCAAAATGATGTTGTCCCGGGGCAATTCGTTTCCAATCGATTCGACCTGTGCGTACGTCGAGTGCCCAGAGGGAATTGCCCGAGACAATGGCTCGGCCTTTTTGGATCGCCAGCAGGTGTTCGATGCCACCGGTCAATTGACGGGACCAGGCGTGTTGACCGTTCTGGATGTCCAGTGCGACCAATCCTTGATGACCGGAGCGGGCGAGCAGGAGTCCCGAGTCATTGTCGGGGAGGCAGCAAAAGGGACCCGGGCCGGTGGGCGGATCGAGCGCGGTGATCCAGGCGGTGGAGCCAGACGCGGTGTCGAGCCTGGCGACGACGCCAGTGTCCCCGGAGTAAATCAACTGGCCATCGCTGACGGCCAGCAGGTTGTGAGTGACAACGTTGGCGGATTGGTCGACGGCGGTCACGGCTGATGCGAGTCGGCTGTGCCAGTGTTGTTCTCCAGAATTGGCATCCAGGCAGGCGACTCCGACCTCGCAACGTGGATGACCCCGGCGGGTGCACACGAACAGCCGGTCACCGATGACGATGGGTCCGCCGTCGAACGACCAGCCGCCACGGGTGTCGTCGGAGTTGATGGCATCCGGGTCGAACCTGGTCACGAGTTGTCCCTGGCCGTTGGCCACATCCAGCGCGACCAGTTCGTGGGTCAGGGGGCGTGGTTCGCCACCGGCGGCAGCAGTCACCGGCGAACCGATTCTTGCGTAGAGACGGCCGTTGGCAACGGCAAGACTGGTGCTGACGCGTCCAGTTCGTTGCCGGGTTGCCCGCACGGGTGGATCCACCAGTGGTGGTGGATACAACGACGTTCTGTCGGTCGCGGTTGACCAGGCGGGTTGTCCGGTGTCGAGAGTCCAGGCGTGGAGTCCGAACGAGTCGGCGGCAAACACCAGGTTTTTGTAGACGACGGGATGCCGGTCAGTGTGGCGCGAGAGACCGGCGGTGAGCGAGTTGTCGATGCGGGCATGCCAGAGCGGGGCGCCGGGATCGATCGGGGCCGTTCGAATGCCATTTCTCTCTGGCGTTCCGGCAAAGGTGACGTGGTCGGATTCCGATGTCGGAGCGGGCCAGAGTTCCGGGCGAGCGAGCCATTCGGCCAGCAATGACGTCAGCGTTCCCTTGCGACCGGCCAGGGTGCCCTGGGCGTCTGGATGGCGTTGTTTCAGTTCGTTCCATTCGACTCGAGCGCGGTCGATTTGGCCGGCCAGGCAATGACACAACACCAGTCGTGCTCGGACCTGGGCCCCGGGGTGTCGACTGTCTGGAAAGCTGAGCCGTTGAATGGCCAGCGGGTTGCTGGGGGTGTCCGGCTGGTCGTCCTTGGGGAGGGCCGGGGACCGGGGAAGCAGTTGTCGCCAGTACCGGGCGGCGCGGTGGGGCTGGTTGGCTTGCCAGGCCTGTTCGCCCAGCCACCACAGTGCGTCGTCGGTCCACCGGCTCGCGTAGGCTTTCAGGAGCACGCGCGATACGGCTGCCGGATCCTTTTCGGCGCGGCCAGCCTCGAACCATCGTCGTGCCTGTGGATCGACCCGATCGCGGTAAATCGCCAGCCCGGCCGGTGGCATGCCGACCAGCAGGTGGTTGACTAGCAGGGTGGTGTCGAGAAAGTGGCCAGGGTTCACCTCGACAAGTTCGCCGGGGTGATCGGTACGAACCCGATTCAGCAGGGAAATGGCGTTGGACCAGTCGGATCGCCTGAGGTATTCACGAGCCAGCCGGACTTTTCGGCGTGCGGTCGCGCTGGCCTGGACGGTGATGACGGGGGACTGAGCGGGGACCGGCGCGGCAAGAAACAGTAGCAGTCCAAGCACCAGGGGCTGGACGAGGCGGCTCACTCCTGTCCTCCCCGCAAGTTGGTGCCGAGGGTGAACATGCCGATTCCGACGAGCGTCAGCACCGGCATCCAGAGCAGCGGCATGCCGAAGTTGAGTTGCCAGAGAATCAGGAATGGCAACAGTGTCAGGACGGTCAGTTGCATCAGGAAGCCGATCTGCTGTCGCATCGCGGCACCTTCGCGTCTTTGGCCCGGGCAAGTTGTGAGCCGGCGAGCCTACTCGTCGTTGAACTTGGCCACCGGCACCTTGGCCACCGGCAACTGGGTTGTCTGGTTGGCCTTGATTGTCACGCTGAATCCTCTCTTGGAGCCTGCGGCGACGTATCCCACCAGCTCATGCCAGCAGCGGAACTCGTATGTACCCGGCGGCAGTCCGGTGACGGTGAATCGACCCGATGCGTCGGTGACGGCCATGTAGGGATGGTCGAGTACCAGCCAGTAGGCCTTCATCCACGGATGGATGTCACACTTGACCGTGGTCGGCAAAAACTCCGCGACCGGGTACTTGAACTTGAGCCCCGTGCGGTTGTTGGCGTTGATAATGAAGTTGTCGGCCTTGTTGCGGATCGGATAGGTGTGCGTGTTGTGGGCACAGTTGTCGGCCGACTTGACCACCACCGACTGATCGGTTCGGACCAGCAGGGTGTGAGGTGTGAAGCGGCATCCCTTCTGATCGAAAACGACTTCTGGCTTGGCACTGGATTTCAGCTTGGGGTGTATCTTGGTTTTGTCGACCTTGCGGATGTAAACAAAGATGTGCTGAATGCCCTTGGTCTTGGGGTCAACGACCAGGGAATCACTGGCCAGGTCGACGGCGGCACAAACGGCCCCGTCCTTGGCAGTCGGGTCACCCTTCTTGACCAGTATCTTGGCCTTGGGGATGGCGCCGTCGAGCAGGAACTGGCCGCTGACCGAGCCGTGTCCGGCGTCGTTGAGCAGCGGCGCGGCGGCGGGTTTCTTCGTCTTCGGCGCGGCGGCCGAGACCAGGGAAACGCAAACAAGAATCAACAGGCAGGACCGCATGGTTTTCATCAAGACAGCTCCTGGGCGGCAGTGTTCCGGGTGCCATTCCAGACTAGCGAATTGAGTGAGATCGCGGAAGCGGTTAGCGGCTCCCATCGCTGGTGCCGCGACGACGGGTCATCCTGGCCTTACGAGAGGATCCCGTGGATGGGTTCACCCAGCGCGATCGGGTGAGGCTGCCCCTGGGGGTCCTTGATCCTCATCTGGGGATCCAGACCCAGCGCGTGGTAGATGGTGGCCACCACGTCCTCGGGTGTCACCGGATTGTTGGCGGGATATCCGGCGTGTGCGTCGGAGGATCCGAAGACCGTTCCCGGCTGGATGCCGGCTCCGCCCATCAGGATCGTGTAGCAGTGTGACCAGTGATCACGACCACCGGCTGACGTCGCGGCGCCCACGGTGACCTGGCCCATCTTCGGGGTCCGGCCGAATTCGCCCATCGCCACGACCAGGGTCTCCTCCAGCAATCCCCGTTCGTGCATGTCCTGGAGCAGGGCGGGAAAGGCCTTGTCGAAGTACGGCAACAGCGACTTGCGGAGGATGGGGAAGTGACGGAGATGTCCGTCCCAGGCCGAGTCACGTCGTCGGCCACTACACACGGTCACCAGCGGGACTCCCGCCTCGATCAACCGCCGGGCCAGCAACAGGCACTGGCCCAGGTGAGGCAGGCCGCCGAAATTGCGAGCGCCCTTGCTGCGATTCACACGATCGGGCAACCCGTACTTCTCGCGGATCGCGACCGGCTCGCGTGCCAGGTCGAATGCATCCCGTGTCTTGACCGATGACAGCAGGCTGAACGCCTTGCGGGCGTGGTCGGTCATTGCGTTCCAGGTCGGTTCGGCAATTCTCTGGTGCGGGGCCCGATCGAGCAGTTCCAGCAGGGTCTTTCGTCGGCCCAGGCGGCTGCGGGGCACCTCGGTTGGCAGCGACAGCCCGGGCACGCGGTAGTTTTTCACACTGGGGTCGCCGACCACCAACGGGTCGAATCCGGGACCCAGGAATCCGGCTCTCTGGCCAGGCAGGTCGTGACCGGCGTCCCACATGATGTCGGGCAGGTGCACGTACTCGGGAATTTCTCGCAGTGGACGGTGTTGGGCGAGCACCGAGCCGATGGGAGGGAAGTTGTCGGGTTCTTCCTTGATGATCAGGTTGGCGGCCGGCTGGGGATGACGGCCGGTCAGCATGTAGTAGGTGGCCGAACTGTGCACCATCACATCATGGGTGACCGAGCGAACCAGTGACAGGTGATGCATTTGCTTGGACAGTTCGGGCAAGCCCTCGCAAACGTGAATGTCCGGCACGGTGGTTCGGATCGGTTGGAATTCACCGCGGACTTCCGCGGGGGCGTTGGGCTTCATGTCCCACATGTCATGTTGGCCGGGTCCCCCGTCGAGAAAGAACAGCAGGCAGGACTTGGCCGCGCCGGGCCGCAGTCCTCCCGCGGCCGCCTGTTCCAGCAGCGACGGCATGGTCAGTCCCATCAGGCCGAGCGAGCCGACCTGCAACAGGTCGCGTCGAGCGAGGGGCAAACTGGTATGGGACTGGGAGATGGCCATGGGTTCAGGCTATCCGATCGGATCAAGCGAGGACAAGTTGAACATCGGTGTGATGGCATCCCGGTCCAGAATCGGTCTTGCGAACACTCCCGGGTGGTCCGCAGAATCATTGCCGGTGAACTGCTCGCCTCGGGCGGTTGCTCCCACGCGAGAAGGATCTCGTCGTCGGCAGCCGTTGCGGTTGGTTTCCCTGGAATCCGCGGGCCCGAGGTGTTTGCCATGCTGGCGAAGTTGTTCACGTATTCGTTGTTTGGGATCGAGGCACGGGCAGTCGAGGTCGAGGTCGACATTTCCGCGGGCAGCTTGCCGAGGACGATCCTGGTCGGGTTGGCCGAGGCCGCGGTTCGAGAAAGCACTCACCGGATCGAACGCGCACTGGTCAACAGTGGCTACGTCCGACCCAGTGACCGCATCGTGATTTCTCTATCGCCGGCCGATCTTCCCAAGGATGCGGCATCGTTCGATCTGCCGATCGCCCTGGGCCTGCTGACGGCAAGTGGTCAATTGCAGGGCGATCGTTTTAATGATTTCGCCGTGGTTGGCGAACTGGCTCTCGACGGGCGTTTGCGGCCAATCCGGGGTGTGTTGTCGATGGCCCTGGAGGCTCGCGATGCGGGACGTCGTGGAATTGTCGTGCCGTTGGAGAACGCTCCGGAGGCCGCGGTGGTCGAGGGGCTGGACGCGATCCCGGCGGGGACGTTGGCCGAGGCGGTCGGGTACCTGGCCGGTGCCATCGACATCGAACCGGCAGCATTCAGCTGGGAACAAGCCATTGGCGCCCATGGTCGTTACCACATTGACTACTCGGATGTGAAGGGACAGGAGACGGCCAAGCGGGCTGTCGTGGTGGCGGCCGCTGGACGGCATCACCTGTTGATGATCGGTCCACCCGGTACCGGCAAAACCCTACTGGCCCGGCGGCTGGGCACGATCCTGCCCGAGTTGACTTCGCGGGAGAGCCTGGAGACCAGCCGGATCTGGAGTGCAGTTGGCCGGTTGGCGCCGGGTCGACCCCTGATGTTGCAACGGCCGTTTCGCGCGCCCCATCACACGATCAGCGAGGCGGGCCTGGTCGGTGGCGGCAGTCGGCCCTCGCCCGGTGAGATCAGCCTGGCTCATCATGGCGTGTTGTTCCTGGACGAGTTGCCCGAGTTCAACCGGCGGACGTTGGAAGTGTTGCGGCAGCCGCTGGAGGAGAACCAGGTGACAATTTCACGAGCCCTGGGCAGCATGACCTTTCCGGCCAACCTGATGCTGGTGGCAGCGATGAATCCCTGTCCGTGTGGGTTCCGTGGTGACCCGCGACGAGAATGTCATTGCGGGTTGTCACAGGTCGAACGCTACATGGCCAAGATCAGTGGTCCGTTGCTGGATCGCATCGACATTCATGTCGAGGTTCCCGGTGTGCCTTTTCACGAATTGTCCGACGATGCGGCCGGAACCGATAGCCAGGCGATGGCCAACCAGGTCGAGACGGCCCGGCAGGTTCAGTTGGAACGGTTCACGGGGGACAATGGTTTTTCGGAGACCGGGGCCAACGGGAACATGAGTCCTCCGGAGATCCGGTGCCATTGCCGGTTGCAGGGAGCGGCCGAGAAACTGCTGAAGCTGGCGATGGAACAGATGGGTCTCTCGGCTCGAGCCCACGATCGGATCCTTCGCGTCTCGCGGACGATCGCCGATTTGTCGGGTGAAGCCGACATCGGTGAAGACCATCTCTCGGAAGCCATCAACTTCCGGGCGCTGGACCGGTCGTACTGGAATTGACCGGATCGGTGTTCCGGGCCAATTGTTTCCGGCTAGGGAGTCGCAGCCTTCAGCAGTCGCGGCGAGGCCTTGGCCACCCATCCGGCCTTGCGCTGGCCCTTGCCCGGGCGATTCGAGTCACCGAGATCGGCCCGGGCCTTTTTGACCAGCTTCATCAGCTTCTTGACCACGGCCGGATTGTCGGTCGCCACGTTCCTGTCCTCGTGGATGTCCTTGGCCAGGTTGAACAGTTTCAGCGGCTGGGTCGGCTCGGCCTTGCCCCAGTTGCGTTTTTTGGACTTCATCGGGACGAACATTTTCCACGGCCCCGAGCGGACGGCCTGCAACTGGTCCATCTGGTAGTAGTAGAAGGCGTCGTGTCCGGCCTTGGGGCCGGCCTTTCCGGCCAGGATGGGCCAGATGTTCTTGCCGTCGATTTTCCGGTCGCCGGGTGGCTTGGCACCGGCCAGGTGAGCCAGCGTGGGCAACACGTCGATGGTGCTGGTGATGGCCTTGCTGCTGGTACCGGCGGGAATCCTGCCCGGCCAGCGAGCCACGCACGGCACCCGCATGCCACCCTCGTCGGTGCGTCCCTTGCGGCCGCGCAATGGCAGGTTGCTGCCCTGCTTGGCCCGGGCCGACCCGTTGTCGGAGGTGAACAGGACCAGTGTCTGCTTGTCGATCCCGCACTCATCCAGGGCCTGGAACAGTTCGCCCATCGACCAGTCAATCTCCTGGACCCAGTCGCCGTAGAGTCCATCCCGCGATTTGCCACGGAATCGCTTGGCTGGCACCAGTGGCAAGTGAACGGCCGTGTGCGGCAGATACAGGAAGAAGGGCCGCGATTTGTTGGCGTGGATGAACTTCACCGCCTCCTCGGTGTATCGCCGGGTGATGGAGGTGTCTTTCTGGATGCCCGAGGCGAGAACTTCCAGGTCCCGAACCAGTGGCAGCGGGACGTTCTTGCGATTCATGTCGTTGCTGTAAGGGATGCCGAAGTAATGGTCGAAGCCCTGGCTGGTCGGCATGAAATCGGGATGATCACCCAGGTGCCACTTGCCGATGGCCATCGTGGCGTAGCCCCGTGTCTTGAGGACCTCGGCCACGGTCACCTCCGAGGGATTCAACCCCTTGCGGGCGGCGGGGAACAGCACGCAGAGATTCTTCTCGTCGCAGTGCATGTTGACGCGTCGCGGGTAACAGCCGGTCATCAGGCTGGATCGCGAGGGGGTGCAGACCGAGCAGGTTGAATAGAAATCGGTCAGCTTCATGCCCTCGCGGGCCATCTTGTCCAGCACGGGTGTGTCGTGGGTTTTGGAGCCAAACGGTCCGATGTCGGCGTAACCCAGGTCGTCACAGAAGACGACAATGAAGTTGGGTTTCTTATCGGCGACGGCTGGCCGGAAAATCAGCAGGGTGATCAGCACGACGAACAATTGGCGCATGATGAGAATCCTGGTGGAGTTTCGACCGACCGAGATTGTAACGGAATCGGTCAGAATTCAGCTGGTACCGCCGGCGACCGGTGTCAGGACGCCGTACCCATGGCGGCCGCGAGGATCTCGGAGGTGCTTTCCCGCATGATCCTGGAATCGACCATTTCGCCCTGCAGCAGGGTGGCCCGAACGTCCTTGCCCGATATGAACACGGGCTTCTCGTCGGGATGGTTTTTCATCAGGTCCACCCGGCCCAGCGATTCGTAGTAGGCGGCAAACCCGACATTGACCGGACGGATCTGCAGGTCGCCGGCAAGGTTGTCGAAGATTTCCTGGGCGTCGAAGTCGCCCCAGATCGCATCGCCGTCGTGGTAGGGCGCGTCGGCGTGCTTGCGACCGATCACGATGTGGGTGTAGCCCATATTCTGGCGGTAAATGGCGTGCATCACTGCTTCGGATGGGCCGCCATAGAACATCTTGATGTCCAGCCCCAGCAGCCGAACCCGGTCGGGGACGCTCTCGCCCCGGGGACCCCACAATTCGGAGTCGCTGTCGCCGTCTCCCATGGCCCGGTCACTGATCAGTTTCTCGTAGGTCTGCATCCGGATGGCGGCGTTGACATCGTCGCCCTTGGTCTCACCGATCAGCGGGTTGAGCACGGCTCCGGCGTTCTTGCCATCCTTGAGCAGCGATTCCAGGGCATACACCAGCGCGTACTCGTGAGCCCGGTGCAGGGGGTTTCGGGTCTGGAAGGCCACGGCCGCATCCCATCCGGTCTCGGCCAACAGGGCACGGACCTCTCGGGGCGAGAGTACGAACTGGCCGAAGTCGGGGTTCTTGACGCCCGGCAGGACGCGGATCGAGCCACCGACCAGGTGGGTGTTGTCGGCATCATGGACCGTCACCATGTCACCGCCGGGGTGATCGGTGCGATCGGTGCCGTAGACCGAGGAGATGTATCGTGGTTTGTCCCACTCGAAGACGCTCTCGACGTCCAGTGTTCCGACGACGGTCCCATCGGGACCGGCCAACGCGACGGTCGATCCGACTTCCAGGCCGGCGGCGGTTTCGGAGGTGGTTGGCAGTGACAACGGGATCGTCCAGGCGTACAGGGCACCCTCGGATTCGATCACCTTCTCGTCGAGTACACGGTTGAAGACATCCTCGTTCATCGGGCCGACCAGCGGACTCAGCGTGCCATCGCCCAGGCGGTAGACGGTCGAGAGATCGGCGGTGCTGAGTGGCAGCACGGGCAGGCCAGCCGCGGTGGCTGCAAATGACTCGACTTCGTCGGCCGAGACCATTCGGCACACGGGTTCGGAGAGACCACCATGGGGAGGGACGAGGTCTGTCATCGGAAGACTTTCGTGAGTTGTCGGCCAGGACAGTCGTCCGGACCAATGGGCTTTGGCGAGGTCAAACCCCCGACGGTAAGGGACGGGGCGGTTGTTGACAACTACCCTCGCAGCCCGGCGGTCTGCATCAGGCGGTCGGTTGCCTGGTACGCCTCGGCCACCCACTCCTCGATCTTGTCCGGCTCGGGCGAGTACTCGAGTTCGATCGATATCGCCCCGTCGATTTCCAGCCGGGCAATCTCTTCCAGGTACGGTCCGAAGTCGACCACACCACGGCCCGGTGGCAGGTCGCCGTGCACCTTTCCGTCGCAATCGGAGATGTGCACGTGGATGGCTTTTCCCTGCAACTGCTGAAGTTCCGTGGGCGGAACGTCTGCCAGCAGCAGATGCGAGACATCGATATTGGCCTGCAGTGCCGGGTGATCGACATCGTCGATGAACCGCACCATGTTCTTGACGTTGCCCAGCAGCGACAGCGGAAACGGTTCGAGTTCCAGGGCGATCTTGAGTCCCAGGTTCTCTGCGTACTCGGCCAGTTCCCGGCAGTTGTCGACACCGGTCTTCCACTGCTCCTCCGGCGGGATCACCTCCTCGTTCCAGATGTACTCGCCGAGCACCAGCAGCAGGTTGTCCGCCTCGTACTCGTAACAGAGGTCCAGGAACGCGTGGCAGCGGTCCATGTGGAAGCGTTGGACGGAGGGATTGAAATCGATCAGGCCAACGGCGACACAGCAGATCGAGACGATCGGCAAACCGGCCTTGTCGCACTCGGTCTTGATCAGTCGTCGCTCCTGGATGTCGATGTCCAGTGGATCGGTGAAGATGTCGATTGAATCGAAGCCAAGTTCGGCGGTCTTGTGGATGCCCCAGGCGGTGTCTCGGCCAGCCTGGGCCCAGGCCGAGTTGATCAGGCCAAGTTGCATGGTGAGTGACTCCGGCGTGCTGCTGTGATGTCTCGAGATTGTAGCGGAAACCTCGAGAAACCAGGCGGTGTGGACCGTGGGGGGCTGCACACGCTTGCCCCGGTCACCGGCTGACCGACAATGGCAGATCACGTTCATCGCCGGAGCTTCTCACCCATGGATCTTTCTCTTTCCGATCATGTCGCCGTCGTCACCGGTGGAGCCAGCGGGATCGGCCGGGCCGTGGCTGCGGGATTTTTGGCCGAGGGGGCTCGTGTGGCGATCTGGGACATTGCCGACACGGTGAATACAACAGCCGACGAACTCTCGGGTGGCCCGACGGTGATCGGCGTTCGCGTGGACGTGACCGACGACGCCTCGATTGCCATGGCCCTGGAGCAGACGGTGGGTTCGCTGGGCGCGATCGATCACCTGGTGCACTGTGCGGCTATCGGGTCGGGACACTTCGGGTACCCGTTCACCAACCTGGCGCCCGATGACTGGTCGGCGACACTGGACGTGAACATCATGGGGATGGTGCGAGTGACCCACGCGGTGGCTGCGGGGATGGTCGAGCAGAACAGTGGAACGATGGTGTTTCTGGCCAGCGTGGCCGGCCAGTTTGGGTCGCAGACCGATCCGCCCTACAGTGCGGCCAAGGCGGCCAACATCAATTTTGCCCAGTGCGTGGCCAAGGACCTGGCCGGACACGGGATTCGCGTGAACACGATCTGTCCGGGGATGATCGAGACGCCACTGAACCGTGGTGTCTGGCAGGCGTGGAACGATCGCCAGCCGGAGGAGGCGAAACAGGACTACCACGAGTGGGCGGCCGGGAAGATCGAGACCGTGGTCCCGCTCGGGCGGTGGCAACAGCCCGAGGATGTCGCCGACATGGCCGTGTTCCTGTCCTCGGAGCGGGCTCACAATGTCACCGGCCAGACGATCAACGTCGATGGCGGGTTCATCATGCACTGGTAGCCGAGAGTCTCTCATGCAAGTCACCGACACCGGATTGATCTTCGACGCGACAGCTGTCGAGGGCCCATTGCGGGTCTGTTCGTTCACGTCATTGCTGCGGCTGGATAGCGGCACTCTGCTGGCTTCGTTCCGGCGGGGTTCGGCCAAGGATTCTGCCGATGGCAACGCGGTCATCTGCGAATCGACCGACGAGGGTGCCAACTGGTCGGTGATCAGCGAGGGGTTCGAAACAACCTTCGAGGGCCTGCCGGGTGAGTTCCGGTCGGCGGAACTGGCCGAGTTGGCCGATGGGCGGTTGCTGTCGGTTGGTGGCTGGGTCGATCGGTCCGGCGGCGGCGGCGTGTTGCGGGATGCCGAGACCGATTCGATGCCGTCATTGCACCTGTTGCAGGACTATTCCAGCGATGGAGGTCGGACCTGGGGCGAACGCCGGGTGTTGAAACGGGACGCGGTGCTCAGCGGTCCGGTGATGCGGTTGCCGGACCGGGGTTGGCTGGTGACCAGCGAGTTCTCGCACCCGGGAACACCCGAGCGGGAGCGATTCCACGGGGCATACGCTCACTTCAGTGCCGATGGCGAGACGTTCGACACGAGGGTGGACGTTGTTGACGAGAACCCGGATCTCTTCTTTTACGACCAGCGTCAGAAGCTGTGTCCACGAACGGGTCGTCCGGTGGCGATGTACTGGACGTACGACAACCGGGCCGAGGCGGACATCGAGATGCACATGGCGTGGGGCGATGCCGAGACGTTGACCTGGGAGCCGCCCCGATCGACGGGAATGGCCGGGCAGATCGTGATGCCGATTCCGCTGGAGGACGGCCGGCTGCTGGCGTTTTACGTCCACCGTCACGAACCGGGTTCACTGCGGCTGGTCGCCTCGCACGACGAGGGACAAAGCTGGGACACCGGGAACGAACTGGTGGTCTATGCGAGCAGTGGCTCGGGTGAGCAGGGCATCTCGGAAGAAACGACCTACGATGAGTTCTGGGATGCGATGGGCACCTGGAGTTTCGGTCACCCGACCGTCGCAGTGCTGGGCGATGGTTCGTTGTTGCTGGCCTATTACGCCGGTCCCGACGAGTCGTGCCTGAGCGTGCACTGGGCACGGGTCGAGGTGTAATGAGCCGGGGCTGCCTCAGGTGGCCAGGTTCTGGAACTTGGCGAT
>CAZYAZ010000057.1:11923-36120 GCA_964646205.1 uncultured Planctomycetaceae bacterium | reverse complement strand
GGCAACGAATCCCGGTGCGGCTCCGGCAACGAATCCCGGTGCGGCTCCGGCAGCGAATCCCGGTGCGGCTCCGGCGGCTACCAAACCCCAAGGTTGATGTGACTGAGAAGCTTTGAAACCCATTGGTTTACGAATCGAACAGTAGGAGTCCGATAGAGTCTCTGGGCTGCATCGGATTCCAATTGAAAAAACGAGAAGACAGGAACAGACGGGATATCGCGGTGGGCGATGGCATCACCGGCGGTTTCCGTTGTGAGGCTGAGGAAAGAGGACAGGAATATGGCTGGAAAAATCAAACCGGATCAACTTCTTCAAATGGGCTTGGCCCACATTGAGAAGTTTGCGCTCTCTGGTGTCGGCCTGGTCGTGGTGTATCTACTGATCTATCAACCGCTGATGACCGAGTCGGCCAAGTGGTCTGCTTTCAAGACCCATCCGAACGACTTCCAGGCAAAGATTGACGCGGCCAAGCAGGCGCATGCTCTGGCCCCATGGACCAAGGCCCAGGAGAAGTCGACATACGAGGGATTGGCCGATGTGCGAGGAGTGGTCGGAGCGAGGACCACCCAGATTGATGTCAAGCAATTCGAGTACGTCACGCCGTTTCATTTTCCACCGTATGAGAAAAAGGACAGGGATCGCATGCCGGTGTTGTTGCCGGTACTCGATTTGTTGGCCGATGCCAGCCAGGCGATCTTGAGTCCCGTTCCGGCCGACGAAGATGAAGAGGATGAGCCGAAGAAGCGTGGCGAAGAAAAAGTGGCTGGTCGAATTGTGGGCCAGCAGGGTGCTCCGCAAGTTGGACGGCCTCGCAGTTCAGTGGCACCTCGCAAGAAACGTTCGGCAGCGACGGGTGGTGCTGCCGGGAACGGATTTGGTACGAATTCCGGCACGCCAATGGGCAGTGGTGGTGGTGGTGGTGGTTTTATCGGTGGGGCCCCGCCTCAGCCTGGATCGGCCGAGATCGGCGGCGGCGGGAATCCGATGGGAGAGTCCGGTGGTTCGCCGATGGGTGACAGCGGATTCGGTGGTGGTGGGGGATCTGTCTACAACGCCAGTGAGCGGGTCGGAACTCCCCAGGGATACAACTTTGTGTCGATCCGCGGACTGGTGATGCTCAAGAACCAGGCGGAGCAGTTCCAACGCGCCCTGAATCTTGACACATTGTCCGAAGCTCTCGAGCGGCTGGATTTTGTTGATTTCGAATTGGAGCGTCAGTCGGCCGTGGCCGGTGACAATCCATGGAGTGGAGAATGGCGCAAGATCAACCTGCAAGCTGCTCGTGACATCGTGCTATCAGTCGAGTGGGACGCTGACGTCGTTTCGGCCGATCTGACGGACCAGGTGGTCAGCATGCCGTTGCCTCTCCGCGAAGCTGGTGAGTGGGATTGGTTTGGTACGCACCCGCGTTTGCGGTTGCTGTCGGCTGAAGCCCGTGAACGGCAGGTTCTTGAGAATGCCGAGGCATTGAAGGAAGCGCAGAAGGATCAACCCACAGCCAGGCAGAGACGACAAAAAGGCGGTTTTGCCGCGTTCCAGCACGACATCCGTGGGATTCGCGGAAAAGTGATGCAAGGGGCGAAAGGCAACTCGATCAGCCAGAATGCTACCAAGGCAATGGGTCAGAAGGGTTTCCAGGGATTCACCGGCCAGTTTTCTGGTAACAACAATGCTGCCAGCCGGGGCGCCGATCAATTCCAGGCTGGTCTCTCTGGCCAGGTGTTGTTGTTCCGTTACCTGGACTTCGACGTTGTTCCCGGAAACGCGTACCGTTACCGCGTCCGCCTGGTGTTGCGGAATCCGAATTTCGAAAAGCCGCCATCCATGTTGCACGAGTCTGCCGTGGCATCGGCTGACCAGGAAACCCTGAAAACGGCCTGGAGCGCACCCAGTGGAGTCTGGAATGTTCCTCGTCAGGCGGTTGTCCCGGGGGCGGCCGTGGTTCGTCGGTCAGTGCGTTACTTCCTGAACCGGGTGTTGCCTGAACGACGCACGACACCGGGGATGGCGGACTTCAATGTCTACCAGTGGTTTCCTTCGGCTGGAACTGACGTGAATGGGAAGATCAAGGCCCAGTTCGGACAGTTCATCTCAAGTGAACTGGATACTCTTGTCTTGCGGCCAGCCGAGGAGAAGTTCGAGAAGGAGAGTGTCAACTTGCAGACAGGGGATGTGTTGCTTGACATCCATTCTCCCTTGTCACTTGACGAGTCGGAGCATCCGGATTTGCCCATCGGCGAACTGAACAAACGCCGCGAAACAACCGGGGGGACTTCCGGGGCCCTGGTCGTCAACCGGTACGGCCAACTGGTGTCTCATGGCCGCAGTCCACTTGAGGTCAACCGTGAATTTGGCGAGGAACAGCAGTTGGCCTACGACCGACAGCCCTGGCAAGATCTGTTGAACAAGAAGAAGCCCGGTGACTCCAACTCGAACACCGGGTTCCAGTTTTCGAGCAACAATCCGATGGGTGGCAATGCCGAGGGTGGTGCAGGAAAGAAGAAAAACGGCCGCGGTAAGAAGAACCCGATCCGCCGTGACAACGCCTATGGTGGTGGCATGATGGGTGGCATGGGTGGTGGCATGGGTGGCATGGGTGGCGGCATGCCCGGTATGGGTGGCGGCATGCCCGGCATGGGCGGAGGCATACCCGGCATGAGTGGTGGCATGGGTGGTGGCGCGATACCGGGGATGGGTGGCGGTGGACCGATGGGCGGCGGTGGCGGTCCGATGGGCGGCGGATTCCCCGGTGGCGGTCCGATGGGTGGCGGTGGCGGTCCGATGGGCGGCGGCGGCTTCCCCGGGCAGAATCGCTAGCCGTCTGTTGTGGCTAGTGGGTTGTTGTCGTTTGAACCCGTGGCTGGTCGAGGACCAGTTCGCGGATTTCGGCGGCGATAAAGAATGATCCGGTGACGCAGACCAGGTCGTCACGGTTGGCCAGTCGCCGCGCCAGGTGCCATGCGGAAGCGGGGTCGGGTGTGGCGTGAACTGGTGTGTCAAACAATTCACGGACGCGCCGATGGAGTGTCTCGACGGGTACGGCGCGTGGATTGTCCTGAAATTGAGTCAGGATCACCGTGTCAAATCGTGGCAGCAGTTGACGGAGCGATCCGTCGACATCCTTGTCTCGCGAGGTCGCGAAAATCAGAAGGCGCTGTCGCGAATCGGCTGAGGTTGTCGGGTCAGCGTCGAGCGTTTCAACCAAGGCCCGGAGGCTGGCCCAGTTGTGAGCCGCGTCGACGATGACACGTGGGTGATGCCCGATTGTCTCGATCCTCACCGGCCACGTCAGTTGTCCGATGGCCTCACATGCGGCGTCAACGGGAACTGTTGTCCCACGGTGATCGACAAGATCGATTGCAGCGGCGGCCAGCGCAGTATTGGCGGCCTGGTGTCGCCCGGGTAAGGGAATTCTGATGTCAGGCCACGTCCTGGCGGGGGTCGAGATCCGGGCCACGTGTTGCTGGGGGTCATGGTCGAGTTGGATGTCGCGTCCCAGTCGCCAGATCGGGGCTTCACGTTCTGCCGCGATGTCCTCGATTGTCGCTACCGTTCGCGGCTGCTCGACTCCACAGACGACCGGTACACCGGGCTTGATGATGCCGGCCTTTTCCCGGGCAATTTCAGTGAGGTCACTTCCCAGTAAGTTCGTGTGGTCACGGCTGATGGTGGTGATGACCGACACGAGTGGTTGGCAGATGTTGGTGGCGTCGAGTCGACCACCGAGTCCCACCTCGAGCACTGCCCACTCGGTCCGGTTCGACCGGAAGTGCAACCAGGCCAGGGCCGTAGCCAATTCGAAATAGGTGGGTGAGACCCGTCCGGGTTCGGATTCGATGTCCCGTACAACTCCGGCAATTTCGTCGACCAGGCGAATCAATTGTTCACGGGTTGGCTGTACACCATCGACGACCATTCGTTCCTCGAAAGACTCGATGTGCGGAGAAGTGAACAATCCGGTTCGGTGTCCGGAGGCGCTCAAGCCAGCGGCAATCATCGCCGCTGTGGATCCCTTGCCCTTGCTGCCGGCGACGTGGACGACCGGGACATGGTCCTGGGGATTCCCGATTCGCTCGAGCAGGTGAGCCATGCGATCGAGCTTGAAGTCGCCGGCAGAGTAGAGATCGCTGTTGAGCCGTTCGTAATTGATTCGCCCAAACAGGAACTCAATTGCTTGTTCGTACGTCTCGATTGCCGGGTGCATCGTCGTACCATTGCCTGCACGGTTGCTGGGTTGCGGCCGAGTATAGCGGTGAAAGTGTTGTTGAGGAATCGGTCGACCGCCTGGAAGTGGCCGGTGGATTCCTGGAGATGATGGCCCATTTTGGATTGAATGCGTGGGACCGGCGTGATCAAAATATGAGAGATGAATGTCAGCGAGTGGTCAGGTGGCGATGCGACGATGCCAGTGAGGATTTACTTTTGCCGTCTGTGCGGTTTTGCCACGCACGCCGAGGCGATCGCGCTCGCCCTGGAATCGGAATTGGGATTGTCCACCGAACTCCATGAAGCGTTCTGGGGAACGTTTCGGATCGAGTGGTCGGGACGAGAGATCTACAATCGCTGGCGGACCCGGGGCATCCTCGGAAGGCTGGGAATGGGGCACACGCCGACCGCGGAGGAAATCGTGGTGCTGCTGTCCGAGATCAGTGACCCGCCACCGCCGGTCCAATCCTCAGGCGACGAAACCTGACAACAGTGCTGTGATTTTGTAGACCGAGAAAGCCATCCAGTTTTCTCAACGCGAGTTTCGGGTGGCTTTTGGCATCGATTCGAACAATTGTCACACCGTTGTGAGTTGTGGTGATGTGTTGTCCGATGCAGTTGATTTCCATCGTGTTCCATTGGCCCGCGGGCTTGGAAACGCGTGATGTGGCTCCAGAGATCGCGTAGACCGATCCGCAGTACTGGTAGTCCTTGAGCTTGGCATATTTCTTGGCGCTGTCGTCGAGTACCTGGACTTCGAAACCGGCCGGCGGCAACTTGTCGTTGTCACGGTGGTGCTTGCCATCTGCGGGCACGCGAACATAGATCCCGCTGTTTCCACCGGGTGAGACCTGGTACTGAAATCGGAGATTGAAGTCGCCGAATTGCCGGGACGTCCGCAACCAGGGGCCTTTTTTACCGGTGCATTCGATTGTTCCATCGCCGTCGTGGCGATTTGCGAGTTCGCCCAGTCCCGCCGGATTGCCGCCGAGTTCCTTGTAGCGAGCAACGGCGCGGGCCCAGAGTTTCGAATAGTTGGCAGAGGGCTTGTGCTTGCGAACTCGCCAGCAAGTCGAGGCGGCTTGTCCGGCTCCTTCCCATCCGGTGAGGTCACGACCATTGAAGAGGCTCGTGTATCCCAGTTCCGTGATCTGGACATTGCGGATTGCAAATCGTCCCCCGCCGGGAACCTCGACCTGCAGACCGATGTGACCGCGTTCGATGGTGATCCCACTGGCCCGGTAGGCAGGCTTTCCGTTGATGGCCAGTGACACCGAGTCCTCGACGACGATGATGTCGAAGCTGTTCCAGCGTCCCTTGCGGATCAGCCCCGGCGGCGGCGTGGCTCCCTTCAGTCGGCCACAGGCGCCTTCCTTACCTTCCAGCAGGTTCAACTGGTAGCCCTTCGACGGAAACGGGGAGCCGCCGGGTTGGGTGCGGATGTAGATCCCGGCGTCGTATTTCGAGTCCTTCTCGGCCTTCCATTCAACGTGCAGCAGGAAGTCACCGTAGGCGTGATCGCTGCGAAGCCAGCCGTTGCCTTCCAGTAGCCGGATCGTTCCCTTGTTGACGTCGGCCTGGCAATCGTTCTCGATGGTCCAGCCGTCGAGCGTCTTGCCGTCGAACAATGGGTAGGAGAATCCGGCTGCCGAGACAGATGAGATTGTCAGCAGGACACCCAGCAAGGATCGTGTGAACATTGGTCGAGCCTCTTGTCGTGGTTCGTCAGGATGGGGAGAGAGCCGAGGTCACCGGGTGGCTTTCTTTTTTTTCGGAGCTGTCTTCTTGGGTGCGGGCTTTCCTGGCTTCTTGTTGAAGTCGCCCGCGGTGACGATCACCAGTCTCTTGGGGTCGAAATATTTCCGGGTTGCCTGAAGAACGCCCTCGGCGGTTGTTCCGGAGACATTTTTTTCGAGTTCCGCGTGAAAGGCCAGTGTCCGCTTGGAGAAAAGTGAACCGGCGAGCAGGCTGGCGAGGCGGGCGTCGTCGGTGCGGCCGACCCGCAGGGATTGCAGGTACCCCTTCTGGGCGGCTGCCAGTTCAGCGGGCGTGACGCCGGACTTGAGCAACTTGTCGACCTCTTCACGGATGGCCACGGCCACCTTCGGAGAGTTTTGCGGGTTCGAGATCGCCGCGATCGTCAGGCTGCCACGCTGGTCAACACTTGTTGCATTGAAGAAGGAAATGATGCCGTATGAGAGTCCTTCCTGTTGGCGAACCCGGTTGCCCAGCCTCGAGGCCAGGGACCCGCCGCCCAGGATGAAGTTGGACATGACCAGCGAGGGGTAGTCGGGATGAGAATCCTTCATCGAAAAGACCAGCCCGGCACAGTAGAAGGCATTGGCCTTGTCGGGAGTGAGGATCTTGTGAGTGCCTGGCTTGTAGGGGTTGTCCCCGTGTTTCTGGATGTGCTTGTACGGCTCTGTGGCCTCCCAGCCGCTGACAAGTTTCTCGAGCAAGGGCAGCGTGGTCTTGGGGTCGAAGTCACCCACGATCGCCAGTTCGCCATGACTTCCCCCCAGGAAGTTCTTGTAGAGTGAAGCCAGTTGCTTCCGGTCAACCGACTTGATCTGGGCGATTTCCTCTTCGATCGTCGGTTCGTACCGTGGGTCGGTCGAGGGGTACGGGCGAAATGCTCTTCGGAGTTTTCTCATGGCCAGCGATTGTGGTTCAGCTTTTTGCTGTTCCAGGGAAGCCAGCATTCGCTGTTTCATCAGTGTCAATTCAGTCTCCGGCAGAGTGGGTTCGCGTAGCACCTGGTTGAGCAGGTCCAGGACCTGGGGCAATGTTGTTCGAGTGGCTTTCACCGAAAAACCGGCAAGGCCAGCACTGCTGCGGCTGCCAGAACCCGAGAGTGATGCTCGGAGTTCTGCCAGCTTGTCGGTGAGCTCGGTTCGCGTGTATTTCCGGGTGCCACGGGCCATCAGCGTCGGCAGAAGTGCTCCGGCACTGGTCTTGTCGCCGAGTGTTTTTGCGGTGCCGTAGCGCAGTGTCAGCGTGAGATTGACCGCCTCACCACGAGTCTTCTTGGACAACATGGCGACTTTCAGGCCACTGGTGAGCTTGGTCCGGATCGTGTGTTTTTCGATGTTGTCCGGCGAAACGTCGAATGCTTCACCCGCGGCGACCGTCTTGCGGCCCTTGTAGTTGCCGATCATCTCCGTGAGATTCGGGGTGGCGGGAATCGCGGTGCGCGATGCCACCTTGGTCGGCCGAAACAGGCCAACGGTACGGTTGTTTGCGACCAGGTAGGTCTTGGCCACACGTTGAACGTCGGCAGTGGTCACTTTTTCGAGACGGTCCCGGGCGATGAAGTACAGTCGCCAGTCACCTTGTGCAGCCCATTCGGAGAGTTGAATGGCGAGTTGACTGGTGTCGTTGGAGGCCTGTTCGCGTTGTCGCAGGAACCGGGCCTGGCTCCGCTTGATCTCCTCCTGGGTCACGCCCTGACTGGCGACCAGGTCAATCGTGTCGGTCAGGCGGTTGAGCACATCGCGGGGATCATTCCCCGGGGTGACCTCGGCCATCAACTCGATCACGCCGGGATCATGAAAGGCGTACGCGTCCCCCTGGAGACTCGCGGCTCGCTTGGTCTCGACCAGTGACTTGTAGAGCCTGCCGGTGGGGGAATTCGAGAGGATGTCGGTGAGCACGTTGAGTGGAACGAAGTCGGGATGTGGTCCGGCCGGAATATGGTAAACCGCTCCGACGACCGCGACCTTGCCGACCCGTCTCAAGGTGACGAATCGCTCGCCGTCCTGTGCCGGTTCCTCGGTGTAGGTCGCAGCGAGTTTACGCTTGGGGCTGGGGATCTTGCCAAATGTCTTCTCGATCAACGACACCGCCTGGCGTGGATCGAACTGTCCGGCGACGATCACCATCGCGTTGTCCGGCTGGTAGTACTTGCGGTAGAACTGCCTCAGGTTGGCCACTGGCACCCGCTCGATGTCGGCCCGGTTTCCGATCGTTGACCGGCCGTAATTGTGCCACTCGTAGGCGACGGCCATCATCCGCTGGGACAGTACCCGGGAGGGACTGTTTTCTCCCCGTTCGAATTCGTTTCGGACCACCGACATCTCGGAGGCCAGGTCCTCGGCCCGGATCAGGCTGTTCATCATCCGGTCGGATTCCAACTCCAGCGCGAACGCCAGGTTCTCGGGACTCGCCGGAAGTGTTTCGTAGTAATTTGTGCGATCAACCCAGGTGGTGCCATTGAAACGGGCCCCGTGATCCTGGAGTTCCTTGGGGACATTGGGATGTCGGGTGGTCCCCTTGAACAGCATGTGTTCCAGCAGGTGGGCCATTCCGGCTTCGCCGTAGCCCTCGTGTCGCGATCCGACGAAAACCGTCAGATTGACCGTGACGGTCGGCCGCGACTTGTCGGGTACCAGCAAGACACGGAAGCCGTTGTCGAGTTGAAATTCGGCAATTCCCTCGACGGCCGTTACCAGTTTTGTCTCAGCCTGCACCGGTCCGGAGTGAACCAGGAGTCCCACCGTGATTGCGACAATTGCCGCACGTGTGTCTCTGATTCGTGATTGCCATTTTCCCAGTGTCAACATGGTCAACTCTCCGCATAGAAATCACTCGGATTCAGCCAAACGGCTATTCTGGCGGACTGTACCAGTCCGCCAGTGGGGCAACAAGCGGTCGGCGAAACTGATCATCGCAATGCTGTTCGGATCCTGATGACTTCCAGTCTGGACATTTTGAATTCTCCGAGAGTCTTCGTCGCATCGCACGACGGCTCCCGTGTTGTTGACACCAAACCGGCTGCTGATCGCGATTGGACGACGTAGAGATTACCGGTGCAGTCACTGAGTTGTTACTCTGTGACGTCAACCACGGGCAACACGAGGAGGGTTTCCGAAGATGTCGATGCGACTTGGTTTGGCTGGCGGGTTTTTGGGTGACAGATCCTTGGGTTCGATAATTCTCGTTGTGTCACTCTGTGCCGGAACGCTGTCGGCTGCGGTGCCCTCGTGGCCCGGCTGGCGTGGTCCACGAGGTGATGGGCATTCGACAGAGAGTGATCTTCCCAGCCAGTGGTCGAAAGGCTCGGTCGCCTGGTCGGTTGATTTGCCCGGACACGGCCAGTCGTCACCAACGATCTGGGGCCAGCGTATTTTCCTGACCGCGTCGCTGGACAAGGGGAAGCAGCGGGTGGTGTTTTGTGTTGATCGAGACACGCACAAGCTGGCCTGGAAACACACCGCCTTCACCGGTCCCGCTCTCCCCACCCACAACATGAACGGTTACGCCTCGGCCAGTTGTGTCACTGACGGAGAATTCGTTTACGCGTTTTTTGGCGAGGGTGGCGGAATTCACTGTTACCGTGTTGATGGAACGCCGGTCTGGCAAAAGCCCGTCGGCGTTTTCGACAACAGGTGGGGGTCGGCCTCGTGCCCGGTACTGGTGGGGAACTCCGTGGTCCAACTTGTTGACTCGGACAAGCAGGCCTACATTGCTGCCTTCGATCGAAAGACCGGTAAGCAGTTGTGGAAGACCGATCGGGACAATTTTCGTGGCTGGAGCACTCCAGTCCTGGTCCGTGTCGGTGGACACGATGAATTGGTGGTCAACGGACACGCCGCGGTGTGTGGCTATGATCCGGGGACCGGAAAGGAACTGTGGCGGGTCAAGAACAAGACCGGCCGGGGCACGCCGACGGTGACTCTCGGAGACGGGCTGTTGTTCACCAGCAACGGCACAAGACCGTATCTGACTGCGATTCGTCCCGGTGGCGCCGGTGATGTGACAGGCAGCCACGTGGCGTGGCAAGTCCAGCGCAACGGTCGTGACATCCCCTCGCCGATCGTCATTGGCAAGTACGTGTTGATTGTCGGCCTGCGTGGTGGAATCCTGGGCTGCTACGACACGAAGTCCGGCAAGCAGTTGTGGTTGGAACGGCTTGGGACCAACTTCTCGGCCTCGCCGGTCGCCTGGAACGGCCTGGCCTTCTTCATCAACGAGGCGGGCGAGACATTCGTGGTGCGTCCGGGACCGAAACCGGAGATCGTTGCGAGGAATCGCATGGAGGCGCCGGCGGAAGAAATCTTCCGGGCGTCGATCACGCCGCTGGAGGGGCGGGTTTATATCCGTTCGACCAAGCGATTGTACTGCGTCGGCAAGTAGCCAACTCAATCACTGCTCAGTTGCCAGCGTCATTCGGGAAACAACTGGCCTCCGGGTTACGTCCGCGCCGGCCATAGCCCGGCCAGCAGTCCCGATGCCAGGCCGAACGCGTGCGCCCCGTTGGCAACACCGCCGATCACGCCGAAAAGGCAGAGGAAGAACCAGCCAAGCAACCAAACTGTGGTGTTTGGTGGCATTGACAGGCCCTGCTGCGGAGCGAACCGCTCCCTCATCAAGATGTAGCCAAAGACTCCATAGACCACCCCGGACATGCCTCCAAACAGTGGTGACCCGGTGATGGCGTATTGGCCGACGTTGGAAACAATGGCGACCAGCAGGATCAGTCCCAGGTAGCGAGCCAATCCGCGTTTCGATTCGACCTCGCCTCCCAGGAATCTGAGATACAGCAGGTTGAACAGGATGTGCGGAATGCTGAAGTGCAGGAAGGCCGGAGTCACCAGCCGCCAGACCTGGCCATGGAGAATCTGTCCGACTCCATGGTCGGGCGGCTGGAAGTCGCGATCAGTCGTGATGGCCTCCCAGAGATGTCTGGCGGCTTTCGAGATGTTGTAGGTGGAGGTGAAGATGCCCTCCGGGCGTTCCTCGATGTCAACAATCGTCAACCGGTTCATCACCGGCTCGTAGGCCATCTGGAACTCAAAACTGCCAGCGGGGCTGAGACCACGAGCACAGGCGAATGTCGCCAGTGCCGAGAGTGCCATCAGGGCAACAGTGGCCGGACAGCTTCGCGAGGGGGTAATGGTCCACTGGTGGCCGGCCCGTGGATGGGACGGAATCGGGGGATTCACCCTGGCCGGGGCGGCGCGTTCGGCTGCCTCGAGAGCTCGTTCGGCCTGGACATAGAGATCCGACCGTGGTTCGGACCGGAAGTTCTCCAGTTCCGCCCGGGCCGATTCGACCAGGTCCTCGTCGTGGACCCAGATGGTCCATCGTTCGTCTTCCTGCTCAATGTCATTGGCCATGCCGAGACTGAGCAGCCAGGCCCGGAATCTCCGGGCAGTTGCCTGGTCGGGAAGCGATCCAATGTGTCTCATTCGGTCGGAAACCGTCGGCAGTGGTTGGAAAAGGGAGCCGCGTCAGGCGTGCAGTTCGACAAGATCCTTGTCCGAGAGGACATGTTCGCGACCGACACTCTGTCCATCGTGAACGGTGTCTCCCCAGACCCGGGCAAACTTGAAAGTGGTAGCCAGTTCTCGGTGCACCCGCAACGCCAGGTCCTCAACCGTCGCGTTTCGTGGAACCGTGAAGGGCGACTCAAAATCGGCTGTTTTTCCCGGACGCTTGGTGTAGACCCGGATCACATCGAGTTTGCGGTAGACGATTTCCCGGAGCGAGTCGCAGGAGTCCGGGTTGTCGAGGTCGACACGGACTGTCTCGCACTCCGATCCGGTCAGTTCTTCGAGAAACGAGATTCTCGTTTCGGCATCGGGGTCCGATGCACGGGTCACCACGAGCAGCGTCCGGACGTGGACGGTACTGAAGTCGTCCTCGTCAAATCCGGTACGGTTCGAGAAGAGTGTCTTCCGTTCCGAGAATTGTCGTATGACGGCCTCGGTGTCATCGGGCGCATCGTCACTGCTTCCGTCAAAGACCAGAAGTGCCAGGTCGGCGGCTCGGACCAGGCCAGTCAGATAGGCTTCGATGTGTGTTCCGGTCACCGGTGGAGTGTCGATCAACTGCACGGTGATGTCTTCCCAGGACATCATCGCCGGTAGTGGTTCCCGCGTAGCAAACGGATAATCGGTCACCTCGGGGCTGGCATTGGTCAATTCGTCGACCACTCGACTCTTGCCAGCATTGGGGCCTCCGACCAACACGACCTGCCCGGCACCCTGCCGGGGCACCTTGTAGCTGCGGCTCTTTTTGTCCGAGGACTGTTCAGAGGTACTCTCGGCGCGGGCTTCCTTGAGCCGTTTGCGGAGGTCGGCCTGCAGTTTGTCGGTCCCCTTGTGCTTGGGAATGATGGCAAGCATCTCTTCCAGGCACTCGACCCGCTCTCCGGCCGATTGTGCCTGCCGGTAGGCGTTTTCGGCTTTCTGGTACTGGGGTGTGAGGTTGGCAGGCATGGAGGGACGGACGCAACCTGTGTCGGGTCTGGGGAGTGGGCAAGGGGCGGCTCATTGTATCGCTGTATCGTCTTTCCGGGAACGACTGATGATGGCGATCGGCCACGGCGAGTGATCGGCCACGGCCGGGACATCCATATCTTGCCCGACCAGCACCAGCCCGCAATCGGGTGGGATAAGAGACAGATCGATATCGCCCGGATGTCGCCATTCCTGTTCCCCGGTCCAGTCGATGCCGGTGTTTCCTTCGGAGATGGCCGGTTGTTCGAACGGGTCCTCGCCGGAGAGGTCCGGATGATCCCGGTAGACGACCGGTCGGGCACCACGGGCGATGAGCCAATCTTGCGAAATGGCCAGTCCGTAGGGTTCGAAGTCCCAGCGGCCGCGGTGTGGACGGAAGACACGACGCGAGCCGAGTTGTTCAAGTGGACAGGATGTGAAACTGACCGCCGGCGGAGCGCCACGGACCGGTCGCGATACGGCTCGCAGACGGCCCTCGATCAGGATTCGTCTCAAGGTGCATTGCACCGAATGGTCGGATTCCGCCCGGCCCAGGATCAGGTTGTCCAGGTACTCCTCGTGCGACTGGCCCGGCCATGGTCCGTCGCATTCACGAGTGCAATGAACGAGCCAGTCGTCACGCCTTTTGTCCTGGACGGTCGCCAGTCGCGTGGTGGCCGAGGTGGTCCAGGGTGTGGCCGGCGTGCGGCACCGCGATAGGAATGGACGCGCCCCGTGTGTCTCCCAGGACATCGCCGTTGCAAGGGGAACCAGGCTCGCCGTTCGGGCGAACCACACAACCGGGCGAATTCTCGCCGGAAGCTGCGTGAGTTCGGTGACCAGCGATGCGGTCCGACTGTGATTTCGAGCCGATAGAACGATGACGGTGTCGGCGTCCTCGACACACAGGCGATCTCGAGCACGTCGCGGCACTCCGGAAACCGGCTTCGTCTCGATGCGATGGCCGAACAATTCAGCACAACGCGAAAGATAGGGATCTGTCGTCGTGCCAGCAGCCGACAGCAGCGTGGATCCGGCAGGCACCAGGTTGCTGCAGGCGGTTGCCAGTGCTGCAAACCAGTCATGACGACGGTGCGGCCACCGGCCGAGGTGTGAACTGACCAGGGCAATTTTTGGGCGGGGGAGATTGAGGATCCGGACCCGGGACCGTGTTTCGGACATCGTGGGCCTCGCAGTTGATCAAGGATCGCCTCCCCGGCCCGATCTTGCGACGGCAGTCAGCGTTAATATAGGGAACTTACGTCTCTAGATGTGTTACGACTTTGGTGTGACCATATTGGACAGCCTGTTGAGAGTCTGGATTGGTGTGGGTATCATCTGGCCAACACGACGAATCAATTTTGGATGATACGTTTCCACCACGTTGGAATTTTGGCGTCATGCCATAACGACACCGGGGCATTGGGGGTGTGAAGATGCGAGGCCGAGGAGGAGGCCCGCGGCTGGCCGCGAGGCTGATCTGTGGTGCGATGGCTACGCTGTTGCTGGCGACCGTCACGATCGCCCAGGAGACGGAGGCCGAGAAAGCTGCGACACGCGATTATGTCGTTGCCCAGGGTTTCCAGAAAAAGCGGCTGTTCGCCGATGCGGCGACGCACTGGAAAAAGTTCCTGACAACGCACACCAAGAGTGTGCGGTTGCCGGCAGTGCGATTGAACCTGGCCGTTTGCCAGTTGCAGCTCAAACAGTATCCCGGAGCCAGCCAAACACTGCGGCAGTTGTTGAAGCTCAACCCGCAGTACAAGCTCGCCGACCGGGTGCAGTACAACCTGGGCCTGGCGATGGACAATATCGCGGTCGGGTCAGGGAAGGCCCCGGACTTCGAAGCAGCTGCCGTCGAATACGGTCGGGTCGCAGAACGCTATCCCAAGAGTGCTTTTGCACTGCCGGCTCTGTACTACCAGGCCGAGTGCCTGTTCTCGGCCGAGAAGCTCGAGGCAGCCGTGGTTGTTTACAACAAGGCATTGGCATTGAAGCCGTCGCCGAAGCTGGAACCTGACATCCTCTACGGACTGGGGACTGCCCAGGAAGGGCTGAAGACATACCCGGCCGCAGTGGTGACCTACCAGCGTTTCCTCAAGGCTCATGGGAAACGACCCGAGGCGACCGAGATCAGCCTGCGGTTGGGCTTGTGCCTGTTTCGCCAGGAGAAGTTTGCCGAGTCGCAGCCGTTGTTTGCACGGGCGGCTGCAGTGAAGGATTTCCCCCAGGCTGACCTCGCGCTGTTGCAGCAGGGACACGCGATGCGCCAGCAGCAGAAGCTGGCCGAAGCGGCGGCGGTATTCGAGTCGTTGCCCAAGAGATTTGCCAAGAGTTCCTACACCGCCGAGTCGTTGTTGGCGGCCGGAAAGTGTCGGTTTGGAGTCGCCGACTACGCCAAGGCCCAGCAGGCCTTGACCCCCGTGGTGGCGGACCCGAAATCGGTCGAGGCGGCTGAGGCCTCGGCGTGGCTGGGACGCACCCTGGTGAAGTTGAAGAAACCGGCTGATGCGGTGGTCGTGTACGACAAGGCGATCGCGGCATTTTCCAAGCACCCACGGTTGCCAGAGTTGGTGTATTTCCGGGGTGAAGCACTGTATGCCCAGCCCGAGAAACGGGCTGCTGCTGCTGCCGGATTCCTGGAATTCACCGGAAAGTACGCTGAGCACCAGTTGGCAGCCAGCGCGTTGTACATGTCGGCATTGGCCCACTTGCAGATCGACAAGCCGACCGAGTCGTTGTTGTCGGCCACGAAGTTCCTGGCGGATGCGAAACGGGCCAAGCACGAGTTGCGGCCAGAAGTACTTTACGTGGGCGGACAGGCGTACCTGTTGGGTGAAAAACCCGACTGGGCCAAGGCCGAGGCCTTGTTTCGCGGGCTGTTGAGTGAGTACCCCAAGCACCAGCACGTTCCGGCGGCGACCGTGCGGATTGGCTTTTGCCTGTACCGTTCCGAAAAATTTGACCCGGCGGTTGCTCACCTGGCCGGCGCAATTCCCGGTTTGTCCGATCCCAAGTTGAAAGCCGAGGCGGGATTGTTGTTGGGACGGAGCCACCAGGTGTCCAAGCGGCCAGCCGAGGCGATTGCGGCATTCCGGGCTGCCGTGGCCGCCGCCCCCAAGTGGGAGCGGGTCGACGAGTTGTTGTACGTTCTGGGTGCGACGCTCAAGGACGACGCCAAGCTGGATCCGGCGGTTGTCGAACTGAACAAGTTGCAGACTCAGTTTCCCAAGAGCGTGTTTCGGGATCGGGCGCTTTATGAACTGGGCGACATTGCCCGGATCCAGAAGAAACATGACCCGGCCGTGGTGCTGTTCAAAAAAGTGCTGTCCGAATTTCCCAAGAGCGACGTGGCTCCGTTGGCCCAGTTTGGCATGGGAGCGGCCTTGTTCGAGAAGGGGGAGTTCAAGCCCGCGGAGGTGGCCCTGCAGCAACTGACCGCGAAGTTTGCCACTCACCCGATCGTCGGCCGGGGACGACGCCTGAGGGGTTCGTGTCTGCGCGAACTGAAGGACTTTGCCGGCGCAGTGACAGAGTTGCAGGCCTACCTGGCCCACAAGCCGCCCCCGGCGGTCGAGCAGGCTGCCGACGCGAGGTTTGAAATGGCGTTGTGCCAGGTCGGACTCAAGCAACACAAGCCGGCCATCGAGACCTTCAACGTCGTGCTCAAGGAGCAACCCAAGTTTGCCCAGAAAGACAACCTGCTCTATGAACTGGCCTTCGCCTACCAGGCCACCGACCAGGCTCCACAGGCGACAGCCACCTACCGGCGGTTGGTGGCCGAGGTGCCAACGAGTCCCCTGGTGGCCGAGTGCTGGTTTCGGATCGGACAGGCTCTGGAAAAGACCGATGACGAGAAGCAGTTGCCCGAAGCCGAAAAGGCGTATGTTGCCGGGCTGAAGGGGGTCAAGAAACCGTCTGTCCGCCAGAGCCTGCTTTATCAACTCGGTTGGGTACAGTACCGACAGGAACGGTATCCCGAGGCCGTGGCACAGTTGAGCCTGCTGCTCAAGGAATTTCCCGAAGGCAACCAGCGGGCCGAGGCACTGTTGTTGGCCGGCGAGTGCCAGTACCTGGCCAAGAACTGGAAGGAAGCGGTGGTTCACTTCGAGATGGTGGTCGCGGACAAGAACGCCACCGAACGGTCTCGAGCATTGTATCGGTCCGGCACCTGTCACCTGAATCTCAAGCAGTGGGCACAGGCGCAACAACGTTTCGAAGCCCTGCTCAAGGAATTCCCCAAGTACCCGCAACTCTCCGCGGCACGCTACGGCCTGGGCCTGGCGTTACAGAAGCAGAACCAGTTGGACCGGGCCCTGGTGGTCTTTGAACAGGTCACCAAGGAGACCAACACCGAGGCCGCGGCCAAGGCGAGGTTCATGATTGGCGAGATTGCCTTCTCCAAGAAACAGTACAAGGTGGCCTACTCGAGTTTCCTGGTTGCGGCGTTCAAGTATCCGTACGAGGAGTGGCAGGCCAAGGGGTACCTGGAGGCCGGACGTTGCTTCAAGGAACTCAAGGACAATGCCAAGGCCCGCGAACTGCTCGAAACGGTGATCAAGAAATTTCCAAAGAGGCCCGAGGCCAAGTCGGCGGCGCAGGTGCTGACCACCTTGCCCAAGCCGAAGACACAGTGAGTGATGGTGCCGGGTTGGCCAACGGCCACCCAGGTGCCAGGCAATTACGATTGGAGACGAGGATGCGGGTAAGCGATTGCAGGACGCGAACTGGCCGGAGTTGGTTTCGGAAGGCCACGCGACTGGGGGTTGTCGCGGTCGTGTTCGCGACGGTCACCATTTCGGCCATGCCCGTGTTGGCCCAGGCAGATGCAGAGCCAGAGGCAGACGGCGTGGTTGCCACCAGTCCGGAGCCCGCGGCTGATGATGACAAGGACGAGTCGCTGTTGGCGCTGATCGTGGGCACCGGCCCGACCGGTTGGTTGTTCATGGGCATCCTGCTGGTCTTCTCGTTTTACAGTGTCACCGTGGCCATCGAACGGGCCGCCGCGACACGTCGGATTCACGTGTTGCCCGATGGTTTTCTCGGCGAGGTTCGATCGCTCTCGGCCTCGGCCCAGCCCAGCCTGGCGGCCTTTCGAGAATTGTGTGGCAAGTGGGATGTGCCGGTGGCCCGGGTTGTGGAGGCGGGGCTTGATCGGTGCGGGCGGCCACTGACGGAAATCGAGAAGTCGATGGAAGACAAGGCGGCCCGCGAGATTGCCACGTTGCGCGGAGGAATCCGGCCGTTGCGGACCGTCGGCAGTATTGCTCCCTTGATCGGTTTGCTGGGAACCGTTGTTGGCATGATCGTCGCTTTTCGGACCGCCAGCCAGGGGCTGGGACGCGGCGAACGGATGGCCGAGGGAATTTACCTGGCACTGATGACGACCGCCGCCGGCCTGACAATTGCGATTCCCACGCTGCTGCTGTCAGCAATTTTCACGGCACGTGTCGAACGATTTTTCCGCGAGATGGCCGAGGAACTGGTGCCGACAATTCTCTGCCTGGCCAGGATTGCTCCCGAGGTGGACGCGGAGCAGGCGGCTGCAACCACCCCCGAAGTCGTGAACGTGTGAATCGATGAGATTGTCAGAAGAGAGTGTCGAGGAATCGGGACCGGATTTGACTCCGGTCATCGATGTCGTGTTCCTGTTGCTGATTTTCTTCCTGGTCGCGACCGAGTATCACCAGGAGGAACGAGAACTCGACGTGGTGTTGCCCGAGGTGACCCAGGCACAGCCGTTGGCGATGACCAAGGAATTGATCGTCAACATCACCAAGGCGGGAGCGTTCAAGGTGGCTGGCCGGGATTACGACGAACAGCAGCTCTACCAGATCATCCGGGAGGCCAAGGAGAACAACCCCGAGATGACTGCCCTGATTCGCGGGGATGGCGACAGCGCACTGCGGTATGCCGTGCGAGTGATGGGGATGTGCAACAAGGTGGAAATGAGATACCGGATCGCGGCCCTGCAGCAGGCGGGAGCGGGAACGTGATTGGAGTGAGATACCGATGACCAACTGGCGAGAACGAGTCCCGGGTGGCATGGGATGGTTCCGCGGCTCGCGTGGATTGTGGGCCGTTGCCATCGTGGTCGTGTTGTTGGCAGCGTTGTGGATCATGCCCCGGCGGATCGCCCGTCTGGTGACCGTTGATGGCCAGGACGTCGGGCCGGCCCCGTCGGGAACCCCGATGCGGCAGGTGGCGTGGAAACCGGCCGAGCCGATCGAGATCGAGGCCGATCGGGGTGATGAGACGGTCGACTTGATTGCTCCGCGGCTGGCCGGTGATGGCCAGTTGCTCTACCTGACACGTCGCGGCCGCGACGGACGAATGGACATTTTTCGCAGCCGACGGTCCGAGACCGGATGGGACAAAGCCGAGCCGGTCGCCGAACTGAATTCTCCGGCGAATGATATCGGCCCGGTGATTTCTGCAGATGGTCAAACACTGTATTTCTTTTCCAATCGCGACGGTGGACATGGTGGCTACGACCTGTACACCAGCCAACGCGATGCGGCCGGTTGGTCCGTTCCGCAGAACCTCGGCGAATCGGTCAACTCGGTTGCCAACGAGTTTGACCCGGCGTTGTCTCCCAACGGAATGCACCTGTTCTTCTCGTCGGATCGTGAGACGGCTGACGGGGATCAACTTCCGCAATGGTCGGCGACAATCCGTCGGCCGCTGGCAGGTCACGATTTTGATTTGTACGAGGCCAGTCGAGGTTCAGCCGGTGCCCCCTTCGCATCGGTCCGGGCCCTGGAAGGTCTGAACCGTTCGGGCAGTCACGAGGGCGCGCCATTTGTCTCGCCTGGTGGCGGTTTCCTGTACTTCGCGTCCAACCGCGTCGCTCGCCCCGGTGAACCGGTCAACCTGGATCTTTACCGGGCCCGCTGGACCGACAACGGATTCGGGGCGCCCCAGAACCTCGGGCCGATGATCAATACCGAGAACGACGAAACCGAGCCGGGAGTGTCGGCCGAGGGCTTTCGGCTGGTGTTCGCCACCAACCGGGATGGTCGGGACAGGCTGTACCACAGCGTGGCTCGCGAGATCGAGTTGCAACAGGGTTGGGATTCGAGTCGGTTTGATTCTGTGTGGCTGTCTGTCGGTGACCTGTGGCAGCGGGCGTTGTGGATCACCCTTCTGGCGGCCGGTCTCGTCGCACTGGTGCTCTGGAGCCGGGGGTGGTTGTGGCGAAAGGCAACCGCATCGCGGTTCGTTTTCGGCAGTGTCGTCTTCCATTTGCTCGTGGTGTTGTCGCTGTTCCTGTGGAAACTTGATGCGGTGGTCGACGTGATCGCTGAGGTGGTGCAGGATTGGGAAGCGTCGACGGACCTGGTCGATGACAACCAGCACAAGTCGCAGGAGGATGGTCCCGAGTCCTACGAAAAGGTCGATGAACTGCAGTCGTTGGATGATTCGGCGACGCCCGAGGTGACCCGCCAGGTGACCGAGGCCATGAGCGTTCCGTTGCGGACCGAGTCACTGCTGCCCCAGGTGCCCTTGAAGCAGGTCCAGTCCCTGCCACCGGAAATGGTGTTGCGGGTGGCCCCCAAGGCGGCGCCGACCGAGACTCCGATGAATCCGTTGGAACCACTGGAGCGACGTCGCCGGACGCCACCGGAATCGACGGTGGCGATGCTCGAGACGCCAAACGACGCCACGCTGCCACCGGCCGAAGCGGTGAAGCAGGAGCAACGGGTGCGGGTTGAGGCTGCGGCCGTGCAGAGGCAGGCCAAGTCGGTGTCGCGTCGCGTGCCGCGGCGGTCTCGTGCTGCGACACCCGCACCGGCAACCTCCTCGCCCAAGGAGGTCCCGGTTGCCAAGACACCAGAAATTTCCACTGACGCCCCGCGCGAGGTGCGAATCGCCCGTGACAATCGAGTGGCTGCGGCGACCGCTGTGCCGGCGACGGTGCTGGGCACAGCCGAGACTCCAGAGGCTGCGCAGGCGCCGCGGGAGCAGCGATTGCAGGTGGCCAACGGTTCTCTGCCACGAGAATCGACGGCGGTCCCGAAACAGGGCGCGACTGGCCAACTGGTTGATCGTCCGGCTCCCCGGATGGCCGAGGCCCCGCAGACCGACCAGGCACTTCGGGCGGTGGCGGCCACGCCCAAGCTGGCGACAGCTCCGCCGAGGCGGAAGGTGAGTTCCACTCGCAGTCGCCTGGTGGCTTCCCGCACCGCCGCGGGAGTCGAGAGCGACGTGGTGCTTGACAAGCAATCCACCGCGAAATCGACTGCCGAGAATAGCGTGCAGGTGGCCGACGCCACACTGTCTCGCAACGTTCCTCGTCGACGTCGCCAGGTCGAAGCACCGGCGGCGGGCCTGGGGCCGGACGACCCCGAACCGGCGGCGGCAACGGGAGCGGAGATCGAGGTGGCCGAGGCAGTGGACGTGGCCAAAGCAGTGACCGGTGGGCCAGCCACGGTCCGCGCGGTGGGCCGCCGTCGCCGACCGGTGACCAAAACGACAGACACCGCCCCCGGCGCCGAGGTTCAGAACGTGACTCCGGCCGCGGAACGCGGGGTGGATATCGGCAGTCTGCTGGCTACCAACCGGGTGTTGGATCGTGAGCCGGCCTCGGCCGCCGTCAACGTGCGGACTCCCAGGGAGATGACCGGGCCGGTTCGCAGGGTGCCGGATCGCGTGATCATTGGCGACCCGGGCCAGGTGGACAACAACAAGACCCCCGATTTTGGACCAGTGGTGTCGCGACTGGATCGTCGACGGGCCCGTGCGTCACGCGTTGCACTGGGCGAGGACAATATCGGGCTGCGTGCGTTGTTCACGTTGCGGCAGGGTGACACGCGGCGGAAGTACATCAAGTTGTTCGGGGGCAGTGACGAGAGCGAGGAAGCCGTCAATCGCGGATTGGTCTGGCTCGCCGCGCACCAGTTCACCAACGGGAGTTGGAGCCTGGATCGGTTCCATGAACGCTGCAAGGGACAACATCCCAACTGCAGTGGACTTGGGCGGGTTCGCTCGAATACCGCGGCCACGGGGATGGCGCTGATGCCGTTCCTGGCAGCTGGACACACGCACCGCACGGGGCGTTACCAGCAGATTGTGGCCAAGGGAGTCGAGTGGCTCGTCGCCCAGCAAAAGGCCAACGGGGATTTGCTCAGTGAGGGTGACGCGGCCCACGCTCACATGTACAGCCATGGCATCGCATCGATTGCGTTGTGCGAGGCGTACGGGATGACCGAGGACCCGAAGTTGAAAGTGGCGGCCGAGAAAGCCATCGGTTTTATTATCCAGGCTCAGAATACTTCCACCGGGGGCTGGCGTTATAAGCCGGGAGAATCAGGAGACACGTCGGTTGTTGGTTGGCAGATGATGGCTTTGAAGAGCGGCGAGATGGCCGGATTGGTGATCCCGCCCAAGACGATCGCGTTGTTGGACAAGTGGTTGCGTCGGGTTGAAGCCAATCAGCCGGTGGGAGGCTTGTTCGGTTACACAGACCGGGGAGTCAAACCGGCGATGACCGCCGAGGGCCTGTTGTGCCTGCAGTTCATGGGAGTTGATCGAAACGATCCGCGAATGCGTGCCGGGGCCGAATACCTGATGAAGAACCTGCCCAGCCGGAGCCAGCAGCGAACATCCTACTACTGGTACTACGCCACACAGGTGATGTACCACATGCAGGGCAAATACTGGTTGGCCTGGAACGAACCACTCCGCAAAACACTGGTGGCGACTCAACAGGCCGGAGGACACATGGCAGGCACATGGAATCCGGCCGACAACTGGGAGACCCAGGGGGGTCGGATCTACGCCACGGCGATGAAGCTGCTGGTTCTGGAGGTCTATTACCGGCACCTGCCGCTGTATGACCAACTGGACGACGAATAGTCGCCGCGTGGTTCGAGATGCTACCCGAACAACTCGTTGTAGAGTTCGTCGCTGTATCCGACCACCAGCGTCTTGCCACGTTGGAGCGTTGGGGCTCGTAGTGTCCCACTTCGCCCGGTGATCAAACCGGTCAGGTCAGCATTGCTGAGCCGTTCGGTGTTCATGTTGACGTGCCGGAACTTCCGTCCACGTGCGACATACAGGTGAGACGCCTGACGAGCCAGGGTCACGGCGTGTCGTGCGTCGACGGTTTCGGTGCGAGCATCAGCTTGCTCGCGGATCCGGGCATCGGCTTTGGCAAGGAACCCCTGCGCTTTGACGCAGCTGGTTCATCCCTTGCGGTGGTAATACCAGTCGATCCGTGCGGACATGGATGGAAATCCCTGATTGCCAAGAGTTCTGGTTGGTGAATCGGTAACGTAAGAAGTGACGGTGAGTGAGTTGGCCGTCGTCCCCGCGCCACAGTATGCTCACCTTCTCGAAGTGCCGATGAGACTGCAACCGTAGAGCGATGGAGAAGATCGACCGATGAATGGAACACTGTTTGACCTCACCGGCCGCGTGGCCCTGGTCACCGGCGGTAGCAAGGGTCTGGGCCTGGCAATGGCCCGTGGATATGCCGAGGCGGGAGCTGATGTGGTCATCTCCAGTCGGCACCAGGACGAACTGGATGCGGCACTGGTCCAGATCACTGACGGCTTGAGTGTGAAGGGCCTGGCCGTCGTGGCTGACATGACCAAACGCGAGGACGTGAAGAGGCTGGCCGAGACCGCTCTCGCGGAAATGGGACAGGTCGACGTGCTCGTCAACAACGCCGGGTCGAACGTTCCCGAGGAGATCGACGCGATCACCGACGAGAACTGGGATCGGATCATCGAATTGAATCTCACCAGTTGCATGGCATTGACTCGCGAACTGGTACCCCAGATGACCGAACGGGGATGGGGACGAGTGATCCACATCTCCTCGATCATGGGGCTGGTCAGCAAGGAAGGCCGCAATGCGTATTCCGCGACCAAGAGCGGTCTGCTGGGACTGACACGGGCCAGCGCGCTCGACCTGGGCGGAAGCGGTGTCACGGTCAACGCAATTTGCCCCGGGCCTTTCCTGACCGATTTGCCACAGAGTGTTTTGAGCGAGGAGCAGATCGCATTCTTCGCCGAGCGGACCGCGTTGGGGCGTTGGGGCGAGTGCCGGGAGCTTGTCGGGACCGCCTTGTTGCTTGGCACCGATGCCGGCAGCTACATCACCGGAACCTCGATCACCGTCGACGGCGGAACCGTCGTCAAGTCATTCTAGACCCCCCCGGGCCAGGTGCCGCGCTCCCCGACGTGGACCCGTGCTCTTCATTGTGAAAAGGATCTCTGCCATGGCCGGACGTGTCGTTTACTTCAGTGGTGAGTTTGTTCCTGAACGCGAGGCGAACGTGTCGATTTTCGACTGTGCCTTGATGTACGGGGACATGGCTTTCGAGATGACCCGGACGTTCGGTGGCGAACCCTTCAAGCTCCGTGAGCATCTCGATCGCCTTTACGGTTCTCTGAGACTGCTCGAAATCGACTGTGGCCTGAGCCTCGACGAGATGCTCGCGCAGACGCTGGTGACGCTCGAGAAGAACCAGGCCACGGAAGTCGAGGGAATGGACTGGTGGGTCATGCACGACGTGTCGCGTGGTCCGCTGCCGGTCTATGGGTCGCTGTGGCCCGAGGGAACCAAGCCGACGGTCACCATCAGCACCTGGCCCCTGATCACCCACATGGGAACGTTCGCCACGAAATACGACACCGGCGTCGACATCGTCGTTCCCGCCCAGCAGGCCCTGCCGGCTCACCTGGTCGATGCCAAGGCCAAGACCCGCAGTCGAATGCACTACAAGATGGCCGAGTTGCAGGGGCAACGAATTGGCGAGGG
>CAZYAZ010000057.1:8972-11823 GCA_964646205.1 uncultured Planctomycetaceae bacterium | reverse complement strand
TCGTTCGAGGGCCAGGTCGTCGGGGATGGTCAGCGGGGGCCGGTGGTCGAACGGTTGACCGAGGCCTGGCGACAACTGGTGGGTGTCGACATGGTCGGCCAGGCCCGTGAGTACTCCGAGGCATTGCCGGAGTGGTTGGAGCAGGAGGTCGAGGCCAACCGGGCGGCACTGGCGACTACCTGATCGGATCGCCCTGCTTCCAGGGCGGTGGAACGATCTCGTCGATCCTCGTGAAGTGCTCGCAGGGGATCTCCAGTTCCGCTGCAGCCACCGCGTCGGCGACCTGTTCGGATCTCTTGGCACCTACAACCAGAGACGACATTGCCGGTTGCGCCAGAGTCCAGGCCAGGGCGTAACGAGCCGGTGTCGTGCCGATCTCCGCGGCCAGGCCTTCCAGTGCCTCGAGCTTGTCGAACATCGCGTCGTCGCGATCCCAGACCCACTCGGGCTTCTCGGCCGCACGAGAGTCCGCCGGAGCCTCTTCACCACGACGGTACTTGCCCGTCAACAGGCCACCCTGCAGGGATTGATACGGGGTGACACCGATCGAGAACTCGTCGCAAAACGGCAGGTCGTGCTGAAAATCGCGGCGAAGGAAACTGAAGGGGATCTGCGAGGAGACAGGGCGAACCCAGCCGTGCTTCTCGGACAGCCACAACAACTGGCACAGTTGCGCGGCCGAGTGGTTCGACACGCCGATATAACGGGCCTTGCCCTGGCGGACGATGCGATCGAGAGCCTCGAGAGTCGACTCCAGCGGCGTGTGACGGTCGGGCCAATGGATGATGTAGAGATCGATCACGTCGGTTTGCAGTCGTCGCAGGCTGGCTTCGACTTCACGCTGGATGTGCAGTGGAGACAGGCCACGATCCTGCGGGCCCGATCCCAGTGGTGCACCGACCTTGGTCGCCAGGACGACCTGGTCCCGTCGATCGGCGATGGCCTTGCCGGTGATTTCCTCGGCCACACCGCCGGCACTGCCCAGCACCCGGTCGTATCCCTCGTAGACGTTGGCCGTGTCGACAAAATTGATCCCCATGTCGATCGACTCGTGCACCAGTCGGATCGCGTCGGATTCGGGGACCGGCGTGCCGAAGGTCATCGTGCCAAGGCAGATCGGGGAGACGAGTAGGCCGCTGGAGCCCAGGGGACGCATTTCCATGGTGTGACTCACTGGAGGAAGTGTGGAAGAGCGCGGCCGGGGCCGAGTGCTGCGATGGGGATCGGCTAGGCCAGTATTTCTGCGACCGGCTCGCCATGCTGGGCGATCGGATAGGGGCGGTCGGCGGGGTCGTGGATCGACATCGTGGTGTCCAGGCCCATCGCCGCGTAGACGGTGGAGATGAATGCTTCGGGGCCGACCGGGCGATCACTGGGGTAGGCGCCGATACGGTCGGAACTGCCGTGGACGTAACCCTGTTTCACGCCGGCACCGGTCATCAGGATGTTGCTGCAGTAGGACCAGTGGTCTCGTCCCCCCTTGGCGTTGACCTTGGGAGTGCGCCCCATCTCGCCCATCACCAGCAGCAGGGTGTCATCGAGCATCCCGCGATCGTCGAGATCCTGGCACAGTGCCGAGTAGGCCTGGTCGAAGACCGGCAGTCGGTGGTCGCGGAGAATGTTGAAATTGCGCTGGTGAGTGTCCCAGCCGTCCAGGTCGATCTTGGCTGTCTCGAAGACCTCCCAGGTCACCGTCACGAAACGCACCCCCGATTCGACCAGGCGGCGGGCGGTGAGCATCGAGTGGCCGTAAAGGTTCTCGCCGTAGCGGGACTGTAGACTGGCGGGCTCGGCCGAGACGTCGAAGGCCCGCCAGGGACTGTTGGGGCGATTGGTCGCGGTCAACAGGTCGAAGGCCCGACGCGTGTTGCGGTCGAAGGCTTCGACTGCGCCGGAGCGTTCCAATCGGTTCACCTCGCGGCCGAACTGTTGGGCCAGGCTGCGTCGCCGGTCGAGTCGGTCGAGAGTCAGTTGCTCGGGCAGTGTCACCTCGGGAAGCAGCACCTCGCCCTTGATTCTCTCGGGATGGGCGTACTTCGCCTCCTTGTCGCTGTGGACACGACACTTGGTGATGAAGGGGTCGTACTGGCGTCCGAGGAATCCACCGTAGAGCCCCGGACGGATCGAATTCTGTCCCCAGCCCGTGTAGCAGGGCATCCAGACCGAGGCGGGCAGGTCGCGTTGTTCGTGCCGCGAGAGATACTCGACGACCGAGTTCATACTCGGGGCCTGGGTTGGCAGGATCGGCACGGCGGGTTGGACCTTGGCCGCCGGCTTGCCCGTCATCGTGTAAAGCAGCCCGGCCGAATGGTCATTGGTGTGGTGACGGGCCGAGCGAATCAGTGTCGAACGTCCCATCCACTTCGAAACCTGGGGCAGCAGGTCGCAGAAATGGACACCGGGCACGTCTGTCGCCGTTGCGCCGAATTCGCCACGAATCTCCTTGGGCGCACCGAACTTGGGGTCGAAGGTGTCGTGGAGTGGCGGGCCACCAAAGAGATAAACCAGGATCACGTTCTTGGCCGGGCCCTGGCCAGGAAAACCTACGGGTTGTTGGCTCTCGGCGGCGACCAGTTCCGGCAGTGACATGCCCAGCAAGGACAATCCACCGGCATTGATCGCATCCCGACGTGTCAGGCCGTCGCAGGATCGTTTCCGGTTGCCGAGAACATTGAGCATGTGAGAAGGCCCAGGGGTCGTTGTCGTTCCTATGTTATCGGCGTGGGTGGGCACCGATCAACAGCGAGTGATGTTCGGGTCGGGTTGATGACAATCCGGTGAACGGTGTTTTCTCACATCATCCGGCGGTAGACGAAACCTCCCAGTGTGAATCCCGTGGCGACATCCTGTT
>CAZYAZ010000057.1:5857-8872 GCA_964646205.1 uncultured Planctomycetaceae bacterium | reverse complement strand
CCACCGTGACCGTGGTAGACGTTCTCGCCCACGCGGAGCGATCGCCAGCCCAGGCACTGTGCCGCTGACCAGTCTGGCTCGGAGTACCTCGGCTGGTGGAAGTCGTCCAGCGTGTTGGAGGCCAGGACATCGTCGGGAACCGCACGGTCGCCCGTGCGGAACTGAAACGAGAGCCAGCGAGCGAGGTCCGCGACGCTGGAATGCAATTGACCACAGGCCGCGACGCCACCCAGACTGACATAGGGGGCCGGCTGCAAGCCGTCGCGGAACAGGTCGGGCGAGTAGCCCACAGCCATGCGGTGTCGCTCGTCCTCGGGAAGCCAGTACACACTGTCGGTCATTCCGAGTGGGGCCAGCAAGTGCTCGGCGACATACTCGAAGTAGTCCTGTCCCGAGGCACGTGCGACGACTTCGCCGAGAAGGCCGAAGGCGAGGTTCGAGTATTTGAAGGCGTGATCGGCCGGCAGCACGATCTCGGTCTGGGGCAGAGCGGCGAGGATCTCTTCACGGGAGGGGAACTCGTCTGTCGACCAGGTGGGCAACGGGGTCTCGGTGACCAGGCCGGCCCGGTGTGTCAGCAAACGCAGCAGGGTGACCTGGTCGCGTCGTCCGGCCACCTCGCGGACGCCGGCGAATTCGGGCAGGTGTTGCTCCAGGCGGTCGTCCAGGGACAGCCGGCCGCGGTCTCGCAATTGCAGGACCGCTGCGGTGGTCAGTGTCTTGGTGATCGAGGCGACCCGGTGCAGGGTGTGCTGATCGGCGGATTCGCCGGTGGACAGGTCACGGGTGCCGAATCCCCTGAACCATGCCAGGTCCTGGTCGACGACCAGGCCGACACTCAATCCGGGCAGCCGCTCGTCGACGACGAGTTGTTCGAGTTCGAGTTCGATGTCGTGCAGGACATGGTCCTGAAGTTGAAAGGCAGTCATGGGCTAGAAATCCAGTCGGCGTCCTTGTTCAAAGACCGCGTGCAGGAAGATCCCCGCCGCGACCGAAACATTGATCGAATTGACCAGGTCGGTCATCGGAATCGTCCAGCGATGATCACACAATTCCTTCAACTCGTCACTGAGCCCGCGTGTTTCGTTTCCCAGCATCAGGATCAAACGCCCGGGGCGTTGGACCTCATGCAGTGGGACAGCCTGGGGGTCGATGATCGCCCCGGCGGTCTCGAACCCCCATTCCTGGCGAAGACGGTCGATATCGGCGACAAGATTCTCGCAGTTCCGGATCGGCAGTTTCAGCGCCGAACCGGTGGAGACGCGGAGCGTGCGTCGTGAGAACGGGTCGGCGGTGGCATTGTCGGCCAGCATCCCGTCGGCACCGAAAGCGGTGGCCAGCCGGATGATCACGCCGAGGTTCTGGGGGTCGGTGACGCCGGGGCAGGCCAGCAGTGTTTGCACCGGCCGATCGTGGTCGACCAGTTCGGCCAGCAGTGGCGACGGTGGCCGTAGTGCACAGCCGAGCAATCCGCCGTGAAAGTCGAAGCCGACCAGCCGGGTGGCGTCATCCTCGGCAATCACGTACACGGGCAGGTCGCGAGGGATCCAGTCGCTGCACTTGTCGAGCTTGCGGTGACTGGCCAGCAGCGAGACCATCTCGCAATCGCTGTCGATCATGCGACGCACCACCCTGTCGCTCTCGGCCACCATCATTCCCAGGTCGCGCGTGCGGTTGGTCGACCGGAGATTGCGGTAAATCTCGATCCGAGGGTCGTCCAGCGATTCCACCGGGAAGACGGGCATCGGGTCAGAAGGCCAGCACCCGCTGGGGGTTCTCCACCAGCATCGTGTGGATCTGCTTGTCGGTGATGCCCAGTTCTTTCATCGCCTTGACCAGGCCGGTCGTCACCACCGTGTAATCACTCTCGGTGATTTTCCACTCCTTGCCCGTCCCCTTGGCGCCGGTGTAGTCGTCGTTGAAGTACGGACCGTTGTCGTGGCTGAAGTAAACCTGCTTGACGTGTCCGGAATCGACCAATGCCTTGACCTGGCGGGCGACCTTCTTGTTGCCGTAGTCCTTGGCGTGACCGACACGGTCGAATTGCACGTTGCAGCCCATGCCGACCAGCCGACGGTGGTACTCGTGCGATTCGCTCTCGGTGCGATTGTCGAGGTTGCCCTGGTGGCCGATGATGATCTTGCCCGGGTCGGTCCGGTGCTTGAGAAACAACTGGGCTTCCTCCAGTCCACCGCCGTCAGTGGTGTGGGTGGTGATCGGGCAACCGGTTTCGCGGCTGGCGATTGCCGCGGCGATGTGGCAACGACGTTCGCTGGGGCGCAGGTAGGTGCTGGTGGCACACTTGATGATCCCCACCGGGACCCTGGTGAAGTCCTTGCCCCAGTCGCCGTACGGGTCCTCCATGCCCTCGGTGATCTCGCGGATGTACAGCTTGGCGATCCGTTTCACACCGTCCCGCTTGCGGCCCAGGGCCAGTGCCCACGGGTGTTGAGGCGCCATGGCTTCGCACCAGAAGCCCGTGCAGGCGATCACATGCACCGGCGTTTTTTTTGCCAGGTCAACCAGCAATTGTGGATAGCGGCCAACACGGATCGGCGTGCATTCGACGATGGCGCCGGGACCCTGGCCGGTTCCCAGTGTCTGGTGGAAACGGTCTAGCAGCTTGGTGGTGAAATCGATCATCTGCTGGCGAACCGGGGCAATCGGTGCGGGATCGATTTCGTACAGCTCGGCCCAGTCGATCGCTGGTGCGTGTTCGTGCATGAGCGTCACACCCAACTCGGATGCGTCGACCGGACCCAGGACCGTTCGCACTTTTCCTCGCGACTGGGGTTTGGCCGGGGCCACCGTCGCCGCAAGGGCCGTGGTGGTAACGGCTGCGGTCGAGGCCCGCAGGAACTGTCGTCGGGAGTGCAGGTCGGATGGTGTCGGAGTCATGGATGAGGTCCCTGCAGTGGCTTGTCCGAGGAGGTTGTGAGTTTGGTCAGACGTTTCATTACAATGGTGCCGTGATGAAAAGAACCGTGCAAGTAGTGACGGGCAGTTGGGTGCTGG
>CAZYAZ010000057.1:0-5757 GCA_964646205.1 uncultured Planctomycetaceae bacterium | reverse complement strand
CCGGTGGGCTCGCGGACGTGGCATCGTGATGGCAGGTACACGCTCTTGAAGCTTCGTGGCGACGGTTTGTTCGGTGCGCCGATCCAGGCGTGGACTTTCAGGCTGGGGCCAGCCCTGGCCCCGTTTGTGGGTCGCTACACCGCGGCCCAGAACGTGGGGGTCAGCTTCCAGGCAGGCGAGACGGTGATCGCTCCGGGGCCGGACCACGCGATCGTGGTTGGCTGGCGGAGTCCGGTGGCCGGGAAACTGGAAATCCAGGGAGAGTTTCAGCACGCCCAGAGTTGTTGTGGAAAAAATTCGCAGATCAACTGGTATGTCCAGCGTGGACCCGCGCCGAACCTCGAAACCGGTTTCAAGGAAGTGTCGTTGGCCAAGGGGCGGTCCGATTTTGGTACGCCAAGCGAACACGGGAAATTTCACCTGAAGGACCTGGCCGTTCGTCCGGGTGATTTCGTCTATTTCATTGCCGATTCGGCGGCCGATGGTTCGGGCACTCCACATCACGGTGACGCCACGCGGCTGGTCGCCCGGATGACGGTGCACGGGGCGATGATGCCCAGGGTGGCCAGCTACGAGAAGTCGATCCGCCCATTGCTGGCACGGCATTGTCTGAGTTGCCATGGCGAGGATTCCCGGGAAGCACGGCTCGATCTGCGGACACTTGCCGGGATGCTGGCCGGTGGTGAGAGTGGCCCGGCCATCGTCCGCGGCAAACCGTCGTTGAGTTTCCTGGTGCGACTGGTCGATGCCGGGGAAATGCCTCCCAAGGGAGAGACGCGATTGAGTGATGCCGAGCGGTCGATCCTCAAGCGGTGGATTCTCGCCGGTGCACCGGCCGACACGGATCCCGGGGACGTGCCGCCGGTGGCCCTGGTGACCGATGCCGACCGAAAACACTGGGCATTTCGGCCACCCCGAGGGCACCGACTGCCGGAGGTGAAGGGACGTGATCGTGTCAGGTCACCGGTCGATGTGTTCGTGCTGAAGCAACTGGAAGACCGTGGATTGGGACTTGCCAGCGATGCTCAACGGTCGGCGTTGCTGCGGCGTTCCAGCCTGGATCTGCTGGGCCTGCCACCGTCGCCGGAGTCACAAAAAGCGTTCCGGGCTGACACGCGGCCGGGGGCCTACGCCCGGTTGATCGATCGCTTGTTGGCGCATCCGCAATACGGTGAGCGTTGGGGGCGGCACTGGATGGATGCCGCCGGTTATGTCGATGTCCGGCTCTTCGATGGCGATGCGGGGACGATCTACTTCAACGAGGGCATGTGGCGATACCGTGACTATTGCATCGCTGCTCACAACGGGGATGTGCCATGGGATCGATTCATCACCGAGCAGCTTGCCGGCGACGAACTGGTGGCCTGGGACAAGTTGAAACGGTGGACTCCGGAGGTCCAGCGGAACCTGATCGCCACGGGGTATCTCCGCAATGTCGAGGATCCCACCAGCGAGGCCCAGTATGGAGTCAAGGAACGGTACGACGTGCTGTTCGACCTGATGAAGACGGTCTCTTCGAGTTTGATGGGACTGACGCTCGAATGTGCTCGGTGTCACAGCCACAAGTATGATCCGATTCCACAACGCGACTTCTACCGTTTCATGGCCTGTTTCGAACCGGCGTTGAATGTCCACGACTGGAGGAAGCCGCAGGAGCGATTCCTCAATTCGGTCTCGGCCTCTGAAAAGGTCGAGGTGGATGCTCACAACAAGTCGGTCGATTCCCGGGTCCAGGTGCTTGGGAAGCAGTTGAAGTCGGCCGAGGCATCCGCGAAAGCCAGGCAGGCTGACACGGCCGAACTGGTGGATTCGCTCAAACGACAAATTGCCGCGTTGAATGCGACGAAACGGGGCTACGGCAAGATCCAGGCACTCTGGGATGTTGGCACCGGTTCGCCTTCGCGGATGTTGAGACGAGGTGAATGGAACAAGCCATCGACACCGATCGTGCCGGGGTTCCTCGAGGTGTTGTCGACCGGCCGGGCTGAAACGGCGACCCGGCCCAGGGATGCCCGCGAGGGCAGCAGCGGTCGTCGCCTGGCACTGGCCCGCTGGCTGACTCGTCCCGACCATCCCCTGACCGCCCGGGTGATCGTGAACCGCGCCTGGCATCACCACTTTGGTGCCGGCATCGTGACCACGCCGGGCAACTTCGGACGCAATGGTGCCCGGCCGACTCATCCGCAGTTGCTCGACTGGTTGGCGGTTGATTTCGTCGAGCATGGTTGGAGCCTGAAGCATCTGCACCGTCGTATCATGCTCTCCTCGACCTATCGCCAGGCCTCGCACCGTGATCCGGTGGATGAGGCGAAGGCGGTGTCCGTGGATCCGGGCAACCGGTTGTTGTGGCGGACCAACCTGCGTCGGATCGAGGCGGAGGTGGTTCGCGATTCGGTCCTGGTTGCCTCCGGCCAACTCGATCCAACCCCCGGTGGCAAGCCGGTGATGTTGACCACGCCGGCCAACGGCCTCTCGAAAATCAAGCCGGGGCCGATGCCAACCAGTGTCAATCGACGCAGTGTCTACCTGCTGGCACGCCGAGTCTACCCGTTGAGATTTCTGGAACTGTTTGATTCTCCGATCGTCCCGGTCAACTGCACCAAGCGGCCACAATCGGCGACCGTGTTGCAGTCGCTGGCCTTGTTGAACAGTCAATTCGTGGTTGACCAGGCGGCCGTGATGGCCGATCGAGTGCGGCGAAGGGCGAAGAACGACGATGTGGCAGACCAGATCAATTGGGCGTTTCGGCTGAGCCTGGCCCGGGAACCGGACGCCGGGGAGTTGGCCGCGTGCCGTCAGTTTCTGGTCGACCAGGCAGCCGACGCCGTCGGCAACGATTCGCTCGCTGACCTCTGCCAGATGCTGCTGTGTACCAACGAATTCCTGTATGTTCCCTGACCCGGTGGCCTCGTCGCGGGGGCCGAGAGGCAAGTTGAAGATGGATCCAACGGTGAGTGGCACAATCTCCAGTTCCGGGGGCCAACAATTCCCCGCCACGCGTCGCCGGATGCTGGCCGAAGCTGGCGCCGGTTTTGGCACGTTGGCGTTGGCGGGACTGTTGCAGCGGGACGGACTGTTGGCCGCCAACGAGGAACCGAGTGACCTGTTGCCCCGGCCCGGACACGCCAGGCCACGCGCCCGAGCGGTGATCCAGTTGTTCCAGAACGGTGGTCCGTCCCAGATGGATCTCTTCGACGAGAAGCCCGAGTTGACTCGTCAGCATGGCAAGGTCCCCAGCCGCGAGATCGAGACATTTCAACTGGACAACAACAACGTCCTGCTCAAGTCGCCATACAACTTCTACGAGGCTGGCGAATGCGGGATGCGGTTGGGTGAGCTGATTCCGCATGTGTCCTCGATCGCCGACGAGATCTGCCTGGTCCGGTCGATGCACACCGGGCACAACAACCACCCGTTCGCGATCAACATGATGCAGACGGGCAAGACGTTTGCGGGCCGGCCGGCGATGGGGTCCTGGATCTGTTACGGGCTGGGCACCGAGAGAGATGACCTGCCCGGTTATGTCGTGCTGCGGAGTCCCAAGGGCTACAACACGTCGGGCAAGATGGTCTGGTCCAGTGGATGGTTGCCGGCGGTGTACCAGGGAACCGAGTTCAATAGCAGTGGCGACGTGGTGCACTACCTCTCGTCCCGGCCCGGCACCAGGGCGTCGGGGCGTCGTCGCGCGTTGGACTTGCTGGCGAAACTGAATCGTCGTCACCAGGAGTTGTATCCTCGTGAGAGCGAGTTGGAGGCGAGGATCCAGAACTACGAGTTGGCGGCCCGGATGCAGGTGGCGGCCTCGAGTGCCCTGGACCTGAAGCAGGAATCCAAGGCGACTCGCGAGGCGTATGGTCTCGACAATCCGGTCACCGCGGCGTATGGGTCACGGGTGCTGATGGCCCGACGGTTGGTCGAGGCCGGGGTGAGATTCGTACAGGTGTTTCCCCCGGTGAGCCCCAGTTCTCAGCCGTGGGACAATCACAACAACCTGCCCAGGGACCTGCCGAACATCTGTCGGCAGACGGACCAGCCCAGCGCGGCACTGGTCAAGGACCTGAAGCGACGCGGGTTGTTGGACGAGGTGATGGTGATGTGGACCGGGGAATTCGGCCGGTTGCCGATCTCGGAGGCCAAGGACGGTCGGGACCACAACCGCAATGCGTTCAGCCTGTGGATGGCCGGCGGTGGGTTTCGCGCGGGACATGTCCACGGGGGGACCGACGACTTCGGCTACGCGGCGGTTGAGGATCGGGTCAGCGTGGCGGACCTGCACGCGACGGTACTGCACCAACTGGGGTTGGATCACCGCCGCCTGACGTATCGTCACAGTGGCCGCCCGGAGCGGCTGACCGATCCGGAGGTGACCGGCGCGCGGGTGGTCGACGAGTTGTTGGCCTAGGCCGCTGTCCTGTCCGCCGGTCAGGCCCGGGCCGGGATGGCCATGTCGGGTTCTTCACAGGTGATGAACTCGAGCAGGGCGGGTTGTCCCTCCCGGGTGGCTGTGATCGCCCGTTCGTAGGCGGCGCGAATATCGCCGGGTTGTTCGACGCGTTCACCGTGGGCTCCCAGCGATCGTGCCAGGTCGGCGTACTCGCCGGTCAGGTACTTCGTGCCGTACTTCTCGACCGAGATCGGGATGTGCTTCTCGTAGTTGCCCATCGCCGAGTTCTTCAACACGACCGAGAGAATCGGAATCTCTTCACGGACAGCTGTCTCGATGTCCATCCCGACCATCCCGATTGCCGCGTCGCCCATGAAGTTGACGCAGAGTTTCTCGGGAGCGGCCACCTTGGCGCCCATGATTGCGCCCAGGCCGAATCCCAACTGGGTCGAGTGTCCCCAGCCCAGGTAGCCTCGCGGGGTGGTCGACTTGTAGATCGGCATCAACTGGTCGCGGGGGTTGCCCGAGTCGTGGGTGACGATTGTCTGGGCCGGATCGGTCACGGCCATGAAATCGGCGATCACGCGATACGGGTTCAGCGGGGTGTCGTCGGTGCCCAGTTTTGCAGCCCAGCGGGCGTCCCACGCGGCGGTGGTTTCCGCGACATGGGCTTCGACCTGGGCCCGTTCCGGCCGACCGTCCTGGTTGCCCAACTGGCTCTTGAGTTCCTCGAGCAAGGCGACGGCGGCCAGTTGTGTGTCACCCAGCAGTGGGACATCGGCGATGTAGTGTTTGTTGAGATCACGGGGATCGTTGGTGTTGTGGACAATCCGCTTGCCGGCGGGGATGTCGGGTGCGAAGACGCTACGGGTGAGGCTGCTGCCCAGGGCGAGTATGGCGTCGCAGCGGTCCAGGTAATCCAGCGACATGTCGGTGCAACTGTGTGACCCGGCACCCAGCGCCAGGGGGTGCGTCTCGTCGAAGGCACTCTTGCCCAGCAGGGTGGTCATCACGGGGGCGCCCAGGAACTCGGCCACCGCCGTCATGGCCTCGGTCGCCTCGGCATAGAGCACGCCCTGTCCGGCCCAGATCATCGGCCGTTCTGCGGCCAACAGAAGTTTTGCCGCGTCACGAACCGCATCGGGATCGACACCCGTCCGGGCCGCGGAGACGGGGGAGTAGTCGAGTTCTCCGGAGAGTTCCTCGACGGCCACGTCGGTGGGGATCTCGAGCATCACCGGTCCTGGCCGGCCTGTTCTCAGCGCGGTGAATGCTCGCCGCATTCTTTGCGGCAGTGAATCGGCCGTCAGCAACTGGTCGGCCCACTTGGTGGTGGCCCGGAAATTGGGCACCGCGTTGAAACTGGGCGGGGT
>CAZYAZ010000056.1:0-36220 GCA_964646205.1 uncultured Planctomycetaceae bacterium | reverse complement strand
GGCGACTGTTTTCTGTCGCTATCTGGATCCGATTGCGTGCGTGGCCAGCCGGTCCCAGTCGAGTTCGACACCGTGTCCGGGTCGATCGGGAACAAGGGCCTGGCCGTCTGAAATTGCCAGCGGGTGGGCGATGAAGCGTTCGAGGCCGAAGCCGTGGACCTCGAGAAAACTGGCGTGGTCGATGGCCGCCAGCAACTGCACGTGCAGGTCGTGGACGCCGTGCGTGGTGGTGGGCAGGCCGTGTTCGGCCGACAACCTCGCGACCTCCAGCCACGGGGTGATGCCGCCGACGGTTGCCACGTCCGGCTCGGGATAGGAGACACCTCCGCGGGTGATCAATTCCCTGAACTCGGCTACCGAGTGCAGGTTCTCGCCGGCGGCGATCGGCAGGCCACCCTGCTGGGCGATTCGGGCGTGTCCGTCCCAGTCCTCGGGGGCCGTTGGCTCTTCCAGCCAGACAAGTCCCAGCCCATCGAGTGCCCGGGCCGCATCGATTGCCTCGTCGACCGACCATCGCATGTTGGCGTCGACCATCAGTGGGATCTCGGGGCCTAGCAATTCCCGCATTGCCGTCACTCGTTGGACATCCTCGGCCAGGTCGGGACGACCGACCTTCATCTTGATCGCCCGAAAACCCGATTCGAGTCGACCGCGGGTCCGTTCGAGCAACAGCTCGATCGGGTCGTCGAGATCGATACCACCCGAATAAGGCGTGACGACCGGTGGGTGGTCAACGGGGTTGAGCCACCCGATGGTTTCTCGCAGGTGCTGCCATAACGGTTGTCGGGCCCGGCGGGCCTGCAGATCCCACAGGGCGATGTCGACGGCCGCCATGGCGAAGCTGGCCACCCCACCCCGTCCGACCCAGTGCAGCCGCCACCACATCTTCTGCCACAGGCTGTCGATTTCGTCGGAGGGTTGGTCCACCAGCCAGTCGGCCAGATCGTCTCGCAAGAGGGCCAGCACGGCCGTCCCGCCATGTCCCACGGTGAAGGTGTAGCCGACCCCCGTGGCGCCATCGGTGTCGACGATGCGAACGGTGATCAGCTGGAAAGCTTCCATCGTTCCGTGGGTCGAATCGCTGACCGCAGTTGGCAGCGGGATGCGGAAGCAATCGGCCTGGACGGAACGAATACGCGTCACCGGATCACCGGGCCGACAATTGCACGAAGTGGCGTTCGATCCCGATGGGTCGATCGAGGATCTGACGCTTGGCTCGTTCGAGAATCTGCTTCAGGCGATTGCGGGTCGCGTCGTTGGCCGGGTAGACAACCGGGATCGACGTTGTTCGTCCCTTGTCGACGAACTGCCAACCGGGAATCTCCCAGGCTCCCTTGCCGTCGGGGGACAGCGGGACCAGGCAACTGTCGTTGGATTGCAGCGTTGTGATCACGTCCTTGAGGTTGACGACCGTGATGGTTCCGGACGGTTGGTCGAGCTTATCGGCGGTGAAAACATGGATGATCTCGATCGAGCCATCGGTGTCGGTGGCTCGGGCCTCGACGATCAGCCGGGCCTCGAGAACCTGAGCGACATTCAGCACGGGGGGATTGGATGTCAACGCGGCCATCACGCCGAGGGTGATCCACCACGTCGCGGCCACGCCAAACACTGTCAACACGGCGCGTCGGGAAGTCAGAGCCGGCATCAGGGGGCCTGGTGTGAGAACGCCGGAGAGGTGTCGATCTCGTAATCGAGATCAAACGCGCGGTCGAACGAATAGACGTCGGTGAAATCGCTGAGCTGGTCGTGCTCGGTCTTGTACATTTCACCGCGGTCGATCAGCTCGAAGACCATCCGGCCCCAGTCCTCGGTGGTGTCGATGCCCCAGTGCTGGAACACCCAGGTTGTCATCAGGCCGAACTGGCCGAGTGCGTACCGGCGGATCCCCTCGAGCAACTCCTGCCCGGACACGTGCTGTGACTCGTCGGGCACACCCGGTTCGGGGGGAGATTGTTCCGCGGGTTCATCGCTGTTCATTCGCGGCGCGTTGTGCACCGTGAAGCGCAACGCCATTTTCAGGAATTCGTATGCATCCGGATGAAACATCGGACGCAGCGAAATGTTACGTAGCGATCGAGTCATTCAAAAACCCACAGACATCGCGAGGAATCCGTTTCCTGGATCTCTCCTGGCTTTCTCCAAACGACGACGGGAACTGTGTCTGCCGACTGGAACCGATTATACACGCCCGGACGACCTGCCTGTAGTATCAGTTTTCCTGGGACGACTGTTCGGCCGATTCCGAACCGTCGTTGTCTTCTCCCTGTTGAGATTCCGATTCGAGCGACGGGCCTGGATCGGAGTTCTTTTCCGGCTCGACACCTGGGGACTCGACGTCAGTCGGCGTGTCGTCCTCCGGCTGTGCGGTCGCCTCGACCGCTGGCCCGGCATTCTGCTGTTCCGGTTGTGCGTTGGGCTTGTCAGCGGTCTGTTTCGAAGAGTCGCTCTTTGCCTGGCTCTTCCCTTTTCCTCCACCATTGCTGTTGGAGATGACGGTGACGATCTCGTTGAGGTCGACGATAGCGGTTCGCCTGTCTTCGAATGCCACGACCACTTTCTTGGCAAGGAGTTCCTGGGCGACCACCCGGCCCTGTCCCTCCCGCGTGACCACGGTCGATCCGACCCGCGGCAACTCGCGGCGGTATTCCTCGTACGTGTCGTACTCGTATCTCAGGCAGCATTTCAGGCGGCCACATCGGCCGGAGATCTTGTTGGGGTCGAGGGTGGCTTTCTGCAACTTGGCCATCTTCATCGACACCGGCGGCATCGTTTTCAGGTGGGTGTTGCAGCAGACCGGCTTGCCGCAATCGCCGTAATCGGCCAGCAGCTTGGCCTCGTCGCGGACGCCGATTTGTCGCATCTCGATCCGCGTCTTGTATCTCTGGGCCAGCGACTTGACCAGTTCGCGGAAATCGACCCGGTTCTCGGCCAGGTAATAAAAGATGATGCGTTCGCCGCCGAAGAGGTGCTCGACATCGACCAACTGCATCTGCAGCCGTTTTTCCTGGATCAGGTCCTTGCATCCGACAAACTCGACCCGTTCGCGCCGTCGCACGTCGTCGAGATGACGAAAATCGTCGTCGGAGGCTTTCCTGAGGATGCGTCCGCGCGACTCGCGGTGCCCCATGACCTTGCGAGCCCGGTCCGAGGATTCGCCCAGGACCTCCCCCCACTCGATACCCCGGTCACTCTTGACCACGACCTGGGTGGATCGCTGGTGGTCCTTGCCGTCGTGTACGGTGAATTCCGCAACGGTGCGGTTGGTACCGAAACGGACGATGTAGCGGTTGCTCATGACACGAATTTCGACGTCGGGGCAGGTGCCGATAGTATACCCGCGTTGGTTCAGGAGGTGCCAATTCGCGAAGTCTTTGCGAGATCGTCGATGAAGGCCTCCAGCGCCAGTGGCAGCATCACGTTGGCCATCGGATCGCGTTCGGCAGCAAAGCAGCGGTCCAGCATCGAGGCGATTCGGTCGATCGTCTCGAGGTCACCGACGGCCAGGTTCTTGCACAGCGCTGACACCTCGGGGACGGCCGAGGACTGGTCGGCCCCGGCCAGGATCCTCAGTACCGACTGGTAGAACTCGATCGCAAAGCGAGCCACCCACGTGGCGTTGATTCGCTTGCTGTGCGAGTCCTTGCTGAGCGTTTCCCAGGCAGCGACGACCTCCTCGGTCATCGGCAACGGATCCAGTGGCAGGCGGGCCAGGTGACGAAAGAGCGCCTCGCGGAGCGTTCTCATCTCGGGATTGAGCATCAGCATGGCGGTGACCATGCTGCCATCGGCCAGCTCGGCGGCCTCTTCGGCCGCGGCCCGGTCTCCGGTCGCCTCCGTTTCGACCAGCAGGTCGGCCACGTCGGAGGTCTGCAGAGTTGAAAATCTCACCAGCTGGCATCTCGAGCGGATCGTGTCGCGGATGTCGGCCTCGGAACCGGCGATGAGGATCATCACCGAGTGGGGTGGAGGTTCTTCGAGTGTCTTGAGCAGTGCACTGTAGCCGTCGCGTTCGAGATGGTCGGCGGAGTCGAGAATCGCGACACGGCGAGTGCTTTCCATTGGCGACAGCGACAACTGGTAACACAATCCGGCGCGGCCGCGCGAGTCACGGTCGCCGACCAGCAGGCTGATCGGCACCACGTTTTTTCCCTCGGGCAGCCCCACCTCGAGCAGGTCGGGGTGGGACCCGGCAGCGATCTGCTTGCACGAGGGGCAGATGTTGCAGGCTTCCAGGAGCTCGGGATCGGTGTTGGGGCACAGCAGGCAGGCTGCCAGGCAGTGGGCAAACCGTCGCTTGCCGATTCCCTCGGGACCGACCAGCAGGTAGGCGTGTCCGAGTCGACCGGCAGCCAGGACGGCCTGGAAGTGTTCACGTTGGCCCTGGTGTCCTCGCAGTTGCGACCACGCCGATGCCTGTTCCACGCTCATGCCTGGGACTCCGGTTCGATCCAGCCCAGGATGTCGCCCACTCCCACGGTGGTGTCCAGTGGCTTGTCGATTCGACAGAGCCGACCGGTGACCGGTGCCGGCACATCGAATGTCGAGCCGAAGGTGACCAGTTCCACCACGGGATCCCCGCGATCGAGAAAATCTCCGGTGTCAGCCAGCCAGCAGCTGACCGACAGCGGGGCGGCACCGGCGCCGACTTCCGGTAACCTGATTGGGGAGTTCATCAGTCGCTCTCGCCGACCGGTTCGTGTGACAATCCAGCGGCCATCTCGTTGACCATCTCGCCCGCATGGTAGCTCGACCGCACGAACGGTCCACTGGCGACCATGCCGAACCCGAGTTGACGCACCAGTTGCCCGATCTCGTCAAATTCCTCGGGCGGCACGAATCGCTCGACAGGCAGGTGTTCGGCGGATGGTTGCAGGTACTGCCCGATCGTGATCATCTCGCATCCGACCGACCGCAGGTCGGCACACACCTCGAGCACCTCCTGGATTGTCTCGCCCAGTCCGAGCATCAGGCCGCTCTTGGTCGGGATCTCGGGTCGTCGGGTCTTGACGCGTGCGAGCAGATCGAGCGTTCTCTGGTAATTCGCATTGCGGCGGACACGGTGGTAGAGCCTGGGGACCGTCTCGGTGTTGTGGTTGAACACGTCGGGGCTGGACTCCAGCACCCGGTCGATGGCGTCGGTGTTGCCCATGAAGTCGGGGGTCAGCACTTCGACGGCGGCCCCGGTGCGTTCTCGAACCGCCAGGACGCAGTTGTAGAAGTGATCGGCTCCGCCATCGGACAGGTCGTCACGGGTGACGGAGGTGATGACAACGTGCGAGAGCCCCAGCCGTTCGGCCGCTTCGGCCACCCGTTCCGGTTCGTCCAGCTCGACCAACTCGGTCTTTCCTTTCGGCACGCTGCAGAAACCGCACGGCCGGGTGCAGACGTTGCCCAGGATCATGAACGTCGCCGTCTGCTGGCTCCAGCACTCGGTCCGGTTGGGACAGCGAGCACTCTCGCAGACGGTTTGCAGCCGGAGGTCCGTCAGGATGCCCTCGGTCAGCAACATGCCCGGTTCGGGCATCGGTCTTTTCAGCCATCGCGGCAGTCGCCGCCTGGGAGGTTCGACGACCGGCAGAAGTTCAGGCGGGGACATGGACCTTCTTCCTGGTGCGGGTCAGCAGCGGATGGCCGGTGTAGAGGTGCCAGTCCTCGTAACCGAGTTGGGACACGAGGTGTCTCACGAGATGTTCTCGCGTCGCGTGCATCGACACCGGCCGGGTTCTCGCGGCCGACAACGACGTCGCCGGAGGAAGGTCGGGGTCCCTGTCCACCAGTCTCAGCAGGTGCATTGCGGGTGCGACGTTGAGGAACAGGCCCTGGTGAGTGATCCAGTTGCGGACTCCCGAGGCGATCCAGCCCAGTTGCCCGGTACGGCAGAAGACGCCCGGAGAACGGGGGTCGCGTGTTGCATCAATCTTCAACTCGATGCACGTCTCGATCATCGCCTGTTCCAGCGCCCTGCGATAATCGGCCAGCCCGAGTCCGAGTCGATCGAGTGGAACGACGGGGTAGGCGGCCAATTGTCCGGGGGCATGCACCAGGGCACCGCCGCCCCGGTTCAGCCAATGCAGTTCCATCAACCGCGAGCGGAGTTCCCGTTCGTCGGCCAACAACTGTGTCCGGTTCCCCTCGCGGCCAATCGTCACCACCGGGGGATGTTCGCACAGGAACAGCGCACCCAGTCGGTCGGTCCGTCCCGAGATCTCCTCGGCCCAGCGGAGTTGCAGTTGGACCGCGGACTCGAAATCGACTCGACCGAGCAGGTAGACCTCGAGCGAGTCGGACCGGCGGGTCCGCGGACTCCAGTTGATCGCCTCTGGGTGACTCACGGTGATTTTGGGTCAAAGGAAACGGGTCTGTGCAGCCCGATTCTAACAGTGGCCCAGCGGCGAGGGGAGAGTGCAGTCAAGAAACGTGCTGAACTAGCTTTCGGCTGCAATGGGCAGGGGGCCGAATGCGTTGAAGCGGGTGTATTCCCAATGCCGGTAGAGGTCGCTGGTCCGCACCAGGTCCTCGTGTCGTCCGGTCTCGGCAACCTGGCCATCGTGCACCAGGACCACGTGGTCGGCCCGGCGGACTGTCGAGAGCCGCGTGGGCAGAAACACGACGGTGCGACCGGCGATGATCCGGTCGTAGGTGTCACCCAGTAGCGACTTGGTGTCCGAATCCAGCGGGGTGTCGGGCTCCTCGATGATCATCAAGGCAGGATCACGGGCCAGTGCCCGGGCGAGCCCGATACGATACCGTTGCCCGGCATCCAGGTTGGTTCCGTCCTGGCCCAGTTGCGTTTCGTAGCCCCGGGGCAACTTGCTGATGAAGTGATGAGCGTGCACCGCCTTGGCCGCCTCGGTCGCCCGGTTCAGGCCTCCCTCGGAGCGGCCACAGCAGATATTTTCGAGCACGCTGCCCGAGAAACAGTTGCCATCACCGGCCACCATCAGCACCTCGGCCCGCAAGGACTCGATCGTACCGGTGGCGATGTCCTGTCCGTCGATCAGGACCCGGCCCCCGTGAGGGTCGATGAACCGGGTCAACAGCCAGGCCACCGCACGGGCTTCTCGTGGATCGATCGACAGCAGTGCCGTGGTTTCTCCGGCGGGGATTTCCAGGTCGAGTTCTCTCAACGCCGGGACGTTGTCGCCGGGGGTCCATGACACCGAGTCGAAGCAGATCTCGTCGGCCAGGGGCTGCAGGAACCGGGCGCCGACTGCCTGCGAGACCGGGGGCACTCGATCGAGGTACTTGTGGATTCGCTCGGCGGAATGGCCGGCCTGCTCGGCGATCCCCGGCAGTTGGGCACGCCGGTCCAGGGCATGAAGAAGTCCGGCGATACTCGCCAGCAGCACGAAGGCCGAGGCGAGATCCAGGGAGTCCAGCGGGGGGGCCAGCAGGACACGACGTCCGATCAGGAACAGGATCACCGACGCGGCGATGGCCGTTAGTCCCTGCCGGATCGCACGTCCCCACGCGTGTCGTCGGTCGTGACGGGCAGCCTGTTGGCCGCTCCGAACCTGGTCGGTATCAAAACGATCGCGGGCCAGGTCTTCGACTCCGTAACCGCTGGCCAGTTGAACATTGGCCAGTGATTCGGCGATCTTGAGATTTGCCAGTTCACCATCGCTGTGGCTCGCCGCCAGGTGGCGTTGTCGTGCCGCCCGGTCGCGGACAACCAGCCACGCCAGCACCGCCGCCGGCAAAAGCAGGCACTGCAGCGCCAGCAGGGGATCGACAAGGCAGGCCAGTGCCAGGCAGGCCACCGCCATCATCGTGTCGCGGCTGATTCGGGACAGCGTGTCGATCGTTGCTGCGGCCAATGTCTCGATGTCGCCGGTGGTCCGCTGATAGACCGATGCGGTGGTGCGTCCATCGACGTCACCCGGGCCGATTCTCAAGTGTTGCCGGAACAAGGCTCGGCGCACCCGGTCACCAATTCGCCGTGCGACCTCGTGGGCCGAGTTCTCCGCCAGGTGACCGCTGAACCGATGCAGAATCCACAACACCGTCGCCGAGACCAGCAGCAGGATACTGCGGAGGTTCCCGGAATCCGTACCACGACCGCCGAGAAATATGATGAGCCGTCGAACAGGCGACGAATCCGTGGTGGCACCGCCGGTACCAAACCCGGCATCCAGCAGCGCCGCGATGTGCAATAGTGTTGCGGCTGCCAGCAACACGGATGCGGCCCACAACAGGTGGCAGACGAACGCCGGACCTTTTACCAGGTCGCGCCGCGAGACCACTCGTTGAAATGCGTCTTGAGATCGAACAGACACGGGTGTCTCTCTTTCCCCGCCCAGGCCCGCTCCAGAACTTCCGTCTTCATACTACCCGGGCGAATCGACCAGTTCCTAGACCAACGTCCTAGGCCAGGTCGCGATCCTCGAACAGGATGAACGCCAGCAGGATTGCCATTGTCGAATAGCATGCACAGTACAGGACGGCGGTCCCCAGGTAGATCGGTTCCACGATCGTGTCGGTTGAGACCGCGGTTTGAGTGTTGAAGAATTCGAGGCCTGGCAGCGCTATTGCGATCAGGTTGGCCACGAAGCGGACAGGCTCGAGTCCACCGGATTCCTGCTGGACCAGTACCGGGGCGATGTGGGCGATGACGAAAATCGCGAAACTGCTCGTCATGTTCACCACCATCGGTGCGCGGGTGGAAATCGCCACGCTGACAGCCGCCAGCACCGCGATCTCGCACAGGACCAGGAACATCGGCGGAATGGCCTGCAGCACCGGCAGCAGCCGGTCCATGTTCGGTCGCATGTTCTCGAGGTCGAAGAACTCGGGAATCTCTTTTGATTGTTCGCGGGCGTCGTAACCCACCTTGAAGTAGATCAAGGCACAGAAGGCCACCACCAATGGCAGAATCAGAAGCAGCACCGCCTGCAGGATGCCCAGGTACTTGCCGACAATGAACTGTCGACGGTTGATCGGCTTGGACAGCAAGGTCATCGCCGTGCGTCCCTCGATCTCCTGGGAAATGCTTGTGCTCGCGGTCCAGACCGCCAGCAGGATTCCCGAGATCAGGATGGTGGCGAGACCACCATCCTTGAACATCTTGATGTCTTCGCCGAATGTCAGGTAAGGCAGGAAGGCCAGGATCAGCATCAGCAGGATCGCCAGCGACATCAGCAGGATGAACAATGGCTGACGGGTGGCTTCCATCGTCGTCGAGCGGGCAATGATTCCTGTTCGCGTGAAGTAACTGACTCCCAGCAACGCCGCCAGCAACAGGATTGCCACGCCCAGGACCAGGCCCCACTCGTAACTGGTGGCCATCATGGCCTGTGGGGGTAGCGCAACAGGAGCCGCGTCCTGGGCCAGCAGTGACATGAATGCGAGAATGTTGCCCATCGTGGAGTTCTCGTCGGTTGCCCGATCGGGTGTGACTGAACTGTTTTCTTCGTACGAATCGATGGCCGGAATCGTTGGTCCTGTCGGAACAACTCGAATCGGCCTTCAGAGTACTCTAGGTCTCGCATTGGCCAAGGGAAAGACGATCGCAGCCGGTTCCCGGCCGCCGGAAACAGGCGAGACGGATCGTCCCGGTGTGATCGGTATGATCGGCACAACCGATCAACGGTTGCAACGCCGGAGCCGTCAGTAGCGAATCGAGAAGCCCGAGATTGGTTCATCGTCGGGCGAAAGGTCGTCGATCGAGGTGATGTGGCCGTTGAACCGTTGAGCGATCTCGTCCAGGAATCCGGCCATTTCGGCTGCCTCGGCCTCGACCAGCAACTCGACAGTTCCCCCTGGCAGGTTCTTGACCCACCCCGACACGGGGTGGCGGCGGGCGATCGAACGGGTGGTGTAACGAAACCCGACGCCCTGGACCCGTCCGTGATAAATCAGCCGCCGTCGCATCACTTGCTCTCGGCCGATCGGGCGGCTTGTTGCCTTTTTTTCACGGCGAAGCGAATCGGTCGTGACGCCTGTTTTCCCTCTTGCCGCGACACGGCGTGTATCAGCCGTTCGGTTTCCGGAACCCAGTCCGCGGCGGAGATGAAGATTTGTCGCTCGGTTTCTTTGGCCCGCACCAGGACTCCCGAGAGACCGATGTTGTCGACGATGACGCCGTGGGGCAGGTTCTCGACGTCGATTGTCAGGTCACCGTCATAACCGTTGCGTTTCACTCGCAGCATGGCCGTGATGGTTTCTCCGGGAGCGATTCTCAACACCGGGTCTTGCCCCTCCGGCGGTTCCCTGGTGTCCAGTAGCAGCGAGACAACCGCCTTGGGAGCCTTGCCGATCTTCAGCGTTCCGAGGTTGCCGATGGGCATTTCGACCATCTTGCCCAGGATCTGGGCGGTGGCCACGACCTGCACTTTTTCCCAGGTTTCCTTGGCTGGTGCCTTGGTTCCGTCGGAGACGTTGAGGACACCCTTGGCCGAGAGATGGCCAGCCTCGACCACCACCGGTGAGGTGGCCGAAAATCCCCCGGGCAGGTTCTTGATCACCACCGTGACGGGGCCGGTGTACCCGTCGATCCGGTCGACGTTGACCGTGAATCTCTGTCCACTTCCAACCGGGATCGTTGAGTCGCGACCGCCGATGGACGCCTTGAACCCAGGTTGCGGCTGTCGGATGGTCAGCTTGTACTTGTAGTCATCGCCGCCGAATCCCCGCACGTCGGTCACCCTGACCAGGTAGTCGCCATCGTCAGGCGCGGTGAAGAGGACCCGCGAGTCGCTGCCGATTTTCCGACGACCGTCGTCATCGTTGGCGAAGTACAGTGGGAACACCGGGAGTCCGTTGTCGGGCAGTTGGCTGCCGGGCCGGTGCGGTTCGACGATGTAGGCCTTGCTCTCGAGTGCGTGAGCGGTGGCGCTGGTGTCGAAAAAGCAGCGGCGTTGGCCGTTGATGGTGTAGAACTCCATCCCCGAGTCGGGACCCCGGGGCATCCGAAAATTCTTGACCACCTCGCCACTCATGTAGAGAAACTGGTTGAGCCCCATTTCTTCCCAGTTCTCCAGCCGGGCCTGGTTGCTGCGCGAGTCGATTGGGCGGAAGGTGATGGCCGAGTCGCGGACGGCCCTTAGCAATAGCCTGATCACCGGACGACCGTCGGCCGAGAGCACCTCGATTTGGGTGTCGGCCGGCGACTTGTCGCGTCGGGCCCGGGTTTCAATCACCCAGTTGTCGTGCTTCTTGCTCGAGAAGCGAAAGAGATCGGCGTCGGCTTCACCGGTCAGCACGCCCGTGGCCGTGCCAGGTGCTGTCACCGCGGTGGCCTGGGCCGGCTTGTTGTTGGGTTCGGTCTCGGCCACCTGGGGCAACTTGGCGACGGGTTGTCCGTCCCGGGGTCGAGGTACGGGGACCCCGGTGAGTGGTGTCGGCCTGGTGGTCCCACTGTCTTTTTTGACCAGCGACAGGACCGAGACAGTTCCATCGAGCCGGCCGACCAGCAGGCTGTTGCCGTCACCTGTCATGGCGATCGTGGCGGGCCAGTCGGGCTGGTCGGGAAAATGGAGATCCTGTCCAAAATTCCTGGTCCTCCAGGTCTTGATAGACAGGTCCTCGCTGGCGCTGGCCAGTCGGTGACCGTCGGCCGAGAAGACCAGGTCCAGCAGTGGTGCCTGGTGCGCGAATCGCGAGTAGCGGATCGGGTTGGTTCCCTCGCGGCCGTCCCTGGTGATTTCCCAGGCCCGGATGCGGTTGTCGATACCCCCGGAGACGACGAAGCGGCCGTCGGGCGAGACTGCCACGGTGTTCTGTCCCTTGGTGGGTTCGATGAACGTGTCGAGCCGTTTGCCGGTCTTGAGATTCCAGAGCTTGACGGTGCGATCACCACTGGCGGATGCGAGAAACCGGTTCCGGGGATCGAAGGCCACGTCGAAAACCGGTCCATTGTGCCCGGCCATCTCCACGTGTCGTTTTCCGGTGGCGGTATTCCAGACAATGATCGTGCGGTCATAGGAACCCGTGGCCAGCAGGCTGCCGTCGGCCGAGAGGGCCACGGTGTTGAGGCTGTCGGAGTGGCCACGGACGGTGTGGGCGAGCTTGGCCACCTGGCCCGCACCGGCCTTGCGGACGTCGTCGGCGATGTCGTAGATCCGTGCTTCACCGTAGAGACCCGGTTCGCCGGCGGCTGTCACCAGGCGTCGGCCATCGGGAGAGATCGCCAGGTCACTGACCTGGCCGGGCAGCCCCGACAGGGTGGCCAGCGGTTTGGACTTGGGGGTGACGGGCAGGACGACCAGGTCGACTCGACCGGTTCTCGCGGCGGCGTACCAACTCCCGTCGGGGGCCACGACCACGGCGTTGACCGGCTGGCGGATCGGGCCCCGGGTCGGCACGCGGGGCACCGTCAGGGACGGGGGACCCGTGGGAGATGGGAACGGCTTGGCTCCCGCGGCGATCCATGCCTTCAGGACCGAGATTTCCGAGGGCCGTGGGCGGCGGTTGTCCTTGGGCGGCATGAACGGCTTGGCCCGATGCTCCACCAGCTTGATCAACAGGCTGGCGTCGACCTTGCCTGCCACCACCGACGGACCGTTCTCGCCACCCTTGATCACCGCGGCATGGTTCGAGAGGACCAGGCCACCCTCGGCGTCCTTCGCGTTGTGACAGCCGACGCAGTACTTCTTGAGAATCGCCTGGGCACCGGTGGCGGGGTCAGCCGAGTGGGCCGCGGGAGTCCGGGCGGTCAGTACGATGGCGACCAGCGAGACGACGGCCAGGGATGTGTGAAACGTGCGAGTCATCGTGGAGCCTCGACCGGATAGACCGGCTGGGGATCTAGTGGTTGAACAGGAATTCTCTGGAACTGATCACGCTCCAGAACACGTCTTCGATCAACGCCCGTTTTTGATCAGCGGGCGTCTCGGCGAAAATCTTCAGGGTCTCGGACATCTCGCGATTCGTCGGGAATCTCGACAGTGACGCCAGGTAGATGGATTCGACGATCCGGTAGTCGGGCAGGCCGGCGGCGAGCCATTTGCCGATGCGGTTGGTCTTGGACTGGAGCTTGTTGTTGAGCGTGTCGCCGTTGAGGATGTGCAGCACCTGGACCATGCTTGGCTCGTCGGACCGCTCGCACTCGCAGGTGATCACCCGGTCGGGCCGCCCGAAGGTGCTCAGGAATCGCGAGGCGATGTTGCTGTCGGGCAACTGCAGCGACCGGGTGCCCGCCGGGTACCCCTTGAAGGATGTCGGCTGGCCGGTGGCCGAGGAGATCGCGTCCAGCAGCACCTCGGCTTTCAGCCGACGCGGGTAGTACCGGGCATAAAATCTCAGGTCCGCCCGGTTCCCGGCCGTGACCCGGGAGGATCTCTGGTAGGTTTGCGAGTTCATGATCAGGCGGATCAGCGACTTGAGGTCGTAGCGATTTTCGACGAGAAATCCGCTGAGCCGGGCCAGCAGTTGTTCGTTGCTGGGCGGGTTGGTCAGCCTGAGATCATCAACTTTTTCGACGATGCCAGTGCCCAGGAAGTTGGCCCAGATGCGGTTGACGATGGCGCGGGTGAAGTACGGGTTCCCGGGTGCCACCAGCCAGTTGGCGAGGTGGTCTCGGCGGTCGCCCGGTTCTTCGAAACCGATGGTCTTGCCGTCCAGCGGCCTGGGCAACTGTGGCTTGCCAGTCCGTGGCTGGATCAGTTCCCCGGAGGTGGTCGTGAAGATCGACTGGTTGCCATCTCCTCCCTCTGGAGCGATCTTGAACCGGACCCGTGAGAAGAGGTTGGCCATGCCGTAGAACTCGTCGTTGGTCCACTTCTCCAGAGGGTGGTCGTGGCACTTTGCACACTGGATCGACATTCCCAGGAACGCCATCGAGACGGTCTCGGCCATGTCGGCGGGATCGCGGTGAAGCACGAAGAAGTTGGCGGCGCCGTTGGTGTGAGTGGTTCCGCGGGCGGTGACCAGGTCGCGGGCGAATTCGTCCCAGGGCGTGTTCGCGGCCACGTGGTCACGGATCCACTTCGAGTACGATTTCATCGACGGAGGTTTGAGCTTGGAACTGGTGACCAGCAGCAGGTCGGACCATTTGTGGGTCCAGTAGTCGATGTACTCGGGGCGTGCCAGCAACTTCTCGACCAGGCGGGCTCGCCGGTCGGGCGCCGTGTCGTTGAGGAAAGCCCGGGCTTCAACGGGCGTGGGCAGCACGCCGAGCGTGTCGAGGGTGGCCCGGCGGAGGAACTCGGCGTCGCCGGTCCGTGGCGAGGGTGGCAGTCGGAGTCCCTTGAGCTTGTCCAGGACCAGGCCGTCGATGAAGTTGTTGCGAGGGGACTTGTCAAAGACCCCGTTGGCGACGTCGTTGCCGTAGGGAACGCTGAGTGCCGCCACGACGTTTCGGCTGAGATACCAGGCGACGACCGCGGTTTCTCCGTGACCGGTCACCGAAACGTTGCCGACATCGTCGACGTCGGCCACCGTGGTGTTGTTGGAAGTGAACTTTGCCCAGCGGGTGACGTCCTCGGCATGACCGTCGGTGAAGTGGGCCCGCACGACGAGTTGCTGGTTGGTGCCCGGCTTGAGCACGGCATTGGCCGGCAAAATTTCCAGACGCTTGATTCGTGGCCCGTCGTCTTTCGGGGGCGGGTGACCCGCGGCAATCCATTCCGACACCACGCGGTACTCCGGCGATCCCTCCTCGAACCGGACGCCGCCCTTGTGAGGCACGGCACCGGTGGGCTTGGTCAACAGCAGGCTGCGACCAGGATCGTTGGGAATCACGCGGCGGCCGCGGTTCTGGCGGGTGATGGTGCGGACGTCGGCGACCGCGTCGTAGCCTCGCAGCGAGAGCTTGAAGCCGTTCTTGCCGGCCAGGGCGCCGTGGCATGCGCCCGAGTTGCAACCCGATTTGGTCAGGACCGACTGGACATGGATCCGGAAATCCCACACCACCGGTCGGCCGAAGTTGACGACGGTGACCCGGGCGGTTGCCGCCAGTTTTTCGCTGCGGACGGTGATCGTGGCCTGGCCATCACCGGTCGGCCGGGCCGTCCCGTCGCCAATCGTGACGACCGCGGGGTTCGACGAGGACCACTGGAGCTTGCCCGACGGGGTGCCGGCGAAATGGCCGTCGGTGACCAGCCCGGGCAACAGTCGTTGAAACGACCTGGACCCGTCCAGGGTGAAATCACCGGGCAGCACGACCAACTTGTCGACCGGCGGCTTGTCGTCGGCATGGGCTCCGGACGAGAGCAGCACGGCGGTCAACAGCAGCAGTGGACCGAGGATTCTCGGGAGTCGCAGGGGAGTGTGCATCATGGTGACGGTGTCACTGGAGGCTAGAACAACTCGTTGATCGCCTCGGTTCCCTGGTCCACCAGCGGGAAGGGCCGTCCGGAGGGGCCGGGGAGTTCTTCTTCGAGGTCGAAGCCGAGGCTCTTGAAGATCGTTGCCACGGCGTTGTTGGGTGCCACGGGGTGTTCGGCCGGGTACGCGCCAATCGGATCACTCTTGCCAATCACTCGACCACCCTGGACACCGCCGCCGGCGAAGTAGACGCTCCAGCACTGTGGCCAGTGGTCCCGGCCGCCGGCGGGGTTGACCCGGGGTGTGCGTCCGAATTCCGAGAGGTTGCAGACGAGCGTGTCTTCGAGCAGGCCCCGCTGGGTCAGGTCTTCCAGCAAGGCGGAGTAGGCCTGGTCGTACATCGGGGCCACGATGTCTCGCATGCCCTCGATCGAGGTGAACGGCTTGGTGCCGTGGATGTCCCAGGTGATCTCGTTGAACACGGTCAGGAACGTGTTGACCGTCACGCAGCGGACACCGGCCTCGACCAGTCGCCGCGCCATCAGGCAGCACTGGCCGAATCGGTTCATCCCGTAGCGGTCACGGGTTTTCTTGGATTCCTGAGAGAGATCAAATGCGGCCCGAGCCTTCTCGGAGGTGATGATCCGGAAGGCGGCCTGGAAACTGCTGTCGAGCAACTTGGCGTTTTCGCTGCCCTCGAAGTCCTTGACCGTGCTGTCGACGATCTGGCGGAGACGTCTCCGCCGATCCAGCCGGGCTTCGCCGATCGACTTGGGTGGCAGCAGGTCGGGGACGCGGAAGTTTTCCTTGGAGGGGTCGGCCATCAGGACGAAGGGGTCGTGGGCCTTGCCCAGGAAGCCCGCGTCCTGGCCATGTGGCAGGTTTCCGCCGGTGGAACCCATCGGTTCCGGAAGAACCACGTGAGGTGGCAGATCGGTGCGTCGACCCTGCAGGTAGCTGGCGACGCATCCGGCGTGGGGCGTGTTGACACCCCCGGTGAACAGGCGGCCGGTCTGCATCATCTGGTGACCGGTGTCGTGGACCGCCGCGGCGGTGTGGTAACAACTGCGGACGACCGAGAACTTGTCGCCGTGCTCGGCGTGGCGAGGCAGGATCTCGCTGATTGAAAATCCACCGCCGGCCACCGGGATCGGCTTGAAGGGACCACGGATTTCCGAAGGTGCCTCGGGCTTGGGATCAAAAGTCTCGAACTGGCTGGGAGCACCGAGATTGAAGATCATGATGACCGACCGGCGATCAGCCTCCGGTCGGGTCTTCCCTTCGGCTCGTGCCCGTTCGAGTTCGGCCAGCGAAACGCCCGCCGCACCCAGGGTTCCGACCTGCAGGAAGTCGCGACGTGAAACCCCGTCGCAGGTGTGAGCAGTGCCCTGACCGGTGATGTTGAGCATCGTGTCCGTCTCCGCGGAACCTGACTGGCAGCCGGGTGCAGTTGCTTCCCGGATTTCAATCCAGATTCTACGACGGTCGGCGGAGCGTCACAACAGGGAGGGGGAAAGCCGGAATTCCGGTCCCCCAACGAGATTGCCGAATGACGACCTGCTCAGACGTTGGTCAATTCGACGGTCTCGCCTGCCGGCACCGTTTCGATGACCTCGGAGGGCATCTCGAGGCAGAGTTCCTCGCGGATGATGTTCAGGTCACGGGGAGCTTCAATCCCCAGCCGAACAGAATTCGGGCCAATCCTGACGATCGTCACGCAGACGTCTTCGCCGATCAGCACCCGTTCACCTGGCTTCCTTGATAGCACGAGCATCGCGTCACTCCTTTTTTCTCGCGGTCCGTCTTCTGAGATCGAAGCTCCTTGCACCACGGGCTGGACTGCCTGTTCCAGCAGCAGTCTTGCCGCCCTTTGAGGCGACAACCAGCAACCCTTCGGTCGACGAGAATGTGTCGTCAATTCGATGGTGTTGTCATAAAGATAACACGCGAATCCGCCGCGCCTAGCCCAAACCGCTGGTGGTCGCCGAAAAAAAGTCGTTGGCGAAGCCAGGGGTGTGTGGACCCCTGGGGGTTTGGGTCGAGTTGCCGTTGGTGACGGCTTGACGTTGGCGGGGGGGGGCGGGATGCTTGGATTGTCATCGGCACTAGGGCCGATCGTCGAACAGGGAAACGGCCTGGGGCCTCACGACCGGACTCAACCCGTTCGCCCTGAAATCACGGTTGTGACCAGGAGATTGTGAGCATGGTACGGATCGGGATCATCGGGCTGGGATTCATGGGAATGACCCATTTCGAGGGTGCGATGCGGATGTCTGATGCGGATGAATCGGGTCGGCGTGGTGTTGTGGGGCCCCGGATCAACGGGGGGCAGATCACCGCCTTTGCGACTCGCAATGCCGAGAAGCGGTCCGGAGATTGGACATCGATCCAGGGCAACTTTGGTCCGCCGGGCACCCTGATGGACCTTGGGGATGTCACGGCCTACTCGGATTACCACGACCTGTTGTCGGATCCGGACATCGACCTGGTGGACATTTGCCTGCCGACCGACCAGCACGAGCAGGTGACACTCGAGGCACTCGCGGCCGGAAAGCACGTGCTGGTGGAGAAGCCGATTGCGGTCGATCTGGACGCGGCCCGGCGGATGGTTGACGCGGCGGCGGCGGCGGACCGGCTGCTGATGGTGGCACAGGTGTTGCCGTTTTTTCCCGAGTTCTCCTATGTCCGCAGCCTGGCCGAATCGGGTGAACACGGGCAGTTGCTGGCGGCTCATTTCCGTCGCGTGATTGCCCCGCCGGACTGGTCCGATGACATGTCGGATTTCCGCAAGCTGGGTGGCTGGGGAGTCGACCTGCACATCCACGACAACCATTACATCGGCCTGTTGTGTGGGGTTCCCAACGGGGTGCTTTCTCGTGGCCTGTTGCAGGACGGGCTGGTCAACCACGTGCATTCCCAGTACCTCTACGAGGCGGCCGACGGGACATCGGGTCCGGCGGTCAGTTGTGTCAGCGGTGGTATTGCCGCCGCCGGTCTCGCGTTCGCACATGGATTCGAGGTCTATTTCGAACACGCGACAATCGAGTATTCGGCGGGGACGTACGGCGGCGAGTGGGTGGCCAGTCGCCCGTTGAGCCTGGTGACGGACGACGGCGAGGTGAGCGAACCCGAATTGCCTGGTGGCGGCGAGTGGTACAGCGCGTTCACGGACGAATTGCAGGCGGCTGTCGACGGGGTGACTGCCGGAGAATCTCCCCGGGTGATTTCGAGCGAACTGGCACTGGACGCTCTGTCGCTGTGTTACGCGGAGGCAGAGAGTATTGCGGAAGGGCGAGCGGTCTCGCTCGATTGACCAACAAAGATGATCGACAATCTTCCCCTCCGTTCGCACGTGCACCGTGGCCTGACCATCGAGGGCTATTCGCGCGCGGCCGTGCAGACCTACTGGCGAATTCCGGAATTGAAGCTGGGATTCGACATGGGTGGCAGCCCCTGGTCGTTCATGGGCACCAACACCTTCTTCATCTCGCATGGTCACCTCGACCACATGGCCGCGCTGCCGGTCTTCGTCGCGCGGCGACGAATGATGAAGATGGAGCCACCGACCATTTACGTGCCGGCAAAAATTCACGACCAGGTGTGGAAGATGCTCAACGCCTGGCGGCAACTCGATCGTGGGCGGATGATCTGCAACCTGGTGCCGGTTGCCGACGGGGACGAATTCGAATTGTCTCGCGAGCGGGTCGTGACGGTGTTCGACACCGTGCATACGGTGCCCTCGGTCGGGTACCTCGTCTGGGATCGCCGGCGGAAGTTGAAAGAGGACCTGGTGGGGGTCGACGAGGATGAGATTCGCAAGAGGCGACTGGGTGGTGAGGACGTGACGCGCGAGGTGCGAATGCCACTGGTTTGTTACTGCGGTGACACCGCGCCGGCCGGCCTGGACAACTACGACCCGGTGTTCCAGTCACGCGTGTTGATCACCGAGATGACGTTCTTCCGTCCCGACCACCGCAAGGACAAGATCCACAAGTTCGGGCACACTCACCTGGATGACATCATCGAGCGGGCCGAGCGGTTCGAGAACGAGTTGATCATCCTGGCTCACTTCAGCACCCGTTACCAGGACAGCCAGGTTCGTCGGGAGGTCAAAAAGCGGCTGCCCGAATCCCTGCGTGACCGGGTGGAGTTGTGGGTCTAACGGGTCCACCAGTCCGGTTCGACGAACAGGTCTCGCACCGGAAATTCCAGTCCTGCCAGTGCGGCGGGGCCCACCAGTGTTTCGGCAGTGGCCCGGACCTCGACCACCTGGCCGGGTTCAGCCACGTGCACTGATTTGTCGATCGAGTTGACCACCCAGACACAGGTCACGCCCCAGGCGTGCCATTCGAGCACCCGTTCGGCCATTTCAGCCCGCCGCTGGTTGCTGGTTGCCAACTCGATCACCAGCCCTGGTCGCGACTCGGTCACCTCGCGATCCATCTCCGCAAACGCCTCACCCCCGATGAACACCGACACCGGTGGACACCGGACCGTGTCGGGATCGCGGCAGGTGATCAGCCCCAGTTCGTAGCAGGCGTACGCCCGCTGCCTGGGTTCGTCGACCGCCGCGGTGTCATGTCCCGAGTGGAGGTGTTCTCCGAGGGCCTTGGTGAGGTTCAGCACGATCGTGCCGTGGGTGTCGTCGGGTGCCTCGAACTGCCGAACCTCGCCAGCCACCAGTTCCGACCATCGCCCGCCCTCGGGCAAGTCAAACTTCGTTTTCGCAAATTCCTCGGCATTCAACATGACACGGAGAATACGGCCGGGTCTGCCATCGGTGCAAGCAACCGTCGCTAGGTCTATGATGAAGTGCCCGGGCACGGCGTCCGGGAGAGACATTCACTCGATCGAGAGACCAACAGATGTCCGCTGCCGAACACATCGGAGCCACCTTCCGCTCCTACGATTCCAGCGACCTGGAGGTGATCAAGCGGATCACCGTCGAGGCATTCAGTGGGGTGTCTATTGACGAGGCGGCCGAGTTGGCCTTTGGTCCGATCAACGGTCACGACTGGCAATGGAGGAAAGCCCGTCACATCGATGCGGACGTGGCCCGCGAGGTCGACGGGATACTGGTGGTCGAATCGGACCAGGGCGACGTGGTTGGCTACATCACCTCGTGGCAGGACACGGCGGCCGGGATCGGCTACATCCCCAACCTGGCCTTTGTGCCCGAGTGGCGTGGCCGCGGCCTGGGTCGATTGTTGATCCAGCGCGTCCTGGATCGTTTCCGTGAATCGGGCCTGAGCCTTGCCAAGATCGAGACACTGGCTCAAAACGATGTCGGACACCACCTCTACACCTCGATCGGTTTTCGCGAGGTGGCTCGCCAGGTGCATTTCTTTGCGGATCTCTCGGAGGCCCCGGCTGCCGACGAGTTGACCGGCCACTCCGACCAGGATCCCGGCGAGACCGACTGATGGTGATTGCTGTTCTTGGAGCCACCGGCCAGTTGGGTAGCGAATTGCTGGGGTTGTGGGGTGAGGACGCCGTGGGGCTGTCCCGTGACCGGCTGGATCTCCTGGACCCGGGAACCGTCGACTCGGTTCTGGACGAGGTTGAGCCGGAGGTGGTGGTCAACGCCGCGGCCTACAACCAGGTGGACCGTGCCGAGAGCGAGCCGGCGGCGGCGATGGCCGTCAACGCCCTGGGACCACGGCAGTTGGCCCGCAGTTGTGCCTCGCGAGGAATTCGTCTGGTCCACATCAGTTCGGATTTTGTCTTTGGGGCCGAACCTGGCCGACGCGATCCGTATGTCGAATCGGACGAGGCCGGTCCGCTGGGAGCGTACGGGGTCAGCAAGCTGGGCGGAGAACTTTACGTTCGCAGTGGCTGTCCCGATCACCTGGTCGTTCGCACCTGCGGACTCTACGGACACGCCGCCCGCAAACGGCAGGGTGGGGGCAACTTCGTGGAGACGATGTTGCGGTTGGCGGCAGCCGGAGGTCCGGTTCGAGTGGTGGCCGACCAGTGGTGCACCCCAACTTCCACGACCGTGCTGGCCGCATCCATTGATGCGCTGCTCGGGGCGGGATGTCGTGGGCTGTACCACGCCACGTGTGCCGGCAGCACCAACTGGTGGGAGTTTGCCGGAGAGATTTTCAAGCGGTCGGGTGCGGAGGTGGATCTCGAGGCCATCACGTCAGTGGAGTTTGGTGCAGAGGCTCGCCGACCGGAGTACAGTGTGCTGGACTGTGGTCGGTTGGTTCGTGACACCGGCTACACGCCACCTGGTTGGCAGGACGCATTGACCGAATACCTGGACACGCGAGAGCCAGTCGCAGAATAGGCGGAGACGATGAGTTCCATCGCACAACTTGAAGAAACGCTCGGCGAAGCCGTGACGACCGGCAAGATCGGGACGGTGGTTTCGGTCCGGGCGCTGTTGCACCTGCCCGACGAGCAGGCCGACCTGGAGACCGCCGCATCCGTGGTGCTCGGCCTGGCCGGGCGGGTGATCGGGTCGGATACGGGAAGACTGGTGACCCGGGGCCAGGAATCCGGCCGTCAGCTCAACTTGCTGATGCGACTGGATGCCGGCGGCATTCTCAGTGTCAGTGTCACCCGGGGCAGTTCGTCGCAAGTCGAACTGGTCCTGGTCGTGGTCGGCAACCACGGAGTGATCCGACTGGAAGGAGCGGAGTTGGCCGAGGAGATGGGATTGAGTGGGGAGTCGTTCGGCGATCCGGATGACTCGTGGCTGGAACTGATTTCGAGGTCAGCCAGCACTGGGACAAACTGACAATAGAGCCGGTGGAGTTGTTTCGCCTGCGATGCCAGGGGTGAAGCCTGTCAAAACCTCCGTTGTCTCTCATTTTCCGGGTGTTATTCGGCCGTTTTGCGCATCCTTTATAGGAGGCAGTCTTGTGCGTACCGGAACCCGACTCGGTAGAATGTCCGAATGAGCCAGTTTGACCGTTGGATTGATCGCCTGGCGTTGCGTGTTCGGTGGGGGGAATTCCTGCACCGGGCCGCCAATGGGCTGGCGATTTATCTCGTGGTTGCCGGGAGTGTGATCCTGGCCTGCAAGCTGCTGGTGCCGCGCGAGGCGTGGCCGGAACCACTGGATGATGGAAATTCCCTGGCGATTGGCTGGTTGCTGGTGATTTGTGGACTGGGTGCGGTGGTGCCGGTGTTGATCAGTTGGCGACAGTCGGAGCAGAGTCGCCTGTCGCGGAGTGATCTGGTGGCGTGGCTGGATCGCCGGCTCGAAGCCGGGGGCCTGTTGATGACACTCAGTGAAGCACCCGGTTCGACCGACGACGAGCATCCTTCCTGGGCATCGCAATTGCCGAGCCAGGACGACGCGTGGCGGATGTCGATGCCGGCCATTCGTCCCGCGAGGTTCACTCGTTACCTGGCGGTGCCGGTGCTCTTCGCCGTGATCGCCTGCGTGATTCCCTGGCGGGTGGCCTATTCCAGCTCGGTCCTGAGAGACACGGTTGGTCAGCGTGAGACTCAGAAATTGGTCGAGTTGCTCGAGGAACTGAAGCAGGCGGGTGTGCTGGAGGAGCAGGAACAAAAGAAACTGGACGAGGAGATTCGCAAGCTGGCCGAGGACACCAGCAAGGCACCGTTGACTCACGAGAAATGGGAGACGGTTGATTCGCTTCGTGAACAGATGCAAATGCGGCTCGATGCCTCGACCCGCTCGCTCGACAAGGCCCTGGCCGCCATCGAGTCGCTCGAGTCGGCGGAGTTCGATGCCCAAGGAGAACCGGTCAACCTCGACCAGCAGTATTCCGAACAGCTGCTGGATGATATCCGTGACGCACTGAAGGCCAAGCCGTTGGACGAGTTGCCTCCAGGTCTCCAGGAACTTGTCCGTCGTGAACAGCAGCAACAGTCGGGCAAGAGCGGTGGCAAGGGCGAGCAGAAAACGAGTGGGACAGACAAAGGACACGGCAAGAAGTCGTCCTCGACAGTCGATCAGTTCGGGTTGCCGCGTGATCCGGCCGAGCGGCAGCAGGCTCTGCAGGAATTGAAGGAGTTTCTACAGCAGGAGGCCCGGCGACTCGAAAAACTCCAGCAGCAGGCTCAACGCAATCCCGGGGGCACCTGACAGCTTCGTGGTGGGACATCGCAACCGGGAGGAACTTGACCTCAGGGCAGCGGTGGCCGTTCCGGTCGGGATGGCGTGGGCAGTGGGCAGCGGGCGGGTGACGCGGGGAATCCCGGTCGTGGCGGTGTCACTCGTGGTCGTGGTGATGCAGCGATCACTTTCGGCGACGAATCGGATGTCAGCGGACTGAAGTTCAAGGAGGTGGCGTTGCCACCGGGCACGCTTGATGACCCCGAGAATCGCGTGTTGAAGATCACGTCCAGGGCTCCTCAGGTTGATCCCGCGGCCCGGGCTCCCCGTGGTGCGGCCCGCGACCAGGGGCCGACGGCTGGTGGCGCGTCGTGGAATCGTCGGCTGAGGCCGCGACATCGCGGCGTGGTGCGAAAGTACTTTGGGAGTGGTTCCAGCGGCAAGACATCCGTTGACCAGGACGACCGCTAGCCGCAGGACGTGTTGATCCGGATTTCCCCTCGAGAATGTTTGTAAAGAGTTTCCTCGTGCGAACCATCCCGACCGTTGTCATTTCTCGTCGAATCCGCCCTGGTGGATCTACCATCGTGTGCGGGTGCGCAGATGCTCTGACCAGGATCCGACACCGTGACTGACACCGAGACACCCACCACTTCACCGACGTTGCTGTCACCAGGCGAGATCGAACAGGCACGGGCCCGGATCGGTTCGCTGCTCGATGGACTGGGCACCGCGATTCTTGGTCAGTCTGAATTGCTCGAACGGGTCATCATCTGTTTGCTGGCCCGGGGCCACCTGTTGCTGGAGGGACTTCCCGGCCTGGGCAAGACCGAACTGGTCAAGTCTCTCTCGGCACTACTGGGTCTCGAATTTCGTCGCGTGCAGTTCACCCCGGACCTGTTGCCCAGTGACATCACCGGGGCCCCGATCCTCCAGGACTCCGAGGGGGGGCGTTCGCTGGTGTTTCAGCCGGGGCCGATTTTTTCGAACCTGTTGCTGGCCGACGAGATCAACCGGGCGACTCCCAAGACCCAGGCCGCTCTGCTGGAAGCAATGCAGGAACGCCGGGTGACCGTGCTGGGTGAATCTCATGCACTGCCCCTGCCGTTTTTTGTCCTGGCCACGCAGAATCCCATCGAACTCGAGGGCACCTATCCGTTGCCCGAGGCCCAGATCGACCGATTCACCTTCAAGGTGTTGGTCAACGGAGTTGACAGTGCGACGTTGGCCGAGATCATCACGACTCGCAAGCACGGCCAGGCCCCTCAACTCGAAGTGGCCTGTTCGGCCGAGGAGTTGAACGGGTTGTTTGACATGGTCGATCGGGTGCATCTGCCGCAGGCGGTGGCTGGTTACATTGCCCGACTGGTCAGTGCGACTCACCCGGGACACCCCGGGGCTCCCGAGCCGGTGCAGCAATTCGTCCGGTTCGGCGCGTCGCCGCGAGCGGCCATCGCCCTGGCCGAGACGTCACGGGCCGCGGCGTTGCTGGCGGGTAAGCCAAACGTCGGTTTCGAGGAGGTGCGGAGAGTGGCAGGTAGCGTGCTGGGACACCGGTTGATCCTGGACTATTCGGCCCGCCTGGAAGGTTGGTCGCCTGCAGGGATGGTTGATGTTGTTGTCGACGGGGTTCCCGAGATGGCCAACGAGTTGCCCGAGGACCTGGCGGGATGATGTACAAGTCCGGGCAGAATCGACTCCGATGCTTGTCGATGATTCCGATGGCGATGCTGTTGGGGCTTGTGGCGGTGTCCGGTCCTGTCTTTGCCCAGCAGCGGCTCACCGGCGAGGATCTTGACATCGTTGTCGATTCGCGGTGGGCCGGTACCACCCAGGGTGGTTATCTGCCGGTCCGGATCAGGGCCAGGAACAACGCGAAGGATCGGTCGGTGACGTTCCAGGTCCGCGGGGCGGCCGTCTCGCCGGTCACCCAGACGATCCAATTGCAGTCGGGAGCCACGACGGAACTGACGGTGCTGGTTCCCATGATCGGGGAACTGAAGTACAACCGGCCGGTGTTGCAGGTTTCGGTAGACGGAAAACGCATCTCGGGCCTGGAGACGAATTTCGAAGTCCGCGGCCGGTCGGCCCCCTGGCCCGAGCCAGCGATGCTGGTGATTTCCGATCGCAAGGGGAGTTTCGACGATTACGACAAGGCGGTACACGCGTTCTTCCAGGTGCAGCCTCAGAGTTTTTATAATCGCCGTTCGTACCGCCGTGTCACCAGCGAGAGTGATCGGCAGTGGATCACTCCGGAAATGCTTCCCAGGACCTGGTTGGCCTACTCGGGTCTCGACATCGTGTCGGTGCCTATTGCGACCTTGATCGCGATGGAGACCGATGCCCGCCAGGCGATCCTGGGGTGGGTTGAAACCGGTGGAACGTTGCTGGTGACCGACGTCGGCGAAAAGGCATCCGAATCCAGGAAACTGGCGGCGGTGCTGGAACTGGCACAGCGTGCCGCTGTGGGTGACACGTGGCGGGTCCCCACGGACGCTTCGCGAAAGGCGGCGTTGGTCCTCAACCCGGCGATGATTGCGAATCCCGATCCGGGTACCGCGGCGGTAGCCAGTCCGGCCACGGTCGTGAAAGCCGAGAAGTCGAAGTCAGCGGCTGCGGTGGTCGAGTTGAGTTGGCCGTCGGGCGATGAGGCCTTTGCGTTTCGGCGAATCCAGCAGGGGCGGGTCGTGGCTTTTCCGGGTGATCCGATGACCGGAACCGAGGCCGACTGGGCCTGGTTCTTTGGGGCGTTGTCCGGTTCTCAAGTTGGCAGTCGCTGGTTGAACTGGCAGGGCCGTCATGGCATGTCCTCCCGGCAGGGCCAGGAGGATTTTCTGAGTTTTACGGTTCCCGGTGTGGCTGGTGTTCCGATCGCTGCATTCCTGATCCTGATCACGCTGTTTTCTATTGTCATCGGTCCAGTGAACTTCGTTTACCTGAAACGCCGTGGCCAGTTGTACCTGCTGGTTGTGACCGTTCCGGTCATCGCGCTTGTGACCAGTGTTTCGATGATCGGCTACGCCACCGTCTCGCACGGGCTGGGCATCAAGTCACACACTCGTAGCATCACGTTTCTCGACCAGGGCCAGGAGACAGCGGTGACAATCGCCCGGGTGGCGATGTTTGCCGGCATGGCTCCCTCGTCACTGGAGTTTTCCCGTGAGTCTGCCGTCTATCCGGTGTATCCACGGAGATCGGAATTTGCTGGTGCGTCAGTCGACTGGACCGATCGCCAGGTGTTCTCCAACAGCTGGATCAAGACCCGCACACCGGCGCAGTTTCAGGTGGTTCGCCGTTTTCCTCTTCGCGGACGGATCTCGATCGGATCGCCCGATGACCAGGGACAGCTTCCCGTCGACAACGGCCTGGAATGGAACCTGCGGTGCCTGTTTGTCCATGACGCGTCGGGCGACAGATACCTGGCGCAGGATGTGATGGCCGGACGCGCGGTGACGATAAAAAAGTTGCCGCCTGGCGACTTGCACAACCAGATGATCCCGACGACGAAGATGGTCTCCGACCATTTTGTCTCTACGAGTGGCCCCACTGGTTCGCGAGGAGGTCCCCGCGAAGACTTCTCGCTGGAAAACCAGTTCTCGTTGCTCGAAGTCAATCTCCGGTCTTTCCAGAGTTGGTCGGGATTTGACCAGATGCCCCGACGATCGTACATGGCGATCATCGACCAGGATCCGGGCATCGAACGCGGCTGCAGCACAAGCGACACCGGGTCGCTGCATGTTCTGGTTGGACGGTACTAGCACGTGTCCGAACCAGTCACGGAGTGACAATGACAGATCCTTCTCACTTGTGGGTCCCGAATTCGTGTCAACAGTGACCGAAGCAGCCGAACACGACCGCGACGGGTTGTCTCCGACGATCGAGGTCCGGAACCTGCACAGGTTCTTCGGATCGCTGCGTGCCGTGGACAACGTGTCGTTTTCGGCCGTTCCAGGACAGGTGATGGGATTCATCGGTCCCAACGGGGCGGGCAAGACGACCACGATGCGAGTCCTGGCCACTCTCGATCTGCCCACTGCCGGTGACGTGCTGGTTTGCGGCGAATCGGTGATCGACGAACCTGACAACGTCCGTCGAGTACTGGGGTTCATGCCCGATTCGTTCGGTCGTTATCCGAACATGAATATTGTCGAGTACCTGGATTTCTTTGCCCGGGCCTATGGTTTCCGGGGTGCCTCGCGACGAGACGCGGTGGAACGGGTGCTCGACTTCACCGAACTGGCACCGCTCGCCACCAAGCCGATCGACACGTTGTCCAAGGGCATGTCGCAGCGGTTGTGCCTGGGACGGACGCTGATTCACGATCCCGACGTTCTGATTCTCGACGAGCCAGCCGCCGGGCTGGATCCCCGAGCCAGGGTTGAACTGAGAGAACTGATCCAGTTGCTGGCGACGCAGCTGCACAAGACGGTATTGATCAGTTCGCACATCCTGACCGAACTGGGTGAGATCTGCGACAGCGTTGTGATCATCGAGGCCGGCCAGGTCCTGGCGGCCGGATCGATCGAGGAATTGCAGCGTGGGGGTGTCGAGTCAGCCGAGAGTGACTCCGACGGTCAATCATTGACCGAGATCGTGATCACGGTGCTTGGTGACACCGATGAGTTGGAACGCGTGCTGGTGCAGCAGGCATTTGTTCAACAGGTCAGCATTGCCGGTCAACGTGCCACCGTTTCGTTCTCCGGAAACGATGACGCCCAGCACGAACTGCTCAAGGCCCTGGTCAACCTGGACGTGAGAGTGGCCAGCTTTGAAGCCAAGACCCAGACGTTGGAAGACACCTTCATGAGGATCACTCAAGGGAAGCTGCAATGACCGGCGTCGTTGATGTTGCCGATCGACTTCTCGGCTCCTCATCGGGGCTGAAGCGGATCGATGAATGGGCCGACCGGTGGAGTGACCGGTTCAACCCGGTCGTGGTTCGCGAGATCCGACAGGAGTTCCAGGGTCTTCGCTTTGCCATCACGTTGCTGTTGTCGCTGGGGGGGGCGTGGTTGTCGTCGGTTTTTGGGGTGCTGTCCATGCTGGACCGGATCCGTTTCCAGGCCGACCTGGGCGAACCGATGTTCGGGGTGTTTTTCGCGATACTGTCATTTCCGCTGTGCATCGTTATCCCGTTCGGTTTGTTTCGCAGCATGACGTCAGAATTTGTGGGCAGCACGTGGGAATTGCTGGTGATCACTCCGATGAAGGCGTCGAAGATCGTCCGTGGAAAGTTGGCCACGGCGATGTTGCAGGCAGTGCTTTATATGGCGTTGCTGGCCCCGTTTCTCTGCTTCGCCTGGTTGCTGAAGGGAATCGGGATGACCCAGATCGTGGTCGGGTTGGTGTTGTTGGGCATCGTGAGTTTCTGCCTGTGCCACCTGGCCCTGTTTTGCGGCTCACTGGTTCGCAAGGCCTCCTGGCAGGGACTGGGGATGATCGTGTTGATGGCCGGTAGCCTGCTGAGTTGGGGGATCCTGATCGGGGTCGTGTCGAACGTTGAGAGCATGAACGTGGAGACGTGGATCGGTGGTGGGATCTGTTTCGGGATTGGCCTGCTGTACATGGTCATCGTGGCCTCGGCCACTGCCGTGGCGTCGTTGACGCCCACCTATCCGATTCACACGCCGGTACATCAGCCCCAGGCAGCTGGATTGAGAGCGGATGAGAAATCGGATGGCGGTGGTGGGCAGGGCGAGGAATCCCAATGAATTTCCTCGACTCGATTTGTGACCGCACCGCATCCCTGGCAGATGTGGCCAGTGACCGGCTGAATCCGATCCTGGTCAAGGAGACTCGCCAGGCGACCCAGGGCAAGATATTCGCAACCATCTTCCTGCTTTTTGTTGGTTTCAGTTGGCTCCTGCTGGTCCTGGGCATAGTCACCATGTGGGAGTCGCTGGAGACTCGAGCCACGGCCGAGATTTTCTTCGGCTGGAACTTTGCGATGCTCTCGTTTGCGATTCTCGTCGTCGTACCATTTGGCTGCTTCCGTAGCCTGTTGGCCGAGCGGGAGTTGCACACTTACGACCTGTTGAGAATCACCTCGTTGACTCCCCGGCAGATTGTCCGGGGCAAGTTGGCGACATCACTGTTGCAGGTCGTCGTCTACTACTCGGCCATCGCCCCCTTCATTGCGTTCACATCGTTCCTGCAGGGTTTCGATGTTGTCTGGATCTCCTGGGTGCTGGCGATGTCATTCCTGTGGTCGATGGTGCTGTGTGTCGGCGCCCTGTTGGCTGGAGCCGTAACACGCAGCAACCAGTGGCAATCGGCCAACATGGTCGGGTTGATCATCATGCTGTTGATCCTCTGGGGAATCGTTTTGGCCGTCGCACTGGAGGGACGACGGGCGGTGGAATTCGATGATTCCGATTTCTGGTGGGTCAACCTCATCGTCCTGTTGATCGCGGCGTCCTATGTTGTCCTGGCTGGCCAGTTGATCGTGGCCCGTTTGACGTTCGCCTCGGGCAATCGCAGTTCGGGCATCCGTGTCGTGTTGGTGATCCAGTTCTGGCTGGCGTTGTTGGTGACGGGTGTGTTGGCGGTCCTGGACCAGCGCGTTGTTTTCGATCGCAATTTCCAAACGGCGATGACAATCTGGCTCCTGTTGCACTGGATCGCCGCCGGGCTGGTCCTGGTGACAGAGAGTGATTTTCTGTCGAGGCGGATTCGGCGTCGCTTGCCCGTGAACCGATTTCGGCGTTTTCTGGTCGCGCCGTTCGTGCCAGGCGGTGCCACGGGCACCGTGCTTGTCTTTGGCCACTTGATGGTGATCGGTGTGGGAGTCTTGATCCAGGGGTTTGTCGTGGCCAACACGCGAGGATTCCGATTCGATTTCCTGCCGCTGTGCGTCATCCTGTTGAACGGTTTTATCTGGATCGGGATCGCCTCGGCCCTGGGCCGGTGGTGCCGGAAACTCTCCTACCGGTTCACTCCCGCAGCGGTCCGGATTCTGGCCATTTCCCTGTTTGCTTTTGTGGTGATCGTCTCCCTAATCAGCACCGAGTTGGGACGACAAATGGTCTGGCTGGGGGCCCTGTCGCCATTTGTCATGATTGAAGCTGCAATCAGGCCGGACAGGTTTCCACCGGCGGCCTACGCAAGTGCCTGGATCATGTTGATTTTCGCTGCAGCCACCGTGTTTGCGATCAATGTCCGGGCGATGTACACCGGCGTGGCTCGAATCGTTCGCGACACCGGCCCTGTCGTCCAGCCGGAATCCACGCCAGAAATGCCGCAGCCTCACGAGGCCTCTTTCGATGCGTAGTGATGCCGTTGTCCGTCGTGCGGCCGACACCTATCAACTCGGCCTGATTCGTGCTCCCGCCTCGGGACGCGCTGGTGAGCTTCTCGGTCGGGGGACCGGCAGTTCGCTGGAGTTCCAGGAGTACCGCGAATACACCCCGGGGGATGACATCCGGCACCTGGACTGGGCGGCGTATGGACGCAGCGACACGTTGATGGTGAGGTTGTTCCGCGAGGAGATCAGTCCCCGGACCGAGGTCCTGGTCGACGCCAGTGCCTCGATGAGTGTCGTGCCGGCCAAGGCGATCCTGGCCCGTCAACTGGCCGGCCTGTTCTCGCTGCTTGCTGGAGGACTGGGTGGATCGCCGGTGGTGATTCCGCTCGCCGATCAACGACCACTGGAGCGAATCGGGCTGGACCAGATCGAACGGCTGGTCGATTGGCCTTTCACATCAAGGTCGACATTGGCCGAGTTGATCTCCGAGGGCAGCGTACCCCTGCAGTCCCGGTCGATCCGCATCGTCATCAGCGACTTCCTGTTTCCCCTGGATCCCGAGACCCTGGTCAAGCAACTGGCCTCCTCGGCCTCGACTCTCTGGGTTGTCCAGGTGTTGGGCGAGTGGGAAGCCAATCCGACCGCTGTGGGGGGCCGACGGCTGGTCGACAACGAAACGGCGGGCGAGGCGGACCTGGTGATCAACAGCACGGCCGTCGATGACTACCTGGAACGGCTCCGCCGTCTGCAGCGGGGATTGGTCCGGGCGTGTCGGCGGGCCGAGGCGACCTTTGTGACCGTCGAGGCGGAACCTGGCCTCGAGCAGGCCTGCCGCGAGGACCTGTGCGGTGCCGGCATTCTGAGGGTGGCGTGATGTCGTTTGCCAATCCCTGGGGCCTGTTGGCACTGGTGGCCTTGCCGGCCATCGCGGCCATCCACCTGTTCCACCGCCGCTATCCGCGGCTGGAGGTTTCGGGCCTGCACCTGTGGGGCGTGGCCCAGATGACGCATTCGCCGGGACGTCGTCGTGAGCGGTTGCCGATCACCGCCTCGTTGATCCTGGAATTGCTGGCCGCATTGATCCTGGCCCTGGCCCTGGCACGTCCACAGGTTGACTCGGTCAATCGATCGGTGCACCTGGTCGTCGTCCTGGACGGTTCGGCGTCGATGTCTGCACGGCGACTGACCTCCGGTGGCGATGTGAAGACATTCGGAGAACTGGCGGTTGCCGAGTTGCAGAGCCGGATTGAAGAGCTTCCATCCGGCAGCGTTGTCACCCTGGTCGAGTCGGGTCGACGCCCCGCCCTGCTCTACGGCCCGCGGGGTGATGCGGGGCTCGTGGTCGAGTCGTTGCAGGGATGGAGGCCCGAGTCGGTTGGTCACGATGTCCAGCCGGCCTGGAACCTTGCCGATCAACTGGCCGCAGAGACCGGGCAATTGCTGTATCTCACCGACACGTTGCCCGACGCCGGTCAATTCAACGTTCCGGGCCGGATGGAAATTGTCTCGCTGGGCGAACCACAACCCAACCTGGCGATCACCGCTGCCCGGTGGATGATCGACAGGCCCCAGCAGCGCGACCAGAACGAATACAACGGAACGGTTCACCTGAGGCTGTTGAATCTCGGTGCCCAGGCGACCACGGCGACTGTCGTGGCCACGTCACCCGACGGCAAGGAGATCCGTACGGTGCTCGATCGCCAGGTCGAGCTGGCACCCGGCATGGTGTTTCCTTTTGAAGCGGTGGTGCCAATCGGTCTCGACCAACTGGACATCCGACTTGTCAGCGACAGTGACGCGATGGACCTGGACAGCCACGTGCGGTTGATCAGGCCGACCGCCAGGCTGGTGCGGGTGGCGGTGACGTTGCCCGACGTATCGGTGGCCCGGCAACAGGTGGGTCGGGCGCTGTTGGCGCTGTCCGGTTGGACGCCGTCGGGAGTCGAGGACGCGGACCTGGTGATCGGCGGAGTTGTGTCAGACGATTCGGCGACGGATCCGGAACGGTGGCGATTGCGAATCGGTCCGCTGGACAACTCGCCGGCGGCTCGCAAACAGGCCGTCGATCTCTCGGATCGCTCGGTCTATGTCCTGGAAAAGCGACACCCGTTGCTCCAAGGCGTGGTGCTGGGCGGCGTGGTGTGGGGTGGTGTGCAGACGCTCGACTTTGATTTCACACCACTGATCACCGCGGGCACGAAACCGTTGTTGGTCCAGAAACTGGGGACACGGTCCACCGAGTTCGTGCTCAATATCGACCTGGCCCGCAGCAACTTCACCGACACACCCGATTGGCCGATCCTGCTCAGCAACCTGCTCGAACAATGCCGCGACTCGCGGCCGGGGCTGAGACGGGTGAACTACCGGGTGACGGAGGCCGTGAGGTTCCGGCTGGAAGATGAGTTGGCCGAGGGCGGAGACCTGTTGCGGCTGGAGGGTGGTGAGCGGCCGCGCAAGGTGGCCCGTGCACGGGTGGTGGAAATCATCGGGCTGGCCCGTCCGGCGTTCTATTCCGTCCACGACCAGGACCGGCAACTGGCCCGGTTTGCCGTCAACTTCCAGGACATCGACGAATCGACACTCGTGTCGCTGGTCGCCGGCAAGCGGCCACCGGTGATCCAGGCCCAGGTGGGCGGTTTCGAGTCCGATTCGCCCTACACGTGGTTGATCCTGTTGGCCATTCTCGTGGTCATCGGGTTGGCCCTGGGCGATTGGCAGGTACTGAGACGGTGATTGGCATGCTCGAATTCGAAGCTCCTGCCGTGCTGGCACTGGCCTTGCCCCTGGGGTGGGTCTACTGGCAGTGGTTCCGGGTGCGAGGTGTTACGGGCTGGTTGCGGGGCGTGCTGTTGTTGTTGCTGGTCGTTGCACTGGCCGGTCCGCGTGTCGACATCGGCGGCGAGGGGATCGACGTGGTGGTGGTGGTCGATCGTTCGCGGTCGGTGTCACCGGAAAACCAGGCCGCATCACTGGGGCTGATCCGTGATCTCGAGCAATCCCGGGGCAACGGTGACCGGATGGCGGTGGTGACCTTTGGCGGGGAACCCCGTGTGGAGCAGGAACTCTCGGGCAACAAGCAACTGGGCAACAAGTATTCGCTGGAAATCGATCCCGACGGCAGTGACCTGGCCGGGTCGGTCAGCACGGCACTGAACCTGGTCGATCCCAGCCGCCCGGCGAGGTTGCTGGTGCTCAGCGATGGCGAGTCGAACGGTCGTGATCCGATGGCGATGGCCCGGCGAGCCCGTGAGGTGGGAGTCCCGATCGACGTGCGGCCGTTCGAGCGACCGAGCGTGGGTGATACGGCGATCGAGGCGATTCGATTGCCATTGACGGTCTCGCAGGGCGAACCGTTCCAGTTCTCCGTCTGGGTGACTGCCGATGGAGAACGGTCGGGAACCTTGAGGGTGCTCCGCGATGGGCAGGAACTGGCAAGCATGTCACGGCGTTTCCGTTCGGGACGCAACAGGCTGCTCTTTCGTGACATTCTCGCCTCCGGTGGTGTGCATCATTACTCGGCCGAATTGGAACTGGTCGATGATCCGGTTGTGGAGAACAACCAGGGGACTGGGGTGGTGCGGGTCGAGGCCGGGCCACGCCTGTTGCTGCTGACAACCGATGGATCGGGCGGAAACCTGCAGAGAGCGCTCCAGTCGGCAAGAATGCCCGTGGACGTGGCGCGTGCGGGTGAGCATTCCCTGTCTCTTGATGCGCTGGATGGCTACCGCGCGGTGATCATCGAAAACACTCCGGCCGCCGACCTGGGCCGGTTGAAGATGGCGAGGTTGGCCCAGTGGGTCGAGGAACTCGGCGGCGGGCTGTTGCTGACCGGTGGGGAACGGAGTTTTGGCCAGGGTGGTTATTACCGGAGTCCGTTGGATGACGTGTTGCCGGTGTCGATGGAATTGCGCGAGGAACACCGGAAGTTGCGGGTGGCGATGGCGATCGTGCTGGATCGGTCCGGCAGCATGTCGATGCCGGTGGCCGGCGGGAAGACCAAGATGGACCTGGCGAACCTGGGGACCGCAGAGTGCATTCGGCTACTGGGTCGCGAGGACAAGGTGTCGGTGATCGCCGTTGACAGTTCCCCGCACGTGATCCAGCCACTGGCCAAGGTGGACGATCCCGAGTCGATGGCGAGCCGTGCGCTGAAGATCGAGAGCATGGGCGGCGGGATCTTTGTTTATGTGGCACTGGTCGAGGCGGGCAAGGAACTGGCCAAGGCGAGTGACTACTCGACTCGTCATATCCTGCTGTTCTCCGACGCGAGAGACAGCGAGCAACCCGGCAAGTACCAGGAATTGCTCGAGAAGTTTAACAAGGGTGGGATCACTGTCAGCGTGATTGGGCTGGGCACTGAAACGGATCCTGATGCCGACTTGCTGCGGGATATTGCCAAGCGGGGTAACGGGAACATCATGTTCTCGATGGACCCCCAGGAGTTGCCGAGGTTGTTTGCCCAGGACACGCTCAGCGTGGCGCGAAACACCTTCGTCAAAAAGGACGACGAGACACAACCCGCGGGGATTCCGGGTGCGTATCGGGCGGGGGCCCGATTGCTGGGAGAATTGGATGGTGGCAAGTCGTTTCCGGCGGCCGGCGGTTACAACCTGTGCTACCTGAAGCCCGACGCGACGATGGCGGTGTCCTCCGGGGACGAGTACCAGGCACCGTGGTCGGCGGCCTGGTATCTCGGGCTGGGACGCGCGGCGGCGATCACGCTTGAGGTGGATGGCGAGCACACCGGGGCGTTTGGAACCTGGGAGGGTTACTCGGATTTCCTGGTAACCCACGCCCGCTGGTTGCTCGGCGGTGGAGACGAACTCGATGGCGTGTTTGTCGAGATGATCCGCGCGGGCCAGGACGCGGTGATCAACGTGGAACTGGATCCCGAGAGGGCATCCGACTACAGGGTGCGGCCACCACGTGTCCTGGTGTTGCCACCGGGAACCGAACGGCAGGAACCGATCGAGCCGTCGCTGTCGTGGACCGGTCCGAATTCGCTGGAAGCACGAGTCCGATTATCGCGTACCGGCACCTATCGCACCCTGGTCCGCAGCGGAAACGAGTCCGAGAAGAATTTTTTACGCGGGCCGATCGTGACGTTGCCCTATTCGCCGGAATTCGTACCACGGGTTGATCAACCTGCCGGTGTCGATGTGCTTTCGGAGTTGGCATCGGTCAGTGGAGGTGAACAGCGGACCGACGTGACGAGTGTCTATGCTGACCCACCACCACGGAGTTCCAAGCGAGTCAGCCTGTTGCCGTGGCTGTTTGTGGCGAGTGTCGTGGTCCTGGTGCTGGAGATTGGCGGTCGACGCCTGAACCTGTGGGCCAGAACTGACGAGCGTTTCACACGAACAGCCCGGGCGTCCGAGCGTTCGGTTCCACGCCCCCAGCCGCCACGAGAACGGCGTCGGGCCTCTGCTGAGGCAACTTCAGCGGCCGATTCAGTTGTGCCCGATCCTGGTCGGACAACTGTCGAGACAGCTGACCCACCGGTGGAGACAGTTGACGTATTCCGCCGGGCGAAGTCCCGGGCGAAGAGACGATTGAAGTGAGTGGGAAGTCGCCGAGTTTGACTCAGGCCCCCCGCGCCCCCTACGATCGAATCAGCCAGTCCTCGTGGCAGTTTTTCCGGGAGTGTACGCGGATCTGGTGACCGCCCTGGGTTTCAAACCCAGTGTGGCGTCTGAAAAGTCGCCAGGTGGGTTCGATTCCCATCCACTCCCGCT
>CAZYAZ010000055.1:22736-36641 GCA_964646205.1 uncultured Planctomycetaceae bacterium | reverse complement strand
GACGTGGATGTCCCTGAAACTGCAGGCTTGCCTGGTGTCGACGATTTCTGGTTCCCGTGAATTAGAAGGTCCCGATCGGATTGATGGGCGAGCCTGTTCCGCCTTCCACGGCCAGGGGAGAGACTGTCAACAGGAATTCCCATTGTTTCCGCTTACGACATTCGGCGGCGATCGCTCTGAAGTCGAGCACGTCCAGGATGCACATTCCCATGCTGACGATCACGACGCAGTGCACCGGCAATTCGAACTTGTCGATTCCCGATGGCATCACGTCCAACGCCAGGTCGCTGCCGATGATGGCCACGTCACGCTTCTTCAGCCAGGGAAGGCATGATGCGTGTAGCCCTGCGGAATCCTGCATGATTTTCCAGGACCCCTCGATCTTGCGACGCGTCCAGCGGCCGGTGTTGATCAGTAAAGCGTCGCCTGGTTTCACCTTGATGCCGGCTTTTTTCTCCCACGCCTCCAGGTGCTTCGGATAGATGGCCTGCTTGCCAGGGAGAAACCTGACACCAAATAAAGCTGGCATGTCCATCAACACGGCTCGAGTAAATATTCCATTCTTGACCCGGTTGATGGACAGTTTGCCCACGCCGGTTGGCTTGATGAGTTTCGACGAGAACCCGTTGTACATCTTGCCCTTGTAGAAAATGTGACACAGGGCATCGATGTGAGTGTGTGTGAAGCCGTGGTATTTCACCGAATAACGGTCGCCGGCTCCTCCCACGTCTCCGGTGTTGGCTCCCAGGGTCACCTCGTGTTCGAAGGGGGTCGAATCGTCCATCTCGACTTTGACCGCGTCATGGGCCATTGAAATCGAAATTCCCGAGCGGACCAATTTCGCTGCCTGTCTTCGCTTCTTGGGAGTGATCAGGTTCAGCGTGCCCAATTCGTCGTTTTTGCCCCAGCGTCCCCAGTTCGAAAGGGAAGTCATCATTCCCTCGACATCGGCAGTCGTCACCGGGGGAGGCGGGTCCGCCGGGGCCTCGGCCGTGGCCGCCAAAGCCAGAAAACACAGGGACAAAACCGTACCGGCACACATCGAGAACCAACGGAGAAACATCGGACTTTTCTTTCTTTGTGGAACAGGGCTGGCCGCCGATCGTCCACGGCGAACGTCAAAACGCATTCCACCACATTCCACCCAACGGTGAAAAGCGAAACGGATGCCGGGCCAGCGCTCGCAGTCACCGAGTGGGGCTGGTGAGAGTGCTATTGCAGTTGGAAGTCAGCATGCAGCAGTTGGTGAAAGTGCAGCATCGGTGCTTCGAAGCCGGGGGCGTAGACGCCCTGGTCATAAATCCCCGAGTTGAGTCCCGCCTGGACCCGATTGCAGATCTCGATATCTTCCTGCTGAACCCGGTCGGACGCGACCAGTGATTGTTCCAGGAAGTCGGTCTCGAGGGGGCCTTCATGGTAGTAGTCGAAAATGACGAGGCAGCGGTCAATGGACACGGGGATGACAGTGTTCGTGTCCATCCAGGGGCCGTACCGGTTGATCATGAAATTCGGGTAGATCCATGCGTAGTCCGCGTGTTGGCCGACCCGCTGGGCAAAGTCCCCTGTCGGATCGCTGTCGTTGGCGGAACTGGCTGCACAGGATTGCATCGACCACCGTTCGCCCAGGGTGCGGTTGTAGGACGCGAGATCCAGTTGGCCGGTCAGTCCGGGATGCACGTGGGAGACGTGGTAACCGCCATCCAGGTAGTTGTCGACGAACACTTTCCAGTTGCAGCCAACTTGGTAAGTGACGCGGCGTACAAACTGGATGTCCTGGAATGGATGAGCAACGAAGGTGTCCAGCAAACTTGCGAGGTCCGTTTTCAGCGAGGCTGAGGGAGTACCAAAATGTAGAGCAATGAACGGACCCCACTGGCTGACCGGAATCGGTTTCAGGTCCAGGTTGCGTTGTTTCAAGGATTGCAGCGCACCGGCCAGGGGTGCTCGAATGAGTGTCCCTTGTCGATCGTATGTCCACCCGTGATACGGACAGGCGAATTGTTCGGTGGTACCCTCTCCGGAAGCCACGCATGTTCCGTGATGTGAGCAGACATTGTAGAAGGCCCGTGGAATATCGCCGTCATCGAGAACAACCACGTAGGGCCATCCCAGGAAGGTTCCACTGAAATAGTCACCCGGTTTTCGCAACTGATCCTGGCGGCCAACAAAAAGCCATTGGTTCTGAAAGACAGAATTCTTCTCCAGGTCCAGGAATGAACTTGAGGTGTACCAGGAAGCTGGAGGTGTGGCCGCGTGCTCGATCGGATCGTGTGCCCGGAAGCGTTGGATTTCTTCCGACAGGTTGATGTTCTGTCCCATTGAGTGAACTCTTTGTTGCGCGATGCCCTGGTGCTGATCGAAACACGTCTTCCTTTTATTGGTTGCTTTCGCGTTGCTGTCGGTCTTTGGGGGGCATGGTGTGTTTCCGGAAACGTAGTTCGGGTTGGGCACCATCATCTGGACGAACACATCGCGTCGCCAGTTGGCCAGCAGCAGACGACCACTCGATTCCCACAGTCTAGCTCTCTGTTTGGCTCAATCCATCCTGGAGGCCGTTGCACACGATCCTGGGCATCCCGGAATGACAAAATGTCGGTACAATTGCCCGACGGGTTCTGGGTTCACAGGCAGTCAACGCGATCCGTTTTCTCCGTTTCAGTTCTTCTTTCGTACACACATCGACAGGACCGGGCTGAATGACACTCTCTCGCAGACAGTTCCTCATTGCCAACGGGGCCACGCTGTTCTTGCCGGGGCTGCCTTCCCTTGCAGCGAAGGCCAAGGGGCAACCGCTGCGGCCGTCCAAAAAACTCGTGATCATGTACATCCCCAATGGGATCGTGCGTCGTTGTTTCTTTCCCGGAGAGGAGAACGCGGACCTGCCCGGATTCATCGGGGGGTTCAATGCCGACAAGACGAAACAGCAGAGGCGGATTCAGAACAAGCCCGGGATTTACCCACTGGAATTGACGTCAACGATGCAGCCCCTCAAGGAGCATGCTCGGGACATCACCCTGGTCACGGGGTTGGACCGGACGTACAAGAATGGGCAGGACGTGCACGCGCAGGGAGCTTCCTGCTACCTGACCAGCTTGTCCCCCGTGCAGGCAGCCGAGCAGGGTGTCCGCCATCCCAATGGGCGGACCCTGGACCAGGTGATTGGCGATGCCGTGGGCGGCTCCACGGTCTTCCCGACATTGGAAATCAGCTGCAACGGATTCACGGCTCCGAAGGAACCCATCGAGTTCGACAACATTTCCTGGTACAGCCCCAATACCATCGCCCCGTCGATCCGTGACCCGCAGAAGCTGTACGACAGGCTGTTCCTGCGGAACAGCTTCCGCAAGCATGTCGCCGATGTGACCGACCTCGTGCTCGCGGATGCCAGATCACTATCCAGAAAGCTTAGCCGTGACGACCGCGCGACGCTCGGTGAGTTCATGGAGATGGTCCGGAACCTCGAGATCCGAATTGCCAAACAACGAAAACTGATCGCCGATGCGGACATCGATATTCCGAAAAACGAGATCTTGCCGAGGGGCGACTACATCAAGTTGCAATGCGATCTGATGCTGCTGGCTTTCCAGATGGGCATCACCAATATTTGCACGTTCATGATTGGTCCGGAGAGATGGGATGCGACCCTGCTCTACGAGGGTGTCTTTGACAAGGCCGTGCAACACCACAACATGACTCACAACCAGAAGGGCAACGGCTACAAAGAGGTCCAGAAGATCGACATCTTCCACGTTGAGCAGTACGCCTACATGCTCAAACGGATGAAGGAAATCAAGGAGATCGATGGCAGCACGATGTTCGACAATTCGATTGTCTCCTATGGCGCCGGGTTGGGTGACGGAGCGACACATCAGTACTACGACCTGCCGATGATTGTGGCCGGCGGGGCCCAGGGACAGGTCAAGCAGGGGCGCCTGCTCAAGTGCAAGAGTGGCACGTTGAATTCCAATCTCTGGCTGACGTTCGCCCAGTTGATGGGGCTTGAGATCGACGCTTTCGCTGATAGCAACGGCGTGATTTCGGATCTCTGGACCTAAGGAGGGGGCATGGTTTTCACCAGGACACTCGCCGTTGGGCATTGCCTGCCGATTGCACTGGTCACGTTGGCCACGGTGTCTGCATCGGTTCGGGCTGACGACTTCGATGGATTCCTCAAAACGCTTTTCGCTGAGAAATGCGTGAGATGCCACGGTGGCAAGGCGGTCAACGGAAAGGTCAATCTCCAACAGGTTTCCTCGGAACGCCAGTTGCTCGAGAAGCCCGAATTGATCAGTGACATCATAGGAGTGGTCGACTCCAACGACATGCCGCCGGAGGGTGAGCCGCAGATCAGCAAACCGGACCTCGTGAGGTTGCTCACGATCCTGCGAAGAATGTTACGGACGGCGGCCAGGGCCCAGGGGAACCGAAAGCCGATCGCAATTCGCCGACTCAATCGGCTGCAATACAACAACACTCTCACGGATCTCTTTGGGTTGAAGCGGGATGTGTTTCCCGTACCGGAAAGATTGATGACCCGGGCTGGAGACTACCTGGTGTCGAAGTCAGGCAAGATGCCCGACCGGGTCACCGTGGCGTCGCACTCGCTTGCGCCGAAGGCGGGACTGCGTGATGTTCGTGCTTTTCCCAAGGATCTGCGAGCATCGCACGGGTTCGACAATCAGGCGAATCAACTCACACTCTCCCCGCTGCTGTTGGACGCCTTCCTGAGGCTCAGCGTGTCCATCGTCGAGAGCCCCGACTTCACCAGGGAGAATGTCGGCATTTGGGACAATTTCTTTGCCGAACCATCCGGCGATGCTGACCGGGAACTGGTTGTCCGGCAGCGACTGGATCGTTTTCTACACCGTGCCTTCCGTGGCCTGGCTGATGACGTGACTCGCGATCGTTATGCCGCTTACGTCACGGCCAAACTGAAGCAGGGAGTGCCATTCACTGACTGCATGAAGAAGGCGGTGTCCGCTGCTCTCTCGTCGCCGTTGTTTCTTTACCGATCGACCACCGTGGATGACCAGGACCGCCAGTTCGAGTTGGCATCCCGCCTGTCGTATTTCCTCTGGAACAGTTGCCCGGACGATGAACTGCTTCGCCTGGCCAAGCGAGGTGAACTGGCACAACCGGTGACATTGAATCGGACCATCGATCGGATGCTGGCCGATCCGAAGATCTCACGATTTCTGGATGCTTTTCCCTCCCAGTGGATGCAATTGGAGAACCTGCTGGCCGTTACGCCGGATCCGAAAAAGAGCAGGTATTTTCAACTCGACAGGAAATTCCCGGCCAGCTTGCAGATGGTGCTCGAACCCCTGTTGCTGTTCGACGCGGTTTTTGTTGAAGACCGACGTCTCATCGAGCTCATCTCGCCGACCTTTGGTTTTCAGAGCGAGTTCCTCAAGACGTGGTACACATCGGACCTGACACCGCCGCGGGTCGATGTTCGTCGTATCGTGGAAGAAGGACGGGTGAATGACATCCGCCGTCGGAAGTTGCAGGGGTCGATCAAGCAGACAGAGACCGAACGGGACAAGTTGTTGCAGTCGGTGAGGAGCAAGCTGCTGGCAGCTCGCAAAAAGGACCCCGAGGCTGCCAAGCCAGTGGATCTGAAGCCGTATGCCGCCTGGGAGTTCAACGGTGATCTCAAGGAGTCTGTCCGGTCGCTGGAGCTGGAGGCACGTGGCAAAGTCGAATTTCACGATGGCATGGTCGTGTTGAACCGGTCGTTCCTGATCAGCAAGCCGTTGCCCATTGATCTGAAGGCCAAGAGCCTGGAGGTCTGGTGCCAGGTCTCGGATCTGAAACAGAGGGGTGGTGGAGTGATGGGTCTCCAGGGGCCCGGAGACTTCTTTGACACGATTGTGCTGGGTGAACGCAAGCCGCGGCACTGGATCTCGGGCAGCAACGGATTCAGTCGGACCGACGACTTTGCCGGATCGACACCCGAGACGAAATCCGGCGAGATGCTGCACCTGGTGATGGTCTACACGAAGGACGGCACGACGACGCTCTATCGTGACGGCAAGCCGTACGGCAAGCCTTTCCGCAAGGGGGCGGCGACGTTTCCCAGGGACCGTTCGTCGGTGATTTTTGGCCTGCGTCACCTGCCGCCGGGCGGGAACAGGTACCTGGCAGTCCGGATCGACAAGGCTCGGCTTTACGATCGAGATTTGAGCGCCTCGGAAGTTGCCGCCTCGGCTGCGGGAAACGGTCTCTACATTGCACAGAAAGATGTGGATGCGGCGATGACTGCCGATCAGAAGGCCAGGCGAAACGAGTTGGCCAAGAGCCTGACGCGATACCAGGCCGAACTCAAGAAAGTTCCACCACGGCGTGATCCGAAAAAGGTCCAGCAGGCCGCCAACAGGCGGTATGAAGACGGGATCCGTCGCAAGTTGCGTTCACAGGTGTTTGACCGTGTGCCAGCCGACGATCCTCGTTATGGCGGAGTGATCACCAATGCTGCCGTTCTGAGCATGACCTCGGGCCCCCGACGGACACATCCCATCTCGCGTGGGGCCTGGATCATCGAGGTCATTTTCAACGATCCTCCGCCTCCCCCGCCAAACGACGTGCCTCCGCTCAAGGAGGAGGACGATGGCAAGAACCTGACTCCCCGGCAACGGTTTGCCGCTCACCGCGAGAACCCCAGTTGTGCCGGATGTCACTCGCGACTGGATCCACTGGGTTTTGCCCTGGAGAACTTCGACATCACCGGCCGATGGCGAGACAAGTACGAGAACGGACTGAAAGTGGACGCCAGTGGGGCGCTTTTGCGGAAACACGATTTCGACGGCATCGTGCGGTTCAAAAGTGCCCTGGTGCAGGAAGAACGGCGATTTGCCAAGGCCTTTGTCAGCCACATGCTGAGATTTGCCCTGGCACGAGAGCTCTCCGCCACGGACACCATCACCGTGGACGAGATTGTTGAGAAGACCCAGCAGGATCATTTCAAAATGAAGTCCGTGATTCGCCAGGTGATTCTGAGCAAGGACTTCGTCGAAGGTCGCAACTAGGCGATGACGTTCTGGATCACCTGTCCGTGAACATCGGTCAGGCGAAAGTCGCGCCCGGCGTGTCGGTAGGTCAGTCGTTCGTGGTCGATGCCCAGCATGTGAAGCATCGTGGCGTTCAGGTCGTGCGTGTGTACGGCATCGTCTGCGGTCAGGATGCCGTGTTCGTCGGAGGCACCGTGCACGATGCCTCCCTTGATCCCGCCGCCGGCCATCCACGATGAAAAACAGAAGTTGTGGTGTTCGCGGCCCGGGTGGTTGGCGGACTTGTTGAATGGAGTGCGGCCGAACTCGGTTGTCCAAACGACCAGGGTGCGATCCAGCATGCCTCGCTGCTTCAGGTCGGTCAGCAGCCCGGCGATCGGCTGGTCGATTGCCCTGGCCAGCTTGGCATGGTCAGCCATGTTTCCGTGCGAGTCCCAGTTGCTGTTTGATCCAACATCGATCAGTTCCAGGAATCGCACCCCGCGTTCGGCCAGTCGCCGGGCCACCAGGCATTGCCAGCCAAATCCTGTCGTCGCGCCTCGTTCCAGGCCGTAAAGGTCCAGTGTGGCCTTGGTTTCGCCGGACAGGTCAAACGCTTCGGGAGCTTCTCGCTGCATGCCGAAGGCGGTCTCGAAGGAGCGGATTCTTGCGTCGAGGGCCTGGTCGGCTTCACGTGTTTTCTGGTGCGCCCGGTTCAAGAGGGCCAGGAGATCCAATTCCATCTTTTGCAGGGCAGGCCGCATAACGCGTGGGCGGATGTTGGGCAGGGGGGTCTTTCCCGGAACGACCTGTGTCCCCTGGTGGCAGCCTGGAAGGAAATCGCTTCCCCAGGTCTGGGCTCCGGCATAGGGAGCTGCAGGGGCGAGCACCATGAAAGATGGCAAGTTCTGGTTTTCGGTTCCCAGCCCATAGCTCACCCACGAACCGGCACTGGGACGGGCGAACTGTGCCGAGCCGGTGTGGGCCGCCAGCGTGGCCTTGTCATGTCCGTCGCTTTCACAGTGCATTGCGTTGAGCACACACACGTCGTCGATCATCGATCCCAGGTGGGGAAACAAGTCGCTGACCCATGTTCCGCTTTCGCCGTGCCGTTTGAATGACCAGCGGGGCTTGATCAGGAAACGCTTGTATTCGCCTGACTTGTTGAGCCAGCGGGAGGCGGTGATCGACTTCCCGTGATCAACCGTCAACTGTGGCCGGTGGTTGAACGTGTCGATGTGGGACACACCACCGGTGGAATAAAGGAAGATCACGCGATCGGCTTTTGGAGCGTGATGTCCCTGGCGGGCGCTCAGCGGGTTGTGTGTCTGGGCCTGCAGGTTGTTCCACAGGCCGGACAGCGCGACGGCGCCAAATCCACCGGATGCCCGGTGAAGGAATTCGCGACGCGTTGTGGAAAGATGGTTCATCAATCGACTCAATCGACATACAGAAAGGCATTGCTCGTCAACAGCACCCGGGCCAGTGCCGACCACGCGGTGAGCTCCCGGTTCGCCGTGGCTTGTTCGCTGGCCAATTGCTTCTGATACCCCGCCACAAAAGCGATGGCATTTTCGGCCTCGCGGTCTCCTGGAAGTCGGCCGTGGGCCATCTCGAAGGCAACACGTACGCGGGACCGAGTGTCACGGGGGACCGTCAGAAGCCGTTCTGCAAAACCTCGTGCCCGTGCGTGAACGAATGGCGAATTCATCAGGTAGAGAGCCTGTGTGGGAGTCGTGGTGGGTTGCCGCGACGCCACACTCTGGTTCGGATCGGCAGCGTCGAACAGGGCGAGGTACGGGTGTCGACGGTTGCGTTGGACCATCAGGTAAACGCTGCGGTGATTCGAGTTGTATACGGCGTGGAACGGATGATGGATGGAGAAACCCCACGTGTTGACTGGTGGGAACGGATGTGCCCGAGGAATGTTCCGGTTGAGTTGGCCGCTCAGAGCGAGCATGGCATCACGAATCGATTCGGCGTCAAGCGGTCGCCTGGCAAACCGCCAGTGCCAGCGGTTGTCGGGATCGACTTGCAGGTTCCGGTTGTTGTCGTCGCTGGCAAGTTGGTAGGTGCGTGAGTTCATGATCAGGCGATGCAACGCCTTGACCGACCAACCCGAATCGATGAATTGCACCGCGAGCCAGTCGAGAAGCCGCGGGTGCGTGGGGGGCTGTCCCCGTGAGCCAAAATCGCTGGGCGTTGAGACCAACCCGGTTCCGAAGTGCCACAGCCAGACACGATTGACGAACACACGGGCTGTCAGCGGATTTTTCCGGCGTGTGATCCAATCGGCCAATTCGAGTCGGCCGCTGCCAGCGGCTGGTTTGGACAACCGGTCGCCGCCGAGGACTTCGAGAAAACGTCGGGGGATCTCTCGACCAGGCCGGCCTGGCTCGCCTCGCTGCTGTATGTGGGCGTTGACGGGAGTTCCCTCACTGACTCCGTACGCGACCTCGTAGGCAGGTCTTTCCGCACGGGTTCGCCGTTTCTGCTTGAGTACCTCGATCTCCTTCGTGGCCGCAGCTGCAAGTGTTTTGTCCTTGGGAGTCACGCGCCTGGGTTTGACGGGCTGGCCGTCGGGGGGAGCAAATGCCTCGTCCTGGAGGCCGATGTTGTCGAGGTCGCGTGAGCAGGCGGGTCCGGCGACATGCCCGGTCGCATCGCAAATGAAGCAGTCGGCAATGCCGTCCCAACCGGGGCCGACGGCCTTGTTGGCAAACGTGGCCAGGTCATCCGGAGCCCCGACGACACCGGAGAACGTCTTCTTGGCTGGATCGATCGAAATTCTCAGGGTGTACCACGTGCCGGGAGTGATTCGGCGAACCGTTTCCCACTTGTTTCCATTTCGAATCGCAAACTCGGTTGCCGTGGCGCTGCACTGAATGGCCAGCGACTGGACGACGCCTCGCCCGAGATAAAAACGAAAGGCACCGGATTTGCCGGGTGATTCCAGGGATCGGAAATCCACCGTGAAGTGCATGTGCCGGCCCGGCGTGGCTCGCAGGCCATCTTTGAAGACGTAGCGGAGTCCATCAGTCGGTTTTCCGCTGCCGATTCGCACTCCGAGTGTGCCTTTCGGATGGACATGCTGGAATGGACTCTGTGCCTCGGAGTTGATTTCGATTGGACCGGCACAGACCCACGGACTGGCGGGCCGTTTGTTGGGCTTCTGGGCTTCAAATCCCAGGTCGAAACCGCCAGCTCGCCAGTTTGGAGCAATTTCCATCTGTCGGCGTTTGAGTACCGACAGTTGCGTATCGAGGCGGCCGAGTTCTTCGGCCTTCAGCTTTTCCAGTTTTGCGGTCAGCGTGGGGGGAACGAGCGGTGGGAAATGGGCAGGCCGTTTCTGCTCTTCCCCGCCCGGAAACGCCCACGTTGTGCTCTGCAAAATTCCATACAGGGCATAGTAGTCGGCGGCGGAAATGGGGTCGTACTTGTGGTCATGACAACGTGCACATCCCAACGTGAGTCCCAGCAGCGAGCGTCCGACCGAATCAATCACATCGGCGAAGTCAAGATACTGGTAGTCGGGCGATGCCTTGTACCCGTAACGTTTTCCGATGGCGAGAAATCCGGTTGCTGTGACCTGGCTGGCGTATCGTTCGGGCCTGTCGTCGGGCCGTTGCTTGGCAAGAATGTCCCCGGCAATCTGTTCGCGTAGAAATTGATCGAAAGGCATGTCGCGGTTGAATGCATCGATCACCCAGTCGCGGTACTTGTACGCCTCGCGGACGGGATAGTCGGAACCGTCGCCGGCCGTGTCGGCGTAGCGAGCGACATCCAGCCAGTGCCGGCCCCATCGCTCACCGTACGCCGACGAATCGAGCAAGCGGTCGATAACTCTCGGCAGGGCTTGTGGTGAGTTGTCGTCCAGAAACGTCTTGATTTCGGCGGGCGTGGGTGGGAGTCCGGTGAGATCGAAAGTGGCACGGCGAATGAGAGTGCGTTTGTCGGCTGGGGTCACCGCGGACAGTCCGTGGTGGTGTAGTCGGTCCCAGACGAAGGCATCAACGGGTGTTTGGACCGAGGTGGTGTCTGGTGTTTTGGGAATACGGGGCGCGGTGAGTGGGCGAAAAGCCCAGAAACCTTGCGCCTGTTTGAGAGTCATTCGTTTCGCAGTCGCCGTGTCCGGTGTCACTCTTCGCGGATCGAACGCTCCCCGCTGGATCCACTGCGTCAGGTCGGCAATCTCGGTCGGCGACAGCTTTCCGCGAGGTGGCATTTTCAGCGATGGGTCTGAATAGTTGACCGCCTGGATCAGTCGGCTGTCCGACGGTTTTCCAGGGACAATCGCCGGTCCCAGTTCACCACCGCGGGTCCAGCCCGACCGTGTGTCCAGCCGCAGGCCCGATTCCTGTTTCTTTGGGCCGTGGCAACCCAGGCAATGCTTGATCAGCAATGGCCGAACACGTGTTTCAAAGAAGGTGGGGTCGTCGTTGTCTGCTGCGTTGACCGGGGCAATCGCGAGAGACAGCAGGAGGCCAGTGACTGCTAGTGCTCTCATTGCGGCGCTTCGAGTTCAATGACCCAGGGGCTGTTTAGAACAGTTCCGCGATGGGTTGACCTTCTTCGACCACGTAGCGAGGGCGACCACGGGGGTCGAGATAGGTGGCGTCCAGCGGCACATCCATATGCCGATAAATCGTGGCGGCGAGGTCACCGGGGGTGACGGGGCGTTCCTTGATGTGACCGCCGTCTCGTTCGCTGGCTCCGATGACCTGCCCGTGCCGCAAGCCACCTCCTGCCATCGCGAGACCACTGATTGCGGTGTAGTGGTTGCGTCCGTCGGTGCTGCCCTGGGTGCCCATGTTGGGGGTTCGTCCGAATTCGCCCATCGAGATGACCAGGCAGTCGTCGAGAAGGCCATGGTCATCGAGATCGGAGACAAGGGTCGTGACCAGGTGATCATACAGTGGCAACAGTGGCCCGAGTCCCCTGGAAATTCCTCCATAGGGCGGGATGTTGTCTCCGTGCGTGTCCCAGGTGCCCGATGCGGTGTGGTAACTGAGATCGAGCGTGATGAAACTCACGCCGGCCTGTACCAATCGACGTGCCAGCAAGGCCTGCTGGCACCAGAGATGTTTTCCGTACCGGTCGCGGACCTCGGCCGGTTCTTTGCGGATGTCCAGTGCGCGCTGGGCCCGTTGGCCGAGCACCATGTCGACGGCTTTCTGCTGGTAGGAATCCAGGGCATCCATCGAGCCAGACTGGTCGAGATCTTTGCGGAGGCGATCGAACTGTTGGGCCAGCGATTGCCGCGTGGTCAAACGGTTCGCGTTGAGGCCGGTTGGGATTTTCAGCAGATCGGCGCCACTCACACGGCCGGTGTCGACACCGACCTTGGTGTAAACCGGCAGCCGCGTGGCGTAATTGGCGATGAAGGGGTCGTATTGTTTTCCGAGATACCCGGCAAAGGCCAGGTGTGAACGTGAACGCATGAACGCGGCGTAGGGCGGCATGCTGGGGTGATTGGGGCCGTGCATCTTGGCGACGACGGATCCGATTGCGGGGTAGAGGTGTCCCTTGGGGTTGGTTCGCGGCGCCGCCTCACGGTTCCCGGTCTGGAACACCATGTTGGGTTCGTGGCTGCTCTTGCGAGGATCGACTGATCGGATGATCGTGAACTTGTCGAGCATCGCGGCCTGCTTGGGCAGGTGCTCGGAGATGATCACTCCTGGTTGGGCAGTCTGGGTGACGCCGAAGGGGCCTCGGTTGATGAAGGGCCGCTCGGGCTTGGGGTCCCAGGTATCAATGTGGCTGGGGCCACCGGCCATCCAGAGGAGGATCACGCTCTTGCCGCTTCCCACCGGCTGGCCCGACTGCGCGGCTTCAGCTCGCAGTCTCATGAGTTGTGGAAGCGAGAGTCCGGCCATGCCGGCCAGGGAGGCCTTGAGCATCCCTCGCCGGTTCTGCATCACCAGGCCCTCTCGGATCCGTGGATTCAATCCCGAGAAGGCGTGATCGTGGCTGTGAAGTGGGTCTTGCATGGTCACCGATTCTAACACCGACGTCTCGTGCGTGTCATCAGGTCATTAGGCTGGTTTTCGAGACCAGATGGCTAGTTCATTCAAAGGCTGAAATCTGGCGATGTGAATCGCCTTTCCTGGTCTGAAAAAGACGGCTGACAATAGGTCCACCCAGCTCGCCGTGTGGTGGCCCCGAGTGGTCCTGTCCGGAATCGAAAGATCGACGGGCCTAGTTGGACTCGGACAATTCTCGTTGATATCGGGCAAGTTTTTCGACGTCTTTTGTGACACCGGTGCCGTGATAAATGAACCCGAGATTGCGTCGGTGCTTCCCGGTGCGGTTGGGACCAGTGCGGTGAATCACATTGGTGTGGTGAACCAGCACATCGCCGGCCTCCAATTCCAGGGCCACCTCCGGAAATGTCTCGGTGTCAGGAGGATCGACCAGTCCCTGGCTCGCACCGATCACTCCGGATGGCTGGTGCGGAAGAATGTCCAGGACCTGGGACCCTCTCAGAAAAGAAATTGGGCCGCTGTCGGCTGTTTGTGAATCGAGAGCCACGGTGGCGACCAGTGCACATGGTGGGTCGACAAACATGTAGGCGTTGTCCTGGTGATACGGAAACTCGTAGCTGGCAAACGGCGGTTTGTCGATGAGTTGGATTCCCATGGCAACCGGAGCATCGTCCAGCAATGTTTCTGCCAAATCGACAAACCGGCCGGTGTGCAGTAGGTCTCGTAGAAAACTGGAGTGTTCTTGGATTTGAAACATGCAGCGGACCGACGCGGAGGACGTGCCAATCCTGCTTTCGGTCTCATCGTCGAAGAGGAGTTGCTGCGGCGTGGTCGAGGCAACGGTTTCTTCGACGACGCGTTCCAGTTCGTTTGTGATTTGCTCGAGGAGTTTGGTGTCAACCAGGTCGTGGATGACGACATAGCCGTCGGTG
>CAZYAZ010000055.1:8762-22636 GCA_964646205.1 uncultured Planctomycetaceae bacterium | reverse complement strand
CCGGGGTGATCACGAGTTGGTCGGAACGATCCAGTACGAACTGGATCGGCGCGATCGCTACACGTTGACACGGCTCCATGGTGAAGGGGGGGTTGGCCAGGTCTGGATTGCCCGGGACGACGAGCTGGGGCGAGACGTGGCGTTGAAAGAACTCAGGGACGATCGGGCCGACCACGGGTCGGCACGTGCACGGTTCATCCGCGAGGCGAGGGTGACGGGTCAACTCGAACATCCCGGCATCGTGCCGGTTTACGAGCTTGCGAACAACGAACAGGATGATCGGCCTTTCTACACGATGAAACTGGTTGGCGGTCGCACCATGCGGGATGTCGTCGCCGACTACCACGAGCTTCGTCTTGCGGGCCACGACGACGCACTGGTTTTTGTTCGGTTGTTGAACCAGTTCGTGGCGCTCTGCCAAACCGTGGATTACGCTCACAATCGTGGAGTCATTCATCGAGACCTGAAAACCGAAAACGTGATGCTCGGCGAATTTGGAGAAACGGTGCTGCTGGATTGGGGACTGGCTCGGAAGATGGACGAGGCGGAGGAAGACACGGAGCCCGTGGAAAGCGAGCCGGTGGAGGGCAACAACCCCGGCTCTGTTCTTGACGAAATCGAGGCGGTGTCGGGCATCACTGATGACGGTTCGAACGACAGTTTTGCCGCAACGATGATCGTGGAGGGATCTCCGGAAAGACCCAAAATGCCCGCCACCCAACCGGGAGCATTGGCACAAGACGACGGCGAGGGTGCGGTGCGGACGATGGCCGGTCAGATCATGGGGACTCCGGCGTATATGGCACCCGAACAGGCCGAAGGCAGGATCGACCAGATTGATGGTCGAACCGACGTCTACGGCCTGGGAGCAGTCCTTTACGAGATTCTTTGTGGCAGTCCGCCGTTTTCCGGTGACAAGACGCTCGAGGTCCTCAAGTCGGTCGTTCATCAACGGCCCGTTTCACCTCGCTCGTTGGTCAATGAGGTTCCCAGGCCTCTGGAGGCGGTGACGCTAAAGGCCCTGGAAAAACAATCTTCGCAGCGGTATCAGTCGGCGGGAGAACTCGCTGCCGACGTGGAACGCTACCTGGCCGATGAATCGGTCAGCGTGCTGGCGGATCCGTTGAGCATCCGACTGCTGAGATGGGCTCGGCGGCATCGGACGCTCGTGACGACATCGGTGGTCTTGCTGGTTGGTGGGCTGGTTGGCCTGTCGGTGGTCCTGGGGGTTCAACGCCAGGCCAACCTGGCGCTAACCCATGCCAATAACCAGACAAACCGGCAAAGGGATGAGGCGGAAAGACAAAGAGACCTGGCGACGAAGAATGCTCGTGAAGCCGCCAGTCAACGCGACCAGGCCCAGCAGAATGCGGCTGAAGCGACTCGACAGAAGAAGATGGCCGAAACACATTTCCGCAAGGCGCGGGAAGTCGTCGATCGCTACCTGACCGAGGTCAGTGAAAGCCAACTGCTCAACGTCCCGGGCTTGCAGCCATTGCGGAGAGATTTGCTCGAACTGGCCATGCAGTATCACGAGAGTTTTGCGGCGGAATCATCCGGGGACGTGCAGTTGCAACGTGACCTGGGCAACTCGTTGTTGCGGATCGGATTCCTGCGTTCCGAGATCGAACAGCCTACCAAGGCCATTGTCGAATACCTCAAGGCCGAGAAAATCCTGAAAACGTTGTTGGCCGCCAGCCCCGATGATCACCAGGCTCGCGGAAAGCTGCTGAACGCCCATTTTGAGTTGGGCCGGCTTTTTGGCGAATCGGGAAAGATGGAAGATGCCGGATCGCACTTGAAACAGGCCTCGGACACAGCCACACGGTTGGTTGAAGCCGAGCCGGGCGTGGCCGAATGGAAAAACCAGTTGGCCAGGGTCTGGCGACTGTTGGGGCAGCAGATGCTGGCGGCCGAGGACTCCGGACCAGCGTTGGACGTGCTGGACAAGTCAGTCGAGATTCACCGGCAATTGGCCACGGACGCTCCATCGGATGACACTCTGCAAAAGGAATTGGCCGAAACGCTGGTTGTCGCCGGAGTGGCGCAGCGCCGGCTCAAGCTCGATGAACTGGCATTTCAGTCGCTTTCGGATGCCAAGCAAGTGATGGAGGTCCTGGTCAAGCGAGAGCCCAAGAACCCGGATTATCAACAGCAACTGTCGTCGGCCCGATCGTCTTTGGCTCTCACGCTGGATCAGCAGGGGAAGTTTTCCGAGGCGCTCAAGGAAATGGAAGCGGGCGTGAAACTGGGGGGGCAGTTGGTGCGTGATCATCCCCGGGTCGTCCGTTTTCGGACTGATGAAGGGATCCTCGCGATAAGTTACGGAGCCATGTTGCGAAGAGCGGGGAAACTCGAGGAGGCCGGTCGGGTTCTTCAACGGGGAGTCCAGGTGTTCGAAGAATTGGCCAAGGATGAACCCGAGGTGGCATTCCACGTCGAGAGCCAGGGCAAGTGCCTCACCAATCTGGCCAACGTGTTGTTCCAGAGGGGCAAGCACAAAGAAGCCGTGGAAAACTTTGGGAAGGCCATTGAAGTGTTCGGCCAGCTCGTTTCTGCAGGAAACACCGTGTCTCGTTCTCACCTGCAACTGGTTTTTCGACGCCGGGCGACGATCCTGAGGACGCTTGGTCGTCATCGTGAATCCCTGTCCGACTGGATCGCGGTGATTCGCCTGGCGGGCCGCAACAGCTCCTTGTTCTTAGTTGGGAATGCCGAACGGGCCCGCGCTGCCGCGGGGGATCATGCCCGGGCGGTCGGTATCATCAAGCAGGTCCAAAAAGGCCCGGCGGGACGGAATCCGTCATTCCGGTTGCACGTCGCTTGCGTTCTCTCGTTGGCATCGCGTTCAGCACTGGTCGACAACCAACTTGATGAAATGGCGCGCAAGGCCCTGTCGGAGCGCTATGCGGTGGAAGCGGTCGCCCAATTACAACAAGCCCACAAGGTGGGGGTGTTCCGAGCACCGCAGTTGCGAGGTCATCTCAAAAAGGAACCAGATCTCGATCCGTTGCGAAAGAGAGCGGACTTTGTGGATCTGCTGGAGGAGGTCGAAAAAACACCTCTCAAGAAGCAGTCCACCTGATTCGCTGGATTGCGACTTCGGTGCTCAGGCCTGGATTGGAGCCTTCAACAGTTTGCCGACGACTGAAGCGTCGGTTGCGCGGGCATCGGTCAGAGATTCCTCCAGGTTGTTGTGCTTGTAGGTCAGTCGCGTGTGATCCAGGCCCGTCTGGTGCAGGATCGTGGCCAACAAGTCATAGACGCTCACCTGGTCCACCTCGGCTCGGTGACCAAATTCATCCGTTGCTCCGTGAACGTAACCGTTTTTCAGTCCACCGCCGGCCGCGATGGCGGTGAAGGCGTGCATGTTGTGGTCTCGCCCGGTACCACCCTGGGAAGTCGGAAGACGGCCGAATTCTCCAATCCAAATGACCAGTGTCTGGTCCAATAGTCCTCGCTTCTTCAGGTCGGCGATCAGTGCCGCGGAGGGTTGGTCGGTGGCCAGGCAGGTCTTGGGCAGACGCGTCTTGAGATTGGAGTGGTGATCCCAGGGGTTGTGAGGTTTGTTCATGATCTGGACGAATCGGACACCAGATTCGATCAGTCGGCGTGCCATCAGGCACTGTGTCCCGTACTCGGCTGTAGCGGGGTTCTCCAGGCCGTAGGACTTCTTGGTTGCCGCGGTTTCTTTTGCGAGATCCAGGTTCTCCTCGGCGGCAAGCTGCATGCGGGCGGCCAGTTCGTAGTTTCGAATCCGAGTTTCCAGGTCGGTGGCGTGTGGATAGCGGGCGGCATATTTCTGGTTGAGCCGTCCGATCAGTCTCAGGTCATCCTGGTCGGCTCCTGCGGGCAATTGTTTTGCTGCCCGGAGATTCAATACCGGTGACCCCTTGGGGCGAAATTCCGTTCCGCGGTACAGTGCCGGGAGCCAGCCGTTGTCCCACAATGCGGCTCCGGCGGTGTTGTGGCCTTCGATGTCGTGCAGAACGACGTAGGCCGGCAGGTTCTGGTTCTCGGTGCCCAACGCGTAGCTGATCCACGTTCCAACCGTGGGGCGTCCGAATGCGAGCTTGCCCGTGAGAAGGATCAGTGGAGCGCCTGCGTGACACGGGTCGAAGGTGTACATCGAGCGGATGACACACAGGTCGTCAGCGACTGAGCCAAGGTGGGGGACAAGTTCTGAGAACTCGATACCCGATTCGCCGTGTGGTCGAAAACTGAAAGGACTGGCCATCAGTGGTTCACGGGCACGCCCCTGCAGACTGTTGATTCCGACGTCCTTGCCGTGCATTCGTTGGAGCGCGGGTTTGGGGTCGAACAAATCCATCTGGCTCGGAGCACCCGACTGAAAGAGCATGATGACGCTCTTGGCCTGGGCTGGAAAATGTCCCTGGCGAGGCAAGAGATCAACCCGCGGCTTCGAGCCGGCGGCGGTGGCCTTGGGCATCAGCAAACTGTCTTGCTCGAGTAGCGATGCCAGTGCCAGGGAGCCGAAGCCCAGCCCGGACCCCTGCAGGAACGAGCGGCGAGAAACAAGTGGGTGATGGCGATCCATGTGGGCCTCACTCGACGTACAAGAACTCGCTTGAATTGAATAAGACGCGACACAGGTGCATCAGTGCCTGGCGAGTCGCCTGGTCAGCCGGAGAGCCTGCGGCCTGATAGCGGGCAACGTGTTGTTTCAGGAGTTCGGAACTCCACTGGATCTCCTGGGAGTCAGGTGGACGCGACAGGGCGATGCGGAAAGCGATATCGATTTGTTCCGCCGGTGACCGCCCAGCGTCATTCCAAACGCGTGCAGCAAAGTGCTCGGCTTGCTCCAGGGCCAGGGAGTCATTCAGCATGCTCAGCGACTGCAATGCCACGGCGGAAGCGTTTCGACGGCAGACGCTCCCGGCAACCGTTGGCTGGTCGAACACGCCCTGGACCGTCAGGTGATACACGCGCCGCTGGAACAGGTAGACACTGCGTCGCCAGGTCGATCCGGGTGACTGCAGCTTCTCCATGTCAAAACTGGCAACGCCGTCCCGTCGGTATTTCAGCGGGATGGGCTGGCCTCCCATGGAGGAGTTGAATCTCGCGGAGGTGGACAGCATGGCATCGCGTATGACCTCCGATTCGAGCCGTCGCAGCCGGGCACGCCACAGCAGGCTGTTTCCCGGGTCAACGATTCTCGGGTTTGGTTCAGCCACGGCCAGGCCTTCTCGACGCGATGCCTGGCGATAAGTGGTGGACATCATGATGGTCTTGATGAGCGGCTTGATCCGCCATCCGTGATTGATCAGCTCAGCCGCGAGCCAGTCGAGCAGTTCCGGGTGTGTCGGACTGTTTCCGGACATGCCAAGGTTCTCGGAGGTGGACACGATGCCAACCCCGGTGAGATGTTGCCAGATGCGGTTGACCACCACACGGGCCACCAGGCTCGAGGAGGGAGTGTCGCGTGCCGTCAGCCATCGCGAGAGAGCCGTCCGTCGTCCACTGCTGCCGGGGACCGGTTTCACGAGGGACACGAAGGATGTGGAATCATCGGAAAGAGCCTCGAGAAAACCGGGCTGCACCTGGGGACCGGGTGTCTTGAATTCGCCGCGCTCCAGGAGATGCGTCGGCGGAGGTGGGCCGACGTCATAGATGGCCTGGATCCAGCCGTGCGATTTCACACGTTGCTTCAGATCGGTGATGTCCTGTTGCAGATCCGCGATCTGTGACGTTTCTTGCGGGGTCAGGGAACGCTGGACGTCCTCCGGTTTTATGGCGAACTGATCGGCGAACTTGGTTGCCAGATAAGCCTGGACTTCCGACCGTTTCTCGGCTGCCGTGGCTATGGCGGCCTGGACGTCATCCCGAAGTGGCCCGGGAATCGATTTCAGCCTGGCGGCAACAAGTTGTTGTTTCCGGTGTGTCCTGATGTTCGCGATCTGCGTTTCGCGTTCGGTGACCTGCTTGGTGATCGCGGCGTTGGCAGAGTCGAGTGCCTGTTTTTCGGAGGCGGAGATCGAGGGGATGGCCCGCTGCTTGGGATCCTTCCAGTTCTTGACGTTGAAGGCGGGGGTGATGAGTGAGAGCAGCCTGTAATAGTCACGTTGTGGAATCGGTTCGTGCTTGTGGTCGTGGCAACGAGCGCAGCGCAATGTGAGTCCCAGAACACCAGTGCCAAAGGTCTGCATGGTGTTGTGCAGAAAGGACCACTTGTATTCGAGTTCCTTGGCAGATTCGCTTCGGTCCTCGGCGTTCCGCCAAAACCCGGTGGCCGCCAGTGTTGCGACGATCTCGGGTGTGTATCGCTTGGCATTTCGCCAGTCGACCAGTTCGTCGCCGGCTAGCTGTTCTGCAAGGAAGCGGTCGTAAGGCGTGTCGTTGTTGAAGGCGTCGATCACGTAATCGCGATATCGCCAACGGTCCTGGATGAATCCGAAAATGCCCGTCGTGTCTCCGTCGTAGCTGACCAGGTCGGTGTACCCGACCACGTCGAGCCAGTGGCGTCCCCAGCGTTCTCCGAAGTGAGGGGATGCCAACAGGCGGTCGATGAGCCGTTCGTAAGCGTTGGGTGACGGGCCCTGGAGAAAATCTGCCGATTCATCCGGAGACGGAGGTAGGCCGATCAGGTCGAAATACACACGGCGGATCAACCGGGCGGGCTGGGCGTCGTGAGAGAAGGTGAGTTTGTGCTTTTCGAGTTCACGCAAAACGAAGGCGTCGATCGGGGTCCGTACGATCTCGCGAACCCGTTGACGGTTTCCGTGTTCGGGCACCGGCTGGGGAGCCAGTTGCCGGAAGGCCCAGAACGGTGGATCTTCCTCTGCAGTGTCCCGGGCGGTGCCGGCCGGCTCGGTGCCGTGCGTGGCTGCGAGTGGACACACGAGAAGAACTGTTGCAAGGAGTGTTTCTCGTGCCATGGCTTGCCTTGGTCCGGATAAGGTCGCCTCACTGAGAGGATGATAACAGGCTGCAATCCCCGGTGTGTGATTGGCCGCCCGGTGGCTCAGGGTGGCGGAACAACACCCGGAGGGTCAATTCCCGGATTTGTGCAGAGTCGGGTTGGCCCACGTCGCGAGATTGTGACTGGGTGTGGAGCCACTTCCGGCGATTGTTCGCAATGACAACGTCAAGACGTCGGTCCGGGGAAGCGCGACCTGAATCGTGAGCGGGGGGTCACCCGTCTTCAGGGGCTTGGTTCGGATCAGGGGCTTTCCATTTGCGGCGACAACGAACGCAACCGCGCCCTTGGGACCAGCCGCAGGGTGTATCGCGACCTGGCAACTGAAACGGTCGAACACTTTTCCGGGAGCGAGGACAAAGTCGAGTGAAAATGGTGTTCCCATACCGTAGCCGGAGGAGATCTTGGGCCCGTCGTTTGACAGGGCCAGCGGATGCAACTGGCGGCGGACATCCATCGCCTGGTTGACCAAATACGGGGTCACGTAGTAGGGATGCGGGATCATGCCGCCACGAAACTCCGGCAACCATTCAGCCAGGGATTGTTGATTCCGGTTCGGCTGATCGGTGTCGAAACGTCCCGTTGCCAGGCACAGTGTCGTGTAGATCACGTCGGCGGTGTGTTTTGCATTGTCGAATGCTGCCGCTGCATGATGTTCCAGGGCTATCTGGCCGCCGCCGTACATCGTGTCCTGTACGATCGGGATGATACGTGCACCTGCTCGCCGTTGCAGGAGCCGTTGATGTTGCAGAATTCGGAGGGCTGCTTCCTCACGCGTTCGGCCGAGCAGTCGTGGCTGATAGTCGACGTCGGGGATCTTGTAGTCTCCGCGGTCCATGATGCCGCCTGCTCCGTACAGGTAGTTGAACCGTTGTTTCTGTTTGGGTGGCGGAATCAGTGTTTTGAGTTGCCATTCGCTGATGGGGCTGCTGTGTGCTCCCGGGGATCCTGGATCCTCGTTCCAGTGACACAGCACACCGAGGAACTTCATTGCCTCGTCGATTTCACCGGACTTCAACTCGTTGTGAATCTGGTCCAGGTACCAGAGTGTTGCCTTGGCACTCGGTGCGGCAGGGTTCACGTCGTGCAGCGACAATCGCACTCCCGGGACTTTGCAATACGGGTCGAGTTCCGGTGCATTGCCTCCGGCGTGTTTGTCCTGCAGCGAGGTGTATTCCTTGCAGAGTCGGGCGATCGCCTGGGGACCCAGGAGGTCGCGTTGCCATTTCGGCAGGCGTGCCACTGCCCAGAGCCGGATCAGCCGATGTCCCTTGCCCCACGCGACCGCGTGTTGGGGAGTGGTGATGAGCGTCAATGCGACAAGAAGGGGGCAAATCAGGTGCCGTCTCTGCATGAGAAGGTTCTCTCTCGGATTTTCGTGAACCGCCGTGTGTGATGAAAACGGAGGTTTGAGAATGCGGTTGGTGGAGGTGGTTACACTGCGGCCAACTTGCGGCGTGACGGTGGCCCCTTGGGATTGGTCACCAAGACTGCGAGACGTAGTTTCCATTTCCGGAGCTCACCATTCAAGCTAACGGTTCTGTGTCGGGAAACCTGCGGTCACCGGATAAGAGGTGAGCCACGTCGGTCCTGTGGGGACCTGAGGGAGGGCCCGTCTCGACACCTTCTTGATTTCGGACTAAACTCCGCAATTCACGATCGACGTTGTAGACAGTTTCCGTTGGTTGCGAGCACACAAGTTGTCCAACACTACCGCTCCGGTGAACCGGCCACGAGGCTCTGGGCGTCACGTGACCTTGCTGGCGATCACGCTCGCCTGTGCTTGGATATTGTGGTCCTGGCACTTCGAAGCCCTGTTGTTGGTGTTCGGTGCGTTGTCGTGTCTGGTTGTCGTTCTGCTGTGCTGGCGGATGGGGATCATCGATGACGAGGGAGAACCGCTGCTGCGATTGAAACTGCGGCCGTTGTTCTACATTCCCTGGTTGTTGTGGCAGATCGTTCGGTCGAATGTCGACGTCGCACGCCGAATCCTGTCGCCGAGTGTTCCGATAAGTCCGAAACTGATCGAGGTGCCTTCTAACCAGAAGACCGACCTGGGCAGTGTCATCTATGCGAACTCAATCACGTTGACGCCGGGCACGATTACGATTCGGATTCGCGACGGAGTGATCCTTGTCCATGCTTTGAGCGAGGAGGCGGCCGAGGAATTGCTGGAAGGCGAAATGGGTCGTCGTGTTCGTGCCTGTGAGGGGGAGGCCTGATGCTCATCGCTTCGTTGTGTGCGATTGTGGTCACGATGTTGCTGGCACTCTCCCGGGCTTTGCTGGGCCCCACGGTTTTTGACCGGATCCTGGCGGCGAACACGTTTTCAACCAAGACCGTGCTGTTGATCTCGGTGCTGGGTTTCTTTACGGACCGTCCTGAATTTCTTGACCTGGCCTTGGCGTATGCACTGATCAATTTTGTCGGGGCGGTGGCGGTGTTGAAGTTTGTCCGTTACGGAAACTTTGCGCAGGCAGAAATTGAAGTGGAGATGCCGCGGGACCCGGATGAGGTCCGCACATGACCGACGCCCTGTTGATTGTCTCCGCGGCATTCCTGGTTGCCGGTGGCTTCTTTCTGGTCACCGGGGGCATCGGCCTGCACCGGTTGCCCGATTTTTACAGCCGCACCCACGCGGGTGGCCTGACCGACACGCTTGGTGCCGGCCTGACCCTGCTTGGCCTGGTGTTTCACACGTTGGCCGAGCAGCCGGCCGACTGGGGCCTGGTGGTCGTCAAGTTGTTCCTGATTTTGGTCTTTCTGTTTTTCACATCTCCTGGATCTGGTTACGCACTGGTGCGTGCTGCCTTCACGCAGGGGCACAAGCCCCGGTTGGCGGCTGGCCAGGTGGCCGACGAGCGACTTTGGGATGGGGAGCTGGTCCGTGAGAAAGAACAGTAACGAGTTGGAGGGGTTTCGATCGGTTCTCTAGTTGTCGATGTGATCCTGCTGAGCCTGCTGGTTGCCACCGCGGTGGCCATCATTCTCATGCGCGATCTGTTTGCCGCGGTGATGCTCTCGGGCATATTCAGCCTGCTCTCGGCTGGCTTGTTTGTGGTCATGGATGCCGTCGATGTCGCCTTCACCGAGGCGGCTGTCGGAGCGGGTATCGCCACGGTGCTGATGCTGGGGACATTGACGCAGACGCCCACCCGGGAACGTCCAACTCCGCGCCTGGATTGGAGTGCCCTGGTCGTCGTGACGCTGACCGGGACCGCGCTGGTTGTCGGAACTCTTGATATGCCCACCTACGGTGATCCCGCGGCCCCGATTCACCAACATGTCGCCCCGGCCTACATCGAACAGAACGTGAAGACACGAGATTCTGGTTCCGCATCCGGAGACGACTTTCATGGCCACATTCCGAATATGGTCACAGCGATCCTGGCGAGTTACAGGGGGTACGACACGTTTGGTGAACTGACGGTCATTTTCACCGCCGGAGTTGGGGTGATGCTGTTGCTTGCCGGTCTACCGCCAAAGGCCCCTGGTGCCTCGGAAACCGACCTTGCTACAGACGACCCGGAGGTGAAGGAATGAGAAAACATTTCATCCTGCGGGTGGTGGCGAAGATCCTGATCCCCTTCGTCCTGTTGTTTGCGCTCTACGTCCAGTTTCACGGCGATTTTGGGCCCGGGGGCGGATTCCAGGCCGGCGTGATCTTCGCGGCCGGCATTATTCTTTACACGCTCGTTTTTGGACTCGATACGGCCCGGGAGGTGTGTCCCAAACGTGTGCTGGAATGCCTGGTCGCCGCTGGGCTCCTCCTTTATGGGCTTGTTGGCTCGATGGGGTTCCTGCTGGGGGACCATTTTCTGGACTACTCGGTCCTGTCAAAAGATGCGGGTCAGCACGTTGGCATTCTGCTGGTTGAACTCGGTGTCGGTGTGACAGTCGCCGCCGTCGTGGTTTCGATCTTCTTCATGTTTGTCGATCGGGGCCGCCACTGATGGGATTGTTCAATTACTGGGCTGTGATCGCGTTGATGATGATCGGGTTCTATACCGTTATCGCGAGAAACAACCTGATCAAGACGATGATCGGACTGGGGATTTTCCAGGTGTCGGTGTTCATGCTCTACATCAGCATGGGCAAGGTTGCTGATGGCACCGCGCCGATCCGTGTGCAGTCGGAGGTTGACGCCACGGTCTATTCGAATCCCGTCCCGCACGTGTTGATTCTGACAGCCATCGTCGTCGGGGTGGCGACCACGGCCCTGGGGCTGGCGTTGATCATTCGTATCCGTGAAACGTACGGGTCGATCGAGGAAGACGAGATCCTGGAGATGGATCAACAGTCGTGAATTGGCAACAACTTCCCATCCTGCAGGTGATCCTGCCTCTGCTGGCGGCTCCATGTTGTCTGTTGCTGCGCCGCAGTCGCTGGGCCTGGGGATTTGCCTCGCTGGTGGGCTGCCTGGCATTTCTGATTGCCGCCAAGCAACTTCATGTCATTCACAACTCCCCGGCGGGTGCCATCTCGTATCAACTGGGAGACTGGATTGCTCCGTTTGGAATCGAATATCGGCTGGATCGTCTCAGTGGGTTGGTGTTGGTCGTCGTGACGGCGATTGCCGCTGTCGCGTTGTCGGTCTCCCGGCGATTGCTCAAAGGCGAAGTTCCCGAAGAACGACACCATCTGTTTTTTGCCATTTTTCTGCTCTGCCTGACTGGCCTGTCGGGCATTGTGAGCACCGGTGACCTGTTCAACGTGTTCGTCTTTCTCGAGATAGCGTCTCTCTCCAGTTATGTCCTGATCAGCATGGGCCGCGATCGCCGGGCACTTCTCGCGGCATTCCAGTATCTCGTGATGGGGACCATCGGCAGTACGTTTCTCCTGATCGGAATCGGCCTGGCATACATGATGACCGGAACGTTGAATATGGCCGATCTCGCCGAACGCCTGACGATGACACTGGGGAGTGTTTACGGCGAGGGCGCCTCGCTGGAGAACCCGGCGTTGCCGGTCAACCAGACACGGACAATCCTGGCGGCGTTCGGTTTTCTGACGATCGGTCTGGCGCTGAAACTGGCACTGTTTCCTCTGCATGCCTGGTTGCCCAATGCGTACGCCACCGCTCCCACGGTTGTCAGTACCTTCCTTGCGGGGACGTCGACGAAGGTGGCCTACTACGTGCTGCTGCGGATTATTTTTACGATCTTTGGTCTGACGTTCGCATTCCAGCAGGTGGGGCTGCAGTACCTGCTGACTCCCCTGGCGGTCACGGCCATCCTGGTCGCTTCGGCGATTGCGGCCTACCAAGCCGATCTCCGCCGGTTGCTGGCTTATTCCAGCGTGGCACAGATCGGTTACCTGGTGCTTGGCCTGAGTTTTGCGACCCATGCTGGTGTGACGGCCGGGATCGTTCACCTGTTCAACCACGCGTTGATGAAGAGCGGCCTGTTTCTGGTGGTGGGGTGTATCGCCACACGGCAGCCGGGCCTGACGCTGGAGAGCATCCGTGGCCTGGGCCGGCGGATGCCGTTGACGATGGCCGCTTTTGTGGTTGGAGGCCTGGGGTTGATTGGTGTTCCCATGACGAGCGGTTTTGTCAGCAAGTGGCTACTGGTGTCCGCGGCGTTGGAGCATGACCACTGGTTGGTGGCCGTTCTCGTGCTGGTCGGGTCATTGTTGGCAATCGTCTACGTCTGGCGTGTCGTCGAGGCGGCTTATTTCCAGTCTCCCGACGAGACGGGCGCCGACGAGGTCGGCGAAGCACCCGTCGGATTGCTGTTGGCGGCCTGGGTCCTGTTGGGAGCGACACTCGTCCTGGGGGTCTATACCGATTTGACAGTTGGTGTTGCTCGTGAAGCGGCGACGACGCTACTGGGAGGCGGATCGTGAGCCCGCAATCCCTTGTCCTTGTCGCTGTGGTGATGCCGCTGGTCACGGCGGTGTTGGTGGCGGCCTGTGGTCGCTGGCCCAATTTGCGGGAAACCGTGACGCTGGTTTCCGGAGGGTTGCTGCTGGGTGTGGTCTGCCTGTTGGTGGGCAGCGTCGATGCCCGTCCGGAGGTCAACGTGATCGACGTGATTCCCGGTTCATTCGACCAGCCGGCGATTTCCATCGGGTTTCACGTCGAACCGTTGGGTGTGGTGTTTGCCCTCGTGGCCTCGGGTCTGTGGATTGTCACCAGTGTTTACGCGATCGGCTACATGCGCGGGCACGGCGAACAGAACCAGACAAGATTCTTCACCTGCTTCGCCGTCGCGATCGCGGCGGTGATGGGAATCGCGTTTTCCCGGAACCTGCTGACACTCTTTCTGTTCTACGAAGTCCTGACACTCTCGACATATCCGCTGGTGACCCATCATGGCACCGAGGCGGCCAAGCGAGCCGGCCGGACCTACCTGGGCATCCTGATGGGAACCTCGGTCGTCGGACTACTGCTGGCAATTCTCTGGACCTGGCAACTTGCCGGGACGCTGGAGTTTCGGGTTGGTGGGATCCTTGACGGGCACGTCGAACCGGTCACGACGGGTGTGTTGTTGGCGTTGTTTGCGTTTGGGACTGGCAAGGCCGCCCTGATGCCTCTGCATCGCTGGTTGCCCGCCGCGATGGTCGCGCCGACTCCGGTCAGTGCCCTGTTGCACGCCGTGGCGGTCGTCAAGGCGGGCGTGTTCACAATTCTGAAGGTTGGCGTGTACATCTTTGGTGCCGACCTGCTGAGCAGTAGCGGGGCGAGTGTCTGGTTGATGTATGTGGCTGGTGCGTCTTTGCTGACGGCTTCGTTGATCGCCCTGACCCGCGACAATCTCAAGGAACGCCTCGCCTATTCGACGATCAGCCAACTCGCCTACATCGTGCTGGGAGTGGCGTTGGCAACCCAGTCGAGTGTTATCGGCAGTGGCATGCACATCGTCATGCACGCGTTCGGAAAAATCACGCTCTTTTTCTGTGCCGGTGCGATCTTGATTGCAGCCCACAAGACCCG
>CAZYAZ010000055.1:0-8662 GCA_964646205.1 uncultured Planctomycetaceae bacterium | reverse complement strand
TGGCCTGTGTGGTCCCACTGTGTCTGACGGCGTCGGGTTGCGTGGTTTTGTTTTTCTGTGCGGACCCGATTTACCAGTTCCTCTTGTCAGTCACTGTGAACTAGCTGAACCATGGACGAGAAAAACGTGCAGCAGTCGTCCGATTCGTCACGCCGGTGGCTCGACCTGCCGGCGAACGTCAATCGCATCGTCAGGGGGCTGTATGCCCTGTGTGCCCTGGTGCTCGGACTCGACCTGCTGGATGGATGGCTGAATTTCAAGCACGACGTGCATCCGGAGTTCACCCAGTGGTTTGGCTTCTACGGGGTGTTTGGTTTTGTCTGCTGCGTGGGGTTGGTCCTGTGCGCCAAGGGGATGCGAAAGGTGCTGATGCGCCAGGAGGACTACTACGATGAGTAGTTGGCCTCCCGGCATGTTGTTGATCCTTGGTGGTCTGTTGTTGCCCTGTTTTTCTCGCAACTTCAGGCGAGCCGGGTTGGTGTTGCTTCCGTTGGCCAGCGGGTTGCACCTGTACTGGCTGGTGGGCGACGGACTGCCGGACCCGGTCGCCATGCGATGTTTCGACCTCGAATTGACACTTGTCAGAATTGACCGGCTGAGCCTGGTCTGGGGGACGATTTTTCATGTCGCTGCCCTGATATCGGCGATCTACTCGTGGCACGTCACAGACCGGTTGCAGCAGGCGGCCGCCCCCGCGTACGCCGGTGCGGCAATCGCCGCCGCATTTTCCGGCGACCTGCTGACCCTGTTCGTGTTCTGGGAACTCACGGCGGTCACATCGGTGTTTCTCGTCTGGGCCTCACGGACCAGCAGTGCGTTCCGTGCAGGACTGCGGTACCTGATCATCCAGGTCGGGTCGGGAGTCCTGTTGTTGGCCGGCATCGCCATTCTCGCTGGTGAGCAGGGAACTTCCGCTCTCGTCTTCGACAACCTGTGGGACCGGTTTGAACAGGGCACCATTGGGGCGTGGCCGGTGACGCTGATCCTGGTGGCGTTTGGGATCAAGGCTGCGTTTCCGTTTCTGCACAACTGGTTGCAGGACGCGTACCCGGAAGCCACCGTCACCGGTACGGTCTGGCTGAGTTCCTTCACCACGAAGCTCGCCATTTATGCGCTGGCGAGAGGGTTCGCCGGGGCCGACTGCCTGATCTGGATTGGCACCGTGATGGCAGCATTTCCGATCTTTTTCGCCGTGATCGAAAACGACCTCCGGCGGGTATTGGCTTACAGCCTGAACAACCAACTGGGATTCATGGTCGTCGGGATCGGGATCGGCAGTGAATTGGCCATCAACGGCACCGCCGCTCATGCGTTTGCTCACATCCTGTACAAGGGCCTGCTGTTCATGTCGGTCGGGGCCGTGCTGTTTCGAACGGGAACGGCCAAGGGGTCGGATCTGGGCGCACTGTACAAGTCGATGCCATGGACCTGTGCCTTCTGTATTGTCGGAGCAGCCTCGATTTCAGCCTTTCCGCTCTTCAGCGGGTTCGTGACCAAGTCGCTGATCGTCGAGGCGGCTGCGGACAATCACTACGACGTCGTCTTTCTTGTCCTGTTGTTTGCATCAGCCGGCGTCTTTCATCACTCCGGAATCAAGATTCCCTACTTTGCGTTCTTCGGGCACGATTCAGGCCATCGGGTTCCCGAGGCACCCTGGAATATGCTGGTTGCGATGGGACTCACCGCCGTGCTGTGCGTTGGAATCGGGATTTTTCCTGGCCCGCTGTACCGATTGTTGCCCTACGACATCGGGTTGGATCCGTGGCACACGTACAGTCTCGGTCACGTGATCACCCAACTGCAGTTGCTGATCTTCAGCGCGTTGGCATTCACCGTGTTGATGCGAACAGGAATCTATCCTCCCGAACTGCGTTCGGTGAATCTGGACACCGACTGGTTCTATCGGCGTCCGCTTCCTGCTGTGGTCGGTGCCTGTCGGCGGGGGAGTGCTGGGCTGAGAGACGGTGTGGGTGGCTTTACGCAATCCCTCTTTGAAAAGATCGGGAAGAGCACACATCATGTGCTTGGCCCGAATGGGCTTGTCTCTAGAACCTGGTCGACGGCCGAGATGGTCTTTTGGGTCTCGATTCTGCTGGGGAGTTCACTGGTACTCTATTACCTGTGATTCGGGACCGCCCGTCGCGATTTGTGGGGGGCAGACAACACCGTGGCGTTTCTTTATTCTCGAGTTTTCCGGGGCGTAGAGAGGTGCCGGGTATTCAACTGGTGCGATGGCTATGAAGCGACCCATGAGGACACAGCGATGAGCAAACGAACGCTGGTGACCTGTCTCTGCTGGACCGTGCTACTGGTGACGGGGAAATCCATTGTGGTAGCGGGCGGGAAGACCAGTGCCGATCCCCGACAGCAATTGCCCGACCCGGACGGCAAGCCCGCGGACATGTCCAAGCCGGTGCAAGTCTACGTCTTGTTGGGGCAGTCCAACATGTTGGGTTTTGGCCGGGTTGCCGGGACAAAGGATGGGACCCTGGAGCACGCGGTCAAACAGAAGAAGTTGTACCCGTATCTCGTGGACGAAGCAGGGGAATGGACTGAACGTAAGGATGTGCGCAACGTCCGGGTCATGGGCAGCGGCCTTCGTGGTATGAGGCGTTTCAATAACGAGTGGATGACCATCAAGGGCGGGAAGATCGGTCCGGAAATCGGTATCGGGCATCACGTCGGGCAGGCTGTCGACGCACCGGTGCTCATTCTCAAGAGCTGCATCGGCAATCGGGCCCTGGGCTGGGACTTGCTGCCGCCGGGCAGCGAAGGCTTTGAGTTCACCGATTCCAAGGGGGTCACCTGGATTCATCCCGGATACAAGGGGACGCCTGAACGCTGGGTGAAGGGGACTCAGCCGAAGAAGATCAACTGGTACGCTGGCATGCAGTACGACGGCGATATTGCCAGGGCAAAGAAGGTGCTTGCGGAACTGGACAAGTATTATCCCGGAGCGAAGAAATACGAGATTGCCGGGTTTTTCTGGTGGCAAGGTGACCGGGACCGCCGCAGTGCCGCGCTGTCCAGCCGATACGAGAAGAACCTTGTCCATCTCATCAAGCAGCTGCGCAAGGACTTCAATGCACCCACCGCGAAGTTCGTCTGCGCCTCCCTTGGACAAACCAAGAAAGGCGTGACTGATGGTGGTGGGAAAATCCTTGATGCCATGCTTGCGGTCGACGGAAAGTCCGGCAAGTACCAGGAGTTCAGAGGCAACGTCGCCTCCGTTTACAGCCATCCACTGTCCAAAGGGGGCAGTTCAGGCGGTCATTACAGCGGCAACGCCGAGACCTACATGAATGTGGGTGAAGCGATGGGCCGAACCATGGTCGATCTGTTGCGACAGAAAACAAAGTGACGGAGTTTGCGAGTTCCCGGCCAGCCCGCATTTCCCTGGTGATCTGACGACCTGGACCACTGGATTTTGGAGACTGTTCAATGACACAACCATCTCTTCGCGTTGGTGGTCATGCAGTGTGTCCGTTGTTTGTGCTGCGGTCTGAAATCGTTACCGCACTGCACCTGCTGACTTTGGCTGCGGTGATCATGGTGGTCGCCGTCGTTCGCGTGTCGGCACAAGACACACCGGTCGCCGACAACCCAAAACGTGGAACGACCACAACTGCCGCTGACTGGCCACGCTTTCGCGGCCCCAATGGGACCGGGATCAGCCATGCAACAACGGTTCCGGTGAAGTGGGGTGCAGAGGACTACAACTGGGCCACCCGGTTGCCCGGACACGGTCATGGTTCGCCGGTGGTTGTTGGCGAGAGGGTCTACTTGGTGTGTGGAGAAAAACGCACTGCCGAGCGAATTGTTGTCTGCGTTGATGTGACCAGTGGCAAGGTTCTGTGGAAGCGAAACTTCACGTCGAAGAAACACAGGTTGCACAATGCCAACAGCTACGGGTCTTCGACCCCGGCTGCGGATGCTCACGGTGTTGTCGTCACCTGGGCCGACCCGGACAAACTTTTGCTGCTGGCACTCGATCGCGAGGGGCAGACCCTCTGGCAACGCAACTTTGGACCGCACAAGGCGATCAATGGTGCGGGGACGTCACCGATCATCGTTGGTGATCTGGTGGTGTTGATGAACGTGCAGATGGATCCGAACTTCATGATCCGCATCGGGGTCTTGCCGAAGAATTATCCCGACAAGACAAAACACGACAGTTTCCTGGTGGCCGTGGATCGAAAGAGCGGCAAGACGGTCTGGAAGGTGAAACGCGAAACGTACCTGGCCGGCTATTCCACGCCCTGCCTGCGAACTCTGAAAAACGGCCAACAGGAACTGGTGTTTCTGGATTCCTATTATGGACTGACCGGAGTGGCTCTTCGAACCGGCGTGGTCAATTGGCAGACGTCTCGCTTGCTCCCCAGTCGTACCGTGGCGTCTCCGGTCATGGCGGGCGATTTGATTTTCGGTTCCCACGGACGTGGTGTGTCTGGCGATGTGATTTATGCAGTTCGTGCTGGTGGCAAAAGCGAGAAACCCAAGGTCGCCTACGAGATCAAGAAAGCCGCACCGTTGACACCGACACCGATCGTCAAGGATGGGCTTGCCTACCTTTGGTCTGACGGTGGGATCGTCACATGCATCGTGGCGGCATCCGGTGAAGTTGTCTGGCGTGAACGCGTTGGGGGCAGCTATTACGGTTCGCCGGTGTGTGTCAACCAGGCCCTGTACTGCGTCGATCGCCGTGGGACTGTTGCTGTTGTGGCAGCCGGCAAGAAATATGAACTGCTTGGCAAGGTTCCCCTGGGTGAGCCCAGTTTTGCAACGCCGGCGATCGCCGGAGGGGTCATGTATTTCCGTACCGAATCCAGGCTGTTGTCACTGGGCGGGCCAAAGACAACACGGTGATCGGTGTAACACTTCAAGTGGCAAGGCCGAGCAACATCTCATGAATGTACCGGTGACGATTCTCTCGCTTGTCTTTTTGCTCAGCGGCCTGGTCCATGCCGAGCCGGTCGCGACACGGCCGCGGCCACATGTGTTGTTGATCATGACCGACGACATGGGGTGGTCGGATCTGCACTGCCAGGGCAACGCAAAGCTGCACACCCCGAACATCGATGCGCTGGCAAAACAGGGCTCGCGATTCACCGATGCGTACGCAGCTGCACCGGTTTGCTCGCCGACTCGCGCCGCGCTGATCACAGGCCTGGCCCCGGCACGATTGAACATCACGCAACATGGTGCAGACGGTCCACAATTCTGGCCCAAGGACCGGGTCATCCAGCCGCCCGCGGTCGGCCATATTCTCAAGCACAAGTCCGTGACCCTTGCCGAGCGACTACACGCGGTTGGTTATCACACGGGCTTCTTCGGGAAATGGCACCTTTCGGGGACCCATGTCCGCAAAGACGATCCCACGACCGGAGGCCGTGGATTCTACCCCGATCGGCACGGGTTCGAGATCAATGTTGGAGGATGTGGGTTTGGCGGCCCCCCCACGTACTTTGATCCGTTCCGTATTCCGACAATCAAGCCACGCAAAAAGGGCGAGTACCTGACCGACCGCCTGGCGGACGAGGCGATTTCCTGGATGCGGCGTTCCAAGGATCAGCCGATGTTCGTGTGCCTGTGGACGTACAATCCCCACTACCCGTTCGAGGCTCCGGAGGAATTGATCGGAAAGTACAAAGGCCAGGAGGGACGGGGGCTGAGGAATCCCGTCTATGGCGGACAAATCGAAGCCACCGATCGAGCCGTCGGGCGTGTTCTTGATGAAGTGAAGCGTCTGGGGATTTCTGACCGGACAGTCGTTGTTTTTACCAGCGACAACGGAGGCTGGTCTGGTGCGACCGACAACCATCCACTGCGTTCTGGCAAGGGCGACCTGTTCGAAGGTGGAATTCGCGTGCCGTTGATCATTCGCTGGCCCGGCGTCACTCAACCGGACACCACGATTGCGACCCCAGTGGTCTCGATGGATCTGACTGCAACAATTCTGGATGCGGCCGGTGTCAAACTGGCCGGGGGCGAGTTCCTGGATGGAGTGACACTGAAGCCATTGCTGGCCGGACGAAGCATGAAGCGTCGCTCGCTGTTCTTTCACTACCCGCACTTCGCATGGCACAAGTCCAATCGTCCCGGCGCTGCCGTGCGGGACGGAAAACACAAGCTGATCCTACGGTTTGATGACAATTCGACCGAATTGTACGACCTGTCCGCGGATATCGGCGAGTCACGCGATCTGGCGAAAAAACAGCCGAAGACAACCAGGAGGCTTCACGAAAAACTTGAAGCCTGGCTAACTCGAACCGGCGCCAAGCGGCCGACACGACGGTGATTGCTCTGGCCCCCTAGTCCCGTGGCCACCAGGGGAAAAACGCTCTGGTCTTTTCCACGTAGTGGGCATACCCGTCCTTACGCTTCAGGAGAGCCGTTTCCAGCATGGGCACTCCGGAGACCCGAATCAAGAAAACCGACATGACAACAGGACTGATGATCGTCCAGCGTGCAGCCGGTTCGGCCGCAGCGACACACCAGCATCCCCACCAGATCAGGAAGTTGCCAAAGTAATTCGGATGACGGGTGTACCTCCAAAGGCCACGATCCATCACTCGATTGGCGTTTTCGGGATTGCGTTTGAAACGGGCCAGTTGGAAGTCGCCAACCGATTCGAACAGGAATCCGACAGTCCAGATCACACAGCCGACGACGTGCCAGATCTGCCAGTCGAGGGTCGAATGGGCGATTCCCAGCTGGAGCGGGAGTGAAACGATCCACATGATGACAGCCTGCAATTGGAAGACCCGGTACCAGGATTTCCAGGCAAACGCGGAACCGTGATGATCTCTCATGGCCTGGTACCGGAAGTCCTCGGGTTTGCCGAGGTTGCGGCAGGCCAGGTAGATTCCCAGCCGAAGGCCCCACACTGTTGCGAGCACCGGCAACAGCCAGCGTGTGACACCCGTGGAATCGTCGAGAACAAAACTCGTCCAGGCAATCACGGCAAAACCCGGGCCCCAGGCGATGTCAATGATCGAGGCGTTTCGGACAATCACGCTGATGAGCCAGACAGTAGTCATCAGCACTGTTACTGCGGCTGCGTTGGTCCAGAGATGGTCGACGGGTGTCATACCGATTTCTTGAAGAGTGCGTGGGAGACGTACCACTCGGTTCCGTCAGCGAATGCGAACAGTTCCTCGCAGGCAATAAAGAAAATTCGCCAGCGATGAAACCACCGGGATGCCGAAGTTGCTCCATAACAGTCACTGAACACGCTGTGGATCTCGCGCCGTTGGTCATCCATCCGGTTCAGCCAGGCGCGGCATGTCCTGCCGTAATGATGGCCGTTCCAGTTCCACCTCTGGACCACCTCGAGGTCGGTGTTGTAATTCTCCAGGAGGGTTTCACTGGGCATCATGCCCCCGGTGAAGAAGTGTTCGGCCATCCAGTCTTGTGGGCCATTGGACTGGAAAGTGTATGCGAAGAGTTTGTGGCAGAACACGTGGACGAAGAGTTGTCCTCCGGGCCGCAGCCAATCGGAAATCCGTCGGAGAAGTTCACGGTGATTCCGCATGTGTTCAAACATCTCTACCGAAACGACACGGTCGAACGTGTCGTCGGGAGTGAAGTCGTTGATGTCGGCGGTCAGGACCCGGATGTTGTCGAGTTGTTTCTGGCGGGCTCGTTGTTCGATAAACTTCCGTTGAAGCGACGAATTGGAAACGGCCGTGACACGGCTGTCGGGATAAGCTTCGGCAATCCACAGGGACAAGGAACCCCATCCACAGCCCAGGTCGAGGATCGACATGCCATTGTCGATGGAGGCCCGGCTGCAGGAGATGGACAGCGCGGCGTCTTCGGCGGCGTCGAGTGACATGTTGCCACTGTCCCAGTGGCAACAGCTGTATTTCAGGCGATGCCCCAGGACGGCCTGGAAGAACGCGGGCGGCACCTCGTAATGTTGACGGTTTGCTGCATCGGGAACCGGTGCGATGGGGCCCTGGTCCGATTCGGCCATAAACTGGCCGAGAAGTTCCTGAGGGTCGGCCGCCTGGCCCAGTTCCTCCAGACGCGACTTCAGCAATCGGCGGATGCCAAAGCGGATGGCGCTGTCGGGAAGGCACCCGGCTTCGGCAGCACGCAGGAGAAGCCCAAAGACGGATGTCACGATCGTGCCTCGCCAACCTTGACCCACTCCAGTTGCAGGATCCCGATGGCACGCTCGCGGAAAGCGGCTTCGCAGTAGCTGAAGTAGTAGCTCCAGGTGCGTATGAAGTCCTCGGAGAACCCGAGTTGACGGACATCGTCAATCCGGTTCATGAAACGCGAACGCCATTCCCGGAGCGTGCGGGCGTAGCTGGATGAGTGATCGTTGACGCTCAGGAGTCGCAGATCCGTTGCGCGACCAACCGACTCCTGGATCTCGGTCAGCGAGGGGAGAAAACCGCCGGGGAAGACATATTTCTGGATGAAGTCGATCGACTTCCGGTAGCTCCGTGAGCGTTGCTCGGGCATGACGATCGTTTGCACGAAGACCCGGCCTCCGTGTTTGCAAAGTCGATTGCATTGTCCAAAGAACGTGTCGAGGAATTCGTGTCCCACCGCCTCCAGCATTTCGATGCTGACCAGCTTGTCGAATTGTCCGGTGAGGTCGCGGTAGTCTTGCTTGATGACCGTGACAGAATCATCCAGTTTGGCATTT
>CAZYAZ010000054.1:38157-40245 GCA_964646205.1 uncultured Planctomycetaceae bacterium | reverse complement strand
GCGATGTGCATCATCCGCACCGATTCCAGGCGGCCCATGAACCGGCAGAGAATCGCCACCTCGCCCTGGCGGTTGAATTCCACCTGCCCGGACCGGTCAACGCTGGCGATGGCAAGATCGCTGCTGGAATAAGTCGTCAGCCGGGTCACATCCTGGACGCGACCGTCAGAAAACTTGGCACTCACGGCCAGTCGTTGCCCGGCAGCAGGAGCCTTGAGAACGCGACGGTCGGGAGTCACGGTCAACTGTTTCAGTGACACCGGTTCCCGGTCGTCCTTGATCCCTTCCGACTGCCAGGTCCGGAGCAGGTTGGCCAGGTAGCTCTGCGGAGCAAACCGCCGACCGCCGACGTGGGGCACCTGGGACAGTGCCTTGTTCAGGACCAGGCTGTTGTCGGGGTTCAACGTGTTGGTTCGTCGTCCCAGCCCATCATGTGTCAACTGTTGGAAATCGAACCCGGGATCAAAGCCCCACAGGCTCAAACGGAATCCATCCTTGCCGCTGGGTGCTCCATGACACCGAATGTCACTGCAACCAGCCACGCTCAAAACAGGCATCAGTTCGCGACGGAAACTGACCGGTTCAATCCGTTTGATTCCCGCGACGGTGGCTTCGGCCATCGCCTTCCGGCCACCCACCTCGACGATCAACCGCGTCGAACCATCACTGGAACCGCGGACCAGGCCATCGGTGTCGACTTGCAGGAATCCTGGATCGCTCGCCTGGAAGTCAGCCAAACCGGTCAGGTCACGGAGCGAGCCGTCGGCGTAATGGCCGGTCACCAGCAATTGCTGGGTCGCTCGAGGTCCATCGAGCCGAAAGGTGCCGGGTACAACATCGATCGAAACCGGGCGGCCAATCGCATCACTCCTGGATGACGGTTCCGCGGCCACGGCCACCCCGGACACGGCCAGAACAGCCAGAAGCAGGAACTTGATTTTACGACACACCACCACACCACCACCCCTTTTTGTCCCATCGCGGCGTGAACCCCGAGGAACACAAAACACGGCAAATCAGGCGAGAATCTCTCGGATCACACGTCCATCAAGCCCGATCTTCACCGGCTGGCCGGCCGCATCGGGCACGTGCATGTTCGGGTCGATTCCCAGGATCTCGTAGATCGTCGCACAGACATCAGCCGGGCTGACGGGACGATCCTCGACGTAGGCTGCCTGGTTGTCCGACCGCCCAACCACCGTCCCGCCACGAACTCCGGCACCGGCAAACAGCACCGAGTAGCAGAAGGTCCAGTGATCACGACCGGCGTTCTTGTTGATCTTGGGCGTACGACCCATGTCGCTCATCACGACCACCAGCGTCTCGTCGAGCGTGCCGCGGTTCTCCAGGTCATCCATCAACCCCGAGAAGGTCAGGTCGTATTGCGGCAACAATGTTTCACGGCAGATCCCGAAGTTCCTCTGGTGGGTGTCCCAGATCGTTCCATCGATCTTGGCCGGGCGAGTCCAGAACGCGTCCCAGGTCACGTTGACGAACCGCACTCCCTCCTCGACCAGCTTCCTGGCGATCAACGCGCTGTTGCCAAAGAGAGTCCGACCGTACTTGTCACGGACCTCGCTCTTCTCGCCCTCCACGTCAAACGAATTGCGGATGCGGTTGGAGGTCAACAGCGACAGGGCACCGCCCTGCACCCGGTCAAACTCGCTGGCAACACCGGGCTGGCGCAGGGCATCGTCGAACTGCTCGGTGAGTTTTCTTCGGGAGTTGAGTCGATCGAGCGTGATCCCCTTGGGCAACTTGGCGTTGGGCAGCGTCGGTTTGCCAAGGGTCACCTGTGGGTGATAATCGGTGCCCGGCTTCTTGGATGTCGGATTGCACTCGGTGAAAAGAGGATCGTACTGCCGACCCAGAAAACCGGCGTACGGACCCGCACGGCGGATGTGCTGGCCCCAGCCCAGCATGCAGGGCATGTGCACGTAGTCGGGCATCCCGCTGGGGTCATCGTTGAGGAATTCACAAACCGATCCCATGCTCGGGGGCAACCCATCCTGGTTGACGCCAATCGAGGGCAACGGTTCGGGGTAACCGGTCAAGCTGGGCATCGGGTTGTGGCACCCGCCCTTGTGA
>CAZYAZ010000054.1:0-38057 GCA_964646205.1 uncultured Planctomycetaceae bacterium | reverse complement strand
CGGTTCGGGGTAACCGGTCAAGCTGGGCATCGGGTTGTGGCACCCGCCCTTGTGATTGACAGTTCGCACCACCGCCGACTTGTTCATCCAGCGAGCGTGCTTGGGCAAAAGTTCGCAAACGTCCATCCCGGGCACATTCGAGACAATCGGGGTGAACTCGCCACGGACTCCACTGGGCGCGGTGGGTTTCATGTCGAACATGTCCTGCGTGGGCGCCCCGCCCAGCAGGTACAGCACGATCACGCTCTTCGCCTTGCCCGGCCGATCAATCCGGGCACTGTTGGCCGCCGCCGCCATGTTCGGCATGCCAAACATGCCACCCAGCATGGCCAAACCGCCGGCCTGCAGGGTCTCGCGCCGAGTGACTCCGTCACAGTTTTTCCGCGGACTACCCAGGAGCTTGATCATGTCACCCTCTTTTCTGCTTCCGTTCCACGCACTCGGTCACACCCCGGAGTATTCATCGGCGAACTGACGACGCATTCCAAAGCGCAACACGCGGTTGCTCATTGATCACACTTTACGAAATCTGGACACCCGGTGTTACCACGGATCACCCCCAGCCCGGAAAACCTATCACCCCGTTGTCCCGATCAGGCCAACAGGTCCGACATTTCGGCCGTGCTGTCGGCAAACCCCTTGACGGGTACGCCGATGCGATCAAGCATCGTGACAAAGAGGTTCGACAGTGGGACATCGTTGCCGTACCGCCGGTAGTGGCCGTGCTTCAGGCCCAGCCCCGTGCCTCCGGCCAGCACCAACGGGTAGTTGCGGTTCTGGTGCGTGCGGCTGTTGCTGCTGCCATAAAGAACCAGGGTGTGGTCCAGCAGCGTGCCGTCCCCCTCGGACGTCTCGTGCAGCCGCTGCAGAAAATACCCGAACTGCTCGGCCAGGAACTGGTCGAACTTCCCCAGGCGTTCGGCCCCACCGGCCTTGCCGGCCCCGTGAGCCAATCCATGCCAGTTGCCTTTCAGCCCGATACAGGCCGGAAACGCATTGGCGATCGTCGTCGCACCGGCAACCTGCCCGATCATGTAGGTGGCCAGCCGCGTGGTGTCGGTCTGGAAGGCCAGGAACAACAGGTCGTACATCGCCCGCAGGTACTCGCGTGGAGCGTCCTGGTCGACCGCGAGGTCAACCGACTTGGGATCGATCTTCGGCTTGGGAATCGATAGCCACCGCTGCGACTGCTGCACCCGCTTTTCGACCGCACGAACCGAGGCCAGGTAATCGTCCAGTTTTTTCTTGTCGCGAGTCCCCAGCCGACGCTTCAGGGATTTGGAATTCTCGAGCAACAGGTCCAGCAGGCTGCCGGACTGCTCGAGACGCCGCCGCTGGGCCTCGGTCGATCCGTCACCGGTACCGAAGAGCCGATTGAAGATCTGTTGTGGACTGGCCAACGCGGGAACCGGACGACCGGTGCGGGTGAACGAGAGCGTGGTCGATCGGGTGGGCTCGCCCACGCCACCGTCACTGGAAAGAGTCAACGACGGAAAACGGGTCTGGTCGCCGACAAACGCGGCGGCGTACTGGTCCATCGAAACCGTGTTGGAAAAACTGCTGCCCGAGAGCTTGGCACCGGTCAGAAAGGTGTCGCCGGTGTCGTGGCCTCCCATCGAGCGGCCCCGCGGATGCGACAATCCACCCAGAACGGTCAACTCGTTCCGCAATGCCGCAAGCGGTTTCAGTGGGTTGGTCAATTGATAGTCGGCTCCCTGGCCCGTGGGGAACCAGCCCCATGGACGATCCGGCGTGCCGTCCTTGGGCATCGCGACGCCGAAGGGGAAATAGACACAGCACATACGCTTGGGACGCGGGCGGGTCTTTTGCTCACCGTGAACCATCCCGTCGAGCAACGGCAAACCCAGGCTGACACCCAATCCCTGCAGGCAGGTTCGGCGACTGATTTTCCACGATGACGTCGACATCTCACACCTCTCGCGAAGTTGCAATCACTTCGAGACAAACGGTTGGCTGCCGCTGATCGCCACGATCAACTCCTTCAGCCGATAATCACTCTTGATGAAACGCCTGGTCAGAGCATCGACCGCCTGGCGATCAGAGTACTCCAGGGACCGCCCCAGGCTGTAGGTCAGTAATCGCTTGACCAGTGCCCGAGCGAACGCTTCCCCCTGGACCGTGACCAGGTAATTTTTTACTCCGACTCGCCCATCAACACCATCAACCCCGGTCCCATCGGGCAACTCGACCACCGCGTCTACCGGCTGCCTGGCCCGTCGCTGCCGTTTCGATCCGGTCACCACGGTTCGCCACTGCCCCACCGCATCGAAGTTCTCGAACACCACTCCCCACGGGTCAATCCGCTTGTGGCAGTTGTTGCAGGCTTCCTTTTTGCGATGCAATTCCAGTTGCTGCTTCAATGACAACTTGGCGACGTTTGGCTTGTTCGTCTCCAGTTCGGGAACATCCGGGGGAGGAGGAGGAGGGGGATCATCCAGGAGCCGATCGAGCAGCCAGACCGCTCGCCTGATCGGATGAGAATCCTCGCCATTGGAATTGCTCAGCAGGAAACTGCCCTGTGTCAGCAAACCGCCCCGGTGCGATCCCTCCGGAAGGCCGACTCGCTGCATATCGCCGCTCGACGGCAAGGGCAAACCGTAGTGACCGGCCAGCCGGCGGTTGAGCATCGTGAAGTCCGAATCGATCAGGTTCATCGCGCTGAGATCCTTGTTGAGGATCTCGGCAAAAAAGTGCTGTGTCTCGCTGCGCATATCCTGCTTCAGCCGGTCGTCGAATTTTGGATGGAACTCGGGATTCACCGCAACACGATCCAGCGCCGGAAGATCCAGCCACTGGTCGGTGAAGTGCTCGACGAATTGCCAGGCCCGGGGATCGGCCAGCATCCGTCGCACCTCGGCCTGCCGAACCGAGGGATCGGACAGTTTTCCGGCCCGCGCCAGGTCGAACAGCCGATCATCCGGCATCGTACTCCACAGGAAATACGACAGCCGCGAGGCCAGTTCAAATTCTCCCAACGGCTGTCGACCCGACGAGTCATCCCGCGGTTCGACCAGGTAAAGGAATTCCGGCGAAATCAACACGACCGCCAAAAGATCGCCGACAGCCTTCTCCAGCGACGGGGAACGTGCCCGCAACGTGTCGAAGAGAGCCAGCATCGTGGTGAGTTCGGATTCATCGACCGGACGGCGGTAGGCTCGGGTCATGAATCGCGAGAGAATCTTGCGTACGTGGGTTCGTTCGTCGGGCTTGCCGGATGTCGGAAAGAAGATCTGCGAGTGGGTCCGGGGCGGCCAGGTGTCAAACACCGGACCCTCGAAATCAACCGATTCGACCACCAGCAACGGCTGTGTCGGATCGGGCTCGACCGGGATCTTCTTCCTGTTCTTCTTTGCCATCCTCTTCTTCTTCGGGATGGGTTTGCCGTCCTCGTAGGCGTTGTAGACGGTCACCTGCAGGCCGGGGTACTTCGGATTGTGACCCGGCAGGGGAAACGACTCGATGCGGCCTCGGAACGTGAACGTCCTGGGCTCGGTGTTGGTCACGTCGATCTCGGCCAGTGTCTCCTCGGGGGCTCGCACGTCAGCCCGGACACCCATCGTGACCTTCATCCGGGGGAAACCGGCCTTGTCGGGGACGACCGCATGCGCTCGCACCCGCACCACAACCTCGCCCTCGCGAGGAAATTTCTCCAGCCGCACGAGGAATCTCGAACTGGGACCCAGCCGATTCGACACCTCCCCCTTGACCCGGCGGACCTTGGCACTCTTGATGGCGTGGTGCTTGATCACCTCGGGCCGCGGACCGGTGACAATCGCCTTGCCCAGGGCCAGGCGAGCCGCCTTCAGGTAATACTCGACCTGGATCGGCGAGATGCCCAGGACCGATCCGTTGTTCTGAAAACCATCTCGCGAGACCGATTCGGGCGGAAGGTTCCCGGAAAAATCGAACTCGACTCCCAGCAGGTCTCGCAGCGTGTTGTTGTATTCGTAACGGGTCAGTCGTCGCATCACGACACGACCACCCGTGCTGCGAGCGACCTCGTCGGCACGTCGCAACTCGGCCGTCAGCCACCGCACCAGCAATCGACGCTCCGAGACGGTCGGCTGAACAGGTGCCTTCTTCGGAGGCATCTCGCCCAGGTTGAGCTTGTTGAGCACATCATGCCATGTCTCCGCATCGGCGCCCTTCACGATGTCCGGGCTGAGCGTATCCAGCCGCAGCTTGGCTGCCTGCTTTCGAGGTCCATGGCAACCGACACACAACCGCTGCAAAACCGGCTTGATATCACGAGCGAACTCAACCGGTTTCGGTTCTGCAGACATCGCCGGACCGGCCGTCAATCCGGCAGCAAAGCAGGCAACGCTCAACACCAATGCCCTGCAACGCACCAGCCCGACTGCCGCAGCGATCGGGCAAGATTGAGACGGGGACAAGGGCATGGTTGAGTCATTTTCTGTCGGTGATTTCCAAGACCAACTCTGCTGAATTGTACGACATCAGACAACTCCAGGTGACAACAACTATCCGAATGCCTGGTTCAACCAACAGACCTCGACCGTTGTCCTTTTTCACGGCGATCATTGGCCGACACTGGTGAGAGCGTGTGAGTGAATTCAGAACGTTGTATTCTGAATGCCCGCGTGAGACAGGCTCTCGCTCAAACTCGGCCCGGTACGATCTATCGAAACACCGCAGGAAACACCCATGACAACCCGCCCCCACAAACCAAGACTCAACAATCTCTTTGTCCTGGCGATCGCCTGGGCCGCAATCACGCTGGTGGCCGCGCGGCGTCCAACGCAGGTGACCACCCCTCCGGACATCGCCGGCCGGGTCGTGGTGCAGCACGGCCCCACCGGCGACGACACCGCCAATATCCAGGCCGCCATCGATACGGTCGCCAGGACCGGCGGCGTGGTCGTCTTCCCGGCAGGTGTCTATCGGCACACCGGACTCATCGGACGTGCCAACGTTCATCTCAAGGGAATCCACGTCGGCGCCGTGAAACTGGACTACACGCCCGATACCGGGGACGGAATCACGCTGGTGACCGACCCGGACAATTTCATGATCTCCGACCTGGTGCTGACCTCCAGTGGCCGGTCGACCGGATGGGGTATACGGGCCAAGGGCGGGACACAACGGTCCCTGAGAATCGAACGGGTGAGTGTCAACGGTTTCACCAACGGGATCCTGCTCCCCAACACCCTGTCGGTGTCCATTCGCGAGTGTCGGATCGGTCACACCTATCCCAACAGTCCCAGGGGAATCGGCCTCCAATTCGGTGACGGTCGCAAGGTGGGGGGCAACGGCGTGACTGTCGAAGACTGTTACTTCAGCAGCCTCGACAAGGCCATCGTCACCTACGTGCAGGCGTGCCTGGTCTCGCGGCCGATCATCGAGTTGTGTCACACCGGAATCGAAACTCACGGCATCACGACAATCCTCGCCCCCTGGTACGACGGCACGACCGACGAGGCTCATGTCAGCGTCCAGCCCAACACCATCGGGGGTGGCAGTTCCGGCACCGGGGTGCTGTTGTTCGGATACGGCTCCAGCGGCTGGAAAATGAAATACGGCAGCAAGGCCGAGCGGAATCGCTCGCTGATTCTCCCCGAGAGACTCGATTTCAAACCGGGCGAGGATCCCAGTAGTCCTCGCGGTGTCACTTTCGGCCAGGTCGTGATCGACCGCGATGGCGTGGTTCACGCCAGGGAGTTCAGGAAACTGCCCGACTGATCGCACGTTCCTGTCGCGTGGTGCGGGTTGCCGGAACACCGATCATTTTTGGCTTCCGGCGAAACACCAGAGGTTGCCGGCGAAATCGTGCACCAGCAACAGGTTTCCCGTGACGACCGGTGACGTCTTGATCGGCGTTCCCAGCCGGTGCTCCCAGGTGACTTCACCATTTCGATTCACCGCACGAACCGACGTGTCGTCGTGGCCGAAAAAGGCCAGGTCACCGGCAACGATCGGCGTCGAACTGCCGGCCAAAGCCTGGCGACGGGACCGCAGAAAACGATCCGCTTCGCGGCCACATGGCACCGTGTGCCGGGTGTCACCCGTCTCCAGGTCCAGCAATCTCATGTCACCACCATTGGCCAGGATCAGGTCATTCCAGACAACCGGTACCGCGTTCTGGTAACCGGCACCGGTGAGACTTTTCTGCCAGAGCAGTTTTCCGGTGCCCGCGTCGCGGACACGGATTCCCGAGGAACCGGTGTAGATCAGCTTGCCGTCGACCACGATCGGGGCCGACGTTGACCGGGACGTCTCCTTGATGGTCCACACCGGTTCACCACCGGGAAAACGAACAGCGGTCCCGCCCCCGCGACGCACGCTGTAAAGCACGTCGTCGAAAATCGTGGCAAAGGCCGCGTAGGCACCCACGTCTCCGGCCAGTTGCTTGATCGGCGTTCCCGTCTTGTAGTCCAGCAACCACAGTGGCTTCTGCCAGTCGTTGACCAGCAGGCCATTCGGGGTCGGGACCGGAGGCGTGTTGATAATCGCCAGGGGACGACCATCCTTGTACGACGTCTTCAGTGGACGAGTCCAACGCAACCGACCGGTGTCGGCGGCAAAGGCTGCAACCCAGCCTTCGGCGAGAATGGCGTAGACCACGCCGTCGTGAACCGACACCGGCCCACGAATGTCTCCCCTGGGCGAATCCGTCTTCCAGAGTTGTTTTCCCGTGGCCGCGTCCAGGCACAGGACCCCCGCTCCCGGTGAACCCGCATTGGGATTGCCGACAGAAACAAACACCCGCCCTCCGGCCGTCACCGGAGAATTGTGGAGCACATGCACGCTACCGGTGTGTGTGACCCACAGCGGCCGCAACGGGGGGATCGGGCCACTGGCAAGACGACGGGGCGGGGTGCCCGACAGGACCCAGGGAAAATCGTCACCGATACTGGGCTTGGGTGCTGTTCCGGACCCGACCTGGAATTCCTGTTGGCGTTTCCATTCCACGCCGGTGACATCAGTCGCCACCAGGTCGCACCGCCAACGCCCCGCGACGCTGGGTTCAAAAGAACCGTGCCAGGACCAATCCCCCTGCTGTTTGAGCGAGGCGGCGGTCACCCGGCCGTCGGGGTCCGTCCACCGGCAGGTCACCGACTTGACCTCGAGTGCCGTGTCGTAGGCCAGCACCACCAACGGTTGACGCCCGGAAACGGTTTGCGAACCGGGCGCGACAACTCGCAAACGCTTGTACTGCCCCGCCACACGGAGTTGGGAGCGGACTCCCTCGGGCGAGATGAACACCCAGCGATAGGTTCGTGAGTAAGCACCCCAGTCGCGTCCACGAGCCGGGGCACTGTTGAGAATCGGCGTGCCGCGACGACTGCCGGCATGGACGACATGATAATGAGCGCCAATCTGGCAGATGACGTTGATGCCTTCAGCCTTCCGCTGGTCGAACCACGAAGCTGACAACGGATAATGCGAAACCGCGATCACGGGTGTCCCGGCGGGCAAAGCCTTCAGGTCCGCTGACATCCAGTCCCGTTGCCGCAATTGGGCGGTGGAACGCAGGTACGAGGTCTCGGTAACGAACTGGATGAAATGAACGCCACCGTAGTTCCAGGAGTAATAGGGAGGACCGATCCGTTGTTCGAAGCTGACCGTGCAACGAGGGTCCAGGCAGTTGCCGTCGTGTCCACCAAACCCCTCGTAGACAGGGATCTTCGAGGAACCGCGGATCCGGTCGTACATGTCCCACTCAAACTGTGACCCGTTCATCGTCAGGTCTCCGGCCGTGGTCAGGAATGCCGGGCCGCCCGCCGCAGAGGTGACCTGGGCGTAGTCCTTGGCGATCGGGATCATCTGGGGAATGCTGGTGAACTGGCTGTCGCTGGCCGTGATGAACCAGAACTTGCGGTTTGCTGACGAACGGTCGCGTACAAAACCGAAATTGACCGTGTAATTCGTTTCGGATTCGTCAAACGGAATACGGTGGAAAAATGCGGCGGTCGGTCGATACCCGTTGGGACGCGTGACAACCACGAAGCGATGATGAGGATTCTCGTCCACGCGAATTCGAAACAGGTACTCGCCGGCAGCAGATGTGCGGATCACCCTGCCGCCGTCACTGACCACGACCCCGGGCAGACCCGGTTCACCGTCATCCCGCTTCCCATTGGCGTTACGATCCTCAAATACGATGCCCCTGGCCGTGACCAATCGGGGACGGGCCTGTCTCAGGAGCGGTTCCGGCCGTCGCGGGATCGTCCTGTTGAACTCCTCGAGTTCCGCGTCGTTGAATCCTCGCAACAGGTCGGGGGTTGTCCGCAGATCCGTGTCGGGAATCCCATCCGATGGTCCATCGTCCCCGGCCGATGTGGGCGGGAGGAATCCGGCCCAGGTGCACAACGCAACCACGAGAACAATCTTCAGGGCAACTTGTCGATCAATCATGGTGAGAATCCGGTATCCAATGCCGCGAACGAAAGTTGTGTTGAACTGGCGCCAATTCAGTTGGCTTCTGCAAAGACAAAGCAGAAGACATCCTGCCTGCGATGAAATGGACTCTCGTCGGGAGGCTCAGCCTCTCCGACAATGAAGCCACCCCAATCGGCAGCGGCATCACCCCAGTGAGCAGACTTGACCAGGCGGAGCGCCGTGTCCCGGGTGTCGCGCAGCGTCATCTTGTCAAACTTGAGCACCGGCGCGGTGATGGTCATGCCATCACCGCGGCTTGAGAAGCGAAATGACAGGGTGTTGGCCAGGTGAAGGTCACCGCCGGGCACCGGGAACGTGTAGGCCTTGCGGGCTCCCGGTTGGAGGCTACCCAGGATCTTTCCGTTGAGGAGCACATCCACTTTGGCGGTCGGCGCTTTGGACTTGGTCCACCCGTTGCTGGGAGCACCAACGGTGAACTCCAAAGATCCGCCGTTCTGGATGGGTGCTGCATCACGGCCGTTGGCCACCACCACGACCTGGGAGCGAATCTCGCCGTCCCTGGTATTGCGAACCTTGAGATTGAGCAGCCCGTCGGGAACAGACGCCGTGTCGACGGTGGCCGCATACGTGGCTCGATAAAACGGACGACCCGTCTCCTGCATTTTTCGCCAGTCCCGACCGTTGATCGAGAATTCAAGATATTCCCCCTTCCGGGGTTGGACCAGGTGAGCCCCGATCTTGACTCGTCCCTTCCACGCCGCACCAATTCGATGAGAGATGATTGCCACGCGTTGTCCCAATCCCTTGTAGAACTGCTCGAGCTTCTCCCCACGTACCCGGTAAACCAGGTACCCCTGCGGCATCAGGTCCGGGCACAGCTGGTTCGTCCTGGGATTCCACCAGCAACCGGCCAACGCTCCTCCCGCGCGGTAGGGCACCGCGCGTTTCTTGTGTGCCAGGACATGAATGTCTCCGACAAGCTGCATCCGGACATCGTGTTGCCGGGCCAACTCCAGGAAACCCGGACAGTGGTTCTCGAGATCTGCCTCGGCCGTGGTGACGACAAATGTGCCACGGGACCGGTGGCCCATATCCTGTTTCAACCACTTCACGTGCACCGGTTGAACCCGGTTGGTCGGGTAGTCGAGGTTCTTGCCGTTGACCAGGATCTTTCTCTTGCCGAGGTGGTACCCGAAATCGACCGAGACAAAGTGAATCTTTCCATACTCGAACGAGAAGAAATGCGGTCCCAGGTACTCCCAATACAACGCCTTGCCGCAGCGATGGTCACCCCGGGGGAACTGCTCCAGGCGGTAGGACGAATCGGTGTGATCTCCAGCGACGTTGTAATGAGGCATCTTGAGGTGGTTCATGATGCCAACGTAGTTCCGGAAATCAGCGTGCCCCGATGCGGGCTTGCTCAGCAGCGCCTTGTTGAGGTCCAACAGGTCACCGCTGTTGACGACGAAACGCGGCCGGGGCGTCATCGCGTTGGCTTCTTTGACAAACCGGCTCAGGCCAACCAGCGAACGACGGTTGCGGGACACATGCGTGTCGGTGACATGGATGAACGTGAACTCGTTTTCGTCACCGTCGGCCGGCTTGATCTTGAAACTGACTTTCGCAGACAGCGGTTTGTACCAGTGGCCAACCACGTCATGGCCCGACGGCCGGGTGAGATAGAGGAACACCGCGCTCGGATCGGGCACGATCGAGAACTGCCCCTGCCGGTCCGTCTTGACCACCGTGTAACCGTCGGTAATCGAGACATCCGCCGCACCGGAAACCGTGCCATTCGCTTCTCGCTCAACACGGCCGGTGACCCGCTTGGGAACCGCGACACCATAACGAGGTTTCGGGGTTTCTCTGAGCAAAAGCTCGAGCACCGCCGGTTCGGCCGCTGGACTCTCCGCAGACGCCGCAACCATTGCCACAACAATTAATGCCCCGACGGCCAGGTGCGACAGCCAGTCCCGACATGGAACGGCTCGATGGAACAAAGACGTAAAAGAGGACATGATCGGACGACTCTGGAGAAGAAAAGGACTGCCCATCAACGACTGCCACTGGCAACGTGTCATGGTTGTACCACCCAGGGACCCCCGAAGTGTAACATCAGCCCTGTGCCACTTCTGTCCACCGCGAGAATCCAACGGCATGACAACCAAAGCACCATCGTGCCAGCGCACATTGATCCTGTTGGCCGGACTTGTCCTGGCCCACACGGGTCAACCGACAACAACATCGGCAAAAGAGTACTGGGTGGCGCCCGACGGAAATGATCAACTCGATGGACGAACCAGGCGGACCGCGTGGGCATCTCCCTCTCGCGGACAACCAACACGCATCAACGAGGCGGTGGCCCAGGGGGCGCTGAAATTGTCGGTTTATTCGACCGAGGGTTTCCTGCCGAGTGGGCGACTGCGAGTGGGTCAACACACCGTGGTCTACGTGTCGAAGACCGAGCGTTCCTTTGTCCTGGCCGGCCCCTGGCCAGAAAACACCGCCGCTTTCACTCGTGTCTACGACGCCGATCTCCTGGGAGGGCGGTCCTTTTCCCCAGGTGACGTGATCCTGCTTGCGGGCGGTGAATGGACCGATCGCCCCTTGAACTTCTGCCAGTCGGGAACGGCCAATCGGCCGATCACCTACCGACCCGCTCCCGGTCACCGCCCCCGACTGGTGTCCACGCAATACAACCTCGCACCGGTACGCCATCTCGGTTCCAGCCGTTCACCGCTCACGACACACGTCGTGTTGTCCGGCCTGGACATCCGCAACTCGGCCGACGGCAACCACGGTGCGCCGGGCATGGACCTCATCGGGATGGGCCACTCGGTGGTCTCTGGCTGCCGGATTCATATTTCTGGCCGGGACCTCAACGGCGACAACAACTCGATCCGCCTTCTGCAGTGCAATCACGTCACCATCACGGGTTGCCGGCTACACAGCCGATTCGCCAACGCGGTGGCGGCCTGGAACACGACGGCCACGAAGATCACCCACTGTGTGATCTACGAGTGTTTCCAGGGGATAGCAGTCAACGGCTCTCCCTACGTGTCCCATCTCGACGTGGATCACTGCACGATCTTTGCCTCCCATCGATACGGGGCCCTGGGCTCGGAATCCTCCGGCCGCGTTCGCCTGACCAATTCGATCGTCGCACAGATGGGTTCCTTGCGGATCCCGGCACTGACCGGTCACGCCGGTGGCGACCACAACTGCCTGTGGCACGTCGCCGTCGGCTACGGAAAGGGATGGAACGGGTCCGCCGGGGGCCGGGCCGGGAAACACGACATCCAGGCCGACCCCGGCTTCCTCTCGCGAGACCCGTCGCATCCACAGTTCCTGAGAATCCCGACGAATTCGCCGCTGGCAACTGCCGCCGACGACGGCGGTTACCTGGGCGCATTCAAGCCAGTACCGATTCCGGCGGCTCCCACCTTGCCTGTCATTGATGTCCGCGAATTCGGAGCCGTTGGTGACGGGAAACACGACGACGCCCCGGCCATCCAGGCGGCCGTGCGATTGGCCGAACAACTCGGAGGTGGCCGCGTGGTGATACCAGCCACTGATGCGTTTTACCTGCTGGGCAGTACCATCCGGATCCGCCGCCATCACGTCACGTTGACCGGGATGAAATCCAGGCTGAAACTCAAGAATGGTGTTGGTCGAATCCACCTGCTGCACATCGGTGGCGACGGAGCAACCCGGTCGGTCGCCGAGCACATCCAGGTGTCGGGATTGCTGCTCGACGGAAATTATCGCAGCCAACCCCAGCAACGCGCCGGTGGACTGCCTCGCTGCATCTGGGTCGAGCACGCCGGCCACGTGGTGATCCGCGACATCACGGTGAACGACGCGTGGTGCGGAGTGAGCCTGGCCACCAACACGCGGGATTGCCTGGTCGAGAATGTCACGGTCACCGACTGGGATCACGACGCCTTCGGAGCCTCGGGATGGGGCGTCAACGGCGGCTGCACCGACGTGACGTTCCGCCGCTGCCGCGCCGTCGACACGCCGCAATGCGTCAAGGCCTGGGAAGTCGAGGAAGGAGCACAGCGGATCCTGCTGGAGGACTGCGTGGTTGAGAACCTCGGTGGCACCGGGACCGGATTCTATATCCGCCACCATGGCTACCGCTGGCCGGTGCTGGTCGACGATGTCACGTTCCGTCGTTGCCGTGTCAGCAAGGTCAACGGGGACGGATTCCGAATCGCCACATCTCCCGGACCACAAATCCGGCCAGCAATCCGCACCCGGAACATCCGGCTGCTGGACTGCCAGTGCGTGGGACGAACCACGATTGCCTGGGGGGTCGAGAACATCCTGGTTCGCGGTGGCCGTTTCGACGGCCCGGTCTGCCTGGGGTTCGCCGCCGGAACTGAACCCCTCGAAGGAAACGGCACCAAGGGACCTGTCCGTTCGGTCACCCTCCAGCAAACACGGACCGGGCAACTGCTGATCAATAGCCAGATCGGCAATCCCACCGGAAAACTCGGCGACAACATCTATCCGGACTACGTCCCCAGGATCCGCCTGTTGCAGGTCCACCAGGATCGGCCAGCCAGGATCATTGGTGAAGGAGCCAGGATCGAGATCCGGGACGGATCCCCCGAGTAGCCTCGGATCGTTTCAGCCCCGATCAGATCAGTTCGTCGATCGGAGCACCTTCGGGCAGGATCGGCGTTGGACGTCCGGCGTGGTCGTTGAACTGTGTGTCCAATGGAACCCCGAGGTACTGGTACAGGGTGGCCAACAGGTCACCGGGAACCAGCGGCCGGTGCAGTGGCAAGGAGCCCCGGTTGTTGGTCGCACCAACAGGCTGGCCCATGGTCATGCCACCGCCGGACAACAGAACCGACATCGCTCGAGCCCAGTGTTCCCGACCCGGGTTCCCATTCACGTAGTGAACCCGGGGCGTGTGTGACATCTCGCCCATGACAACAAACAACACGTCATCCTGCATCCCCCGCGCGTGCAAGTCCTCGATCAGTGCCGAGGTGACCTGGTCGAGGACAGGGAGCCGGATCTTCATCTGTTCGAAAATATTCCAGACGCTCGCGTGATCGTCCCAACTGAACGCCTTCTGTCCCGGCACGCAGGGGAAATCGATCGTGACCAGCCGAACCCCCGCCTCGACCAGTCTTCGGGCCAACAGGCACCGCTGTCCCACGGCGTGACGGCCAAACCGGTCACGCACCTCCGGTTTTTCACGGCCCAGGTCAAATGCCGCGCGGACCGAGCCACTGGTCAACAGTTCCACGGCCTTGTGGTTGTAGATATCCAACGAATCCATCACGCCGGATTGATCGATGTCGTTCCGCAAGCCATCAAAACCTTTCAGCAGGCTCCGCCGCTCACGAAGCCGGCCAATCATCTGGCTGTCCAACTGGAGGTTGGGAACCTCGAAATTACTGGCATTGGGGTCAGACCGAATCCGGAAGGGTTCCAGTCCGGCTCCCAGGTAGGCCGAACCGTTGAATCGCACACGTGGCAGTGCCATGTGTGATGGAACTCCCGAGACACGCTCGCCACACACCTTGCTGGCGACCGCCCAGAAGTCCGGGTAATCGGGACGATAGGGTGGAGGAGCATCCTTGCCGGGGTAACCGGTCATCACCGTGTGGGTGCTGTCCACGTGGCCGGGGCTGTTGTGGTGCAGCGAGCGGATGATCGCCAACTTGTCACCATGAGCGGCCAGTTTCGGCAGGTGCTCGGAGATGTCCAGCCCGGGGGCCGACGTCGGAATCGGCCGAAACTCTCCACGAAACCCCAGTGGCCCCTCGGGCTTGAGGTCGAAGGTCTCCATGTGGCTGGCACCACCCCACAACCACAGCACGATGATCGACTTGCCATCCAACGACTGTCCGGTTCGCGACGCGGCCTCGCTCTCCAACCGCAACAAGTCCGGCAAAGCCAGGCTACCCAGCCCCGAGAGACCCATTTGTACCAGGGCACGGCGCGGCAGGGTCCCAAAACAACGTCGAGGATCAACTGGACCGATTGTCACGGCATACCCCGGGTTTCCAACACGAAACAAAACCACCCCCAGGAAAATTTACCACATCCGTCCGAAAACGTCGCGACGAATCGTCAACTCGTGCTCAACACAACTGCCAACTTTTCTGAGGAATACCTTGAGAGTGGACCCGGTCACTCTACTATTAATAGACAAGTCCGCGGTCACCGCGGACGGATGAACTCTGGAGCCAGGAAGACCATGACGCCATTGCACCGTGCAGTACCGGTCGTCCTGGTGGTTGCAGTCGCTTGCACCGCAACAGCCACCCCGTCTCTGTTCGCAAACGAACAGAAACCAGAGGTGTCCCCGGCAAAGGCAGCAAACCGTCTGTTCACCATCAAGGTCCTGCCGCTGCTGAAGGTGAAGTGCTTTGGCTGCCACGGGAACGACCCCGACGAGGTCCGGGGCGACCTTGACATTCGATCCCGCCAATCGCTGCTCACCGGAGGCGAGTCGGGCAAACCCGCGCTGGTGCCCGGCCACCCCGAGAAGAGTCCGCTGTACCAGGCAGTCCTGTGGAACGGTCTGGAGATGCCACCGAAAGCCAACGACCGATTGACCAAAACGGAAACCGGATTGATCCGCAACTGGATCACTGCCGGGGCTCCGTGGCCGGACGAAACCACGCAAAACAGAATCCGAAAACTGGAACGATCGATCCGGCAAAACGAGGATGGCATCATTGTCGACACCAGCGGTGGCCTCTCGGAGAACTGGACCTACCGGCGGTATCAACCGGAGGACATCTGGGCATTTCAGCGGTTGAAGCCCGTACCGATTCCCGGTGATGCCAAGAATCCGATCGACGCGTTCATCAACCGCCGCCTGGAGAAAGCCGGAATCGAGCCGACCCGATCAGCCGATTTCAGGACACTGGTTCGTCGGATCACCTACGATCTCACCGGCCTGCCACCGACACCCTACGAGGTCTTCCTGTTCCGGCAGGCTCACGAGAAGAACGCAATCACGGCTTGGAACGATCTCCTCAACAGGCTCCTCAAGAGCAGCCACTACGGCGAGCGATGGGCACAACACTGGCTGGATGTTGTCCGCTATGCCGACACGGCCGGATTCTCCAACGATTACGAACGGTCCAATGCCTGGCGTTATCGCGACTACGTCGTCCGCTCGTTCAACAACGACCTGCCGTTCAATCGATTCATCATCGAACAGATCGCCGGTGACGAACTGAGGCCCGACGACCCCGAGGCCATCGTCGCAACCGGTTTCCTCCGCATGGGACCATGGGGAGCGGCGATGATCTCGCGCCAGGAGGCTCGCCAGATCTACCTGGACGATCTGGTCAACACCGTCGGACAGGCATTTCTGTCGGTCCCACTGCGGTGCTGCAAGTGCCACGACCACAAGTTCGACCCCGTCCCCACCCGTGATTACTACCGGATGTACGCGGCGTTTGCAGGCACACAACCGGCTGAAATGACGGCCTCATTTTTGCCCACGGAGAACAGGACCGGGTTCGCCCAGAAACGAAAGCTCGTCCAGGAGCGTCTCGACTTCGCGACAGCCGAACGCGACCGGGTGCTCAACAAGCAGGAGACCGCTGCCAGGCAGTGGTACGCCGCTCACGATCTTCCCTACAAGAACGTCAACGCTCGTCGTCGTGACCCCGAGGACATGAAACCGCCCCGACACGTGGGACTGACACCCGAGGAAAAGGGCATCCTGAAAGTCCGGGAACAGGACGTCTGGATCTGGACCCGTCGACTCGAGCGTTACCAACCGATGGCACAGGCTGTTTTCAATGGGCCGATCAGTTTCAAGAACGGCCGCAAACTGCGTCGGCCGAAACAGGTCAACCGCAAGTGGAGACCCGAGAACTTCATCCTCGGCGGCGGTTCACTCCTGGCGCCGCTCCAGCCAGTCCAACCCGGTGTGCTCAGCGGCACGGGACTCGATTCCGGTCAGCCGGCCACCGACCGGTTCTCGATCACAACCCAACTCGACGGCCGACGCCTGGCCCTGGCACGTTGGATTGCCAACGACAACAACCCGCTGGCGGCCCGGTCCATTGTCAACAGAATCTGGCAACACCACTTCGGCCGCGGAATCGTGCACACGGCCAACAATTTCGGAGCCAGGGGCAGCAAGCCGACCCACCCGGAACTGCTCGACTGGTTGACGGCCGACTTCGTCGAACACGGTTGGAAAATCAAACGGCTGCACCGCCAGATCCTCTCGAGCAACACGTACCGACGATCCAGCCGACCGGCCAACCCCCGGAAGCAGTCCACCGTCGATCCCGGCAACAACCTGCTCGGCTCGTTTCCCATCCGACGTCTCACGGCCGAGGAATTCCGCGACAGCACGCTGCTGGTCAGTGGCGAGTTGAATCGACAGGTCGGGGGAGTGCCGATCATGCCGGAAATCAACCTCGAGGTGGCCCTGCAGCCTCGCATGATCCAGTTCTCGATCGCCCCGGCCCACCAGCCATCGCGGACACCGGCCGAGCGGAACCGTCGCACGATCTACGCCTACCGGGTTCGCGGACAGGCCGACCCGTTCCTGGAAATCCTCAACCTGCCCAATCCGAACGAATCGTGCGAGTCACGCAACGCCGCGGCCGTCTCGCCCCAGGCCTTCACACTGATGAACAGCGACGTGATGACCGACCGGTCGATCGCGTTTGCGCTGCGTGTCAGGAAAGAAAAACCCCGGGACACGGGTCTCTGGATTCGCCGGGCCGTCCAACTGGCCTACGCCCGGGTCCCCACGGCAGCGGAACAAAAGAGCTTGCACGCCTACCTGGTCGAGATGCAGGGTTATCACGCCCAACACGAACCAAAACGAATCGAGTATCCGAAACAGGTGGTGCGTTCGCTGGTCGAAGAATTGACCGGTGAACCGTTTGAATTTATCGAAAAACTCAACGTCTACGAGAACTACGTTCCGGACGCAAAACCCTGGACGGTTGATGCTGACACGAGAGCATTGGCCGACGTGTGCCTGTTGCTGCTGAATTCCAACGAGTTCCTGTACCTGTACTGAGACGAAAGCCACTTCGAATGACGGCCGTCCCACGTCGTGACTTCCTGTTTGGTCTTGGCTCCTCCCTGGGGGCCCTGGCCCTGACTGACCTGTGCGCCGGGGACACCAGGAACAATCGACGGTTGGCCCCGGGGAGAACCGCACACCCGCCCAGGGCCAAGGCGGTGATCATGCTGTTCATGGAGGGTGGTCCATCGCAGGTCGACACGTTCGACCCGAAACCAAAGCTCACCCAACTCCATCTCTCCGAGTCGACCCGGACCAGGGGACTCGCCACCGGAAAGCGATTCTACGTTGGCAGTCCGTTCAAATCGCGTCGAGTTGGTGAATCCGGCATCGAGATGAGCGACCGCTGGAAATTCCTGGCCGACCCCGCGGTCGCCGACGAATTGTGCGTGTACCGCGGCTGCCAGGCTTCATCGCTGAACCACCCCGAGGCCCTGCTCCACATGAACACCGGCAGCCGGCTCGGTAGTGATCCTGGAATCGGTTCATGGCTGAACTACGGCCTGGGATCAGAGAACCGCAACCTGCCCGGCTACGTGGTGATGACCGAACTGGCCCTGCCCCAGGCCGGGCCGGCCAACTGGACCAACGGGTTCCTGCCCGCCCAGTTCCAAGGCACACGCCTGCGATCGACCGGTTCGCCGATCCTCGATCTCGACCCACCCCGGTACAAGTCGCGGGACCACCAGCGACGGGCTCTGGACCAACTGGCGATTCTCAACGCCCGCCACGCCAAACAACACCCCGAGCACGCCGAGTTGCAGGCACGAATGGCCAGCTACGAACTGGCTTACCGGATGCAAATGGCCGTTCCCGGAATCGTCGACATCGACAAGGAGCCGCGCCATCTGCAGCAGGCCTACGGACTGGAACGCAAGGAGACCGCGGCCTTCGGACGGCAGTGCCTGATGGCTCGACGACTGGTCGAGCAGGGTGTGCGGTTCGTGCAGATCTTTTCCGGAGGATGGGACAGTCACGATTACCTGGAACGAGGTCACTCGTCCCGTATCGCCAGCGTCGACCAGCCAATCGCGGCCCTGGTCAAGGACCTCAGGGCCCGCGGCCTGCTGGACGACACGCTGGTGGTCTGGACCGGAGAATTCGGACGAACTCCCGACAACAACTACCGTGGTGGTGTCACGGCACTGGGCCGCGGACACAACGTCGATGCCATGAACATGTGGTTTGCCGGCGGCGGAACCAGGCCGGGAACAGTCGTCGGAGCCACCGACGATCTCGGGGCCGAGGCCACCGAGGTCGTGCATCCGATTCGTGACATTCACGTCACGATGTTGCACCTGCTGGGCCTGGACGACAACAAGTTGACCTACTTCCACGGCGGACGCTTCAAGCAACTCTCGCAATTCGGTGGTGAACTGATCCCCGAAATCATGGCATGAAGCCCCCCCGGTGCACCTCAACGGCCCGGTGCCGGGAGCGACGCGACGAGATTGTGCCTGCCGCAACGACTGGACGTCGCTGTTCCAACGGGTTGTCCGGTACAATCGTGTGGTTCGAATATGCCTTTTGACAGGGGGCCAGAGACGTGAACACTTTCACGAGATACGGGTTGGGATGCCTGCTGATTGTTTTCGGTGCGTCCCAATCAACCGCGTTTTCCCAAGCCCGCACTCCAAAGACCGGCAAGTCCCTGTCTATCGGGAACGTGTCCGTGTCCAAGGTGCTCAAGCGGCTCGGAGCACAGCAGGAGCAAGGCACGACGCGTCGGACACTCGATGGTCACTCCAGCCAATTCGACCGGGCAGATGTCAACCGGGACGGAAAACACTCCGAGAGAGAATATGTCGACAACGGACGGTACCTGACCGCCCAGGCCCGTTCTGGAATTTTTCGGGCTGCCGATGAAAACGGCGACCGATTTGTGACCAGGGCCGAGTACATCCTCAACCGGATCATCACCGACGAAGCCAAGCAGATCGTCCAGGCAATGGACGACGACGACGATGGCCGGGTCGAGCGTGGGGAGTTCGTCAATCACGCGACAAAACGCCTTGCTGACAAAAAGCTGGCAATCGAGGTGTTCTCTGCACTGGACCGTAACGCCGACGGTCTGATTCTCGTCCCGGAGTACCTGCGGGTGTGGGGCAAGTGGGCACGCGCCGCGACGGCTTCGGCAGAGAAACGAATTGCGGCACGCCGTGCAGAACTGGCCGCCACAACGGACAGGCGAGCCAATTCTTCGGAAGAACGACCTCGTGGTTTCGGGCCTCCTGCTGGACCGACCAGCCGTTTTGGCGGCGGTCCTCCAAGCCCAGCCCAGTTTGTCGAAAACGCCTTGCGGTATGACACTGACAAGGACGGAAAACTGGACCGGCAGGAACTGATGAAACTGGCCGAGAGCCTGGGCCGTCGTCGCGGTGGACGGAGTGGTTCGGGAAGATCCAGCCGGTTCGGTGGACGAGGTTTCAGCAGACGACCTCAGCGGTCCACTCCCGAACGTGCCGACAAAAAGCGAACCAACGATGGCCCCTGATGGTCGCCATGTGCGATGCCGAAATGCGTGGATCACTGGGCCGGTCATCCTTTTGATCGCCGCCGGGGTTACCACCGCCGGATTCTTTGTGCAGCAGGCGCTACAGGCATCACGGCCGGTGACTCCGGTATTGTTCGACCATGGACTCACGCCTGTCTCGCTGAAAGCACCGGCGACATGGACCAACCGCCAGTGTGGCACGTGTCACGCCGAGGCATTCCACGAGTGGAAGTCCAGCCGACACGCCGCCGCAGCGACGAACAAGAAGTTTCGTGTCGAGTGCACTCAACCAATCGGCGGCCGACGCCAGTGGTGCCTGAACTGTCACGCCCCGACCAATCCCAGTGCCGGCCAGTTGCCCACCGAGATGCCACACGGACTCGAAAACCTCTTCTCCGACCAACCACAATGGCTCGTTGACGGGGTCGATTGTCTGACCTGCCACGTCCGCGACGGCAAGGTGCTGACGACACGAATCACCAGGGCCGGACAGGCGGCCCACCCACTTCGATTGGCACCCGAATTGGGGACCGCGGAATTCTGTGGCGGGTGCCACCAGTTTGCTTTCAAGAGTGCTCATTACGGAGACGAGTTCCACGGAAAGTTGCAGCAGGCCAGCATGGAGGAGTTCCTGGATTTCCGTCGCGACGGCGGTAGCCAGGAGAGTTGTCACGATTGCCACATGCCCGACGGCAATCACCTGATGCCAGGTGGATACAGCAACGAGATGCTCAACCAGGCCCTCGACCTCGACCTGTCCGCAACCTGGCAGAACCAGCCCCCCGGAATCAACGTCCGCGTCTCGGTCAGTGCCGAGGGCGTTGGGCACCGGATGCCGGGTGGAGAACATTTTCGATTCCTGACGCTGTACACCGACATCCGCGAGTCCGACACCCCTCCGATCATTCATCCCCTTTCGGAACCGATGTCCGAACACGAGGAACCCGCATCACCGCCCAACACGATCCGTCGGGTCGTCGACTGGCCACGAGTCGAGATCATGCGACGCGAACTGGGACTGCGTGAACGGGGCCTCGACCCAGGTGCCCCGTTGAGTTCCGACACGCGTTTGCTGCCCGGGGAACGACGAACTTTCCGATACTTCATTCCAGCCGAAGACTTGCCCAAGAGTTCCTCGCACCGGGTCTCGGCCGAACTCCGTTACCACAAGATGGGTGACCTGGATGCGCGGCGATTCGGGTTTGATCCTGGCGAGGTCATTCACACCATCATGCGCAAGGAAGAACCGGTCCACCGTGAAGGTGCCGACCGGTGAAGAAAACTCTCGTGCGGACCTGGCCACTGGCTGTGCTGATACTGGCCGTGGTGCTCTGGCACTGGCCGGCCACGCTGATGGGACGGGTGCCCGGTGAAGGCATGGTCTCGCTGGGCGACCTGCCGCTGTTTTCCTTCCTGGGACGCGCGTTCGAGTCGGGTCGGGTTCCATTGTGGAACGAGTTGGCCGGATTTGGATCGCCGGTACTGGCCGAAGGACAAATCGGTGTCCTCTACCCACCACACCGCCTGTTGTTCAGATTGTTTGAAGCTCCCACCGCGTTTGTCGTCTCCCTGGTCCTGCACACGGTGTTGGCCGGGTCACTCACCTACTGCTGTGCCCGCGGACTCGGACAATCGCGGGCGGCAAGCCTGATGGCGGGGTTGATCTTTTGCGGGCAGGGTTTCTTTATGGCCCGGACCGATTTCGTCTGGGCATCGACCACCGCCTGCTGGCTGCCACTGGCCGTGCTCGCTACCTGGAGATGGATGCAAGACGGCGGCTGGGTGTGGCCGGTGACACTGGCCGGAGTCCTGGGCCTCCAACTGCTGGCCGGTCACTTCCAGGTGGCTTTCTTCACGCTGGTGATCGTGCTGGTGATCACCGCGATCCTCGGAGTGCGCAACGTCACCACAAGCACACATCGATTCTGGTCATCGGCCGGTCGTGGCGGACTGGTGTTGCTGGCAATCACCTGCGGAATCATCCTCGCGGCAGCCCAGTTGGCACCAACCGCGGAACTGCTGATGCGGGCAGATCTGCGAGGACGCGGCACGGCCTACCTGCAAAGTCACTCGCTGCCGCCAGCCCACCTGTTCGTCAACCATCTCGCTCCCGGTACACTCGCCGGATACGCTGCGGCCGAACCGCTGGCATGGGTCCCCTTTCGAAGTTCTTCTCGCGAGAGTCTCTGTTACGTGGGCCTGTTGCCCTGGATGCTGGCGATCTGGGCCCTGGTCGCTTGCCGACAGGACCGCGACGTGAAACTGCTGGGGGGCCTGTTGATCCTGACCCTGTTGTTCTCGATGGGCCGGTTCGTACCCGGATCGACCTGGTTGCTCGGCTTGCCAGGTTTCGACTGGTTCGCGGCTCCGGCACGGTGGAGCGTGGCCAGTGGTCTGTGCTGGGCGCTATTGGCCGGACGCGGACTCGACCAGATGCCACACGCGACCATCCAGCGATGGAGTGGCCGACTCGGGCTGGCCATCCCCATTCTCGTCGTCACGGGTCTCGTCGCGATCTCGCTGACCGCGATCGAAAATGGTGGAACAGCCGACAAGCTGGCGCGGGTGTTCAGCCAGTTCCGCACGATGTTGCCCGGACTCATTCCACTGGCATTGAACCTGGCAATGCTTGGACTGCTCTCGTGCGGTGCGTTGTATGGCGTCCTGTCACATCGACAGCGATGGCTCGCACTGGCCCTGGTCTGGGTGGCAGTTGATCTGGGCTGGACGGGAGGACTGTTGCGAGCGATGACCTGGGAACCACGTGCCAACCCGGTCGAACAGAGCCCCGTGCTGGCCTCGCTGGCCAACCATCCCGAACAGCGAACCGCCGGTAGCTTTGGGAACAGCCCGATGACATTGGGGATCGCCAACTTCACCAACGACGGCACCGCGGACATCAACCAGTTCTGGGACAACTGGGTTCCGCCGTATGAACATCTCTGGAGAAAAACGCTGGCCACCATCCCCTCGGCGACCCGTTGGAACGACATGGCCGTCCGTCTTCAGAGCAGTCCCGGCCACATGGACCGGGACGATATCGAGTTCCTGCGACTGGCCGATATCAGGCGACTGTACGGGGTGTTCGACAGCGAGAGGTTCGACAAGGATTTTCCACTCCGCGCGTCGGAAACGATCCGCGACGAATGGATGACCCGACAGTACTTTGGCAGTTTCCTGGCCTCGACCTTTCTCCCCGACTCCACCTGGTTGCTCTGGAAACTCGATGACAAGGTGGTTTCGGCCCGGGCCTGGTTGTTCCCCATCGCCACCCCGCCGGAAGCCGGCACCGACCCGCGGTTGTACCTCCGACCTCCCCCGGCACGGAGACTCATGCTGGACTCGCAACCGGCGGTACCGCTGACGGACCTCACCGACCGGGGCGAGACGGTCGTCGTCCGCGGCACCGCGTCCTCAAAGTCCGTCCTCGTCCTGTCGGATCTCGAATACCCCGGCTGGGAGGCCGTGCTCACGATGGCGGGCGAATCCAGCCGGGTGCCCATCGCACCAGCATTTGGCGGATGGAAAAGCGTGGAAATCCCCACCCCGGGACAATTCGAGTTGACCTTCAGCTTCCGACCACCGATCTATCGAGTCGGCACGACGGTCTCATTGGCAGCCCTGTTCGTGTGGCTCATCCTGCTGGTCACGACTACCTGGCACCACGTTCGGCTGACACATCATCCTGCCTGAGACTCACGGCCCTCGCGGCAGAGATCACATCTTCGCTCGTCCGCGACGCTGGACCTCGCGAATCACCTCGCTGATCGACAGGTCCGGGGAGAGGTCAGCGGGCCTTTTGCCAACCCCCTCGAGAATGTTGGTCTCGTTCCATTTCGCGTAGAACCGCGGCGGCAATGCCGGGTCGCTCTTCCCGTACAACCGCTCGGGAATCTCGGACCACTCGGCCGTCCGTTGATCGCGCCAGCGAGAATAGTAGGACTGCAGGGTGCGACGCTGACTGCTGCCGGGTTTCAAACGCCCACCGTGAATGGCGCGGGCATGAAAGAACACGGCGGTTCCGGCAGGGCCCAGGACGTCCACACCGGCGTCGAGTGGCACTTCCAATGGATCCAGGTCCACCAACCGGTTGTGGGTCTCGGGCACAATCGAAAAACAGTGGTCCCGTTCGGTGACGTCGCTGAGATACACCATCACCGAGACGGCATCGATCTCCATCCGCCGGTCGTATTCACGAACAATGTCGCGGTGCCACCCCTTGACCTCGTCGAGATTCGCGGTCGGCTCACGCAGCATGATCGCAAATTCCTCGAAGGTGATCTCCTCCCCAATAATCCTCCGCAGAATATCCAGCACCCTCGGATTCTCGATCGCCTCGTCAAAGTCCGCCGTGTCGGGGAGCACGTTGGTGCCCTCGCAGAACGAATCACTCAACTCGACCCAGCGATCCGGAAACGTCAACCGATGCCGATCCACGGCGGCGTTGAAACCAGCCACCTGGTCCTTGCTCAGTGCGGCCTCGAGCTTGAGGAATCCTCGCTCGTCGAATTCCCGGGCGAACTGCTCCAGTTGCTGATCGCTGAAAAACCGGCTGTTCATTCGGATCACTCCACCTTGACCGGAACATTGACGACTTCGAGTCTCCAATCGCTGAACGAGCGGGCGGTCTTCAGGATCCCGATCGTGTCGAAGGCGTAGGAATTGCCGACACCGTAAAGGCTGTCGGGGGCCACGTTGAGAGTCCAGACCGATCGGTCGGGCACCGACCGTTGCCGTTTTGTTTCGACTACCGATTTCAGTTCCGCCTTCGTGTTCGTGGCTCGTCGTCTGCCGTCGGCGACCTGCCAGTGACGAAAGCTGCCCTTGGAGGCGATCAGCCGGTTCATCATGGCATTGGGAACACTCGAATGCTGGTGCGCCCGAAAGACGGACCGAAGTTTTGCACGACCGCCGCTGGCGTGTCCAAGCAGGTACCGGGTCGCAGAGCGTCCAAAGACGAACGCCCCACGTCGCGGATCAAAGGACAGCGCGGGATCGTCGGCGAACACCGAATAGTCGCTCCACATGAATCCGATCGTTGCCGGCACCGTCGGCGACCGGGGACGAAAATCCACCATCCTCGCGTCGAGAAGTCTCTTCAGTTTCGCGTCCGGCGTGGTCAGCCAGTCGGGATGCTCGGACAGGAACTTCGCTCGCGACAGTTCCCCCAGCATCCGGAACTTCCGTGGGCCACTCGCGTTGAGCAACGGTCGTGGGTCAAATCCCGGCTCCATGCCCCCATGGTTGCACTGGACGAAATCGTCGCCGACTCCCGCATAGATCACGACGGGCAGGAAATCGTACATCCTCCAGATCGACAACGGCATCGTGTCACGACCGTACTTGGTTTGGACCTCCTTCAAGAAACCGTAGCGGGCGGTCAACCGGAAGTCCTCGTGATTGCCACGAACGAAAAACACGCGGTGGGGGTTGGCCAACTTGAGACGCAACAGCGTGTAGATCACTTCCACGCCGTACGCACCGCGGTCGGTGTAATCACCGAGAAACACCATGTAGGTGTTCGGACGCTTGATCTGGAATCCCGACATGCGACCGCTGCGGTTCAACCACTCGAGAGTCGAAATGAACGAACGAATGTCGCCGTGAAAATCACCGTGAAAGATCAACTCCGAACCCGGTTCGGCGACCAGTTTCTGGGCGAACGGTTGGAATCGAATCGCCGACCGCATGAAGTAGGCACGCCTGGTGTCAAAGAATTCCTCGCGAACCGGTTTCTCCCCGACCCAATTGGAGGGCTGAGCGATAGCGGCCTGCCTGGTCTGCACGAACAGCTTTTCGACAAGCTGTTGCACGACTCGAAACTCCTTGAGCGGCAGTTGGTCCTTGCTGGGAAACCGGCCCCGCAACGTCCGGTTGGACGGTGTTTTCAGACAACGGTCCTTCCAGTCGCTGTAACCAATTTCCGCGGCCGCAACGCGACCAACATCAAGGCAAACAAGTGCCAGGACCAACATGCAAAATGGACGGATCACTTCAATTCCCGGAGATGCCATCGGTTGGTTGCGAATCATCAAGCCAGCACCTTCTTGACCACGTTGCCACCCACATCCGTCAGCCGGAAATCGCGTCCCTGGTGACGATAGGTCAGTCGCGTGTGATCGAGTCCCAGGCAATGCAATATCGTGGCCTGCAGGTCATGGATATGCACCCGGTCCTCGACAGCGTGGTACCCCAGTTCATCGGTCCGACCGATCACCTGGCCACCCCGGACCCCGCCCCCGGCCATCAGCATCGTGAACCCGAACGGATGGTGGTCGCGGCCCTGGTGACCGGGTGAATTGCCGCGACGGACCTCGTTCATCGGTGTCCGCCCGAATTCACCTCCCCAGACCACCAGCGTGTCATCGAGCAGGCCCCGCTGCTTCAGATCGGTGAGCAGCGCGGCTGCCGGTCGATCGGTCATCTGGCAATCGACCTTCAGCAACTTGTCGAGATCCAGGTGATGGTCCCAGTCGGAATGAAACAGTTGAACAAACCTCACCCCTCGTTCGATCATGCGGCGGGCCAGCAGGCAGTTCGTGCCGTACCACTGTGTGGTCTTGTCGTTCAAACCGTACAGTTCGAGTGTTGCGGCCGATTCGTCGGAAAAATCCAACAGGCCGGGAGCCTCGGCCTGCATCCGGTAGGCCAGTTCATAAGACGCGATGCGAGAGGAGATCTCTCGATCCCGTGTCTCGGCCATTCTCAGGGCATTGAGTCGCCGTACGGCATCCAGTCGCACGCGCTGGAATGCGTCGTTGACCCCCATCGGATTTTCGAGATGCAGGATCGGCTCGCCCTTGCTGCGAAAAGCCACGCCACGATAGGACGAGGAGAGAAACCCGTTTGTCCACAATGACGGCCCGACCAGGGAAGCCGGCTTGGAATACGACGTGAGGACCACGAACGCGGGCATGTTTCGTGACTCGCTGCCCAGGCCATAACTGACCCAGGCCCCCATGCTGGGATGTCCAAACATCGGTGTTCCGCAATTGAGCAGCAACTGGCCGGGGTGGTGATTCGCTGTATCGGTCACCATTCCACGCAACATGCACAGGTCGTCGGCAAGCCCGCCCAGGTGAGGCAATCGGTCGGAGAACTCCATCCCGCACTCGCCGTGCCTGGAGAACGTTCGCGGCGTCGCCATCACGGTGGCACCCGCCTTGATCACCGGGTCATTCAACCCTTCCAGGAACGATTCGGGAACCGGCTTGGCGTGCAACTGCTGCAGCCGCGGCTTGGGATCGAAGAGATCCAGTTGGCTGGGACCACCCGACATGTTGAGAAAGATCACGTTCCGGGCGGTCGGAACGTGGTGTGATTGTCGCAACTGAAACGGATCCGTCTCCTGGGCAGCCAGGCCGTCCTGTGCCAATAACCCCGACAGCGCAACGGCCCCGATTCCCAGTGTGCCGTCGCGCAGAAACCGGCGTCGGTCGTGAAGAGTCGAAAGGTCTTCAGCACTCATGGTTCAATCCCGCGTAATGAACTCGTGCAGGTTCAACACCACGCTACAAACACCGGTCCACGCACCCAACTCGATGGGATCGCCCCCTCCGGGATTGTCCGCCACCAACTCGGCAACCGATCGAGGATCACGCTGCAGCACCTCGACCAACCGACGGTGACTGGTCAGCAACTCGTGCCGTTCCTGGGCACTGGGCAGCCGCGCGGTACAGATCCGGAACAAGTGATCCATTCGCTGCTGGTCACCACCATCGCATTCACTGAGAACCCGCATGGCCAGGGCCTTCGAGCACGCAAAAAACATCGGATCATTCAGCAACGTCAAGGACTGCAACGGCGTGTTGGACCGTTCACGCTGGGTGCAACAATCACGGGCATTGGGAGCATCGAAGGTCGCCAGTTGAGGAAACGGGGTGGCGCGCTTGATGAAGATATACAGCCCGCGACGAAACCGGCCGTCGCCGTCACTGACCGACCAACCGCTCTTTCCGAATCCGCCCATCACCGTGCTGGACGATTGGGGAGGCCGGACGCTGGGCCCCCCGAGGGTCCTGGAGAGCAGTCCACCAACCGCCAGCGAACTGTCGCGAATCGCCTCGGCGGTGAGCCGCAAGCTGGACTGGCGCGCCAACAACCGATTCTCGGGATCCCGATCCCGCAGTTCAGGCCGAACATGAGACGACTGCCGATAAACCGCCGAGCAGACCATTTGCCTGTGCAGCCACTTGGTGCTCCAGCCGGAGGCCACGAAACGGCTTGCCAACCAGTCGAGCAGGTCGGGATGACTCGGTTGTTCTCCCTGGGTGCCAAAATCCTCGGAGGTTGAAACGAGGCCACGGCCGAAGAACTCCTGCCAGATCCGATTCACCGTCACCCGTGATACCAGCGGATTGTCTCGCGAGACGAGCCACCGCGCCAGTGCCAACCGATCTCGCGAAACCGGCTTGCCCAGTGGCGGCAGAAAACTGGGAGTCCCCGGCTCGACCGCCGGACCACGATCGTTGTAGACCCCGCGATTCTGAAAAAAGGCTCTCCGCGAGTTTTGCGTTTCACGCATGGTGGCCGCCCTGCTCAAACGGGGCAATTCCCGGTTCAACGCATCGATTCCACTCTTGATCTGGCTCAAGCCCAGTTCACTGAAACGTTGGGAATCGATGTCGGCCCCGAACCTCAGGAAGTACTCGAAGACTTGTTCGCGTTGCCACTGTGACCGCTTCGCCGGATCCAGCTTGACGATCTCCTGCCCCTCCAACTGCCCCTCGCCAAGTCCCTGTCGCCAGATCAATCCAAGGATTTCCCAACGCCTGTCCCAGCGGTAGTCTTCGCCGGGATTCGCATACGCCTGCAACAGTCGCAACTCCCATCGTCGCTGCAGCTTTTGGATTTCCTCGGAACGACGACCCATCAGCTCGCGTCGACGCCGGTCATAGCCGGGTCGCTTTTCCAGATAGGGCCCCAGTTCACCCGGCAAGGGAGCGTCGATGTTCACTTCGTCGGCCGAATTGAAGAATGCATACAATTCGTAGAATTCCCGCTGCGTGATCGAGTCGAACTTGTGGTCATGGCACGCCGAGCAACCAATGGTCGAACCCAGCCAGATGGTGCCAACGGTGCTGACCCGGTCCTTGACCTGCATCACCCGGAACTCCTCGACGTCGGCCCCACCCTCGCGATTGCTGAGCGTTTGACGGAGAAAACCGGTCGCGATCTTCTGCTGGATCGTCGCGTCCGGCAGCAGGTCACCGGCCAGTTGCTCGATCGTGAAACGGTCAAAGGGCATGTCACCGTTGAGCGCCTCGACAACCCACTGCCGAAATCGCCACGCAACCGGTCGCAACTGGTCAGTCAGGTAACCGTCACTGTCGGCGTAATGAGCGGCATCGAGCCAGGGCCGCGCCCAGCGTTCTCCATAGTGTGGTGATGCCAACAGGCGATCAACGACTCGCTCGAAAGCACCCGGTTGCGTGTCGTTGACGAATGCCGTCACCTCTCCGGGAGTGGGCGGCAGCCCGATCAAATCGAGCGTGACCCGGCGGATCAGCGTCTCGCGACCGGCCGGCTGCGACGGAACAAGCCTCAACGCTTCGAGCCGCCGCAACACGAACGAGTCGACGGCGTTGCGCGCCCAGCCAGCACCGCCAGTTCGCGGCACCTGGGGACGAACGATGGGGCGATACGCCCAGTGCTGTTGCTCTGGCGGATCAGCGTCGGCCGCCAACGCGTTTGCGGAAACGACGCCAAGAGCAAGAAGACTCCCGAAGACGAAACCGACTCTGCAAAAAGTCCGTCCGGGATTCCCATCACACTCCCTGGCACGAATCATGGGCTCGCCCCTGGAACCACCGCATGGGAATCATCCTCCGTGACAAGGAAAAAACCCAGCGGTTGATCATCGTCGTCGGTGATCAGCCAGGCGTTCTTGGAATAACTGTTCTGCTTCCGTGTCGCGCCCGGAGCCAGTCGGGCGTAGAACTTCAACGCCCCATTTCCGTAACCAATCCAAAACAGCTTGACCGGTTTTTTCGACCTGTTTTCGAACAGGATCTCGCAATTGATCCCGGTCTCTGATTTCGCCGGAGCCTCGCCGCGGCTGGTCACGTCGACCCACTTCAACGCGACTCTCTTTTTTGGTTTCTCGACTTCGCTGGAAAAACTCGAAGCCAGTTTGCTCAGGTCGACACCACGAACAATCCTGGTCTTGGCCAGGGCCCTCTGAAGACTCGCAACACCCTCGTCTGTCACATCGGTTTGCCAGAGATACAACCGCTTGAGCTTTTTGCACCTGGCGAGTTTTCCGAGAGCCTTGTCGGTGATCTTCGTGCCGAACAGGTTCAGGTACTCCAGGTTGTCCAGGCCAGCCACGTGCTCAATCCCCTTGTCACCAACCTTGGTCATCTCGAGATGCAACCAACGCAACTTGTCGAGTCCCTTGAGATGCACCAATCCATTGCTGGTGATTTTGGTCTTGCTCACGTTCAACCACACAACGTTCTTCAGTCCGGCAACATGGACAAGTTCCTTATCGGTCAGGCGGCGGCCACGCAGGTGAAAGTCGACCATCCACTCCTTGCCGACCGGTCGCACGGTTCCACCGATTTTTCGGATCGCCGCGACCGCATCAGTGGTCTCGTCAGCACGGGTCCAAGACAATTCGCAGAACACGATCAGTACGGCGATCAACATGCGGGCCACCAACTGGTAACGACACATATCCGATCCGTTTCGTCCTGTTGCGATCACCACGGTTCCGGATCCCTCGCATCAAAACAGTGGCAAAGGCTTTCCGCCACAGATCTGGAAAGGCCGCCCCTCGCGATCGGGGAGTTCCGTACGAGGATCGATGCCCATGGCCGTCAACACCGTCGCATGGAAATCGCCCGGCGTGCAGGAATCGGATGCGGGACGCGCACCATCGCGATCGCTGCTTCCATAAACCTGTCCGCCACGAATGCCTCCACCGGCCATGATCTGCGTGAACACCGCCGGGAAATGATCACGACCGCCGTTCTTGTTGATCTTGGGGGTCCGACCAAAGTCGGTCACCACCACCACGAGCGTCTCGTCCAGCGAGCCGCGTTGTTCCAGGTCGGTCAACAACGCGGAAAGCGAACGATCAAACACCGGCAGCAATCGTTTCTTCATCTTGGGGAAATGGCCGCGGTGGGTGTCCCAGTTGTCGCCACTACCGCCGGCCAGGTCGCCGGCTCCGGCGTTCACCTGGACAACAGGCACTCCCGCTTCTGTCAGCCGGCGCGCCAGCAACATGCTCTGTCCGCCGATGTGGTCACCGTACATCACCCGGATTCGTGGATCCTCGTTTTCCAGGTCGTAGGCTTCCTTGACCGGTGAACTGAGCAGCATCTCGGCTGCCATCTGTCGAAACCGGTCGAATCGTTTGAAATCGGCTTGCGCACCAACCTGTCGTTCGAGTTTTTCTCGAAGCGAACGGCGACCCTCGACCCGATTGCGTCCCAGTTCCAGCTTCAATGCCAACTCGCTATTCGTGTACCGCGACGTGCCACCGTAAGGCTTCCCCGCGGGCGTCCGCATCATGATCGGATCGTAATCCACGCCCAACCACCCACCAAACTGCCCCTGGATCAACGCGCCGTTGTCGTAATTCAGATACGGCATGGCAATGGCCGGAGGCGTCCCACCAGGCACCTCACAGAACCGCGAGACCATCGCCGTCAACGATGGCCAGTTCTTCCGATCCTTGGCCTTTCCCAGGGGCGCCTTCTGACCAGTGATGCTGGTGTAAAGGGCTCCACCGTGCGCCCCAACGTGGTGATTCAACGAACGAATGACAGCCAACTTCTCGGAATGCTTCGCCATCAACGGGATGTGCTCGGAAAATTGGACGCCCGGAGTCGCGGTCGAAATCGGCCGAAATTCGCCTCTCAATTCCGACAGGGCCTCGGGCTTCGGATCCCAGGACTCCTGGTGGGCGATTCCACCCCACAGGTAGATCACGATGCATGACTTGGCCGGAGATCCTGATTCTGCGTCCGCGCGCAACCCAAAGAACGTCGGAAGCGTGAGCCCGGCCAGGCCAACGCCATCCTGTATGAAGCTTCGCCGCGAGAACCGTTGTCGCAGAATCGTTCTCTCCCGATTGAACCCAACCAACCCTGATCGGCTCAAAGGTAACAGCTGGTGACTTTTGGGTCAGCCTATCATCGCCGGAACAACTCGCCCCGAAACCGATCAAGGAGTGGTTGGACTCTTTTTCAGCAAGCCACGCACCACCTCCAGCAGCTTGGTGGTTTCGGAGTTCGTGTCGGTCCTGGCCTCCAGCAATGCGAGTGCCCGTTGCAGGTGGCGTTGCGCCTCGGGCTGCCGGTCGGTGTCGGCGTAGAGCCGTCCGAGACCGACATGAACAGCCGGGAGGTCATCGTTCAGTTTGAGTGCCTCGTGCAGGTGGTGTTCAGCCTGCTCGAGTTCACCCCGTGCCTGCAGGGCGAACGCCAGTTGAACATGAGATTCCGTACGTCGGGGATCTCGTGACAGGACAATCCTGTGATGCCGGATCGATCCATCAATGTCTCGTTCAGATGACAGCAGCATCGCCAGTTGAAAGTGAGCCTCGGTATTCCGATTGGCACTCAGCGAAAGAGCTTTCCCGACAGATTGCTTGGCCTGTTGCAACTGGCCCTGTCGCTTGAGCTGGATTCCCAGTGTCAGGTGGGCGTGGGCGTGAGCGGGTACGACTGCGGCCAGGTGTCGATATCGCTCGATCACCTGGATGTCGCGAGCCGCGGCATCACCAAACACGTAATCGTTCCACCACTGGGAAACAGCCATGGCCCCGATGGCCAACAGGAATGGAGTCCACTTCAGTGCGTGGGACACACCCTCGGTGAGCGGCCGTGTTTCCCGAGCACCGGTGGAATCACCAATGCCCAGTCCCGCCCGTGTTTCCTGTTCACGCACCTTCCAGATGAAACCATCGAGATAGAAGTGCATCAACGTCGAGGTCCAGATGACCGACACCATCAGTTCTTCCAGCGATTCCCCACCCAGGAACTCGGGCAACCTGGTCCCCGCACCGTAGGCGGCCACCAGGGCAATGTAGACAACGACCATCAATCCGCTGCGACGAAACAATTGGCGAAGTAGTCCGCCAACCGGAGCAGCCTGGTCCACCCGTTTGCGATTGAACACCCAGACAATCGCCAGGTACTGCACGTCGTGAAAGATCTCGAACAGCGTGATCCCCACGATGATGCTGTCGACCATCACCATCGAGAACCACCAGAAGCCAAAACTGATCATCATCGAAAGCAGCCGAATCCAGGTGGAGGTCCGAAAACGAGACCTCTGCGAGAACTCGTGGACCAGGAACACCGTGGTGATCACCGCGGTGCCGACCAGCCAGGCGGTCCGAAATCCACCCACCCAGCCCGGGGCGATCAATGGCCCTCCGGTCCGGTAAAACGTTTCCAGCAAGCGGAAGACCCGACCGTCTGAACACACCATCCCGGCACCAAACCAGGCCACACACATCAACCAGTCGAGCCGTGCGGAATGAGGACCGGGCTGTCCGGTCTTTGCCGCATAGATTCTCAGGAAACCGTAGACCTGCATCAGCCCGTGCCAGAATCCCCACAGCACGAGCACGACTTCCATGCCGCCCCGCAGGTCCGAAAAGAGCAACGGTACCGAAACACCCAGCAGTAGGATCGGTCCGACGGTCAACCGGATGCGGAACCGTCGAAAAAGTGCCCGATCCCCGTACGCACGCAACATCCCCGGCAAGTGATGGCCCGTGGCACCCAGTGTTCCGACAATCGCATAGATCATCTCGTCGGTGAATTGTCGACGAGACAGCAACACCAGGGGCAGAATCAGAAGCGGTGTCGCCACGAACAAAACCAGGTCGGCCACCGGACTGAGTATCCACGTCGATTTGGCCGAGGGACTTGGCCTGGTCGATGCTGCCTGGCTCAACGGTCTGCTCCCGACTGGGACCGGCGTTGTCTGACGGACACGACTGACAATGACATCGAGACGGTGGTTCTGTGAAGAGGTTCTTGGCGACCCGTGATTGTGAAGCCACGCCGGAGTGCGAGTGGACTCCTTGATGAAATCGGAACGTGGTACGGACGATGATAACCTGTTTTTCCCGGGTTCATCGAGGAAATGCGGGTGGTTACGTTCGACCGTTCTCGGGGAAAAGGAAGTTCCAGCGTTCTTCCCGGCCACTCACAACATCCACCTCGACCAGGATCACTGCGACCGCGAGACATCACCCGATTGGTTGTGGCCTGTCCGGAAGGCTAGACTGATTTCCTGGTCCAACCGAACACGAGATCCGTTCTCGTGGTCTCTCTAAAGAGAACCGGAGTATCTGATGAACAGGCTGTTGTCGTCCCTTGCGGTGTGTGCTGTGATTCTTGGAACCACCGGCATTGCGGGCGACCGCACAACGCCGGTTGATATTGGCAGCCGCCTGGAATTGCTGGTCGACGACACCCTGGTCGACAAGCTCGAGGGACTGGCCTTCAAGCTGCATTCACCGCGGCCGGCCGAGGTGGCCCTGACGTTCGACAAGCCCTGGGAAGGGTCGGGCAACCACTACACCAGCGTCTTCCAGGATGAAGACGGTTACCACATGTACTACCACTCGGTTTCCGGCCGGAGCAACTCGGCCAGCGGCCAGGGCTGGAAAAGTAACACGTGTTACGCAACCAGCCAGGACGGGGTGAACTGGACCCGCCCCAGCCTGGGGCTGTACGAGTTCCAGGGTTCAAAGAAAAACAACATCGTCTTCCCGGGTCCGTTCGGCTCCGGCGACGGGGCCATATTGTTCCCGTACCCCAACACCAGGCCGGGTGCTCCGCGCGAGCATCGTTACCTGGCTCCCGGGGCCCGTGTTCAGAGAACCAAGGATGGCGAGGTCATCCGGTTGTTTCTGTTCGCTTCGTCGGATCGGGTTCGATGGCACCAGGTCAGTAAGACAGCCATCATCAACGGGCTGGGAACAAAAAAACCGAGCACCTACTACCCGCCGGCCAACCTGCTCGACAGTGACCATTCACTGTTCTGGGACACCGTCTCGAAACGGTACATCCTTTATTTACGCGACCAGCGAGTGCTGGCCGACACCGGCGAGCGACTGAGGGCGGTGCGGCGTTCGACATCGACCGACCTCCGCAACTGGTCGTACCCGGAATGGACGCACATGAAGCCATCTCCGCCGGACCAGTTCTACACCTTCGGAGCCCGGCCCTACTTCCGTGCTCCTCACATGTACCTGGCTTTCCCCATGCGGTATGTCCGCTGGCGGAATGCGCCACTGCCGGCCAAGTACAAGAAACAACTCGGCGTCGGTGTTTCTGACACTGTCTTTGTCAGCAGCCGGGACGGCCTGCACTGGGATCGCCGGTTCCTGGAAGCGTTCATCCGCCCGGGACTCGACCCACTCAAATGGACTGACCGCAGCAACCACACCTCGATGGGACTCGTCCCCACCGGGCCAACCGAGATGTCGGTTTACACGCTCGAGTATTTCCGGCTGCCTGTCCCACGAATCAGGCGACAGGTGATGCGGATCGATGGCGTGGCATCAATCAACGCCCCCTACGCCGGTGGCCGCATGACAACAAGGCCACTGGTATTCCACGGAGACCGGTTGCTCATCAACGCGTCGACCTCGGCCAGTGGCGGTGTCCGCGTGGAGATCCTCAACCCGGACGGGACGGCCATCAACCGTTTTTCCGGGGACAACGCGCTGGTTTTCTTTGGCGACTCGGTCAAACAGGAAGTCCGATGGGACCAGGGACCGGATGTCAGTTCGCTGGCGGGAACACCGGTTCGGCTCCGGTTCCTCATGAAAGATTCGGATCTCTATTCGTTCCAGTTCTCCAATTCGAAATCACCCGCTTCACGCGCGGGTGCCAATCGAAAGTGACCGATTGCCAACTGTTGCGAATTTGCAAAGAGTGATATCTGATCCGGTGACTCAACACCCTGCACAGTCAAATTCATCCCCGACTCCTGGAAGTTCCGCCATGCTCCGCCTGTTCTGGTTCCTCGCCTTTCTTGTCACCACGCAACCGATTTTCGCCGCGGAACTCCAACCGGCGTCGCTGGCCGAGTTGCAGATCGATCCGATGGCGATCGCCCGCGCCGAAGCACTGGTCAATGGTCAGGTCAAGCGGCAGGAAATCGCCGGGGTGACCGTCTGTGTACTCCGCAAGGGTCGAATCGCACACCTGAAGGCCTACGGATACCGCGATGCGGTCTCGGGCATCCCCGCCCGGGTCGACGACATCGTGCGGATCTACTCCATGAGCAAGCCAATCGTATCGGTCGCGGCCATGCAGCTCTGGGAAAAGGGGCATTTCCAACTCGACGATCCGATCGCCGACTACATTCCCGCCTTTCGACGCATGAAGGTCCTGGTCACCGACAAGGACGGCCAGGGAAAGCCCCGCCACCGATTCGTTCCCTCGCGTCGGCAGATCACCGTCCGGGATGTTTTCCGGCACACCACCGGAATCGCCTACGGAGGCAGCCTGGTGGAACCGGTCAACCGATTCTACGAATCCAACAAGGTGGTCTACTGGTACGAGGGAATGTACCCGCCAAAGTGCTCGCTGCTGGACGGCATGACGCGGCTGGGACGAGTGCCTCTGCTTCATCATCCAGGCGAGAAATTCACGTACGGACTGAATGTTGACATCCTTGGCCGACTCATCGAAGTCTGCTCGGGCCAACAACTCTCGGTCTATCTCCAGCAACACATGTTCGAACCGCTTCAGATGGTCGACACCGCGTTCCATGTCCCCGACAGCAAGCTGGCCCGGTTCGGGCCGGTCCACGACAAGAAAAACGGGGCCTTCTATCGCATCTCGGCGGCCCACACGAGTCCTTATCGACACCCACCACAATGGGAGTCCGGTGGTGGTGGCCTGGTCTCCACGATCTCCGACTACGCCAACTTCTGCCAGGCGGTCCTGGACGGCGGACAATTCGGGACACGACACATTCTGAAGGCCAGCACCATTAGCTTGATGTTCGACAACCAACTTCCCAGGACCGAATCACGTCGGTTCGGGCTGGGTTTCGGACTCGTCGACCATGATTTCGGCAGCAAGCCTCACAGCAGGCGAGCAACCGCCTACCGCTGGGGGGGATACGCCAGCACCAAGTTCCACATCGTACCGGACGAAAAACTGGTGATGATCACGATGAGACAGCGCATTCCCGGCAATAGCATCTGCTGGGACAAGCTGGTCCCCATCATTCACTCGGGACTGAAACCGCTGGCGAGGTAGTCACGGTTCCGACGGACAGTCAGGCGCCGTCAGTCTCCGAGTCGCCCTGCTCGGTGGCATCCTCGGGCCACACGTCACCCATTCGTGCGCAGATGCCGTCAACAAGTGTCCCACGGAAATCGAGACTGATCCCGGGTTCCTTCTGCATGCGGACCTGCTTCAACTGGACACCCAGCATTTTTCTCGACTTGGCCATGATCATCTCGTCAAACGGCAAGAACAGCGGAGGATGTCCCGGCCGCATGATGAACCAGGGCTTGACCTTCAGGCCCCGCTCGGTCGCCTCGATGACGATGCAGTTGTTGTAGCCGCACCATCCTCGCAACGACAGGCTTTGCATCCCCCACCTGTGACCAATGGTCATCTCGGACATGTCGTCTCGATAAACACGGGCCAGCCGATTCCAGCCCCCAAACAACGACAACAACCCGACAATCGCAAACCAGCCGACGATGACACCGGGCGCGAACAAGACAAAAAACCAGTCGGTGATTGCAGCCAACATTATCTTCTAGCCCCAACTTTCAGGCCAAACCGGAATCCGGCGTCGGTCGTCACACTCCGGAACACAAGAACCCGGAACCATGCTCTACTTCTTGATGCCATCCAGGAAACGCCGGGTCTCGTCGTCATAAATCGTGATGTAGTGATCTCGAAGCTGGATGCTCTCGGCGCCGTCCTTCGCAAAGAACTTCATTTTCTGGCCCTCGAGCCTGGGCAAATGACAATCGATGCAGTTTGTCGTGATCAGATCACCCAGTTCCTCGTGCATGCCGCACGCCTTGGGCTCGTGACACTTCTGGCAACGGCGGGAGAACAACGCCAAATTCCCTCGTTCCAACACGTGGGGATTGTGACAGGTCACACAGGTCATCGACTTACTTTGTTGGAAGCA
>CAZYAZ010000053.1:0-40598 GCA_964646205.1 uncultured Planctomycetaceae bacterium | reverse complement strand
TACGTTTTCTGATGTGGGGAGAACCGCTGTGATGGCTCAACTCAACAGGCCATTCTCCGGATTGATCATGCTGATCATGCTGATCATGCTGGTCGGCTGTGAGGAACAGAAGAAGCCACGGTTGCAGACAGCCAACGGCCGAACGCTTGGACATGTCGTCGGCTGGATTACTCTCGACGGCAAGCCACTGGCCGATGCCCAAGTCGATTTTCACAACGAGATCACTCGGACATGCTCGGGCGGCACAGACCAGAATGGTCGGTACGAACTGAAATTCAACCGGCACTTGAGAGGTGCCCCGGTGGGGGAGCACCAGGTCGCCATCGGGCTGTTTGGACACAATTCCGAAGACCCTGTCGATGAACCACTGCCCGAGTTTTACAACAAGAAAACCGTTCTCAGGGCAACTGTCGTCGAAGGGGAAAACGTGATCAGCTTTCACCTGACCACCCCACAGGGAGCCAGTGAGGTCAGTGAGCTGGGAATCGTTCGTGGCCTGGTCCTGCTCGATGGAAACCCACTGCCGGGGGCCCAGCTGGTATTCCAGGGAGACGGCCAGAACGTCGCCCGGGGAACCAGCGACAACACCGGCTTCTACGAACTGGTCTTCACCGAGAAACGAGAAGGTGCTGCCGTCGGTGGCAACAGGATCACAGTCTCCAAGATGAACAAAGGCGGCCAGGAAATCCTGCGGTCGATCTACAACACCAAGAGCACTCTCAAGCGGGTCGTTCGATCTGGAGAAAACCAGATCAATCTCAGCTTGACGACCAAGGACCTGCCGCAAACCATCCCAAAGAAGCCACCTCAACCAGCAGCTCCGAACGGGAGTTGACACTTTGTCGGTGTTGCGGAGAAGATGAATTCAACGGGATCGTTCACCAACTTTGCCGTTGTACAGCAGTTTGCAACAAGGATACCGCGCGATGCCTCGCCCCACCCCTCGCCGTTCACCAGGCTTCACGCTTGTCGAGTTGTTGGTCGTCATCGCCATCATTGCGGTGCTGATCGCATTGTTGTTGCCCGCCATCCAAGCGGCACGCGAAGCCGCCCGCAAGACCCAGTGCCGCAACAACCTGAAACAGGTTGGCCTCGCCTTGATGGCTTACCACCAGCAGCACGAGGTTCTGCCTCCGTCGTACGTCAATGGCGGCGAATTTCATGCTCCCACCTTCCTGTCCGCAGGCTCGATTCGAAATCACACCGGCTACCTGTTTCTCCTGCCTCACATTGACGAGGGGCCCCTGGCCAGTCAGATCGACTGGAACAAGGCCACCGGCAAGGCGGACTGGCATGGAGTGGGTGGCGGGGACAGCCAGGCGGTGCTCGAAGAAATGTCCATCGCGCTCTTTCGCTGCCCTTCGGATCCCCGGTACGACGATCCGCACACGAAGGACTTTCACCAGGCCGGTGGCACTTCGGTGCTGACGGGGAACATGTACGCGATCACCGGTGGAACCCGCGTGAGCTACGGATTCGTTCACCGCAACCATGAATACGGGGTTCCGCTGACGTTCCGCGCTGACCGGTCCAGCCAAAAAACCGCCTTCGGAAAAAACGGAGCCGCTCGGCTCAAGGACATTTTTGACCCGCACACCGCCACGATCCTGATGATCGAAACCCCTTTCCAGAAAACACATCCGGCCTACGGGCCGTACCTGCAGGCCTACACCCACACGCATCACATCCTGCCAATCCAGTACGGGATCAATTACGACTACCTGAGTACCGGACGACCCTATGCCTGGGGCGCTGGCAGCCGACACGATGGGGGAGCACACGCCCTGTTTGTGGACGGAAGTGTAAGATTCGTCAACGAGAACGTCGCACACTCGATCCTGACGTCGATCTGCACCATTTCGGCCAGAGATCTCGCGGAATTGCCGTTCTAACCAGACCGTCGGTACGAATTGGATACCGACGTTTGACGCGAGACGGTGATCTCCTCGGAGAAAAACCACCGTCGATGATGGTTTTTTTTGCAAATTGGGAATATACGCTGGTCGTGGTGGCTCCGAGTTGTTGCAATAGTTTGAGGTTTTCAGTCGGCCACTGATTCGATCAGGCTGGCTGGTGTTCGGGCCCGACGAGGCCTATGTGATCAACGCTGTTTAACAGGATACGAGGAGTAATCATGAAAAAGTTCATCACGACCCTGATGGTCGCCGCCCTGGTAGCTGCTCCGATCGGTTGCGGTGGTGGTCCCGGCTCACAGGGATCCCCAGGTGGTGACGGAACGCCGGTTGATAGTGCTAGCAAGGGCCCCGGTGGCGAAACCAAGGCCTCCCCCAGCGATGCGGATCCGAAGACCGGTAAGGTCCACAGCGATGCCGACATCCTGAAGGAAATGGGCGAAGGTGGCGCGGCCGATCCAGCAGCAGCAGCTGGTGGCGGTAACTAGGCTCGTTGACCTTCGCGACACCATCGGTTTTGTATGGTGCATTTTTCGGAGGCCGTTGGATTCCACCCACCGGGTGGATTTATTTCACCAGTGTTTGTGTTTATAGAGCAAAAACGATGAAGAAGTTTATTGCGACAATGCTCAGCGTGGTGGTGCTGGCCTGGGCCGGCATCGGTTGCGAAAGCAATCCGACTGAAGCCGATGCCAACGATCCACCGCCGTCGGCTGACCCCGCTGCCAACGATGATGGTGGTGGTCCGTCGGCCAAGCCTTCTATCGAAAAGGCCACCAAGCCCATGCCCGAAGCGGATGGCAAGAAGACCGGTGGCTAGTCGGCTTGCCTGCTGACGAATGATAATGCGCTGAACAGGACCGGCTCACCGATCGTGGTGATCCGGTCCTGTTTGTTTAATTCAACCGTCTGTGCGGCATTGCTTCGACTCAGCCCAGCCCCGACAATCGAGGGGTGGCACGATGGATCATTGGCCGCAGGTCACCGGCTCACCGAATCGGTCTCCGCGGAATTGTTGATTCAACCTCTTCACTCCTGGCATCGAAATCTGGATGACCAAGACACCGATTGCCCTCTGCCTTGTCGCGACGCTTCTGGGCTGGTCGGTTGCCAGTGCCCAGGAACAAAAATTGTCGGCGCAAGATGCCGCATTTTTCGAGAAGAAGATCCGACCAATCCTCGTGGCCCACTGTTACTCCTGCCACTCGGCGCAGGCTCTCCGGACGAAGAAGTTGCGTGGTGGGCTGCAGTTGGACAACCGTGCCGCGTTGCGAAAAGGAGGAGACAGCGGTGCGGTGATCGTCCCGGGCAAGCCAAAAGAGAGCCTGCTTGTGCAGGCGTTGAAATACGAGTCGCTGGAGATGCCTCCCAAGGGGAAGTTGCCACCACGCGTCATCGCCGATTTCCAGGCATGGATTGCCCGCGGCGCTCTCGATCCGAGACGCGGCACCGCCGTGACCTCCTCGAAAATCAACCTCAAGCAGGGGCGCGATCACTGGGCCTACCAGCCACTGAAACGACCTCTCGTACCACGGTTGGGTGGGTCGTCCAAGGCATCGGCCATCGACGCTTTCCTGCGACGCCGACTCGAGACGGCTCGATTGCAGCAGGTCAGCCAGGCGGATCGTACAACCCTTGTGCGACGGTTGTATTTCGACCTGCTGGGTCTACCGCCGACACCTGAACAGATACAGGCCTTCGTGGAAGATGAGTCGCCAGGAGCCTACAACCGCTTGGTGGATCGCCTGTTGGCCTCGCCTCATTTCGGAGAACGCTGGGGTCGTCACTGGCTGGATGTTGTCCGGTTTGCCGAATCGATCACTTTGCGAGGTTTCTTGTTCCCCGAGGCATGGCGATACAGGGATTATGTGGTCGGAACACTCAACGACGATCGACCCTTCGACCGGTTTATCCAGGAGCAGATTGCCGGGGACCTGCTACCAGCCAAGTCACTTGAAGACCGTCAACGGAACGTCGTCGCCACCACCTTTTTGACACTGGGGAACAACAACCTCGAGGACCAGGACAAGGACAAGCTGCGGATGGATGTCGTTGACGAACAACTCGAAACGATCTCCCGAGGCTTTCTGGCACAAACTGTTGGCTGTGCACGATGTCACGATCACAAATTTGATCCGATCCCCACCCGCGATTACTACGCACTGGCCGGAATACTCCGCAACACCAAGACTCTCAACCACGCCAATGTCTCGAAGTGGATCGAGTTGCCATTGCCGTTGCCGCCGGACCAGGCCAACCAGTTCAACAAACACCAGGCCGCGGTGGCCGCGGTGAAAGCCCGGCTCAAGTCACTCAAGGGCACCACTGGATCGGCACTGGCGCCGCTGCCCCCGGCACAATTGCCGGGAATCGTCATGGATGATGAACAGGCCATGACGACGGGCATCTGGATGAGATCCCAGTTCACAAAGAGCTACATCGGCTCTGGCTACCAGCACGACAAGAACGAACAAAAGGGCGACAAGACGGCCCGTTTTCGCCCACGGCTGCCTCGCGACGGGGAATATGAAGTTCGTTTTGCCTACACGCCAGGCAGCAATCGCAGCCCGGCCGTCCCCGTCACTGTGATCGGCGCCGATGGCAGCAAGACGATCACGATCAACCAGAAACAGACGCCCGCAATCGATGGGCGGTTCGTCTCCCTGGGTCGCCATCGGTTCCAACTCAACGGACCCTCCGAAGTTTTTGTCACCAATGCCGGAACAACCGGAGTGGTGATTATCGACGCCGTCCAATTCCTGCCGGCTGATGCGGTCGGAAAAACAACAGCCAAGAAGACACCTCGGAAAAAGAGCTCCACCAGTCAGAAGAAACAAATTCGCTCACTCGAGCAACAACTCAAGGAGCTACAGAAACAGGCTCCCAGCCGGCCGATGTACATGTCTGTCGAGGAAGAAAACACCATCGGGGACACGCGGGTTCACGTTCGCGGCAATGTCCACAACCTGGGTGCACCGGCACCCCGGGGGTTCCTCCAGGTGATCCGGATGGACTACCGACCGACGTTCTCTGGCAAGGAAAGCGGTCGTCGCGAACTGGGACAGTGGATCGCTCATCACGACAATCCGTTGCCCGCCCGAGTCCTGGCCAATCGCGTCTGGCATTGGCTTTTCGGTGCCGGACTGGTTCGCACGACCGACAACTTTGGGACGACCGGAGAGTTGCCCTCGCACCCGAAATTGCTGGATTACCTGGCCACACGCCTGGTCGAGCAGAACTGGTCCATCAAGAGCCTGCTGCGAGAAATCGTTTGCACCCACACCTACCAGCTCAGTTCCCGTCCCAACTCAACAGGAATGGCCCGCGATCCCGAGAACAGACTGTTCTGGCGGATGAACCGTCGACGACTGAATGCCGAGAGCCTGCTGGATGCGATCTTGTCCATCAGTGGACGTCTGAGAACACAACTGGGCGGCCCACAGATTCGAACCGGCACCACCACCGACTACAACTACCTCCACGACAGCAACCGACGCGCGATCTACTGGCCCGTCCTCCGCAATTCGCTGCCGGAACTGTTCCGGGTCTTTGATTTCGCAAACCCGAGTATGGTCACCGGTCGCCGGGAAAACAGCAGCACGACACCGCAAGCGTTGTTCCTGATGAACAACCCGTGGGTCCTGCAGCAGGCCGAATACGCCGCCGGTCACCTGCTCGATCTCCAGCATCTCGATGATGCCCAGAGGATCCAGTTCGTGGTCACAGCCACGTTCGGCCGACCACCAACCGAGTCGGAATCGGCGTCGCTACTGGTATTCGTGGGCTCTGAAAACGACGATAAGACTCTCAGGAAACAAAAATGGTCCCAGGTGATCCAGGCCCTCTTTGGCTCAATCGATTTTCGCTACCTCCGGTAAGCCCCCACGGACCGCCTCGAGAACACGAACAAGAATGTCACAGGCCACTCTCACCCGTCGTCAAATGCTCGCAGCCTCCGGTTGCAGCTTCGGGCAACTGGCTCTCACCGGCCTGCTGCAAAAGCCAGTCTCCGCCGCACCATCCAATCCACTGACCTCACGCCAGCCACACATCACGCCACGCGCCAAGCGAATCATCTTCCTGTTCATGCAGGGTGGGCCCAGCCACGTCGATTCTTTTGATTACAAACCATTGCTGAAAAAGCGCGACGGCGAAACGCTTCCTTTCGACGACGCTCGTGTGATCGCCAACACCGGCAAACGCGGCAGCCAGCAACTGCTGAAAAAACCGCTCTGGAATTTCCGCCAGTATGGTGAATCTGGCCGTTGGGTCTCGGACTTGTTCCCCGAAACAGCCCGACACTCCGACAAGCTCTGCCTGGTCCACTCGATGCACACCGAGGGCGTGGCCCACGGACCGGCGACCCTGTTTCTGCACTGTGGATCGACGAACTTCGTCCGTCCCTCGATGGGTGCCTGGATCAACTACGGGCTCGGCAGTGAAAACGAGAATTTGCCGGGGTTTGTTTCGATTTGTCCATCTCCGGGAAACGGGGGGGCCCGCAATTACGGCAGCGCCTTCCTCCCACCGGTGTTCCAGGGGACGACCATGGGCACAGCGGGTGGCCCGGCCGCCGATGCCAAGATCCGGGACCTGGTCAATTCTCGACTCTCCAGGCGGCAGCAACTCAAGCAGTTCGAACTGCTTCGTTCGCTCAATAACGGCCAATTGCCGGCCGACTCAAGCGATGCCGAACTGGAAGCGGTGATCAATTCGTTTGAACTGGCCTGGCGGATGCAGAGTCACGCTCCGGACATCCTGGACCTCTCCCGGGAAACCCCCGCCACCCAGGCACTGTACGGGATCAACGAGAAACCAACCGACAACTTCGGCCGCCAGTGCCTGATGGCCCGTCGCCTGAGCGAGGCAGGCGTGCGATTCATCCAGGTGACCTACGGCGACGGGACACCCAACCCGGCGTGGGACCAGCATTCGAACATGCCCAAGCATGCCGATCACGCACGCCGCGTCGACAAGCCGATTGCCGGACTGCTCGAGGATCTGAACCAACGGGGCCTTCTGGAAGACACGATCGTTTGGTGGGGCGCAGAGTTCGGCCGCACTCCCTACGCCCAGAATCGCGGGACCGGTCGCGATCACAATCCCAACGGCTTCACGGTCTGGCTGGCCGGCGGTGGCCTGAAACAGGGATTTGCCTACGGCAGCACCGACGAATTCGGTCACGTCGCGGTCAAGAACAAGATGCACATGCATGATCTCCACGCCACGCTGCTGCACCAGTTGGGTATTGACCACCGGCAACTGACGTATCGCTACTCCGGACGCGATTTCCGACTCACCGACGTGCATGGTGAAGTTGCACACGGACTCTTCGGCTAGCCGGCCGCCGGAAGGATTCCACAGGATGCTGCTCAAACTGCTTGTCCTGTTCATCGTCCTCCCACTGCTCGATCTCTGGCTGCTGTTCACCCTCGCCGATGGTGTCCTCAGTTTTGGCGCCACCGTGGGCCTGGTTCTTGCCACCGGGGTCATCGGCGCGTCACTGGCCAAGCAGCAGGGCCTGGCGGCCTGGAAGACCTTCAACGTGGAACTGGGTCGGGGAGCACTGCCGGCCGACACCATGCTCGACGGCGTGCTGATCCTGCTGGCCGGGACCGTGCTGATCACCCCCGGGTTGATCACCGACGCGGTCGGACTGGCACTTCTGATCCCGCCGGTCCGGCGTCTCGTTCGAAAACTCCTGGTCCAGCGATTGACCTCGCGCATCAAATTTCACACCGTTTACTCGGCTCACTCCGCCGGGGACCCTGGAAGCGGATTCTCTACAAATGACGCCACCGTGATCGATGCGGAATTCCAACGGCGAGACAACAACGGAGCAGCCTCCAGCGATCCCCCGGGTTCCTGATGCAGTTCACCACGGCGTCAATCATCAACGGACACATTCGTGTCACACTTTCACGGAGATTCTCAAATGGACCACGACCTGTCACGACGCGGCTTCCTTGCCGGGGCCTCGACTTCCGCGGTCACGAGTTCCCTGTTGGCGGGGTCCGCGACCCCCGCTGAGACACTCCGGATTGGACTGATTGGTTGTGGCGGGATCATGAATTCCCACTCCCGCAGCCTGAGCCACTTCGCATCCCATGTTCACGTCTCCTGGCTGTGTGATGTGGATCCTCGCCAGATAAACCGCATCGCCGGGGTCGTCTCGAGATACCAGAAGTCGTCACCCAAACGGACAGGACGCTTCGAAGACGTTCTCGAGGACAGCAACGTCGACATTGTCATCATCGGTACACCCCACCACTGGCACGCGCGGATTGCCCTGCTGGCCCTCGCCGCCGGAAAGGACATTTACCTCGAGAAACCGATGTCGCACGTTTTCAACGAGGGACCGGCCATCATCGCGGCCGCCAGGAAATACAAGCGGGTGGTTCAGCATGGATCACAAATGCGATCGAGCCCGGTCACCGAGGCTGCAGGGAAACTGCTCGCCGAGGGGCTGCTTGGGGATATCCGCATCACCAAGGCCTGGAATGTCCAGCGGCGAGGCACCCGAAAAGTCGTTGCCGACACGCAACCACCCTCCGACGTCGACTACGAGCGGTGGCTCGGACCGGCACCGGTTCGGGGATTCAACATCAATCGCTTCCACAGCAACTGGCGGGTCTACCGGGATTATGGCAACGGGGACATCGGTGACGATGGGATCCACGATCTCGATATGGCCCGTTGGGGACTGGGGGTCACCACGCAACCGGTCCGTGTCACGGCTCATGGCAGCCATTCGGTTTATCGTGGTGAGAACCAGGGAGATCGCGAGTATCCCGACAACATGACGGTCAACTACGAGTACGCCGATGGGCGGGGGCTGATCTATGAGGACCGGCTGTTCACCCCCTACGGTCTGCACGGGTACGACAGTGGCAATGCCTTCTACGGCACAGAGGGCTACATGATTTTCTCGCGACGAGGAGCCTTCAACACGTTTCTGGGCCCCAAGGAAAAACCAGGACCGACCGAACCGCGCGAGACACGGACCCAGCGGGGCTACGCGCCCCACATGGCCAACTTCCTCGAATCGGTCCGCACGCGAAACTTCAAAACACGGGCCAGCGCCGAGATCGGTCACCTCTCCTGTAGCCTCGTGCACCTCGGAGAAATCGCCTACCGCACTCGAGGACGACTGGACTTCGACCCGGCATCCGAGACGTTCAAGAACGCCCCGGAAGCGACCGCGATGCTGACCAAGGACTATCGGGCGGGCTACGAATTGCCGGTGGTCTAGCCCCTATTGGAATTCTGTTCTCGCTGCCGGTGGGTCGGTGTTGAGTCGGCCGGTGATGAAAGGATAAACTGATAGATCGGTCAGACCCGATGGGTTAAGATAGGATCATCCCAACGGCCGGTTTTTCATTCGACCATGCGTGAGAATCGTTCGATGAGCTTACATCGTTCACCCGTTCCTGCCGCTCATCCGCAATTCTCGCGGCGGACCGCCATCCAGGCCGGCGCCATCGGCCTGCTCGGACTCGGCGGCAACCACCTGAGGGCGCTGCAGGCCGCCGGTGGCCAGGAATCGGCCGGTCGGCGCCACAAGTCGGTCATTTACCTGTTCCTCTCGGGCGGGTTGGCGCAGCACGAGAGCTTCGACATGAAGCCGGACGCGCCGGACCGAATCCGGGGCGAGTTTCTTCCGATCGACACCTCGGTGCCCGACATCCGGATCTGCGAACACCTGCCACGGCTGGCACAAATCGCTGACAAGTGGGCCCTGCTCCGATCGCTGACTCATCCGTACAACGAGCACTCGCAGGGACATGCCGCGATGCTGACGGGGATGACCCCCCGCGGCCGAGGCTTCAGTGGCAGCAAACCCCAGGCAACCGATTACCCCTGCATCGCCAGCGTGGTCGGCACGCAGATGCCTCGTCGCAACAACCTGCCCCCGGCGGTCGTGCTGCCCGAGAAACTGGTGCATGTCACCGGCCGGGTGATCCCCGGCCAGTTCGCTGGACTGATGGGCCCCGAACACGACCCTTGGTTCATCGAGGCCAGCCAGTTCCGATCCAGCCAGTACTATCACGGGGCATTCCCCGAGTACGGATTCCACCGCACCACCGGAAAATACACTCCCGAGAATTATCGGTTTGCCGCACCCAGTTTCACGTTGCCACCGGGTGTGCTGGCACCCCGGTTCAAGGACCGTGTCGGACTGCTCAACACCATCGACGCCCAACGCCGCCACCTCGACCGCACCGTCGCTGTCGGCGGTTTCGACCGCTACCGGCAGGAGGCCGTGTCGCTGTTGCTCGACGGCGGTGTTCACAAGGCACTCGATATCCACTCGGCCCCGGGCGACATCCAGGACCGCTACGGACGAAACAGCTTCGGCTGGAGTTGCCTGATGGCCCGACAACTGGTCGAGGCCGGTGTCAGCCTGATCCAGGTCAATCTCGGAAACGACGAATCCTGGGACACGCACGAAGCCTGTTTCCGGAACATGCGTGAGTACCTGCTGCCACCGACCGACCGGGCGGTCGCAACGTTGATCGAGGATCTCGACGAACGGGGATTGCTCGAGGACACCCTGATCGTGATGGCTGGCGAGTTCGGCCGCACGCCCAAAATTGTTCCCTCCAGCCGCACCAAGACGCCGGGCCGGGATCACTGGGGACCGGTCCAGACGGTTTTCTTCGCCGGCGGAGATGTCCGCGGCGGAACCGTGGTCGGATCCACCGACAAGATTGGCGGCTACCCGGTCGCCAACACGTACAAGCCCGAGAACATGGCGGCGACGATCTACGAGCACCTGGGCATCCCGCGAACCGCCGCGTGGAACGACAAGCTCGACCGCCCGCACCAGATTTATCACGGTGAGCCGATCGTCGAATTGAAACGGGGGGCTTGATGGGCCGCATCGATCCTCACTCACCGATCTCCAGCGCGCTGTCCCGTCGTACGTTTCTTGTCGCCGGAGCCACCGGCATCTACGGGCTCGATGCCGCCCGATTGCAGGCAGCCCGGCAGAAATCCACCGCCTCGACCGGGCGTCGGCCGGCCCGATCGACCATCCTGATCTGGCTCTCCGGCGGCACATCTCACGTCGACACCTTCGATCTGAAACCCAAGGCTGCTCGAGAATTTCGTGGGCCGTTCCAACCGATCCCCACGTCGGCACCCGGTGTCGAGATCAGCGAGCACCTCCCGCTGCTCGCCCAGCAGGCTCATCACCTCGCGATCATCCGTTCGCTGGGCCATTTTCGCCGTGGAACCGGCGACCACCATGCCGGGTACTACTACAACCTCACCGGCCGTGCCCCCGATGACAGCTTCCGACAGTTGCTCAACGCCCGCACGCCACGAAAAACAGACTGGCCGTTTATCGGCAGTGTCGTCGGCCAACAAATGCCGCCGCACCCTTATCTGCCACAGGCCGTGTCGCTGCCGCTGAAACCCGGTGCCCCGCAATACACGCGTCCCGGCCAGTTCGCCGCCAATCTCGGCATCATCAACGACCCGGTCTACGTGTACGGCGACACCGACAAGCCCCTGAACTTCACCGCTCCCGCACTGTCGCTCAACGGTGACATCACGCTCAACCGACTCAAGAACCGCCGCGGATTGCTCGAAACCCTCGACACCGCAACCCGGCGACTTGACCGCTCGAATGCCACCGTCGACTGGTCGATCCACCAGCAACGGGCCTTCAGTTTCCTGGGCTCCCAGGCGACCAGGGACGCCTTCGACATCTCCAGCGAACCCCAGTCGGTCCGCGAGCGGTACGGCGACGACCTGAACGCGATGAGCATGCTGATGGCCCGGCGACTGGTCGAAGCGGGCGTGCCGTTCGTATCGGTCTTCTGGAAAGGCGACAAGAAGGCAGCCGAGAAGCTCAACTGCAAAAGCGGTGGTGGCTGGGACACTCACGGCAACAATTTCGTCTGCCTCGAGAAGTACCTGCTGCCCAAATTCGACCGTCCATTCTCGGCACTTCTCGAGGACCTCTCCGACCGGGGACTGCTCGACGAAACGCTGGTGATGGTCAACAGCGAGATGGGTCGCAAGCCAAAAATCGGAGACCCACGTTCTGGAGGAGTCACCGGACAGGGCCGCGATCACTGGACGCACGCCCAGAGTATTCTGCTGGCCGGCGGTGGAATCCGTGGCGGCCAAGCCTACGGCACCTCCGACAAGGTGGGGGCCTACCCCGCCGACAAGCCGGTGGCGCCCGAGGATGTCGCCAAGACCGTCTACCACTCCATGGGCCTGGGCAATCCCGAGGCGATCGACAGCCAGGGCCGACCCTACCGGATCCTGGAAGAAGGCGAACCGCTGACCGAGTTGTTCTAGCGACGACCGGTTGGCTTCAGCCGCTTGCGAAGCTGGCCGAAAATCCGTTCCTGCTCCCGGGCATCCGCGTCTCGACCCACCTTGCGATAGAACCGGACCAGTGCTCTCCTGAGATCCAGCAACGTGGGATCCCGTGCCAACCCACGTTCGGCCAACTCGATAGCCTCGTCAAGTTTGCCCGCCGACTCGATCATCTCGACCAGGGGCCCGTAAGGCCGACCGTCGTACGGGTTCAATTCCAGCAGTCGCTGGAAATGCCGCGCCCCCGAATCATCCCTGGTCGAATACGCAATCAGTCCCATGAAAAACAGGTAATACTCCGAATCCGGGCGTTCCTGCAGGGCCCGCTCCAACTCCCGTTTGGCAGCCCCCGCATTGCCCGTGCGAAGCCAGGCGTATCCCAGCTTGGCACGGACTTCGTAATCCGTCGGGTCCTTGGCCAGAATTCTCGCGAACTGACCCCGCACACGATCCAGCAGGCGTCTGTCGCCAGTGTCATTGGCCTGGCGGAGCCCGGCCATCGCATCACCGCGCCGGCGTTCCTCGTCCGTGAGCAACTTTCCCATCTCCCCAAATGGTCGCCAGAGTGGGCCAGCGACCTCTTCTTCCAGGGTTTCGATCGGCTTTGTCTCGGAGGTCTTTCGGACAATCCGGTGATCGGCCTGGGTGGTGTGAGCAACATCCCGGGAGTGAACCGTGGGCATGTGACAGGCGATGCACGATCCGGACGCCGGCGGTCGTTGTTGCTCCGCTTCGGGAAGTGAACACCTTTGATCCTGGTGACAACTGTTACAGCGGGCGTTGTAGAAGGACACCTTTTCGGCAGCCGATGGAGTCCGATGGGGGTCGTGGCAGGTGGTGCAGCGAATTCTCTTCTCGGATTTCTGGAAACACCGGCTGGAATGCATCTGCTCGACGTGGCTGGTAAACATCGGCCGGCCCTCCGCGTCAAACGGCGTCTCGGCCACGTAGACCGTCCAGGTCTTGCCTAGCAACTCACCCGGCCGGAAGTCGGCAAATTCTTGCCCCCGTCGCAGCACACGAATCTTGCCTTCCAGGTGACACTGGTTGCAGATGTCGTCCTGCCGCTGCCCGTCCAGGGAGTCGGGGTTAACAATCAGCGAATCGGTGACCTCTTGCGATGTCGTGGATCGGAAGAGTTCGCTGTGCCGACCACCGGGGCCATGACACCGCTCGCAACCGATCGACAACTCGTGAAATGGCTTTTCGCTAACGTACCGATCGTGGCCGTCGATCACCGCGGGCCTCCCCGAATGGCACGAGAGGCACGTGTCACCAACCCGCCGCTGGAAGCGGTAGTGCTCCTCGGGTGGGTAACCCGGCGACAGCCCCCAGGTGTCAGTCTGGCTGTACCAGGTGATCGGCGATTGGAAGAACAGTTCTCCTCGCTTCAAGAGATAACTGTGACCCTTGACCCCGTGACCAATCACGTACTGCACCGATTCAGCCTGGTCATACAACACGCCACCGTCATCGTCGTTCATCACCTCGTGATGAATGACTTCCCCGTCTCGTCGCTCAACCTGGTACGTCTTCTCACCGGCGGTGAATTGATCCTGGTCCGGCCCCGCCAGGTCCGTGGGGCCAACCGGTCGCAACGTTCCGGCCATCGGGTGTTTGCGAAAATCCGCGGCAATCTTGGGATGACATTCGGCGCAGGTCCGACTGCCGACGAAGTCGTGGGCTTTGGGAGTTTCAGGAACTGGATCGTCCTTGCGAACACCCCCGTCACCAGCAGGGTTGTCACGGTCCCAACTCGACCAGATCACGAATCCCACAATCGCCACCAGCGCGATCAACAGCCCGATCCGCGGCATCCTGTTGTTTGCAACACTCTCCATCACGACCCATTCCGGTCAATTCGTGTCAGGAAAGCAACCCGGGAATCACCCGCGCCGCTGTCAATGACGGATCGGTCAACGTCTCCTCACGACCGGCGTGCTCATAGACCAGCGATTCGTGGTCGAGCCCCAGTTGATGGAGCACCGTGGCGTGAAAATCGGCAACGCTGACTCTGTCGACCGCCGCCGCGTAACCCACCTCGTCGGTGGCCCCATGAACATGACCCGCCTTGAAACCACCACCGGCCACCAGCAGGCTGAACGCATTGCGGTTGTGGTCGCGGCCAGTGCCGTTTTGTGAAACTGGCAAACGTCCGAACTCACCTGACCAGACAACGATCGTGTCTTCGAGCAACCCTCGCTGCTTCAGATCGGCGATCAGGCCTGCCGTCGGCAGGTCGCAGTTGGCACAGATTCCCGAGAGATTCGGGCGGGTGCCACTGTGAGTATCCCAGGGTTGAAATGGCTTGGGATGAATCTGCACGAAACGCACTCCGGCCTCGACCAGCTTGCGGGCCATCAGACACCGCCGGCCGTAGGGCTCGGTCGTCTTGTTGTCGAGCCCATAGAGCTTGGCCGTAGCGGCGGTTTCGTTGGAAATGTCCAGCACGTCCGCCGCAGCCAACTGCATCCGGGCGGCCAGTTCATAATTCTGGATCCTCGCCTCCAGTTCCTCCTCACCCGGCAACCGTCGTTGATGAATCCTGTTCAACCGCTTCAAAAAATCGAGGTTGTTGCGTTGCTCGGACATGGTCACCGGTACCGCCGACTTCAAGTTCAACACCGGTGTCCCGTTACTGGAGAACTCGGTACCCCGGTACTGTGCCGGCAACCAACCGTTGGTCCAGGTCAAGGTGCCACTGGTGTTGTAGCCCGAGGGATCCCGCAACACGACATAACCGGGCAGGCTGTTGTTCTCGGTCCCCAACCCGTAACTGACCCACGCCCCCAACGCCGGACGATCCTGGAAGATCTTCCCGGTCATGAACATCACCAGCGCCTCGGTGTGATTGTTGTGACCGGTGTGCATCGACCGGACCAACGTCATGTCGTCGATCACGCTGCCGATACCGGGGATGATCTCCGAGAGTTCAATTCCCGAGGCGCCGTACCGGCGGAACCGGAACGGAGTGTTCATCAACTTGTTCTGTTCGCTCCCCGGCTGGAACATCTCGACCTTGACCGAATGCTGCTTGCCATCGAACTTCTCCAGCGCCGGCTTGCGCTCGAAGAGATCCATCTGGCTGGGCCCACCGTTTTGCATCATCAAAATCACCGACCGGGCACGGGGCCGCACGTGAGGCACCTCGGCCGCCCGGGCACGACCGGCCCGGTGGGATGAATCCGCCATCAAGGCTTGCAACGCGAGGCCGCCGAAGCCGAGACCACTCAACTGAAGCATCCGTCTTCTGGAAACCGGGGAAGACAGGCCAATGTCGGCAGGAGGCATGAAACGTGGTGACATGGGGCACGATTGGTTGAGAATTCAGGGAATGTAGAGGAACTCGTTGGTGTTGAGCAGCATGTGGCAAAGGTGCTCCAGGGGTCGCTGGGGCGACTTGACTGACTCGGCCGACTGCCGCTTCAACAACTCGCCAGCCAGTCCACGTTCCTCGTCGCTGGCCGAGCGACCCAGTGCCAACAGGAACGCATGGTCAATTCGTGCCGCCTGACCCTCGCCGGGAGTCTCGGCCACGACCCGGGCAGCAAAACGTCGGGCCTGGTTCATCGCGAAAGACCCATTGAGCATCACCAGCGACTGGAGCACGACGGCCGAGGTATCGCGCCGCGTGCAATTGTTGGCCACCGTCGGCTGATCAAAGACACTCAATTCCGTCGGATGGTAATTGCGGCGACAGGTCAGGTAGAGACTGCGACGACTGGCATCACTGGGCCGAGCCAGCTTTCCGAGATCCACCACCACGCTGCTGTCGCTGTTGGACTTGATCGGTACGGCCGGGCCACCCTGGAAGAAATCAATCTGGCCGCTGACGGCCAACACGCTATCGCGAACCACCTCCGACTCCAGCCGCTTCAACGGCCGGTGCCACAGCAATTGGTTGTCCGGGTCAGCCTGCGTGCCCCGTTTCCAGTCTGCTCCGGGCCGTGACGTCGACTGCCGGTAGGTCTCGGAGAGCAACACTCGACGCTGCACACGCTTCAGGCTCCAGCCACCCTCGACCAACTCGGCCGCGAGCCAATCGAGCAGTTTCGGATGAGTTGGCTCGGCCCCGGACAACCCAAAGTTTGCCGGCGTCGCCACCAGCCCAGTACCGAAATATCGCATCCACAGCCGATTGACGATCACCCGCGATGTCACCGGGTTTTCGGGCCGGGTCAGCCAACGAGCAAACGCCAGGCGACGGCCGCTGCTGGACTTGTTCGCGGCCAAACCGACCTGGGGAATCGGCGTCCGACGACCCGCCGGATCAAGCACCACCGGGACACCGGGCGTCACCTCGGGACCCGGTGTCGTGTAGTCGCCCCGGCGATACAGGAAGGTCGGCGGCGGCGGACCAGCTTCCCATGTCACCCGCACCGTCTCGTAAGACTGCCGGCTGGCCATCAGCCGCGCGATCTCCATCTCGGCCCCTTTCACCTTCGCCTGTTGCGTCGCCGTCAAAGCAGCGCGAACCTCCGCGGGTGAAACAGCCACCAGTGGACCCAATCGGCTGGCGAGGTACGCCTCGATCGGATTGCGTTTCTCCTTGGCCACCTTCACCGCCTTGTCCGTGTCAGACCGGACCGCCTCTGGCAACGCCGCCAACTTCGTCTCCCGCAACCGCTTCGAAACCATCGCCTCAATCGCGGCCACCTGGTTCTTCAATTCAGCCACGCTCGTATTGACCCGACCGTTGTGCTGGTCAATCCGGGCCTTTTGGCTGGGTGGCACGGTGTGGAGATGCCGCTTGTTGGCCTGGATCCAGTTCTGTACATCCAGTGACGGAGTGAAAACGGCGGCCAGGCGGTAGTAGTCGGCCTGGCTGATCGGGTCGAATTTGTGCGAGTGACACTGAGCACAGTGAACCGTCAGTCCAAGTAACGAGGTGGACACGGTCTGGAGGGTCTCGTACAGCACCTGGTGCCGGATGTCGGCGGTGTTGAGTTCCGGTGAAGAGGTCGAGTCGCGGGCATGCCGCAGGAACCCGGTGGCGATGATCTGTTCCAGTTGACGTGGCGAAAAACTCTCGACGCTCCGCCAGTCAAACAGTTCGTCACCGGCGACCTGTTCAACCAGAAACTCATCAAACGGCTTGTCACTGTTGAAGGCGGCCACGACGTAATCGCGGTATCGCCAGATACCCGGCGCGAGGCTGATTCCACCGGCATCGTTGTCGGCCCCTATGATGTCGACGTAACCGGCCACATCCAGCCAATGCCGACCCCAACGCTCCCCATACCGTGGATCGGCCAGCAATCGGTCGACCAGCCGGCTCCAACCATCCGGCCGGCGATCGGCCAGGAACCGGGCCACCTGCTCAGGCGAAGGCGGCAACCCGAGCACATCAAGATAGGCCCGTCGAACCAATGCTGTTCGGGTCGCCTCCGGCGCGAGATCCAGGCCGGCTGACTCGAGCCGTGCCAGCACAAATGCATCAACCCCGGTCGCCACGCGATCGGTGGCACCGACAACCGGAGGTTCCGGCCGTACCCGCGGACGAAATGACCACCAGTCCCGGTCACTCTTGTCCAGAACGGGTTCTTCCAACCTGTTGAGACCTCGATCGACATAGCGGGCCCGCGCTCCACCAGCGACCCAATCCTTGATGATCTTGATGTGAGCAGCGGTGGGCTTGAGTTCTTTTCCTGGCGGCATCTGGCCACTGACCAACTTCTGCACCAGCAGGCTCTTTTCCAGGTCCCCGGCCACAACGGCCGGCCCGTTTTTTCCTCCCCGCTTGATCAGTGGCAGAGACCGGAGGTCCAGTTTCGCCTGGCGACCCTCACCTCCGTGGCATTTCCAGCAGTAGGTCTTCAGCAATCCGTGAACACGTTCTTCAAAAAACGGTCCGTCGGCAGCCATGGACGCTGGTGAACCGACCAACAGGACCACGACAAAAAACTGGAACCCGCGGTGAATCATGGCTGGAGATCAACAGAGGACACTGACACGGAGTCTCGAGAGCTGCATCATACCACATCCCATTCACGCCAAACGTGCTCGATGGCCGAGGTGAATTCACGGGCCAGGCGGCGTCCATCGCCCAGTGGCCCCTCGGCCACCCGCTCCCTCAATTCGCTTCGCAGTCTTCGCCGCCGATCGCTGTCTTCGGCCAGACTCAGCACCGTGGAAACATAGTTCTCGCGAGAGGAGGAGACCAGGTCCTCGAGCCCGACCCGGGTCAGGAACGATGCAGTCTGGCGACCACACATGCGGCTGCGTGCCCAGGTCACCACCGGCACACCCATCCAGAGTGCCTCACAGGTGGTCAATCCTCCCGAAAAAGGAAACGTGTCCAACCCGACGTCGATCTCGCCATAACCAGCCAGCAACTCCGAATGACTCACCCAACCGTGGCATTCGATTCGGCTCGGATCGACCCCCGCCTCTCCCAGCAGATCAACAACCCGCTTGCTGACGCGCGGATCGTCGAGTCCTCGGCTGCGGAGCACCAATCGGGAATTCCGTTGCCGAACAATGATCTCGGCCCACGTCGAGAGAACCTCCGGGGTCGTTTTGTCCAGCTTGTTGAAACTGCCGAACACGATCTCTTTCGAATCGGTCCGGGCCACCACGTCGGGCGCGTCAATTGGAGGCAGAAAACTGACATGTCCTCCGTCCAGACGGACAATCCGCTCGCAATAATCTTCCTCAGCTCCGGGAGGAACCAGCACCTCGTCGGCCACCAACCCGTCAATTGCCAGCAACCCCGTGGTCGAGGGATAACCGATCCAGGTCAATTGCAGTGGGGCTGGGCGACGGGCAAAAACGCCCAGACGATGCCGCCCCGTATGACCAGCCAGGTCAACCAGCACATCAATTTTCGCGTCGCGAATCCAATCGGCCACCACCGCATCGGTCCGCCCACGGATATCCAGCCACTCGAATGCAGCCGAACGGAATCGGTCGGTATACGCGTCGACCTGGATCCGGTCACTGAAACAAACCGCCTGCACCCGTTGCGAATCGAATGACTCGAACCCGCCCAGCAAGAAGCGTCCCACCGGGTGTTGGCCAAAGTCGGGGGAGACAAAACCGATCCGTAGCGGCAAACGACCCGAGTCGATTGCGGGCGAGAGCAGGCGAGGCGCGTCCAGTTCTCCCCACAACGCCACGGCGGCCTGGCAATGTTCAGACAGGATCTCGCCAGGGGACACGCCCTCACGACAAAGAATCGTGGACAAACGATTGGCGGTTGCGGCGGCGACATCCGGCGAGAGTCGGCCGGCCTCATCAAACAACTCGGCCGCCTCGGCCACGCGACCCTGCAATTTCAGGATGACGCCAAGATTGTTGGCGGCGCGGGCGTGACCGGGATCCCGGCCCAGTACACCCCGTTGCCTGTCTTCGGCCTCGGACAATCGACCCAAGTGCTCCAGGGCAATGCCGAGGTTGTATTCGGTCTCGATTTCACCGGGGTTCAACGCGAGGGCGCGGTGATAGGCCGCAATCGATTCCTCGAGCCGGCCCAGTTTCAGCATCGCGTTCCCCAGGTTGTTTTCCGCCGCCGGGAGTTGTGGCCGAATCGACAACGCCCGGCGACTGCACTCAACCGACTCGGCGTATTCACCCACCTCGACCAGCACATTCCCCAGGTTGGTCCAGGCCCCGTGATGGGCCGGTTGCAACTCGACCGCACGACGAAATGCATCAACCGCCTCGTGATGACGACCCTGGCTGCGACAGGCCAACCCCAGGTTGATCCACGCCGACACGAACCCGGCATCCAACTCGACCGCATGCCGGGCCATCCGTTCGGCCTCCTCGCCCCGGCCGACCGCCACGAGCACTGCCGCCAGATTCGCTGCGGCCTCGGGCACACTCGAGTCGATGTCGTAGGCCCGTTTTGCCGACACCACGGCCTGGTCCAACTCACCACGTCGCAGGAAAACACCCGCCAGCACGCGGTGGGCCGACTGCTCCTCCGGCGACACCGCCAGCACCTCGCGAGCCAGGCTCGCTGCCTCATCCAGCCGACCGGCCGCGAACAAGTCAAACGACCGTTGGATGTCCTTGGTCACGTCCATCGCCAAGAAAGTGTCTGCCTCTCCCGGAGAGTTGCCAGATATTACCCGCTATGTAATCTAGTCAGTGCTATCAGGCGAGCTTATGGGGCGTTTCGGGAAACATCAGATGCGGTCCGTCCGATCGATCACCATGCTCGCCACGTTCGTGTTCGTTTCAACCCTGGCTGCCGGCTGTCGACCCGATGACATCGGTTCGACAAGTCCCCGGGTGGCTCCTTCATCCCCCGCAGCTCACACCACTCCCAGGACCCGTTCATTTGAACTGGACTATGGCGTGACGATCAAGGAAATTCCCGGTGAGGCTCGATTGAGAGTCTGGTTCCCGGTGCCTCAAACCGCCCGGGCCCAGACAGCCACACGCCTGAGCGTGGACGGGCCGGTCGAACCGCGGCAGACAACCGAGTCGAAATACGGCAACCAGATGCTGTATTTCGAGCACGAGCCGACCACATCCGATCCGCTCACGTTCCGGGTCACCTGGCACATCACGCGCAACGAAGTGCGTGGCCTGCAGAACAGCGATCCCCGGTCCCAGCTCGACAAGTCCCAGCGTGAATTGTTTCTCGCCGCCAATCTCAAGGTCCCGATCAATGGAAAGCCATTGACCCTGCTCGACTCCCAACCGCTTCCCAGGGACGAACCGCTGGAATTGGCCCGCGCGCTGTACGAGCGGGTCGACGCACACATGAGATACGACAAGTCTCAGCCGGGTTATGGAAACGGAGACGTGCTGTGGGCCTGTGACAGTGGATTCGGCAACTGCACCGATTTCCACAGCCTGTTCATTTCCCTCGCCCGCGCCCACGATCTCCCGGCCCGTTTTGAAATTGGTTTTCCATTGCCCCCCGAGCGCGGCCACGGATCCATCGGCGGCTACCACTGCTGGGCCCAGTTTCACGTCGACGGGCGGGGCTGGATTCCCGCGGACATTTCCGAGGCCGACAAGCACCCGGAACTCCGGACGTATTACTACGGCAACCTGACCGAGAACCGTGTCCAGTTCACCGTGGGTCGCGACATCGTGCTCGAACCGGCCCAGGACGGCGCACCGCTCAATTACTTCATCTACCCACACATCGAGGTCGACGGAAAGACCTGGCCGATCGAAAAAACCGAGAGGCATTTCGCGTTTCGAGACAGCGAGCCGGGTTGACCCGACTGGCCCCCCGTCACCGCGACTCGACAAACTCCAGGAATTCCCGCAACGGGGTTCCCACAACCCGGTCCACCGCGGTGACCAGGTACAGTTGTCGACGAGGACGCACCCGTTTCACCCGGACGTGACACAGACGGCCACTCTCCAGGTCTCCGGCAACGCCCCGACGACTCAGGAATGCCGCAGCCAGTCCACAGGTCACCGCCGACCGGGTGGCATCGACCGAGTTGGTCTCCATCCAGGTCATTAGCTGATCGCGATGCACACCGGCCTCCTCGAGCGCTTCGTCGACGCACCGTTGGCTGGCCGAACCCGCCCCACGAACCACCAGTGGCAACGTCGTCAGATCGGCCGCCGAAATCTGTTCAGACTTGGCCAACGGATGGTCAACGCCAACAACCAGCACCAGTTCATCTTCGGCCACGGCCCGAGCCACCAGTCGCTCATCCGCGGGCAATTCGCCCACGACCCCCACGTCAGCCTCTCCATTGACTACCGCTGTCGATGCGGTGCGGCTGTCCGAAACGATCAAAGTCTCGCGGACATCCGGACAGACCACTCGAAATCCGGCCAAAACTTCCGGCAACCACCATTCGGCCGGAACGGTACTCGACGCGATCCTCAACCGGCCGGTGACCACCGATCGACTCCCGGCGATTCGTTCGTCAGCCGCATCCAGCAATTCGAACACCGCCGCCACGGTTTCCAGCAAGATCTTCCCCGCCTCGGTCAACGTCACCGAGCGAGCCCCCCTCTCGAACAGCGTCTGCCCGTATCGCGATTCGAGAGTAGCGATGTGCTGGCTCACCGCCGCCTGTGTCACCTCGAGCCGTTCAGCTGCCCGGGTAAAATTCCCGGCCTCCGCAACAGTCAAGAACGTCTTCAAGTGTCTCAACTCCATGGAACCATCATAACGGGCCGGTATCCCGATGCCCTCATCCTTTGCGTCGCTGACAATCTCAGGAGTAGGATGAAGTCTCATCGTCATGGAACCCGGGAACTCACCATGAACCGTTTTTCTCTCCCCACGACCACTGTTCTGCTGTTGCTTGTTGCGACGATCGCCCTGCCTCCGGCATCGGCACGTGCTGCAGATGCTCAAGCAGTCCACAAGCAAATTGGTGTCCATGCGGGACTGTGTGTCCTGCTGGGAGAGAACCAGGCCGAGCGGGCCCTGGCACTAGCCAAAATCAGCGACCTGGTGATCTATGTCCAACCCCCGACCCTGGCCCGGGCCACATCGATTCGAACCGTCGCCGCGAAGGCTGGTTTGCTGGGCACTCGGATCTATGTCGACCACGGACGGCCCGGGCGAATTGGATTGGCAACTGACCTGGCCGACGCCGTCGTGGTCGAGGGCACCACCAGGACACCGGCGCCAGAGTTGATGCGAGTCATCCGTCCACGCGGTCGCCTGATTATCAATGGGCAGGTCCGCGTCAAGCCGGTTCCCCAGGGTACTGGCGAGTGGAGTCATCCCTACCACGGTGCCGACAACAACCCACAGTCTCGCGACCAGTTGGCCAAGGCCCCCTACTTGACGAAATTCCTGGCCACACCGTGGTACGGGCCAATGCCCGAGGTGACCGTGTCCTCGGGTGGGAGAATGTTCAAGGCGTTCGGGTTCCTGGCATTCAAGCGTCGCGAGTGGCCGATGGTGGGCAAGCTGGTCTGCATGAATGGCTACAACGGGGCAACCCTGTGGACCAAGCTGCTCACTCCCGGATTCATGATCCACCGCAATACGATCGTCGCGACTCCCGAAACCCTCTATCTGGCTGACAACACATCCTGCAAGCTGATCGACGCCGCCACCGGGACCGTCCGGGATGAAATCGTCGTTCCCGATTCCCACGCGGCCCACGGCAAGACCTGGAAATGGATGACGCTCCGCGACGACATCCTTTACGCCATGGTCGGCACCACCGAAAAACTGCACCAGGTCCACCTGGGGACCCGCACGCAAAGCGGGTGGCCCTGGGCGACGGTTCGCAGCACCTATGACGGCTCGCTGAAAACCTGGGGATTCGGACGCACCCTGCTGGCCTTTGACATCAAGACAAAGAAGGTGCTCTGGTCGCACACCACCACCGCTCCCATCGACGGGCGGGCCGTCGTGATGAACCGCGATCGAATCTTCCTGTACAGCCACCAGAATCATCTCGAGGCAATCAACGCCGCCGACGGAAAGACCGCCTGGAAAACCAACGACAAGCAACTGCTGGAGACCATCGGTGCCCACCACCGTGCACAGACCGCCAGCCTGGGTTACGCCACGTCGGCCTATCTCAAGTGCAACAATGACGCGTTGTTTTTTGCCGGACCCACGCGGACCAAGCTGGTCGCGGTCTCGGCAAAAACCGGCAAGCTGCTGTGGAGCTACAAGGACGGCAACATGCAGCTGATTCTCCGCGACGATGGACTGTACGCGATGGGCCGGCTCAGCCAGAGCAAGAAATTTCACCCGTTGACAGGTGAGGTACTGGCCGACCTCCAGTGTTTCCGGGGCAACTGCACCCGAGCAACCGGAACGGTTGATTCGATTTTTGCCCGGGGCTACCGCCACACGGGCACACTGCGATTCGACGTGTCCTACGGCAAGCCCAGGCGGTTACCAGGCATGCGACCGGCCTGCCAGGACGGTGTGATCGTCGCCAATGGCCAGTTGTACTGGGGACCCTGGATGTGCGACTGCAACCATTCACTCGTCGGAGTCATCAGCCTGACCTCGGCGGGCGACTTCGAATTCGATCGCGAGGCGATCGAGGGTGAACGACTCGAGACACTATCGGCCGGCACGAACAATTCCCCCCCCCTGGTTGCGGCCGACTGGCCAACCTACCGGGCCAACAACCAGAGAACGGCCGCGACGCCAGTCCGCGTGCCAAACAAACTGAAACTGGCCTGGCAAACAACTCCCAGGGAGACCATCGAACCCACCGCACCTGTCGCGGCAGCCGGACTGACCGTGGTTGCCGGATCCGATGGGGCCGTTCGGGCCTACGATTCGGCGACCGGCAAATCCCAATGGACCGCCTGGACCGGTGGCGCCATCAACTACCCACCCTCGATCGCCGACGGCCGGGTTCACGTGGGATCCGGTGATGGACGTGCCTGGTGCTTCGACCTGGCCACCGGAAAACCGCTGTGGTGTTTTCAGGCCGCGCCATTGCAAAGACGAATCCCCGTCTACGGACGTCTGCTCTCGACCTGGCCGGTGGCCAGTGGCGTGATGGTGGCCGACGGGGTCGCCTACTGTGCCGCGGGAATCATCTGCCACGACGGAACGCACGTCTACGCGCTGGATGCCGCCACCGGAAAGATCCGTTGGCAAAACAACAAGTCGGGAAACCTGCTGGGAGAAGACGAGTCGGTGGGTGTCAGTGTTCAGGGCCACATGCTGCTGCACAACAACATCGTGCACATGGCCGGAGGCAATGTCGTCTCGCCGGCCAAGTTCGACATCGCCACCGGCAAGTGTCTCAACACCTTGACCCAGAAACCCGACAAGTCACAGGATGACCACTGGAAAATGCAACGTTCCAACCGGGGAAGCGAGTTGTTCCTGGTCGAAAACCAGGTTGCCGTGGTCGGGGGCATGTTGTACTCGCCCCGGACTCCCGGCCCACCCTCACGTTACAACGCCAAGTACCTGCTGCAGGCGAACTCTGGTGACGTGATCATCCAGGGTACCGACAAGGCCCTGCTGCGGGTCGATCCCAAGGGAGGCGAGGGAGGCAAGGCAAAGATTCTCTGGAAAGACTCCAGTTTCGCCAAGACGGCGGCAGTGGTGCTAACGGCCAACGCGGTGATCGTGGCCGGAGAATTGCCTCCAGAAAAGCAGGATGGACCATTTCGACCGGCGCTGGTCGCACGCAGCCCGATCGACGGAAAACCGTTGTGGGCCCAGGCCCTGCCGGCTCCACCCCAGAAATGGGGCCTGGCTATCGATCGTGACGGTCGCGTCGTTTTGACCCTGATCGACGGTCGCATCGTGTGCTTCTCGAAGTCGGAGTGACCGCCGCCACGGGCTGGCCATTCTTCGGTGTGGAAAACGCCTGTCTGTACATGCCATGATGGACTGATCGTTTCATGCCGTACGGAGTCGAACACTCCGTCATCAAGGTGTCGCTGTCCGATGGCCGATTGCCGCTCCTGTTCCGCTGTTCTCGATCCGGACGCCAGGTTCTGTCCTCACTGTGGTGCCGCTGCGGATGTGTCGGAGAAGATCGACCCTCGCTTGGAGGCGACGCAACAGATTCCCGGTGGGACCGAGAACTCGGGCACGGACAGCATTCTTGACTCAATCACCGGCCCCGCGGTCTCGCCTCCCTCCACCCCGCCCTCAGCGATCTCCAGTTCCCCGGGCTCCAGCCACGGTCGCTTCGTTCCGGGAACGGTCCTGGACGAGCGGTACCGCATCGTCGGACTACTGGGCCAGGGAGGCATGGGGGATGTCTACCGTGCCGACGACCTGAAACTGGGACAATCGGTTGCACTGAAATTCCTGCCCGAGGCCCTGGCCAGCGACGCCACGCGGCTGGAATTGTTGCACAACGAGGTCCGGCTCGCCCGGCAGGTCTCCCACCCCAATGTCTGCCGTGTCTACGACATTGGTGAAGTCGACGGAATGCACTTCCTGTCGATGGAATTCATTGACGGCGAGGACCTCAGTGGACTGATGCGACGGATCGGTCGGCTGCCCTCGGACAAGGGCATCGACATTGCCCGACAACTCTGTGGTGGGCTGTATGCCGCTCATGAAAAAGGTGTTCTTCATCGCGACCTGAAACCAGCCAACATCATGCTCGATGGCCGTGGCCAGGTGCGTATCACCGACTTCGGCCTGGCGCGACTGACCAGTGTCGAAGACGCTGCCGGAAACCGCGCGGGGACCCCGGCCTACATGGCACCGGAACAGTTGGCCGGCGGAGCGGTCACCGTACAGAGTGATATCTACTCGCTGGGATTGGTGTTGCACGAGGTGTTCACCGGCCAACCTGTTTTCCGAGCTGAGTCGATTGCCGAGCTGGTCAAGCTGCGTGAGGAATCCTCCCCCGGCACGCTGTCCAGCGTCGTACCTGACATCGAACCCGCCGTCGAACGTGTGATTCTGCGTTGCCTGGAAAAGGAACCCTCGCGCCGCCCCGGAAGCGTCGTTCAAATTGCCGCCGCCTTGCCAGGTGGCGACCCCCTGGCTGCGGCCCTGGCCGCGGGGGAAACTCCTTCTCCGGCACTGGTCGCGGCCAGTGGCGAAAATACCGGGTTGACCCCCCGGCAGGCCGGTTTTGGGCTGGCGACTTTCATCGCCTTGCTGATCGCCATCGTCTTTCTCTCCGACCAGGTCTCTTTCGTCGTCCAGTCGAACCTGAACGAAAAGCCGGATGTCCTCGAGGCCAAGGCCCGGGACATCGCCCTGGAACTGGTGGGCCCCGATGCCGACCTGCCCGTCCGTGATTCGGCCTACGGTTACTGGTACAACCCCGATCATCTCCTGAGGCGACACGACGAATTGCGGGCCAGCGGCGACGGGATGCTCGAGTTCTGGTATCGGCAGAGCCCCGATTATCTCAGTCCACAACACCCATTCCTCTACACCCGTATCCCCCGAAAACTGGCCCTGGCCGACCCCCTGCCAACCGAAACGGGCATGGTCGGCATGAGGATCAGCGCGAGAGGGTTCCTGCGAGAACTCAGCCTGATCACCCCGCTGACCGACGCCCCACCTCGCAATGTCCATCCTGGGGATACCAGGGAATGGGATCGACCATTCCAGCTGGCAGGACTGGACATAGAGGACTACACGCCCGCGACCCCCCGCTGGACACCCCCGGCCTACGGCAACCACCGCTTTGCCTGGGAGCTGAAAGAAACCGGGGGCGACAGCACGGAGTCGCGGCCCAAGCGAGTCGAGGCAGCCAGTTACAACGGCCGGGTCTCGTACTTCCAGGTCATTTTTGACTGGACCACCCGACAATGGACCACCCCGTCAAGAAAGCAAAACACCCGGGGAGCCACCGCACGCGTGGAGCAATCGATCCAGTTCAGCAATGCGTTCTTCTTCCTCATCGGGGGCCCCCTGTTGGTGATCTCTTCGATCCTGGCACTGCGAAACCTGAGACAGGGAAACGCGGACAAGAAAGGCGCCCTGCGGTTCGTGGTGACACTGGCGGTCCTGGATACGGGAGTGGCACTGCTCGAAGCGCACCACAATCTCTCGGTCGGGATGGAGATGACCACGCTGCTCTCCTGCCTGATCAACTCCATTGGCCGGGCCGTCCGGTTCTGGATTTACTACGTGGCCCTGGAACCTCACGTCCGCCGCATCTGGCCCCGGGTCCTGATCTCCTGGAGCCGTTTCGTTGATGGACGACTCAATGACCCGCTCGTCGGTCGCGAACTGCTGGTGGGATGTCTCTTCGGAGCCGTAATGGCTCTTTTGATCGAATCGAGACTGTTTGCCGATGGCCTCCGCCAGCAAGGATTGATGGGAAGCCCTGTTTGGCTCACCGAAGCCCTGCTTGGCGGAAAGGGAATTGCCCAGACATTCGGAACGGCCATCATCGGTGCCATGACCACCATCTTCACATTGCTGGTGTTGCTGGTATTCCGCATTGTCGCACGCCGGAACTGGCTGGCCATCGTCCTGTTCATTGCCGTTTTCACACAGATCAATACCACCACCAACGACGGCGCGATGACCTTTGTCTTTGTCATCCTGCTCCACTTGACCAATGTCCTGGTGGCATTGCGATTCGGACTGCTGGCACTGATGACCGCACATTTCGTCCAGGAGTTGCTGGTCAAATTCCCCATCACCAGTGGTCTCTCCGAGTGGTACGCGGGCTCGGGATTGGTCGGCCTGGGCAGCGCTTTGGGGCTGGCCCTGATCGCCATCTACATTTCCCTGGGAGGTCAATCACTGTTTGATGACACCCCCAGGGACAAGGCCGCCTTTCCAACCTTGACCGGCCAATGACGACGCCTGCCAATTCCACAGTTCCCGCCACCGAAGCTCTCAGGGGACCCGGGTCTGGCCTGGAACGCCCCCGCTACCATGGTCTCGATGCGTTGCGAGCCTGGGCCATGTTCCTGGGCATCGTGTTGCACGCCGGCCTGCCCTACATGACATCAAGCGACAGGATTTTCTGGGGCATCGTCGACCCCTCCCGCGATCCAACACTCACGACATTCGTCCTCTGGGTGCACAGCTTCCGGATGGAACTGTTCTACATGATCTCGGGCTTCTTCAGCTGCATGGTGCTGCAATACCGCGACAACCGGTATTTCGTTCGCCAGCGCGTCAAGAAACTGCTCGTCCCGTTTCTCTGCTGGTGGCCGTTGATCATGATCTCGCTGGAATCCGTCGTGATCTATCACGAGTGGGCCCACTACGAGATGGGTGGCGGTGATGGATACTGGACCACACTGGGAGACCGGCTGGTCTCCGGGGATTACTGGCTCGGGTACCAACCCACGCCCAATGGTGGGAACCGTGGGTATGGCCACCTGTGGTTCGTGCATTACCTGCTGCTGTTTGTCGCAACCAATGCCGTGGCAGTGGCCGTGCCCTGGCCGATGGCATTTCGGAGCCTCTGGAACCGGTTGGTGCGGTCGGCCGACTGGGTACTGGCACACCCCTTGCGGATCGTCCTGCCGGCTATCGTGATGGTCCCGATGGTGGCCGAACCCAAGTGGTTCACTTCGATCGAAGCGCCTTCCAGCATCCGGCCCGTTTTCCGGTACTACACCTATTACGGGTGCGCGTACCTGGCCGGGTACCTGCTGTACGCCAATCGCCACCACCTCGAAACGCTCAAGGCCCGCTGGGGCTGGTACGCCGCCATCAGCCTTGTCGGATGGTCCGGGATCATGCTCCGCGAATACATCCATATGCACTTCGTGATGGACACGATCGATGGGGCCCGGTTCTTTTTCCCGAAAGGGAACCTCCAACCGGCGGTCGAACTCGTGACCGATCGGCACCAGTTCCTGTTCCCCCCGGTGGACCTCTTCGCCAGCACGCCTCCATCGATCTCGCTGAGCGAATCGTTGGTGCTGATCCCTCCCCTGGCCGTCGCACTCGTGATGCTCAGCTCCAGCCTGGCATTGTTTGGCATCGCGCTACGCTACTTCAACCGGCCCAGCTCGCGGGTCCGCTACTGGTCGGACTCGGCGTACTTCCTCTACGTGCTCCACATGCCGGTCACGATGATCCTGCCCTCCTTGATGCTGCCACTCCCCTGGCACGCGGTGGTCAAGTTTTTCATCACCACGGTGGCGACAACCGGGATCGGCCTGGTCCTTTACGAATACTGCATCCGTTACACGTTCATCGGGACCCAGATGAACGGCCCCCGCACCCGACCGGACCGGGACACAACACCGCCGGATTCCGCAACGGCATGATCACGCCGGGAGCGGTTCACCGTTTCCACAACTCCTGCCGACGCGATTTCTCCAGGATCCTCAGTGCGTCCTCGTCGAGAAGTAGTTTTCTGCGGCGGAGATCAAGCACCGCGGCAGCAATTTTCGAGATGTAATCAGCGCGTGTCGGATACCGTTCCTGGACACTCCGACGGGAATCGCCGCTGGCTTGCCGTTCCTTTTTGGTCCTGGCAAACGGCATCCAGCTGCCGGTAAAGCGACCCAGCATTCCTTCTGCACCGCCCCGTTTTCCTCGAACGTTCCACCCGCTGTAGGCCCCCAGCGGCACGGAAACCCGCGGCAACTTGACCCCCGCCCGCTCGATCCCATCCGCATCAACAGCCGGTACCAGCGTGTTGTAGGCCGGCCCGATTTTAGGCGGCACGTGATCTGCAATGCCCTGGGTGAACCAACGCGGCCCCGGATCCAGTCTCAGCGGACGGAACATGATGCCCGATCTGGTCATCCCCGGAACATCAGGAAACTGTTTTCGCCATGTCGCCAACTCAACCAGCGTGCCATCGTCGATCCGGGGAACCGCCGTCGGCGGCGGCTCGACACCCGAGGTCACCCAGCGATCCAGCGCCACCAGCAGGGCCCTGAGCAGCGGGTAGTGGTTCAGGTCGTTGGTCGGGTTCCGGTAAATCCCTCGTGACGTTGACCCCGATACGCCGTGCTGGGCACCGGTGAAAAAATACAGCCGCAGGTTCGGGTCAATTCCTGCATCGGTCTTGCCAACCGTGTCGGTGTGCAACAACGACGCCGCGCGACTCCAGTACTCGGCCGAAGTCTCGGTGAAGAACACCTTGGGCAGGTGACCACGTGTCCGCAACGCCCGAAACGAATCGCCTTTCTGACCGGTCAACGGGTCCACCTGCGGAACACTGTTGAAGGGAAAGAAATCCGACGCGAACAGGTTGTCCTGGTGCTGGCTGCCATGACGGGTGGTCTGGGCAAACCGGTAGTTGAACTGCCCCTTGCCGCCGCCGCCGACATGGGGCATCGCGCCATCAACCACCATCCGGCCCGATTCGTCGGTGTTCATCGCCTCGAACAGAAAATGGTGGATGAAGCGGCCCGACTGGCTGATCCCGAAGATGTAGGCCTTATCGATCGCACCGGCCAGCGGGTTCTGTGTGCCGGACGCGTCGGCCCCTGCGTAGCGGAAGAACGAAATGCAATCACGGACCGCGACCAACCCCAGCCCCGTCGCTCGCGGATCCTTTCCGGTATAGACCAACTCGTAGATCCACCCCGGACGGAACCCGTCACGCAGGTGCAAGTGCCCGGGACTGGGCACGACCTGGCCATTCACAACCCTGGCGAACGACCACTCCTCGTGAGGCACCTCCTCGGGGGGAGTCGTCCGGTACGGACGTCGAGTCAGGCGAGCGGTTCCGTTGTCGAGGCTCACTGCCGGGTAGGCAACCGAGTTGCCCCAGTACAAGGGCTGGCTCTGCGGGCGACCCGTCACGCAGATCTCGGCATAGATCCTCGACACGATCGAACTGCCATCGGCATTCTTGACCACGGGCAACTCGATCATGATCCGATCACCACCGGGACGCACGTCCCCGTTCCAACCACACCACAACACCGAGTACCCCTGTCGCATCAAAAACCCGTTGCCCGCTTCAGCCAGTGTCCTGGGGTTGTTCCGATTCCCGGTTGGACGATTGAAGGCCCCCAGGGCCAGCTTGTTGCCACGGTTGTTGACGTCGTAGAGAATCCGCCCGTTGCCCCGGCGTGCATCCACCGGCTTCAACAGGAAAAACTCGGTCCGGAATTCGACCTTCCCCTGCTTGTTGGGGGTGACCAGGTCAATGTCGGTGATCCTGCGATGCAGTGCTGCCCTGGGATCAATGGCGATCGTCAACCAGCCCTTGACCCGCTCGTAGGGCCCGACGTTCCCGAAATGGTGCCCGTCGGCAAAGGACGACCGCTCGGTAATCTCCAGCGACACCACCTCGCCATGAACAGGACAACCCAGAAACAGCAGCAGCACGAAAGAGCAATTCCAGCGATGCATGGCAAATCGACTCGATGAACAGGAACTACGTGACTTCGACCCACGATTGTGCCAGACCCGCAGGTTATGATCTAAGGCAACCACGACATTATTCGCACATGGTTCGACCACCCACCGTGACCACCAACGACACGCCAGAACCCGATTCCGATGCCCTGCTGGCTGACCTGCTCGAAAGCCTCCTGGTTCGATCGAGTGCCGGAGAAGACATCGACATCGAACACGAGGCCGGGCTCCAACCGGAATTGGCCGAAGAACTGAAGCAGCTCTGGGCCATGGCCAATGTCGCGGCCGAGTTCAGCACGTTGGCCTTCGACGACGACGGTTCCCCGGCACCTCCGGTGACAATGCCCAAGTCGATCGGGGAGTACGAATTGCTCGAGGAACTGGGGCGGGGCGGGATGGGAGTTGTGTACCGTGCACACCAGTCCAGCCTGGATCGCGATGTGGCCGTCAAGATGGTCCTGAGGGGCGACTGGGCCTCCCCGGTCGACCTGGCGAGGTTTCGTGCCGAGGCCGAAAGTGCAGCTCGGCTCGAGCATCCCAACATCGTGCCGATTTACGAGGTCGGCGAACACGAGGGGCTGCCCTACTTCTGCATGCGGTTGATCGACGGGGTCACGTTTTCACAGAAGCTGGCCAACGGATCGATGGCCTCACGAGAGGCGGCCGAACTGATGTTGCCAGTCTGTCGTGCCATTGCAGCGGCGCACGGCGAGGGAATCCTTCACCGGGACCTCAAGCCGTCCAACATCCTCATCGACCACGACAACATCCCCTACATCACCGACTTCGGATTGGCCAAGAGAATTCCGACCGAGGCCAATCCATCGTCCCCTGACACGCTGACCGGCAGCGGGGCCATCCTGGGAACACCCTCGTACATGGCACCCGAACAGGCGGCGAGCCAACGAGAACGAGTGGAAGAGCGGACCGATATCTACAGCCTGGGTGCCATCCTCTACGCGCTGATCTGCGGTGAAGCCCCGTTCCGGGCCGCGACACCCGTCGACACGATCATGCAGGTGCTCGAACAGGACCCCGTTCCGCCACGGCTGGTGAATCCCGATGCCGATGCCGACCTGGAAATGATCACGCTGAAATGTCTGCAAAAACCCATCGACCTGCGATACAAGACTGCCGACGCGATGGCCGATGACCTGCAGGCCTTTCTGAACAACGAGCCCGTCTCGGCTCGTTCGTCGCAGTTCTCCCAGGTGCTCAGCCGCGCCTTCCGGGAAACTCACCACGCGGTGGTACTCGAGAACTGGGGATTGCTGTGGATGTGGCACAGCCTGGTGCTGATTATCCTGTGCCTGCTGACCAACTGGCTGCAGGCACGAGGGTTCAACACACCCTGGCCGTTCCTGTGGGTCTGGGGAGCGGGAGCGGGATTGTGGGCACTGATCTTCTGGAATCTCCGCAAGAAGGCGGGCCCGGTGACCTTTGTCGAACGCCAGATCGCCCATGTCTGGGCCGGCAGTATGGCCGGCAGTATCCTGCTGTTCCTGGTCGAACCGATCCTCGGCTTCCAACCACTGCAACTCTCACCCGTCCTGGGACTGCTCTGCGGAGCTGTCTTTTTGGTCAAGGCCGGGATTCTGTCGGGCCGGTTTTATGTCCAGGCCGCGGTCCTGTTCGCCAGTGCCCCGCTGATGGCATGGATCCAACAACAGGCCATTGCGACGAGTGCATTCGACTACAGTATTTCGCTGTTCGGGTTGCTCTCCGGCGCCAGCTTCTTCTTCCCCGGGCTCAAGTACCACCGGCAGCTCAGGAGGGGACGCTCCCGGACCAGTGTCTCGATGGAAAATCCGAAATCCGAAACTTAGATTCATCCCGATGTCTGTTCCGGCCCCCGCATCGCTTCGATTCCTGCTACTGCAGGTCCGCAACGCCAACGACCCCATGCGGGAACACGAACGGTTGGCATTCGCACGGGCGTTGGCAATCGAACCGGACCACTGCGACACCGTCGATCTCCTCTCCACTCGGCCGTCCCCCACTCAACTCGACACCAGCGACGTGGTGCTCCTGGGCGGCAGTGGCGATTACTCGGCCACCGGCGAAGGCGAATGGCTGGACCGTTCACTGGATGTGCTCCGTGAACTCGTCCAACGCAACCAGCCCACGTTTGCCAGTTGCTGGGGCTTCCAGGCCATGGCTCGGGCGATGGGCGGCACGGTCATCAACAACCCGGACACCGCAGAAGTGGGCACCCACCAGTTGTTCGTGACCCAGGCCGGCCGGAACGACCCGATCTTCGGATCACTGGGACAAAGCTTCCCGGCACAGATGGGACACGAGGATTGCGTGTCGGTTTTGCCCGAGGGAACCACGCTGCTGGCATTCTCCGAACGCAACACGCACCAGGCCTACCGGGTCGACGACGCCCCCATTTATTGCACGCAGTTTCATCCCGAGTTGACTCGGACGGACCTGAACCAGAGAGTCGAGGCGTACCCGCAGTACATCGAACGGATCACGGGACAGACCCCCGAGGAGTTCATTGCGGCACTCGAGGAGACACCCGGGGCCGAGGCACTGCTGCAACGGTTCGTCGCAACGGTCTTTGCCGGTTAGACTAGCTTCATGCACATCGCCATCGTCACCGCCGGCGGCGCCGGGATGTTCTGCGGATCGTGCATGCACGACAACACCTGGGCTCGATCATTGATCGACGCCGGGGCCGATGTCAGCCTGGTCCCCACTTACACCCCGATTCGCGTCGACGAACAGGACGTCAGCACCTCCGAGGTGTACTTCGGTGGAGTCGGCGTGTACCTGGCACATCGCAGCCGCCTGTTTCGCCGCCTGCCACGAGTCCTGACCCGCTGGGTCGATCGTCCGTGGGCCCTGAAACTGGCCACCCGGTTCGGGGTCAGTACCGACGCCAGGCAACTGGGAGCCATCACCCTCGACATGCTCCGCGGCGAGGACGGTCCACACCGATCCCACGTTCTCGAACTCGCCGAAGCCTTTGCAACATCGCTCAAGCCCGACGTCATCTGCTTCTCCAACGCCCTGCTGGCCGGTACCGCCCGGGCCATCAGGCAGCAAATCGACATCCCCTTGCTGTGTGTCCTCCAGGGAGACGACGTCTTCCTGGAAGACCTGGTCGAGCCGTATCGCACCCAGGCGATCGAATCCATTCACGAACGAGCCGACGACTTCGACGGGTTCATTGTCCACAGCGACTACTACCGCGATCACATGGTCCGCTATCTCGGGCTCGACGCCCGCAAGTTCCACACCCTGCCACTGGGCATCGACCTGGCCGAACATGATGGCCAACCGGGGACATCCCCGGATCCCCAGGACGAACCGTTCACCGTCGGGTACTTCGCCCGCATCTGCCCCGAAAAAGGACTCGACCGACTGGTCGATGCCTTCCGCATCCTCCACGCACGGCGTCCCGGAGTGCGATTGAAGGTCGGAGGTTACCTGGGCCAACGCGATCACAAGTACTTCAACAAGCTGCTGGCGACCACGGGCGACCTGGGCGATGCCTTTCACTACGTCGGCAGTCCACCCGACACGGCGTCAAAGATCGAGTTCCTGAAGTCGTTGGACGTGCTCAGCGTCCCCACCTCGTACCGTGAACCCAAGGGACTCTATGTGCTCGAAGCACTCGCCAACGGTGTGCCGGTGGTGCAACCCGAACACGGCGCGTTTCCCGAACTGATCGAGGCGACCGGGGGTGGAGTGCTGGTCGAACCCGGGCAGGCCGACACGCTGGCCGACGCCCTCGAGGCCCTGGCCGACGACTCGGCGCGACGCATCGAACTGGCCACAACCGGCCGACAGAGGGTCCACGAGTTGTTCGGCCCCGGCCCCATGGCCCAGAAATCACTCGAGCTGTTCACCCGGATGATGGACTCTCACCGGTAGGTGATCCGGCCGCGGCCTCTTTGCGTCGCAGCTTCCAGGCGACGCCCAGCAGGATCACGACCCCTGCTCCAATCGGCTTCCAGCCCCAGGGACCAAACACCACCGTGGCGTTGAAGAACAGGAACGCAAAGAACCAGTGCAGTCCGACCGACCAACCACGGGACCGCACCATCTCGACCGGGCGAGTCCACCACCACACCACATCCGTCAGCCAGGCCAATGTGAAGACGTAGTTGACCCACACGCCCTGCCCAAAACTCCAGCCGGTCACCCGCTCGGTCAACCGGGCCGTGTGCAACACCGCCTCCGCGTGGCTCCAGTGGTGAATGAAATGGAAGGCACAAAACACGTGGGCCAGGTGCGCCACGAGACCGGCCGTCCACACAACACGCCGCGACCGGCCCGACACACCGGCCACGACCATCAGCAACCAGAACGCCCAGCAGCCCGCTGCCGCTCGTGCCGTCCAGCGCGTCAGTTCCGGACCCAACCCGGACGTCACCTCGTTGAGCACTTCGTGGGTTTCCATGGGCTGATTCCTGTCCGGCGTCTGCCTACACTACGACAACAGGCCACCTGTGGTCCCCCGGGAATCAAAAATAATCGGACCAGCCGATGACACGCGTTCACGACCTCACCCGACGGCTCCAAAAAGACAACGGTTCCAAGATCGTCCTGCTCGTCTCCGACGGACTGGGTGGACTGCCCCTGGAAGCTGGTGGACGGACCGAACTGGAGACCGCCAACACGCCGAACCTCGACGCCCTGGCCGCCGCGGGCGAAACCGGCGGCAGCATCCCGGTGCTGCCAGGTATCACACCCGGCAGCGGACCCGGCCACCTGGGTCTCTTCGGTTACGACCCGCTGGAATACGACATCGGCCGTGGAGTTCTCGAGGCACTGGGAATCGACTTCGAACTCGGCCCCGACGACGTGGCCATCCGCGGCAATTTCTGCACCATCGACGACGACGGCAACATCACCGACCGACGCGCCGGACGGATCGCCAGCGACATCGGTGAACAGTTGTGTGAAAAACTCGATGCGATCGAGATTCCCGGTGTCGAGGTCTTCGTGCGGCCGGTCAAGGAATACCGACTGGTGATCGTTTTTCGGGGCGAGGGCCTGGGAGGACGGATCAACGACACCGACCCACAGATCACCGGCGTCCCCCCCGAAGAACCCGTCGGACGGGATGAACCCTCCCAGAAGACCGCCGGAATCTGCCGCGAATTCCTGAGACAGGCTGCCGAGATCCTGGCCGACGACGTTCCCGCCAACCTGCTGACAATGCGCGGCATTGCCATGCTGCCGGAGATTCCCCGGTTCAGCGAGGTCTACGGGCTGCGACCGGCCGCGATCGCCGTCTACCCGATGTACCGTGGCCTGGCCAGGCTGGTGCACATGGACGTGCTCGACGCCGGCACCACGCTCGAATCACAGATGGATCGGCTCGAGGCCGCATGGGACGACCACGACTTTTTCTTCATCCACTTCAAGTACACCGACTCGACCGGCGAGGATGGCGACTTCGACGGCAAGGTGGCCCGGATCGAGGAACTGGACGCTGCGGTGCCGCGGATCACCGCACTGGGACCGGATGTGCTGATCGTCACCGGCGACCACAGCACTCCTGCCAGGATGAAGTCGCACAGCTGGCACCCGGTCCCCACGTTGTTCGCCAGCGACCGCGCCCGGACCGACGCGGCCACCTCGTTCGGTGAAGACCAGTGCACCAACGGAGGCCTGGGACAGTTCGAAGCCCAGCACCTGATGCTGTTGGCACTGGCTCACGCCGGACGTCTTGAGAAATATGGAGCCTGACCTCCACGAGTCATCGACTCCCCAGGCACCCGGTTGCCGTTACGCGAATCCAAACACCCGCGCCGCGGTTCCGCCCAGCACTTTCGCCAGGTCCTTCCGCGACAACTTCCCGAGATACCCGGCCACGCGGTCACGATAGGCCCGGTAGCTGTCACCGGTCGCCTGCCCGTTGAAACCGCCCCCGTAAATCGACCGTTCCGGGCCGTAGGCATCCACCAATCGACGAATGATCGGACCAATCGGCCTTGGGGTCTTCGCACCAGCAGCCGGTAGCGACGACACCTTGATGATCGTGTTCTTGTAACGGGCCCACTTGAACACCTTGGCGTGCTCGGCCCTGGTGGCCTGCAACGGCCGTCCGAGATGATCAATCACGACGGTCGTCTCGGGGTACTCGCGGATGTACTTTTCGAATCCGCCGGCGTACCCGGGCTCGAAGTGCAACTGCACGGCCAGCCCGAGTTCGGCCGCCATCTTCCACACGCGTCCCACACCCGGCTTGCTGAAATCGGGAATCCGGTCCTTGCGGAACGCGTGGATGCGGGCGGCCACGATCCGGCCCGGATGTTTCTTGACCAGTGCGGGCATCTTCTCGATCGAACCGGGCCGGTCGCCAAAGAACAGGCAGGTCCCTTTCAGCTTCTTTCCGCCCACGCGCAGGCAGTGATCCAGGTAGCGGTGGTCATCCTGGTAGGGTTCCGGATGCACCACGATCGCGTGATCGACCCCGCCAGCCGCCATGCAATGCAACAGGTGTTCCGGCGACGCGGAAGCGGTGGGACGATAGGGAGCCCTGGGATGAAACGGGAACCGTTTGTCCTCGGGTCCGGCAAAACAGTGCAGGTGCGTGTCGACGACTGCCCCCGCAGGCTTCCTGGCCGCGGGGGCCGGCTCCGACGCACACAACACGGTCGACGCGGCGGCTGTCGCCACGAACTCCCGCCGGTTGATCGCAGGATCCCAGCTCACTTGTCGAGTTCCGCCAACCGTTTCTTGGCCGCTTTACGTGCTCGGGCCAACACGCTCTTGATCGACACCGGCTTCCCATCCATCCGCTTGCTCACGTCGGCGGCCTCCATGAACGCGTAGATCTCGATCGTCTCACGATTGGGGATCGACGACTTCCCGGTCCGGAAGAACCTCACGATATCCACAACCAGCGGCTTGTAGCCGTCGTAGGAGCCAACCGGAGAGGTGCCCTTGGTGCCGGTGGCGGTGCCGGAATAGCCCTTGCCGGGACGAAGCCCGGTGAAGGTGCCCGTGCGGCCGCCCTTCCAGGTTCCGACCACCACGTCCTTGCCGGCTGTACTTTCAGCTCGCACCACCGTCTCGCATCCGGCCCCCATCACGGTGAACAATGACTCGACGCCGTGAATGCCGTACCAGAACAGGTCGGGATGGGTCTTCTCGAGACTGCAAGGACTGGTGGTTTCACACTTGGTCACCTTGCCAATGCTGCCTCCCCGAACGGCCAGTGTCGTCTTGCCGTAACGGAGCGACGAGGAACTGAAGACCGGTGTCTTGTACTTCCTGGCGGCTTCGAAAATCGCCACCGCATCGGTCAGGCTGCCGGCAATCGGCTTGTCGATGAACGTCGGCTTGCCGGCCTTCAAAACCGGAAGAACCTGTTCCAGGTGAGGACGGCCATCGTTGGTTTCCAGGAACACCACGTCGACCTGCTTGACCAGTTCGGGAATCGAGTCGACGATCTTGACGCCCATTTCCTTCACCTGCTTGATGTAACCGGGCACGCGAGAGGTGCTCGATTCGATGTCGGGGCTTCCCTTGGGATAGGCCGCCACGACACGGCAACCGGCCAATTCGGGGGTCACCTTGTCAGCGTTGAGAATGCGGGTGAAGGCGATGACATGTGACGTGTCCAACCCGATGATTCCCGCGCGGAGACTCTTCGGCTTCTTGGCCGCCGTCGCCACGGCGGTGGTCGTGGTCGCCGCCGTGGTGGCCACCGGCTTCTTATCACCAGCGGCCAGGGCAGCCAGGTTCCAGATACAAACGGTCTTGTCGTAACTGGAGGAAAACAGGACCCGTCCATCCGGAGAAATGGCGATATCGGTGACACGAGCGGCGTGGTCGCCGATCGTGGCCAGTTCTTCACCCTCGCGGGGTGTCCAGAACTTGATCTCGTTCTTGCCCTTGGCCCGGCCACCGCTGCCGGTGACCACGAAGCGACCGTCGGGGCTGAACAGGGCCGAGGTGGTGGGACGGCCGTGTCCGCCGAAGAAGCCCAGGGGGGCCTCCTTACCCGAGGAATAGACGTTCACGGTTTCGTCGAAGCTGGTCGTGACCATCAACTTGCCATCGGGCGAGAACGCCGCGCCGGTGGCGGCCTTCTTGTGATCCTCCAGCACGGTCAACTGCTTGCCCGTGGCGGTGTCCCACGTGATCACCTCGCCGCGCTTCGTCGTCCGGGTTTCATCCCCGGCGGCCGAAACAATTCGACGTCCATCGGGCGAAAAGACAACGTCCTGCACGGGAAAGCTATGACCCTCGAGAACCCGGACCGACGTCCCGTCGGTCGCGTTCCACACGTGCACGGTCTCGTCATCACTGGAAGTGGCCAGCAACCGACCATCGGGCGAAAAGGCGACACCGGTCACCTGTCCGCGTTGGCCCTTCAGCGCCTTGGCCAGCTTTCCGGTTGCTGTTTCGACCAGGAATGTCCGCTGGTAGCCCCCGGCCGCCAGGTGCTTCCCATCGGGCGAGTAGGCCAGGTCGCGGATGTAGCCACCCTTGAGCTTGATGTCCCCGAGGCTCTTGCGATCGGAGGTCGACCAGCGACGGATGACCCCGTAGGACCCCGCGGCAAACTGCTTGCCATCGGGCGAGACAGTCACGCTGGTGACCCAGTCCTTGAATCCCGACAGCCTCGCAACCAGCTTGACCTTCGAGGCTTTCGTGAGACCCGACGTCTTCTTCTTGCCAGCGTCTCTTTGCGCCGCGTCGACAAGTGCCACAAGGGAAACAACCGC
>CAZYAZ010000052.1:6250-40978 GCA_964646205.1 uncultured Planctomycetaceae bacterium | reverse complement strand
TCGATGATCTTCGCCGTCGGTTTTCCCGCTCCGTGGCCGGCCCGGGTTTCAATCCGAATCAGCACGGGCGTCTGTCCCTTGTGGCAGTGTTGCAGTTGTGCCGCGAACTTGAAGCTGTGCCCGGGGACGACACGGTCGTCGGTGTCGGCTGTGGTGACCAGTGTGGCCGGGTACTTGGTGCCGGGTTTCAGGTTGTGGTAAGGCGAATAGGCCAGCAGGGCCTGGAACTCCTTGGGATTCTCGGCACTGCCATAGTCGTCGACCCAGTAGCGGCCAGCCGTGAACTTGTGAAACCGCAACATGTCCATCACGCCGACAGCCGGTAGGCAGGCTCCAAACAACTCGGGGCGTTGGGTCATCACGGCTCCAACCAGCAACCCGCCGTTGCTGCCGCCCATCACGGCCAACTTGTCACTGGTGGTGTAGTTTTCGGAAATCAGGTACTCGGCCGCCGCGATGAAGTCGTCGAAGACGTTTTGTTTGTTGAGCTTTGTTCCGGCCCTGTGCCAATTCTCGCCGTACTCCCCTCCCCCGCGGAGATTCGGCATTGCGAACACACCGCCCATCTCCATCCATTGCAGCCGACTGATGGAAAACCTGGGTGTCAGCGAAATGTTGAAGCCGCCGTAGCCATAGAGCAGCGTGGGGCGTTTCCCGTCGAGCTTGGTGTCCTTGTGGTGCGCGATAAACATCGGCACCTGTGTTCCGTCCTTGCTCTTGTAAAAGACCTGTTTGACGAGGAAATCCTCGGGAGTGAACTTCACCTTCGCCTGCTTCCAGAGGGTGCTTTTGCCAGTGACCATGTCGTAGCGGTAGATGCTGGGAGGGGTCGCGAAACTGGCGAACGAGTAAAAGGTCTCGGTCTGGCCCTGTCGGCCTCCGAAGCCGCTGGCGGTCCCGATTCCGGGGAACTCGGCTTCACGGACAAATTCGCCGTTCATCGAGTGGATTCGGATCTGTGTGCGAGCGTCCTTGAGGTAATGAGCGACAAAGAGATTGCCAACCAGGCCGACACCGGTGAGCGTTTCTTCTCGTTGGCCGATCAGCACACGGTGGTGTTGCGGTTCGGGTTTTCGGACGTCCACGGCGACAAGGCTTCGCCTGGGGGCGTCGCGGTCGGTCTTGAAGAAGAACACCGGCCCATCGTTTCCCACGAACGTGTATTCGTTGTCGAAGGTCGAGACCAGGTCGATTGGCATTCCGTAAGGTTCGGCGAGGTCCTTGTACAGCACGCGGTACTTGTCGTCGGTTCCCTTCCAGACGGTGATGACCAGGTACCGTCCGTCCTCTGTCACCTCGGCCCCGAAGCCCCAGTCGGGGTGGTCGGGCCGCTTGTAGACAAGCACGTCATCGGCCTGGGGGGTGCCCACCCGGTGGTAATACACTTTCTGGTTGAGGTTCAGATCCTGGAATTCAGCTCCCTTGCGCGGCTCGTCGAACCGGCTGTAGAAGAAGCCGCGGTTGTCGTTGGTCCAGGAGATGCTGCTGAATTTGACCCATTTCAGTTCGTCATCCAGCTTGCGGCGGGAACTCACTTCCATCACACGCCATGTCCGCCAGTCGGACCCGGCTTCTGCGACGCCGTAGGCCATGAACCGGCCATCGTCACTGAACGACGTGCCGGACAGGGCGATGGTCCCATCCTTGGACCAGGTGTTGGGGTCGATCAGAATTTTGGGAGTGGAATCAAGCGTGTCGAGGCTGTGGAGCACCGATTGGTTCTGCAGGCCGTTGTTCTTGTAGAAGTAGTACCGCCCTCCCCTCTTGAATGGCGTCCCGAATTTTTCGTAGTTCCACAGCTCCTCGATTCGCTTGCGAATCATTTCTCGTTGTGGAAGTGCCTCGAGATAGCCAAAGGTGACCTTGTTCTGGGCCTCGACCCAGTTGGCGACGCCCTTGGATTTTCGGACATCGTCCTCGAGCCATCGGTATGGGTCGGGGACGTTGGTCCCATGATGCGAGTCGACGTGGTCGATTCGTCGTGTCTTGACATAAGTGATGTCGGCAGCCGGCAGCGTGGCGGTCATGGTCAGCAGTCCGGCGAACAGGAACAGAATTCTCATGTGAAATCTCCAGGCGGTGTATCGCCGGGTCGAGCGAGTGGTCGGCCGAGTGGCGAAATGGTATTTAACCGGACCGGTTGGCAGTTGGAAAGCCCCGAAACGTCCGAGACGGTTCATACGGGAGAATGGCGGATGCGAGGTTTGTGGAAGTGCGGTTGCCTGGTGTTGCTGGCAGGGTTGGTTTGCCTGGGCGAACCTGTTCGCGCCGATGACCCGGGGGCCGGACCGACAGCGCGGCTCAACAGAGTGATCGACGCCGAATGGGAGTGGCGAACGAAGGAACAGCCGACATTTGCGTCGTATCTTGGCGACCGGCGGTACAACGACCGGTGGCCCGATGTCTCGCTTGAGGCCATCACCCGTCGCCACCGACACCGGCAACAGGTGCTCAAGCAACTGGCTGCGATCGATCGCAAGGTGTTGGCTCCGGATGATCAACTGAATTACGACCTGTTTCGGCGCGAGTATTCGGTGTCGGTCGAGAGTCACAAGTTCCGCTGGTTTCTTTGTCCGCTGACGGCGCGTGATGGAATCCAGGACGCCAGCTCGACGGCCGACGTGATCCGTTTCGAACGGCTGGAGGACTACCAACAGTGGATCAAACGGTTGCAGTCGTTTGGGACATACATGGACCAGACGATTGTCCTGATGCAGGCCGGTCTGAAGGAACGCCGGGTCCATGACCGCGAGGTGATGGTTCGCGTGCCGGGCCAGATTGGTCGGCAAATCGTTGACGATCCAGGCAAGAGTCTTTTCTACAAGCCGTTTCGGTCGTTTCCGGAAGGGGTGTCGGAAGCGGACCGGAAGCGGCTGCAGGCCGAGGCGAGACTGGCGATTTCCGAGGTTGTGGTGCCGGCTTACCGGCGGTTGCACAAGTTCTTCACCGAGAAGTATTTGCCCGGTTGCTTCCCGCGAGCGGGAGTCTGGCAGATTCCCGATGGTCACGATTTTTACGCGTTCCGGTGTCGACGTTTCACCACGACGAATCTGAAACCGGAAGAAATTCACCAGATCGGTTTGGACGAGGTGAAACGGATTCGAGCCGAGATGCAGAAAGTGATCAAGCAAACCAAGTACCGCGGTGGTTTTCGAGAGTTTCTCGAATTCATGCGTTCGGACCCTCGCTTCTACTACAAGGATGCCAAGGATCTCCTGGCGGCGTATCGCGAGGTGAGCAAGCGGATTGATCCCCACCTGGTGCGACTCTTTCGTAGATTGCCGCGAATCCCGTACGGTGTCGAACCGATCCCGATGCACCTGGCCCCCGATACGACGACGGCGTACTACCGTCCCCCTTCGGCTGACGGATTGCGAGCCGGGACGTATTTCGTGAATCTCTACCGGCCGGATGTGCGACCGAAATATGAGATTGAAGCGTTGAGCTTGCACGAAGCGGTGCCCGGGCACCATTTGCAGATTTCCCTGGCGATGGAACTGGAGAACGTGCCTCCGTTCCGTCGGTTTGGAGGCTACACGGCGTTCATCGAGGGGTGGGGACTTTATGCAGAAAGCCTCGGCGGGGAACTGGGGCTCTACAAGGACCCGTATTCAAAATTCGGCCAGTTGACCTACGAGATGTGGCGAGCGGTACGGCTGGTCGTCGACACCGGGATGCACTACGACGGCTGGACTCGGAAACGGGCGATCGCATACTTCGCGGACAACACGGCAAAAACGTTGCTCGACATTGAGAACGAGATTGATCGGTACATCGCCTGGCCCGGCCAGGCGTTGGCGTACAAGATCGGTGAATTGAAGATTCAGCAACTGCGACGCCGGGCCGAGAAGCAACTCGGCGACAAGTTTGACGTTCGAGAATTCCACGACGTGGTTTTGTCGCGGGGGGCCGTGACACTCGACCTGCTTGAACAGCAGGTCGAGCAATGGCTGAAGAAGAAGTGACGGTCAGGGGGCCAGTCGATCGGCCAGCCATTGTGCAGTCGACAGCGGTTGAGTGCCGGTCAGGTGTTCCACCTGGTGCCGGCAACTGAAGCCAGGTGCTATCACGGGGCCTCTGTGTTGGCGGACTGCTGGAGCCAATACTCGTTCACCGATTGCCAGCGACACCGCGAGATGGTCGCGCTGGTAGCCGAACGATCCGGCCATTCCGCAGCACCCCCCGTCGAGGTCTTTGGCTTTTCCACCGGCCTGCCGGATCACGTCCAGCGTCGGGCTGGTGCCGATTAGTGCTTTCTGGTGGCAGTGTGCGTGATGCAACACGGCATCACCTGGCGGACCCACCGGGCGGAGTTCATCGGGCAGGACACGGGACGCCCATTGTTCAAACGTCAGGCAAGCCCTGGCCACCTGGCGAGCTGCCTGGCGTTTCGCGGCGGGGACCAGTTGGGGGAGATCGTCGATGGCAGCCGACCAGCAACCGGGTTCCAGGAAGATGATCGGGCGTTGTGCCTGGGCCAGCGGGATGAGCGCGTCAACCAACCGGGTTGCCTGGCTGCGTGCTTCGTCGAGGAAACCTCGGGAAATGAGTGGGCGGCCGCAGCAGACATGAGGGGAGAGAGCGGAACTGAGTCCCAGTGAACTGGCGACACGGATGGCAGCCAGGACGTGCTGTGGTTCGTAGTGAATGGAAAACGTGTCGGGAAAGAAAACTGCATCCGCTTCCAGGGCGGATGGGGACTCCAGGTGCTTGCACTGGGCCAGCAAGGACCGCGTGGCGACGCGTGGTGGCTTGCGGTCCTGCGCGATGCCGGCGACCCATTTTCCGATTCTGCTGCTGCTCACTGCGTTGAACAGGCGTGGCCAGGTGGACGCTCGCTCCAGGGTGTTGCGGATATCCGCGAAGCGACGGTCGTGACGCGGTCGCGAGTGGACCTGGTGGAATTGATAAAGGAATTCGGACTTCATGCGGGCCATGTCGACCCCCGTGGGGCACTCCGATTTGCATGCCTTGCATTCCAGGCACAAATCCAAGGCCGGTTTCAGAGTTGGGTTGGCGATTCCCTCGGGGCCGAGTTGGCCGTTGATCGCCATTCTCAGGGCGTTGGCCCGCCCGCGTGTGGAGTCCGATTCGTTTCGGGTGGCCATGTAGGACGGGCACATGGTGCCGGTCAGGCTTTTGCGACATGCTCCGACGCCACTACATTGTTCGGCGGCGCGGGCGATGCCTCCAAAGTCCGAAAAGTCGAAGACCGTGGCCGGAGCGGGAGTGACGTGGCCACCAGGGCCAAATCGCAGGTCGGCGGTCAATTCGGGGGCGTCCACGATCTTTCCGGGGTTCAGTAAACCTTCGGGGTCGAAGGTGCGTTTGATTTCACGGAATGCCTGGTAGAGCGTCGGTCCGAACATCCGTTCCTGAAATGGGGCACGCACGAGCCCGTCGCCATGCTCGCCACTGAGTGCACCACCGAACTCCAGGACCAGGTCGGCCACGTCATTGGCGATTGCGGAAAATCGTTCGACACCCGTGGTGGTTTTCAGGTCGACAACCGGTCGGATGTGAAGCAGTCCGACGGAGGCGTGTGCGTAAAAACCGGCGGGCGTGTGATGTCGGTCAAGAATTTCCCGGAAACGTTGGATGTAGTCTCTCAGGCGGGCTGGGGCGACCGCGGTGTCCTCGACGAAGGCGATGGCCTTTTCGTCACCGGCAACAGCCATCGAGAGGCCCAGGGATGCCTTCCGGAGTTTCCAGATTCGCCCTTGTTCCTCGGGGGACACAGCCCGGAAAAAAGACGTCCCCCACCCCCTGTGTTTCAAATCCGATTCGATCGTTTCGATTCGTTGAAGCAGGTCGCCAGTGTCCTCTCCCTGGACCTCGATCAAGAGGACTCCGGCTGGATCACCGTCGATGAACCATCTCAGGGGTTCGAATTCGGGTTTTCCGATCGTGTGCGAAAGAATCATGCGGTCGACCAGTTCGATGGCCGACGGGTCGTGTTCGAGAATGGTCGGTACAGCTGCCAGGGCTTCGAGCAGATCGTCGAACTGGACGCTCAGGAGAACTCTCTCTGCAGGGATCGGGACGACGCGAAGGGTGGCTTCCAGGATCAGTGCGAGGGTTCCCTCAGAGCCGACGATCAGCCGCGCGAGATTGGGAGGGCGTTTGTGTTCGGGGGTGAATTCGTCGAGGTTGTATCCTCCAACGCGACGGAGAATCTTCGGATACCGCCGGTCAATTTCTTCGGAATGCTTGCTGGCCAGGCTCACTACGGCATCATGACAGCGGGCGTGGAGCGTGTCGGAGGCGTCGGGAGACGACTCGTCCAGCACGACCACGCTACCGTCGGCCAGCATGACGGTGAGGCTCTCGACATAGTCGAGTGTTTTTCCATAGACGACGGAACGTGTGCCAGAGGAGTTGTTGGAGATCATGCCGCCGATGGTGGCGCGGCTGGAGGTCGACAGGTCGAGCGGCAGCGTCAGACCGTAAGGTTTGAGCGTGGCATTGAGTTCGTCTAGCACGATGCCTGGTTGGACTCGGACTCGTTGGCGTTCCGGTTGAAGTTCCAGCAGGTTGCCGAAGTGTTTCGAGAAGTCCAGTTGCAGTCCGGAGCCGATTGCCTGCCCGGCCTGGGAGGTTCCTCCGCCGCGTGCGGTGATGGAGATGTCGTGTTCACGGCAGAACGCCAGGACCGCAGCGACATCGTCGCGGTGCCTGGGACGAACGACAGCCGTGGGCAGGATCTGGTAGACGCTGGCGTCGGTGGCGTACATCGCCCGGATGGCAGGGTCGTTCGTGACATCGCCTTCGAGTCGAGAACGCAGGTCAGACAACTGCAACGAGGAAAGTGTCACGGGCTTGCGGGTCCGATTTCCCTGAGTCCTTCGGCGAGGCGTTGCAGGCCCTGGGCGAGGTTGTCTCCACCGGAGGCGAAAGAGACCCTCAGGGTGCCCTCGGCTGAGTGGCCATAAGCTCCACCGTGCATCACCACGACACCATGGTCTGTCAAAAGTGAGCGACGAATGTCATTGGAGGTGCGATTCAGTTCACGGGCATCGACCATTGCAAAGAATCCGCCCTCGGGAGTCAGCACGTTGATAGCGGGGATGCCAGATATCGCGTCAAGAACCTGGTCACGCCGGTCCGCGTACTTTGCGGTCATATCCGTGACGCAATCCTGTGGCCCCTCGAGAGCGGCGGCGGCGGCATCCTGCACGAAAGTGGCTGGGCCGCGGCTGGATTGCTGGAGCACGAGATACATTGCCGAGATCACTTCCGGAGGCGCAGCGCAGAATCCGACTCGCCAGCCGGTCATCGCGTAGGTTTTGGAGAGGCTGTTGACGATGATCGTTCGGGAGCGGGCGTCATCCGAGAGGGCCGCGGGCGTGCGGTGGCGGTGGCCGTCGTAACAAATGGATTCGTAGATCTCGTCGCTGATCACATACAGGTCCTGGCGGGCCGCGAGGTCCATGAGCCCTGTCCATTCGTCCTCACCGAGCACGGTTCCGGTGGGGTTCCAGGGCGAATTGACCAGCATGGCCCGTGTGCGGGCGGAGCAGGCAGCCTCGACCTGCTGCGGGTCCCAATGGAAACGTCCGTTGGTCAACGTGGCCGGTACCGGAATCGGGCGTCCTCCCAATTGGACAATGGCCGAAAGGTAGGCGTCGTAGACCGGTTCGGGGACCAGAACCTCGTCGTCCGGATCGAGCACGGCTCCCAGCGCGGCGTACAGGCCAAGGGTGGCACCACTGGTGACGAGAATTTCTTCACCGGGGGAGTATTCGGGGCCACCGTTCCGCAGGATTGCTCCGGCGACAGCTTCCCGGAGTCGATGTTCTCCCCGGTTGTCAGGGTATCCGGTGCGTCCCTGGGCGAGTGCCTGTTGAGCCGCGGTGATGATGTGCTCGGGGGTCGGGAGGTCCGGTGCACCTCGCATCAACGATACCGGCGATTGCCCGTTGGCCTGAAGGTGCCGGACCTCCTGGAGAATCGAGTTGACGGCGGTGGGTTTGAGCAGTTCGAGGCGTTTTGCGAGTGGCATATGATCGCGCTGAATGAAGCGATGTCGGTTGGCAACACAGGAGGGGCATTATAGGCTTCCAGAAATCAAGGAGACCACCGGCGGGGGCGACTCGGATTGGACTGGTTCAGCAAACACTGGCTGCAACTGCTGTTTGTCGGGATGTACCTGGCGATGCTTGCCTGGCACGGATGGCTGGGGAAGCGGCGGACGCGCGGGCTGGATGATTTTTTGGTCGGGGGCCGTCGGATGGGCGGCGTCGTGATCGGTCTGTCCTTTTACGCGACGTTTGTCAGTTCCGTAACGTTCGTTGGCCATGCCGGACGGAGTTACGCTTTTGGTCTGTCGTGGTGGCTGATTTGTGTCGTTGTCTTCACTTCCATGGTGCTTGTCTCGTGGTTCGTCATCGCTCCTCCGTTCACACGTCGCGCGCGAGAACTGGGTGCGCTGACCGTGCCGGATTTTCTCGGTTTTCAATACGAATCTCTGCTGCTGCGACGGTTGGCCGGGGGTGTGGTGGTGATCGCGTCGCTGGCCTACATGGTGGCTGTTTACGAGGGAGCAACGCGGTTGCTGGGAGTGCTGCTGGATCTCGATCCGGGGATGGTCACAATGATCATCTTTGTCGTGGTGACGGCTTACACGCTGGCCGGCGGCTTCCACTCGGTTGTCGCCACGGATGCGGTCCAGGGAGTCATCCTGCTGGCTGGTGGAATGTTGTTGCCGTTGTCGATGGTTGTCCGTGAGGGAGGCGTGACCGCCCTGCTCGGAAAGGTCCGCCTGGCGATGCCTTCGGTGTTGGAATGGCAACCAGAAGGCGCACTGGCTGGGGATGTGACTGTTGGCACCCTGGTTGGACTCGCCCTCGGGGTGGGATTGAAGATTATCGTCGAGCCCCGGCAATTGTCCCGTTTCTATGGGCTTGCTGACGACGAGCAACTCAGGCGAGGGCGGTGGATTGCGCCGGCCATGTTGTTTGTCACTTATCTCGTGATGTTGCCAGTGGGGTTCCTGGCTCACGCGTTCGTGACACCCGGGGAGTTGGGGGGGGGGAGTGGCCGTGCCTTGACCGACAATGTGATTCCCCACCTGCTGGGAAGCAAGGTGAACCTGCTGGGGCCGGTGGCGGGTGCATTTTTTTTGACCGGGCTGGTGGCTGCTGCGATGTCTTCGATCGATTCAGTGCTGCTGGTTGCGGCTTCGAGTGCCGATCACGACCTGGTGGCGCCGGGGCGAGCCGATGACGGTGCTGGTGTCCGTCGCACCCGCGTGTGGGTGTTTCTGCTTTCCGCTGTTGCCGCTGTGCTCTCACTGATTCTTGACCAGGGGATCACCGAGATGAGTTCTTTCTCGGGTTCGCTTTACGCGGCCTGTTTCCTCCCGTCGTTGATCGTGGGCTTGTTCTGGAAACGGCTGGGCCGCACGGCGGCTCTGCTGGCACTGATCACCGGGTTCGCGACCACCCTGGGGTGGTTCATCCTGAAGCAGACAGGCTGCCTTGGCGACCTGCGAAAAGTGCACGAGGTCTACGTGGGTGTCGCCTGTTCACATGTTGTGGCTGTCACGATGACCGTGCTGGGTCGGGGGGGGCGTCGTTGAGTGTCGTTGTGTTGGGCCGGCCGCCGGAATCGTCTTCCTTGGGCCTGTCCATCAACAGCAGCCCACCGATGGTCAATCCGGTGCCGATGATCATCCATCGGGTCATTGGTTCATCAAAAATCCAGACACCAGCCAGCGAGGTCAGCGCGATTTGCGAGGCGTTGATCAAGTTGGCCCGGACGATCGAAATGTGTCTGAGCGCTTCGGTGAGAGCGAAAAATGCGATCGAGGTGAAACCACCGGCGACCATTGAGATCCAGAATTCGCGAGGCGAGGTTCGCTGCAGGATCCAGTCGCCACCCTGGCGAGCCAGGACACCTCCGCCCAACACGATGATGGCGGTCGAGGAGAGCAGCAGAATCGTGACAGCGGTGGTGACTCCGCTCTGGGCGGCCTGGCGGATCACGACGCCGGCCTGTCCCCAGCCGATTCCCGCAGCCAGTCCCATTGCCACGGTCAGCAGGATCAGGTTTGTACCCCCCTGCCCGGCTACCGATGTTGCGATCTGATCGGCATCGATCGTCAAAAGGCAGATGGCGGTGATCAAGACTCCCATTGCGCCGATCGAACGGCGGCTGACTCGTTCACCGATCAATGCCACGCCGAGCACAGCGCCGCTGATGAGGAGGGACGCCTGGGAGACGGGGACGGTGAAGGACATGCCCCCCAGTGCCAACCCCCACTGGAAGCCGACGTTGCCCAGCAGTTGCATTGCGGTTCCCGAGATCAACAGGGCTACGATCATGCGGGGTGATGGCCAGGTGGTCGATCCCCGGACCGCCTTGTAAGCCAGGACAGCAATCGCTGCAGCAACCGTGGGGACGGCTTTCAGGCACGAGACCCATGCGGCCCAATCGGCTCCCTCTCCGGTCACCGCACGCAGGGCGATGATCGACGCGGTGTAACAAAACGACGAGAACACGGCCAGTAGCGTGCCGCGGAGAACCCAGTCGATCTCCGGGGGAACGTCCGGGGCGAGGTTTGCCTGGTCGTTGTCGGGGCGAGCTGTCGTGGTCACCAGTTTCCCTGTATCAAGTTCGTTGCGGTCGCAACACAAGTCCGGGCCGCAACTCGGTGTGCTCGCCTTGCAGGATCACTGGCCGGCCGTTGATCACGACCGTCTCAATCCCCTCGGGGTACTGATGAGGGGCCTGGAAGGTTGCCTTGTCGATGACCGTCTTGAAATCGAAGACGACGATGTCGGCGGCGTGCCCGACCTGGAGGGTTCCACGGTCTGGTAGGCCCAGTTGGGCGGCGGGCATTGCGGTCATTTTGTGGATTGCGGTTTCCAGCGAAAAGAGTTTCATCTGGCGGCAGTATCGTCCCAGGACCCTGGGGAAACAGCCGTAGTAGCGTGGATGAGGCATGCCTTGTGCCGTGTCGGCGTTCACTGCGCGGCCGTCTGAACCGATCATTGACAGCGGGTGTTTCAGGACCCTTTGGACCTCGCGTTCGTCCATGATGAAATTGATCATCCGGGCGCGGCCGTTTCCTTCAATCAAAAGGTCGATGCAGGCCTCGACTCCGGCACACTTCCTGGATCGTGCGACGTCCGCGATTCTCTTGCCGATCCACTTGCGGTTGGCGGGGGTGCCAACCGTGGCAATCTGGATATCGTCCCATTCGAGCTTGAAGAAATTGGGCCAGTTGTCCGTCCCGCGAACCATGTCGCGGGCGATCCTGCGTCTTTGCACCGGGTCCTTGAGCCGTGTCAGCATGGCACCACGGCCCCCCTCGTGGGCCCATGGTGGGACAAGTTGTGCCATTCCCGCACTGCCGGCGTGGTAGGGATACACGTCGACTCGCACGCGGTGTTTCTTTTGGTTGGCGGCCTCGATCAGTGGCAGTGTTTTGAGGGTGGTTCCCCAGTTGTCCCGGCCAGCCGCTTTGTGATGGGAAATCTGGACAGGCAGCCCGGCTTCATCTCCAACCTGTATAGCCTCGCGAACGGCCGCGAGCAGCGTGGAGGCTTCACCACGGATGTGAGATGCGTAGAGCCCTCGATGCCGTGCGACCACCCGGGCGAGTGCCACGATCTCGGGTGTTTCTGTGTAGGTTCCCGGCGGAGATACTAGTCCTGTGGACATGCCTGTCGCACCGGATCGCATGGCCTCGTCGACATGGTCTTGCATCCGTCGGAGTTCAATCGGGGTCGGTTTGCGGTTCTGGTCTCCCATCACGGCGCGGCGGATGCTGTTGTGGCCGACCAGGCCGCAGACGTTGATGGTTGTTCCGGATTGTTTTAGTGCCTGCAGGTAGTCCCCGTATGTACTGATCCTGTGGCCGTACGTTTCGACTGGCGCACCGACTGGAGCCGGCGAACTCCCACAGTTGCCGACCACATGGGTGGTGGCACCTTGCCTGACGGCGCTTTCTGCCAGCCCGTCCTGTAACAGGGTGCTGTCACTGTGGGTGTGCATGTCGATGAAGCCAGGGCAGACAATGCGATTGGTTGCATTGATCACGCGGCGGCCGGTTGATTCGGAAAGGTTTCCGATCGCGGCGATGCGAGACCCCTTGATACCCAGGTCGTGACGGACACCCGGTTTCCCCGTGCCGTCAACGATCGTTCCACCGCGGATCAACATATCGAAGGAAGCGTCTGAGGCGAGGGCTGCGAGGGGGTAAGTCGAGGCGATCGCGAAACCGCCGGCGGTCATCTGCAGGAAATCGCGTCGTCGTGTCATGTCAATCATGTGTGGCCTCAGGCTCGAGGTGGTCTCGTGGCAATTACAGTCGATGAGGTCCTTCGCATCAACGACGGCGAGTCGGGTTGGCCAGCGGTGCCCCAGGCCGGTAGACTGCTCGTCGATTTCATGCAGGATATCGTCTTTGAAGACAAGTACGAGTTTATCTCGCCGCACCGTGGCAACTGGTGGCCGTGGTTGCTTGAGCGGGTTGTCGGCTGGCATCTGCGCAAAGCGTATTCGATTTCCGAGGTCGACGTCCGGGGACTCGATCGATTGTCGTCATCAATCGAATCCGGCGATGGCATCATCATCGCTCCGAATCATTGTCGGCTCAGTGATCCGGTCGCGTTGGGAGAGTTGATCACCGGTGTCGGGTGCCACATCTTCACGATGGCCAGTTGGAACGTGTTCAAGGTGGGCGCTTTCCAGAAATTCCTGGTTCGGCGAATGGGCGGATTCAGTATCTACCGTGAAGGAATGGATCGTGCGGCGTTGAACTTCGCGATTGATGTGCTGGTCGACGCCAAGCGGCCGCTGGTGCTTTTTCCCGAAGGGATGATCTCGCGGACAAACGATCGCCTGAGCCTGCTTCAGGACGGGGTGTCGTTGATGGCCCGGGCCGCTGCCCGCAAGAGAGCCGGGTTGAGTCCGCCGGGCCGAGTGGTCGTGCATCCGGTTGCATTGAAATATCGTTTCGACGGTGACATCGAGTCGAGCGTGGCGAGAGTGTTGAGTGATATCGAGTCACGGTTGAGTTGGCAGTCCCAGGTGGGGCAACCATTGCTGGAACGTGTCGAGAAGATCGGGCAGGCTCTGTTGGCTTTGAAGGAGGTGGAGTATCTCGGTGCTCCGCAGTCCGGATCGGTCTTTGATCGCCGGGACCGGTTGGTGGATGAAGTGCTGGGACCGCTCGAAGAAGAGTGGTGTGGCGGCCGTAGTGACGGAGGGACCGTGGCGCGGGTGAAGCGGTTGAGGAGCGAAATTTTGCCGGACATGGTCGAACAGGACCTCTCCGAAGAAGAGCGTCAAAGACGGTGGCGGCATCTGGCCGACTGTTACCTTGCCCAGCAGATGTCACTTTATCCCAATGACTACATCGGTCCGGACGTGGCAGTTGAGCGTCTCCTGGAGACGATTGAGCGTTTCGAGGAGGACTTGACCGACAGGGCCACCGTGCACGGACCGATGTCCGTGCTGGTGGAGGTCGGAGACGCAATCGAAGTGCCGTCAGTTCGTTCTCGTGACCGTGGCGAGGATCCCGTGATGAAGGAGCTCCAGGAACAGCTCACCGAGATGCTGGAACGTTTGGCAGCTGAAATCGAACAGGGAAGACAGCAGGAAGGAGGGCGAAAATAACCCCAGGTGCAGCCAGTCAATGAAAACGAAGGAGCACGCCCGAGTGTGGCCGAGAGGTGTGCCCGGGTGGTTGTGGTCGCGGTCGGGATTGGATTGTGGCTGGGGAGCCAGTCGTTGCTGGGGGCACGCGAGGTCCGAGTGGATGATGCGACCCTCGAATCCGCGTCTCGCATGCTGACGGTGGGAGACCGCGTGCACGAATGGACGATCGGTTGGAATCAGTCACTCAACCGGAATCGGGGCACCGCTTCCGGGCTGTTGATCACCAGTTCCGTTTTGATTGACCTCGTGGCGTGCTGGATGTTTGCCACCACGATCCTTGGTCCATCGATCCGTCCATTCCTGGGTCTTTTGATCCTGTTTTCGTTACGTCAACTGTGTCAGTGGCTTTCGCCCCTGCCGGCACCCGAGGGCATGTTGTGGTTTGATCCTGGCTTCCCCTCGCTGTTGGTGACCTACGAGGTCGCGAACGACTTTTTCTTCTCCGGCCACACGGCAATGGCTGTTTATGGGGGAATCGAACTGGGACGCAGATTTGGTCGTCTCGGGATATCCGCCGGTTTGGCGTTGGCGGTGTTCCAGGTGGTCATCGTGCTGGTTCTGCGGGCGCACTACACGATGGATGTGTTCACCGGTGCGGTGGTGGCGATCCTGGCGGCCGTGGCGGCCGGGAGGGTGGCCGGGCCCTTGGATTGCTGGGTAGCCCGCATGGTGCGGTGATCGTGGGGCTCTATTGCATCAGCACGTGTTGGTCGAGAAACGCTTCGACAGCCCGATAGAAGTGGTCGATGGTCTCCTGCTTCCGCCACCCATGTCCCTCTCCTTCATAAAGGTGGTAGACATGTGGCGTGCCGGACCGTTCCAGCGCGGCCACCACGTCATCTGACTGCTGGCGAGGAACGACCCGGTCAATGTCACCCTGGAAAACTGCAATCGGTCGGCGGATTTTCTCGGCATGGAAACCCGGTGACCGTTCATGGTAGACCGCTGCCGTCTCGGGCAATGGTCCGATCATTGTGTCTGTGTAGCGACTCTCGAACTTGTGGGTGTCACTGGCCAGGTGGAATTGATTGGCGACTCCATAGAGGTTGACTCCGGCTGTGAATTCCTCAGGGTGGTGTGCCATGACCTGCAGCACCGTGAATCCGCCGGCGCTACCTCCCATGATCACCTTTCGGTCGGGGTCGATCTGTCCGCTGTCAACCAGGTGGCGGATCCCGCTGATCGAATCTTCGACATCGCAGATGCCCCAGTTGCCACGCAGCTTGAGCATGTATTCACGTCCGTAACCGGTGCTGCCCCGATAGTTGACCTGCAGGACGGCCCAACCACGTGTGGTGAAATACTGCACGTCGGCCTTCCACCCGGCACGCGATTGGGAGGTCGGGCCGCCATGGATCATCGCGATGACCGGCGGGAGCCCGGTTCCTTCGAACGACTCACTTGCCGGTGGATAGAACAGGCCGTGTGCGGTCTCGCCCGCCGCCGAGTCCCAACTGATCGCCGCGGGTTCCGAGAGTCCGTCGATAGAGAGTGTCTCGCTGGTGGAGCGTGCAACGACCCGTGTTGTGTCGTCGTCGAGGTCACAGCAGATGATTCGGGGCGTTTGGACGGCGCTGCTGCCGATGACTGCGATTCGAGTTCCCACCGGTGCGGCGACGATCCGCGAAATGTCGGTGAGTTGCGCCAGCGGTTCGACGGTCGATTGCTCACCGGAGGCCAGGTCAATGCGGACGACAGACAGGAAACCGTTTTGGCTGATGACTGCAGCAATGGTCTGTCCGTCGCCGCACACGGCGTAGGTCCGCATGTCTTGTGCCCATGCCGGTGTACCCAATTCCAGCCCGTCGGGGGTCAGCCAGTCAGTCGAGCCAGTGGTAAGGTCGTGGCTTGCCAGGCGACCCCAGCCGGTTTCGTCGGAGACAAAGAACAGCCGCGAGTTGTCGGTGGAAAATTCCGGTTGGAAGATGGCAATGTCGTCTCCCCCAGCAATGGCTTGCGGGGTGTCGGCAACTGGTAGCGGTCCGGATCTGTCCAGGTCAGCGACGTACAGCGTTGTGCCGTCCCAGGGCATGTTGGGGTGATTCCATGCGACATAAGCCACGCGCGAGCCGTCCGGACTGATGCGGGGCTGCATGTAAAAATCGTGCCCGGAGGCCAGGATGGCTGGCCAGTGGTGTCCCTGTGTGTCGACCACGGCAATCCGGTCGACGTCTTCGTCGGTGTGGACGTAAGCCACAAAGTCGCCGTCGGGTGAAACGGCGGGGGACGAGGCATGTCCAAAGGCGGGGGTGATTGGGTTTGCGATTCCCCGGGCGATCGGTTGCCGAAAAAGACGGCCGGTGTGGTGTGCGATGAAGTACGCGTCCCCACCGTGGACGGTGAAGTCGCCCCCCCCGTAACCCACTTCAGCACGCACGCTGTGCTGACTGGTCACGTCACGTTGGGCGTTTCCGCTGCCGTCGTCGGCGACCAGGACACCCTGGCCGGAACGACCTTCTAGCCAGACCAACTGTTCACCGTCGCTGTCGATGGCGACGCCATCCAAACGCCGGCCAGCCGCCACCAGGGCGGGAGTCAAGGGGCTGGGCCAACGACCATACTGCCGCTTTGTTTTGTTCATGCGGACGATTCTGACTGCTGGAGGTCTATGCGGCAAACAAGTGGCTTGCAACCAAACGAGTTTCGGTGAGCTAGCCGGGGGACAAGCGGGTATAACTGGGGCAAGGGGGCGTCGCTTGGAGATTTGAATCGTGTCGGTCACGAATTCCGGTCGTCGCGACCTGGGAAAACAGAACCTACCGAGTTACGGAGCGATTGATGAAATCAAACCCAAAAAACACTGCAGTTGGTTTTGTGGTGGGACTAGCCCTTGGGGCTGTTGTCCTGACCTCGTTTGGACAGGATTCCGTCAAGACGACCAAGCCGACGGCGGGCAAGAAGGCCCCCACTGCTCGCCGAAATTTCACCGTGCCTCGTTATTCGGTGCAGTACGACTCGGCCCAGAAGTTGTTGTTGATTACCGACAACGCGTACAGCCAACTCTTTCTTTATGACACTGGCGGTGCTGGTGGGTCGACCCTGCGGAGTCGGATCGATTTGCGGCAAACCGGTGCGAGACAACTCCGCGGAGTCACGGCCCGGTCCAGCACCGCTGCACCGAAGTCGAAGGGGAGCAAGCCCAAGTCGAGCCAGAAGCCCACGGGGAAACCGAAGAGCAAGAAGACCAAAAAGTAGGGAGACTTACCGGGAGCGTGGGGAGAAAAGACAACCGCCCCGGAATCCAGAACGGATGCCGGGGCGGTGTCGACGTGGCGAGAAGGGACGCTGTCCTAGCGGACCGCCTCGTTGAGCATCTTCGAGTTTGGGACGGTGTGGCGATGGGACAGACCGTCCTTGGTGGTTTCGATGACTGTCGCCACCGGACCAACTTCGCGAACCACCCCTTCAATTCCCGACACGCTGACGGTGTCGCCGGACTGCATCCGTTGCCGAACGTAGTAGCCGGACATGATGCCACCGGCGACGTCGCGGCCGCCCAGTCCGACCGAAAGTCCAACACCCAGGGCCAGGGCGCCGAAGGCGATCAGGATCAGTTGGTTGAGCAGTGCGAACTGGATTTCCAGTTGGTCAAACGCAGCGATGAAAGTCATCAATGCCAGGATGTAGTAGGCTCCGCTGGCGAGTCGGTCGGCGTAGCTGATACCGATTCGATCGGCGGCGGTCGCGATGACTCCCCGGAGGAAGGAAGCGATCAAGAGCCCGATCAGAACGACGGTGGTGGCTGCCAGGAGTTTGGGGATGTAATCGACCAGCTTTTGTGTCGCTGCCGAGAGGGACGGCAGATTCAAGAGGTTGAAGGCGGCGACGACAAACACGCACATCAGCATCCAGAAGACCAGCTGCGCGACGATGGCCGAGAGGCCGCGTTCGATTCCCACCTTCGTCATTGATGCGGACAGGCCGCTGCGTTCGGCAGCACCATCCAGGCCGATACGTTGACCAACGGCGTTTGCGGCGCGTGCGAGCAGTCGGGCAACGACGTAGCCGACAACCAGTACGGCCACCATGGCCACGACTGAAGGCAAGAGGTTGATGACTGGCTGGAACGCGGTCTGGAGCGCGGAACTCACTTCTCCGACACCGGTTTCAACGGCCGTCTTTGCCTGGTCAACAGGCACGACCGCGATCGATTTGGAAATCAAGATTGTCATATCAGTCTCCTTCATCTGGTGTGGCTGTCGACCTCTCGCCGGGGCGATCCCTCGGTCGACGCTCCACACAATCAGGGGGGGGTGTTTAGGAATCCTCTTTGGTTCCGGTCGATCGGCGAGGCCGGCCGGAAATCGTGTGAATCAGCAGGTGTCCAATCGGGTTGAGCATTGTGGCGATCGCCGCGGGGATCACCATCGTTAGAAACGTGATGCAATGGTGGACGTGCAGGGCACGGTTGAGTCGTTCATGAACGACGGTGTCGAGTTCTTGGGGCACCGGTGGAACCGTGGCCGTGGCCAGTTGGTGGGCAAGTTCCCCTTCGAAATCCGGGTCGTTGGTGTCGATTGTCGTCATCCGCCATGTCTCTCTCGAAGTCGGCCAACGGCGCGGCTGACTCGCATTTTGCACGCACTTTCGGAAAGGCCGAAGATCTGGCTGAGTTCCTGGTAACTGTGGTCCTGCGAATATTTCATGATGACGAGGGCCCGGTCTTCATCGCCGAGCGAATTGAGCATCTCGTCCAGGTTGGGGGCGTCGGTCGGGGTTGAGGCCGGGTTGGCCGCCGGTGCTCCCGTGGTGTCGAGGTCGAGGCCGGGCAGGACAGCGACTCGTTTTTGTCGCCTGCTGCGCGCCCGACGAAGTGACAAACAGGTGCGAACGGCGATTCCGTGGACCCAGGTCGAGTACTTCGACCTGCCCTCGAAATTGGCACGTTGGAGGAACATCCGGACCAGGACATCCTGGGTGGCGTCAGCGGCGTCGTCGGAGTGGCCCATGATCTGGAAACAGATCCGCCAGACACGATCGCGAAAACGCGAGGCCAACTCGGTGAAGGCCGGTCCGTCCGACCCTTCTCGAGCTGCCTCGGACGCGAGTTGCTCATCGCTTTGATGTGTCTCGGACAACGTTTCAACCACACGGGACAACCTCGGCCGAATTCCATTCGGATCAATCATTTCGAATTGGGAGTCGACAGTGTGTTGCCGGACACACGGTTCGAGTCACAAGAATTCGAAAAGAAAACGGTCGAGGGAGTCGCAATCCGTTGCTGTGCCGCGAGTTACCAAAATCCGGAAATCCGGATTGTCAATCGTCGCCTGTCACAGGAGTGGCGATGTGTTCCAGTGGTGTCGATTGTAGGGCTGGCCGATCCTGTGTGATCTCGTGGTGGTGATCCACCTTGGGGTGCTCAAACTGTTGGATGTCGCCGTTGGTCCATCTGACTGTGAGTTGTTTGATCTGTGTGGCCGATCCCAGGCCGACATTCTGCTCGGTGGGACCGGTGCCCATGAAACCGCTGGCTGGGAAAACGTCGCGTGTGAACTGGCGGTCGCCGGTATCGATGATGATCCGACAGCCAATTCCGCTGCGGTTGCAGTTTTGTCCCACAAGAGACAGGACTACACGGTGGCCTTGTGGCATGCGGTTTTCGAACAATCGGAGTGGCCCACCGCCAACCGAGCCGACCAACAAATCCAGGTCACCATCACGGTCAAAGTCCGCCGCAACGGCCGAACGAGAGTCGGAGTCGAGGTCGGCAGATGACGCGAACGAAGCATCGAGGAACGAGGGCACGCCCTGTTGGGTTGTGTTGAAAAAAAGACAGTTGCGTTCGAACGCACTGAGGTTGTCGCCTCGCTTGGGCATCAGGAACGGGTTTTCGACCCAGAACTCGCCCGCCGCATGGTCCAGCTGTCCAAGAGCGGGTAGCAGGCTTCCGCGATCCATTGGCTGTGACACGACAGCCCTCCAGAGACAGGTTCATCCGTCAGGCTTTTTTCGATCGAAACTCAGAAAGCCAGTGGTGGAATAAATGTCGAGTTGTCCGTCTGAATCGAAGTCGGCCAGAACCGGTCCGTACGCCCAGCCAACTGAATTGACGCCGGCCGCATCAGAAATCTCTTCGAATTTCCCTTGTCCCTGGCTTCGGTACAGGCGGTTTCCAGCACATGACCCCTGGATCTGTTGGTAGACCCCTTCGGGATAGTCAGAATCCTGGACAAGGCCGATGATCCTGCGGCCCATTTTTGAATACATGTTGGCGACGTAAATGTCGCATTGTCCGTCGTTGTCCAGATCGCCGGCAGCGACTCCCATGCTGGTGGCGAAACCGTTGGCACCGGTACGGGCCGATACGTCTTCAAACGAACCGTCTCCCCGATTCCGCAAGACCACGTTTTTCCCGAAGTCGTTGGCCAGGTAGAGGTCCGGGAAATGGTCGTTATCAAGAGAAAACCAGGCCGCAGCATGGGTGTGCCGTTTCCCGCCTCCGGCTCCAGCGGCCGCTGTCACGTTTTCGAATCGACCACCACCGCGGTTTCGCCAGAGTTGGTTGTCGAGTCCAGAACCGGTCTCGTCGATCCACTGTTCTCGACCCGAGGGCTTTTGGCCGAGGCGTTTCTGATAGAGGACGTAGATGTCAAGTCGCCCGTCAGCATCGTAGTCTGCGATCAGGCAACCCATGCACTCGGGAAGAAAACCGAGTCCGGATGAACCGGTGACATCAACAAACTTTCGGCCGTCCCTGTTGTGGTAGAGCCTGTCGCCAAGGATGAGGTCGGGCCAGCCGTCGTTGTCAAAATCGATCCACGCGACAGCGAAGTTCGTGAGTTGGTCGCGCGTGGATCCCGTGACCAACCCCACTTCGGCTGCGACACCGCGGAATCCCTGCCGGGCATCGCCTGCCAGCAAAAGCGGTGGAACATCAATCGCCGCCACGGCGACATCAAGCCGCCCGTCGCGGTTGAAGTCGGCAACGGCCATTTGGAAACGGTTTTGAAGGACGTCACTGGGGTCCAGGTTCCAGTTGTCAGGGATCGGAAGTTTGTCGAGACCCCATTCGGCCGTGACCTCCTGGAAAAGGCCTGGTGGACCGTCCCTTTGAACCGTCTTGTGTATCGTCCAACTCGTGATCCAGGGCACTTCGCCGAGTCGCGTGCCATCGGTGATGGCACCGTTGAGAGTGTGTTCGCTGAGAACCTGGCGTCTTTGGCCCGAATCGGTCGTTCCCGTCGAGGTGATCAGGATTTCGGCGGACCACGTGTCGGTCCCCGGAGAGCCCTCTTTGATTTGGAGGACCCGAAGAGAGGATCGGGGCGTGGTGGAAAAGTCTCCGTGAAATTTCAGGAGGTCGGTGGCCAATTGCCGTGCTGTCAACGAAGTGCCGGCTTGGTCGGTACGTGTCCGGATGGTTTCGGAGATGTTTCCGTGCCGACGCTCTAGTGGCTGTGCGGTGCCAAGTCCGTGACCGCGGAAGTTGGGCGAGGTGAGTCTGGCCAAGCGTTCGGAGGTCCGGGAGGCGATGAATTCGAGAAATGCGGGGCCAAATCTTCGCTCGATTTCAAACGTCGTGTGTTCAGCGTTCCAAATGTCTTTCTGGCGGGCAGCGTCGAGTCCTATGGCTTGTTGTGTTGTGTTGGGTGGGGGGGCGGGGGGGTGGCGTATCCAGGAGTTCAACCACGCCGCAACGCCGAGAAGTCCCAGGAGTCCCACCACGGCGAGACCCCGCTGAAGTGGATTCATTCTGCGGCCTGTTGTTTAACGACACCTGTCAACGCGCGGGAACTGTATCAACTGTTTGTCTCGGGAAAAACAGCGATCGGTGTCGGAAGGACTTTAGCCAGCAAGAAACTCTTGACCCAGGGCCAGGAGCGAGTGCTTGACGTCGATCCGTCGCGTGATGTCGTCTCCGGTGAGACGTCCGGCAGCGTGAATCCGCTCGTGCACGTTGGCAATCGCCTGCTGCACTTCCGGTGCCCCTCCCTCCCCGGGGCGGCCCAGCCCTTGTGCAAAGTCGTTGGGGCCGACGCTGAAATAGTCGATACCCTCGACGGTCAAAATCTCGTCAAGGTTGTCCACCACCCCAGCGTCCTCGAGCAAGGCGCCGACCAGGGTGTTGTCGTTGGTTTCGCGGTACCACTCGACCTTGTTTTCAATTTCGTGGTCATAGTCACACCCTCGATTGCCGCCGAATGATCGTTCGCCGAGTGGCCCGAAATAACAGGCGTTGACCAACTGCTCGGCGTCGGCGCGGCAAGCAATGTGAGGGCCAAGTATCCCCTGGATGCCGCGATCCAGGTACTGGAGAATCGTCGAGGTGTCGATGTTGGGGACCCGGGCGATCGCCGTGATTCCGTTTAGTTCGGCCGCGCGACAATGTTCTTCGATGTCGTTTAATCCGAATGGCCCGTGCTCGCCATCGAGCCAGACAAAGTCAAAATTGAGGCGACCAAGGATTTCAACAATGTGGACCGAGGGGAAGCAGAGCGAAAATCCGGTGGCGATTCGACCGTCACGGATGCATTGCTTGATCCGGTTGGCGCGTGGCATGGTGGGGCCTTGGCGGAGAACGACGAGTGGCAATCGGTCGTGATGTTCACGATCTGCTTGGCACCATTCTAACTCGAGTGGTCTGGTCGCGCCCAATGGACCGCGTCGAAACGCTGGCTCGCGACTTGGGCGCGGGTTGAGAAGGCTGCCATCCAACACACCCTGCGGGAGGATTGACTCTCCGAAGATGCCGAAAGGACGGCGTGTGGGGAGATGGTGCAGCCGCACGCCAGTTCGCGGTCGGGTGGTTTGGTCTTTGTCACTACACCGGGGGCATTGGGTCAGTAGGCCCACGGGGTTCCGTCTTCACGGCGAATTGTCGGTCGCATCCGACGGACGTAGGGAAACTGTCGCGCTGCATCGATATCGACATCACAACCGAGGCCGGGTGACAATGGGACGCTGACGTGTCCGTCGTCGTAGAGGGGGACTGCAGTGAAGACCTGTTCGACCCGGTGGTCCCAGTTGGCATCGAATTCCTGGATGCCGAAGTTGGGGACAGACAGGCTGAGGTGTGCGTTGGCCATGTGTGTCACGGGCGAGATGTTTCCGGGTCCGTGCCAGGCTGTCAGTACGCCGCGAGATTCACAATTGGCGGCGATCTTGCGGCCAGCCGTGATGCCTCCGACATGGGCCAGGTCGTGACGGACGTAGTCAACCAGATGATCGAGCCACAGTTCCTGCCCCTCCCACGGATTGCAGAAAATCTCGCCCATTGCCAGGGGGATACTCGACTGGCTGCGGACGAGTCGAAACGTGTCGAGGTGCTCGGGGCGAAACAGATCCTCGAGGTAGAACAGGTTGTAGGGGGCGAGGTCGTTGGCGAGTCGGAGGCCTTGTGAGGGAGTGACCCGTTCGTGGACATCGTGAATCAATTCGATCGAGTCACCCAGTTCGTTGCGCAGGAAATCGAAGAGTCGTGGCAGCATGCGGGTGTAAAGTTCCGGTTCCCAGGTTTCAGCCGGAGGCACGCCCAGGGAGAAGGCCTCGTCTGTGGCAGCCTCCTGCGAACTGGTGGACGGGACGGCGTAGCCGGAATCGAGTTCGGGGACGGCCGCCTGCACCTTCACGACCCGGTACCCGATTTGCTGCAGTTCACCGACTCGCTCGAGCACCTCGTCAAAGGTGCGGCCCGACACGGATCGATAGGTCAGCATCCGGTCTCTCATCGAGCCTCCCAGCAGTTCACAGACGGGGAGGTTGCTCAGTTTTCCCTTGATGTCCCAAAGCGCCATGTCGATGCCGCTGATCGCCGAGAGGTGCACCGATCCGGAGCGGTAGTAAGGGAGGTGGTACAAGGTGTGCCAGATGTGTTCGATATTCCCGGCCGGTTTTCCGATCAGCGCTGGCGCCAGGTGCTCTTCAATCATGGTGGCGACAGCCAGTTCACTGCCCGAACAGGTGGCGTCGCCCCATCCGTACAACCCGTCTTGATCGGTAGTGATCCGGACCAGAACGAAGTTTCCCAGCGGAGCCTGCATCGGGTTGGTCACGACGACGTCGATGCCGGTGATCAAGGGCGCGTGATCAAAACGTTCGCTCATCAGGGTGTTCCAGGGTGAGGGGGTTCGCGATGCGGGGCTTGACCCTAACGGGTTTGTCGCGGCTGTGCGACGATTCGGGTATCCTGTTCGGCGAATCAAATTGGCTCTTCGGGAGATCCTGCCATGTTCCGTTCGTCCATTATTTTGCCCGTGCTGTGTTCGCTGGTCTCACCGGTCTTTGCCGCCGACGGGCCGTCGTTTTTCCGACGCGATCAAGGGGCGGTTGGCGACGGTTTCGCTTTGCCCGAGCAGTTCGCTGCGAAAGAGCAACTGGTGTGGCGACAGGAGTTGGCACCGGGGATCTCGACTCCATGTGTCCACGGTGACCTCGTGGTGGTCACCTCCTGGGACAAGACGAAAAAGCAGTTGGCGACGTCGGTGCTGGATCGTGGGACGGGGAAACTCGTGTGGAAGAGAGTGCTGGAGACGAAAAGGATCGAGAAGACGCATTCGACTGGCAGTCCGGCTGTCTCGACTCCAGCTTGTGACGGCAAACGCATCTACGTGTTTTTCGGCAGCTTTGGGTTGGTCTGTTACGACCTCGCGGGCGAGGAATTGTGGCGGAAGCCGATGGGACCATTTCAGGACGAGTTTGGTGCCAGCAGTTCACCGGTGCTGGTGGATGATCTGCTGGTTCTCAGTGAAGACCACGACGTGAACTGTTTTTTGATCGCTATCAACCCGGCCACCGGAAAAACGGTCTGGAAGACCGCACGCAAAGGCCAGACCCGTAGCTACTCGACACCGGTGGTGTGGGCCAGTGGCAAGGAACGGGTGCTGGTGGTGGCCGGTGCATTGAAGATGACCGCCTATGAGATCAAGACGGGGAAACCATTGTGGTGGGTTGAAGGCCTGTCACGGATTGTGGACACGACTCCAGTGACGACCCCGGAGCGACTCTACTTCGCATCGTGGACTCCCGGAGGCGACCTGACAGAACGGATCGCCATGGAAGCCTTCCCCGAGGCGTTGAAGTCTCTTGATAAGGACAAGAACAAGAAAATTGCCAAGACCGAATTGCCCAAGGGAAGTCCGGTGGCAGCGAGATTCTTCCGAATCGACCTGGACCAGGACGGCGAACTCAATGCGTCTGAATGGAAACAGCATGCGGCGGTCTTCAAGAACGCACAGAACGTGGCCATGTCGGTCCGCCCGGGTGGCCGTGGCGACGTGACCAAGACACACGTGGAATGGTTGTCCCGCGAGGGCTTGCCGGTGGTTCCCAGCCCTGCTCTTTACAAGGGACTGCTCTACATGGTCAAAAACGGCGGGATTCTGACCAGCCTGGATGCTCGGACTGGGAAACGGACTCGGCGTGGCCGCATCCCGGGCCGGGGCAACTACTATGCGTCGCTTGTGGCCGGTGACGGCAAGATCTTTGCGTGCAACGAAGCGGGCGTGATGTCGATCATCAAGGCTGGTGAGGAGTGGTCGGTGATCGGGTCGCACGACTTCGGCGAAAAGATCCTGGCCACCCCGGTGGTCCAGAATGGCCGGATGTTTATTCGGACCGACAGTGCCGTGTACTGTTTCGGTCGCAAGTGATCCAGTCGCGTTGTGGCGGGCTAGTAGTCATCTCCGAGGAGTTCCCCGTCCTTGCGGTTGCACAATCTCCGGTAGACGGTCGCGTTGATGCTGTCGGAGAGATACCGGACAGAGGTGTCGCCCAAAAGAAAGTTGGCGCCACCGAAGTGGGCGCTGGAGAAACCACCGACGGCCTTGGCATCAGTTGAGTCGACCGTTGATGGCGAAGGTGCTGGAGTACCACGGGGAGAGTTGTTCGCCGGGCCAGAGTCCTGGTTGATCATCGTGCCGCCGTTTCTCAGGGTGCTGTTGGTGCCGGACGCCCAGCCGAGTTCTCCGGGCGTCTTGAGGGTCTCGCCGACGAAGAGAGTGTGTGAACTGCCGTCGGGGATCTCCCGGTAGGTGACACTACTGTTGAGGAACAGCACGCCATTCTGGTCCAGATCGATGGGGAGGTCCGAGAAAGTCTTGTCGCCTGCTGGTTCTTTGGCCGGTCTTCCCCCGTCGGAATGGACACCGGCGTAACTGGTGATGCCCACTTGCGCGGTGACGGGACCTGCTGTGCGGGCGTTGTTGCCGGGAGTGTCGTCATCAGGGGTGAGCGTTGTGGTCACGGTGCTGGGGGTTGCCGACGACGGACAGAGCAGCGTGATGATTGGCTGGGCTCGCGCCTCGGCATTGGCGCTGGAATAAACGCTCTTGCTGAAGTCGAAATGTCGATGGATGTTTCCTTCGTCCAGGTAAGGCAGGAGTTGTACAAGCCAACTCATATGGTAGCCGGAGGCCCGGCTCTCGACGGGGCCGGACGTGTCGATGGTTCCCGGTGGCAGACACCGGTGCGCCATCTCGTAGTTCTGCAGCGCCACTCCGATTTGTGCCAGGTTGTTTTTGCACATGGTGCGGCGTGCGGCTTCCCTGGCCTGCTGCACCGCGGGGAGCAGCAGTGACACAAGAATTGCGATGATCGCGATCACGACCAGCAGTTCGACGAGCGTGAAGCCCGGGCGAGGACGACGAGTTGTGGTGGTCATGGACAGGTCATTCCGTGTGAGTAGGTCGGTTGGACTGTGTTTGTGGCGTTTGGCCTGTGCGGGCAGGACGTTTTGGCCCGAGTTGCCTGGTGGCGTGACCATGGATGGGAGTTCTGGTGAAGCCGGGATCGAGTCGGACGTGAGACTCCAATCGCCCGGATGACTGGGGCGATTCCGGGAGAATGGCCCTGGTGACGATCTGGACGGTGCCCAGTTCCGCGAGTGAGACGGTCCAGGTGTCTGTCGAGAACTCGGAGTTGGTGAATCTGTTGGCGGCACGGTCGGCCGCAGATTCTGCCAGCCAGTCGGCCTGAGCCTGGATTTCAAACCGTCGTGACTCGTTGTGTTGCAGGACTGAAAGCTGGGACAGAGAACCCATCAGCCCCAGGATCACGACCAGTGTGAGCAGGACGACGACGAGAATGGCACCGTGGCGGTGACGGTGTGGCAGTGACGGTTGTTTGTGAATCATGGGGCGGCCTCCGGTCGAAGTGCAGCCGTGATGCGGGCCGGCCATGTTGTTGTGGCCTTGTTTGTTGGAACTGCGGGTGGAGTGGTCATAAGGCTAATCAATCGCCCGGCCTGAGGCCCCGTGGCGGACGGATTTATGTGAAAGGACACAGCCTGGGTGGAGACGCGGTAGGTTTCGACCTGGACCGGCGTCGAATCAACCGTCCGCCGTAGCCCCACGGTCACCTGGCTCCACGTCACCGTCGGGCGCCCGGGAGATTTCAGGGTCAAGCTGGACCTTCTCTGTTTGTCGGGTGTCACGGTTGCAGTTTGAGCGGAGTGAACGTCGTTTCGGAATTGTCGTGCCATTCGTTGCGAGGTCTGGGTGGCCACCAGGAAGTTGCGGCCTGTTCTTTCGGATCGCATTATCAGGCCGATGCTCATGGTTGCCAGCGCGAGGATGGCTGATGTCATCGTTATCACTGCCAGCATCTCAATCAGGGAGTAGCCCCGGCGGCGTTGCATCATGGTTGTGTCTCCCCCTGGGGATTCCTCAGCCACGCGGTCAATCGGACCGGCCTGGATAGTCCCCCGATGGGCGTCGTCCAGCCAACAACGACGGTGGCACGGCGGAGTCCGTTGTCGTCTCGGACAGTGAGTTCCACCGACAGGTTTGGTAGCCACCTTTGGGAGTCCCAGTCCTGGGTAGAATTGTCTGTAACTGTTTGTCGGGATTCACCGGCAGCGAGTCTTTCCAGGCAATTCGAAGCGACCTGCGTTGCAAGTTGTCGTTGCGCCGCAACGGTTCGTGCCTGGTTGGCACGCAAGAGCAAGGGGCCCACAAGGGAAAACACGGTTGCCAACAGGATTCCCGCTACCATTATTTCAACGATAGTGGTGCCGCTCCTCGGGCGCGAGCGGGCTTGGCGAGCGGTCCTGGTGGCGTGGCGTCTCATCACGTCTCCATCACCAGTTGGACGAGTGGTTGGAAGAAACCGACACTGATGACGCCGACAAGGAGTCCGAGCGCGCCGACCATGATCGGCCGGACGGTCTGTAGGCACCAGAGAACACGGCGTCTCAGACGCCGGTCGGCCGAGTCGGCCAACAGTTGCAGTGCCCAGGGCAAGTTTCCCATTCGCTGAGAACACTCGAGCACCGCTTCCTCTCGATCAGTGATCAACCGTTCCTCTCGCAGCGCTGCCCAGCCGCTGGTCCCGGTGGCCAGTTTCTCGCGAACTCTGGCCAGGCGGAGGGTCATGTTTGGGCGATGCGCTCCGTTCAATTGGACTGCAAGGGCTTGGTCGAGCGTTTCGTTCTTGGAGAGGGCAAAAGACAGACAGCGAAACAATCCAGGGGAATGGAGCCGAGGCCAGAGGCGTGTCAGCCAGGGGATTCGCATGTTTTCCAGGCCCCAGAACCAGGAAATGCCAGTTGCCATCAACAACAGGCAGGGTAGCGAGAGCACCGGGGCGGCCAGGAGCATGTGAGAGGCTATTCCATCGGCGGTGTTGATCACGGCCATGGTCAAGCGGGGGACTTCGGTAAGAGATTCCTCGAAGACCTTCAGCCAACCGGGGAGGACATAGACCATCAGGAACAGGGACAGAGCGAATACCAGGCTCATGTTGTTGGCGGAGTAGATGAAGAAGGCCGAGATCTCTGAAGCGGTTCCGGTGTGCTGGAGGAAGCGTGAGTGGCGTTGAGCGGTTTGTTCGAGTGACTCCGGCAAGCAGCCGGAGTCATATCCGACACGGATGGCGGTCACGCTGGAACGAGGCAGTAACCCGGGATTGTCTTCGACGGCATCCGGAAGCGGTACACCGTCGCGCAGGCGGTCGGCGAGATTGTTGACGCGGTTCTGGAAGCGGGATGTTTTCAGAAAACGTGTGAATCGCCAGAACGAAAACGACCGGGCTCCGCTTTGAGACTCGGCGTAGCTCTCCAGGAGCGGTGGAAGGGGTTGAGCCTGTTTGACAGCGATCGCCAGCAGCCACAACAGGTGACATTGCTTGGACCGCTTGGAACTGGCGGGGCCCTCGATGAAAACGAATGGAATCATCAGGGCAGGGATCATCAATGGGGCGACGAACAGCAATGGAATGGCGACAAGGCCCCAACCATTCACCTGGAGGGCGTTCAGGCGTTCTTCGAAATCCAAGAGGTCGGTCGCCGACATGTCGGCCGGCACGTTCCGGCTCAACTGCAGCGACCGGAGGCCGGTCCAGCCAATTGTTGCTAGTAGAAAGGCCATCATCGTATTGGCTAGCAGCGATGCGGTCAGGAGATCTTCGCCGTCGTCGGGGTACAGTCCCCAACCGACAATCGCGGTCAGGCCGCCAGCCGAGACCAGCAGCATTGTTGCGGCGATGGCAGCGAGAAAAAATCGGTTGGCATGCAGGTGCCGGGGCCTGGTTCGGGTTCGCAATCGGCGCAGGACGATCAATAGAGCGGCGCCCCACAGCGGCACCACCAGGATCGTGAAGATGGCGTAAATGAGTGTGGTGTCAGGGTTCATGGTCAGTTCAGGAAGAAAATCAAATCACAGGGTGAAAGCAGTGGGGAGGAGCCCGGCAAAGGGTCAAAAGAATGTGTTGAACAAGTTGATCACTGGCAATATGAGGGCAACGGAAATGGATCCAACAGCCAGCGCGATGCCACAGATCGTCACTGGTTCGATCAGGAGGCGAGCGAGGCCAGATTGAACGCGTGCCTGGGCGGCGCAGATGTCGCCGGTTGCCCGGAGGATCTCCGCGAAGGCGTTGTCTCGTGTTTCCCATTGGAACACGTGAGCGATTTCGGGGACCATTTTGTGCGTGGTGGCGGAATGGGACAGGGAACTTCCCCGGGTGATGTCCTCAGCCATGCGGTCCGTGGCACGTCCGATGTAGGCGTCTCCGGAGCCCTCGCCTGCGAGTCGAAGGGCCTGGGGGATTGGCATCTCGTGATCGATTCCGATTGCGAGCAGGTGACAGAATCGAGACGTGGCACCGAGTCGGGCCATTCGCCCGACTGCGGGGACGTGGTAGAGCCATTTCCGTTGGAGGGGACCAGCCACGCGTCCAAAAACAAACCAGGTGAATGCCGCCGCCAGAAGTCCCAGGGGGACGATGGACAGTCGCCATCCCTGGACGGACTTGGAGAGCCGGAGGATCATTTTCGTGAACGCCGGGATTTCAATCTCGAAACCCAGCAGAATGCTTTCGAATGAGGGGACCACCAGGCTCAGTAGTGCGCCGATGGCCATGATCGCGGTCAAGAGCAGTAAGGCTGGGTAGAACAGTGTTGTGATGTTTCGGCGACGTGTGTCGAGGCTGCTGCGGGCGAAGTGAAGGTAGTGCTCCAGCAGTTCGGCGATACGCCCGGTTTTGATGCCTGCCCGCAACAATGCCCGCAGGTGTTGTGGGATAATGATGTCCTGTCCGTTGACAGCTTCATCAACCGGGACCCCTTGTTCCACTCGAGTTGAGATCGTGTTCACCGCTCGCCGCGCACGGCTCGAGGGAATCTCTGAGGCAATGGCCCGAAGTCCCGCCGCCAGTGGCAGTCGACCGTGGACGATTTCGGTTATCCCCCGTGTCACTGCTATCCGTTGATCGTGGCCCACTGGGACATCAACGATTGATCCACCGGGATCACTCGTGCTGGAGTCGACGGGGCCGTTTTCGGTGATTTCCTGGAGGTTCTGGACGTGCAGTCCTTCTTGCAACAGCCGTGCGACGGCAACAAAACGATTTTCGGCCTCGACGACACCCTCAACCGGGCGGTCGTTTTCGTCGGTCGAATTGTGGCGGAATCGCGGCATGGTGACTGTGGTCGTGCCTGGAATTCAGGGAGCCGAGAGCCCGTTCAGAAGCTCGACGATCGGGAGGAAGAGCGAGAGGCTGTACAGCAGGACGGCTCCTCCAGCGACCGTGACCAGCACGACGACCGGAAACGCGACCTGGAAATATCCCGCCTGGTAGTCGGCACGTCGCCGCAGGATCTCGCTGGCGTGTTTCAGCGCGGGCTGGAGTGTGCCTTGCCGTTCGGCGATATCAATCATCCACCTGACAAAGGGCGTGGTTGAGCGGAACTTCTGTAGTACATCTGTCAGCGAATCACCGTTCCGGATTTGTGCCGTGATTTCGTCACGGTGTCTTGAGAGTTGTGGTTCACCACTGGCGTCGATTGCCAGTGGGACAGCTTCACTCAGGGGGACATCGTGTTCGAGCATCATCGCCAGGAGTTCTGCGAAGGTGGCGCGATGGAAGTTCATCAGGATCGGGCCGAGCCAGGGAAGGCGTCGCAATGCGGATGCGGCGACTCGTCCCGGATGCCAACGATACTGGTCTGCAGTCGGGTGAAGCATCCAGCGACGGGACAGCCACCAGCAGCCTCCCGTCAGGAAGAGTCCAGCCGGCAGGATCGGGGCCCAGAATCCTATGGTGGTGGTGGCAGTTCGCATGAATCTCTGAGACGTTCCGTCACTAACTCCGAGTCCAACCATCGCCGCATCGAGACCGGGGAACAGGGTGACGAGAAATAACGACCAGAGGATCCAGGTCAGCGAGAGGACCAGGATTGGATAGGCTAGGGCCATTGCGATCTTGTGTCGCAATTCATCGAGCCCACGTGAAAAATTGGAAAGGGACTCGAGTGCCTGGTCGAGTCGCCCGGTCTTGAGCCCGGCGGTGACCAGTGCACGGTATACCGGGGGGAAAGATCTCTGGTGGTTTTCGATCGCCACTTCAAGCGACACCCCGGAATCCAGTTGTTTGGCCAAGGAGTCTATGACCTCGTTGACCTGTCGTCTGAGCCCGCCGGCGGCGGATTTGAGTCCCAGTTCGAGTGGGAGTCGGGCTCGCGTCACCGCGCAGATTTCGTCGTTGAGCGTCGCAAGATCTTCGAGTGTCAGGCGTGGGTGGTTCTTGTGTGCCATGGACCGGCCTCGGGCCTCGTTTCAAGTTGCCGGTAATCCGAGGACCCGTATAACCTCCTCGAGTGTTGTCCAACCCGCCTGGACTGCCCTGCTGGCGGCATCGGCCAGGTCGAGGTGTCCGGATTCGACTGCCGCTGAATGGAGCGAATGGCTGTCGTATTTTTCAAGGATTCCTCTGGCGATGATCGGTTCGGATGGGTCGAGCCATTCGGCAATCACCTGACGTCCGGAATACCCGGTGCCGAGACAGCGGGGGCAATTGGGAAGGGGGTCGGGGTGAGTGACTGGTGATCCGGCGCGGTCGGCCATCGGTTCGCAATGGCACCGGCGGCGGAGCAACCGTTGGGAAAGGATCGCGACCAGCCCGCTTCGAAGCAGGTGTGGTTCGATTCCCATGTCAGAGAGGCGGCCGATTGCTTCTGTGCCGCTGCCCGCATGAAACGTGGTCAGGACAAGGTGGCCGGTCAACGAGGCCTGGAGCACGGTCTCGGCCGTCTCCTGATCTCGGATTTCTCCGACCATGATCACTTCGGGATCCTGCCGCATCAATGACCGCAACCCGGTGGCATAATCGAATCCGGCACCGGGGTTGAGTTGCGATTGGGCAACGCCTTGGATGACCGATTCGATGGGGTCCTCGAGGCTGGCCAGACTTGCGGGTTGGTCGTGCTTCCCGGCCAATTCCCGGAGGCAAGCGTATAGCGTCGTTGTCTTTCCGCTGCCGGCGGGACCGGCCACGATCAGGGCCCCGCTGCGGCGATTCAGTGCGGCAGAGAGTTGTTGATGAATTCTCGGAGTGAATCCGAGTTGGTCGATCTGCAGGAGTTGGTCACTTGTGCGAAGCAGACGCACGACAGCTTTTTCACCGAAGAGTGTCGGAAAGGTGCTGACCCGCATGTCGAGTGTGTTGTCACCGGATCGGATTCGTCCTTCCTGTGGGATCTCGGTTTGGTAGGTCAGTAATTCGGAGAGCACTTTCAGGCGGGCAACCAGGTTGACCGAAAATTGTCGAGGGAACTTGCCCACGTGTTGCAGGACCCCATCGATCCGCCAGGACACTTCGAGGGCGGTCTCTGTTGGAACGATGTGGATGTCACTGGCGCCACGGTGACGGGCCGTTTCCAGCAAGTCGTCAACGATTTCCGGTACGCGTTCGGCGTTGAATGGCTCAAGGCCTGACAGAAAAGCTGGGGCGGGTGAGTTCATAGGAGAGATTCGGATTGTGAGGCTTCGTCCGATTGGTGGGGCATTCGGGGCCCTGGAAGTCTGGTTTGGGGTCCGATGAGGGGGAAAAGGCACCACGACGTCGGCTTACCTTAAACGAAGCCGAATGTGGCGGCGAGAAAATCTGCAAACCAGACGGGACGTGTGTTATTGTTGAGGCAGGGACCGATATGTCGGTCTGTAGACGTCGGTCACCGGTGCGTTGTTGTCATGAGCGTTTCGATACAATCCTGCCCTTCCTGTCGGACTCTGTTGTTGACGGACACTGTTCAGTGCCCGTTGTGCCAGCATGTGGTCAATCCCGAGGCGGCCGAAAGCTTTTCGGGCGAGTTGCCCGATGCAGTCGCCGTCGAAGATCGCGGCGATGGGGTCGAGTGTGGCGATTGCGGCGAGGTGGTTCGCCCTGAACTTGTTCGCTGCTGGCGATGTGGAGCATTTCTCCGTCCCGAAATTGCGGCCCGGTTTCAGGAAATGCAACGTAATCCCTCGGCGGTGATCTATAGCCAAGATTCATCCTCCGGCGGTCAAGAGGATACCGCTCTTTTCTCGGACCAGCAATCCCTCAATTCGGAGGGGCCGTCCCTGGTGGATGACGGAGACTTTGAACTCGCTGATGGTGTCAACATGTCAGATGGCGATGGTTTTGAATTGGGCGACGAATTGATGAAGCACACCGAGCCCATTGCCGACGACGAGGAGGCTGCCGGGGCCGGAGACGCTGACGTCGAACCGGCCGTGGCTGACGATTCTGAAGATGCATCGGACGAGGCGAGCGATACTTCTCATCCAGTGGCCGCCAGTGGTGATGCCTTGCTGGATATTGCGATGAAGGAGGAGGTGGAATCGCAGAGCCGCAAACGTCAAGGTTCCTCGTCGGTGACACGTGGTGGTGCACGGGCCGTGGCCAAGACCGGGTTTATCGTCTTTTGTCCCAATGGACACCCGATCGAGGTCCAGGAGCGTCACCGGGGGAAGTCGGGCAAGTGTCCGAAGTGCGAGTCACCATTTCTGGTCCCGCAACAAAACTGGGATCCGGCACAGGGAGGAAGTGCCGTGGACGAGGTGGTCGAGGAGGTGGAGACCGAGCAGATCTACGTCGACTGGCTCGACGATGTTCGTCTTCACCAGGTTGATCCGGGTGCGTTGAAATTGAAGGTTGGTAGTCTCGCGGTGAAATTTGACACCGTTGATGTGGGGTTCTCGGCCGAAATCATGATTTTGGTCAAGCTGGTCAAAAGTGCTGGTCTCTTTGGTGGTGGGGCGGCCAAAAAGATTCCAGCCGTGCGAGACAGTGTGCGGCTTCATCTCGAGGATGTGCAGTCGACCGATGGCTTGCCGGCCGCCGAATTTGTAAGCCTGGCGGCCGAAACGTGTGGAGAACTGCGGATCGTTCAGCCAGCACCGTATGCACATGAATCCATGTTTGCCGGGATTGATGTCTTCGGGACCGGTCGAATCGGAATTCGACTTCCTGACGATCCCCAATCGAAAACGATCGACTTTCTGTCCTTCAACCTGAGCGAATTCCGCCGGGTGTCACGGTGGATGGGCGACTTGTACGGAATCGCCGACTTTGGCGCCGACGTGGGAGTGCCGTTGGAGGACACCTTCAGCGAACGCACGTGTCACTACAATGAAGAAACGACCATGACGGTTGTTGAGGATGCGACCTACTACAGCGCCGATGAAACCTATACCGTCACCGTGGTTGGACATCGCTGCGAAAGTTGTGGGCTGATTGTTAGCAGTGATGCTCGGAAGAAGGAAAAAATTGGCGGCAAATCCGGCAAAGGCATGGCCAAGGCGGTGTGCCCCAAGTGCAAACGCCTGTTTGGTGATAATCCTCTGTACTCGATCACGACAG
>CAZYAZ010000052.1:0-6150 GCA_964646205.1 uncultured Planctomycetaceae bacterium | reverse complement strand
TCTCCAGGATGATCCGGAAGCCGGCCTCCAGGATGATTCGGAAGCCGACGACGAGGGCGAATGATCTGTTGCTCGCCGCGGACCACTCCTCCGGCCTGTGCCGGTTGTGAGGGTCGAAGACTTGGCGAAGACATTCGCGGTAGCTTGACCCGCGCTCTTGGTCAGCTAGAATTGTCGTGTCTCGCGTGGTTTTGAAGGTCGCCTGGGCAATCAGGATCGCGACGAGCGGGGACCGGTAGTCCGGCGCGTGGTTTTCACGGGGCGGATAGCTGGAACAAGGATCGCAGGAGAGTCCTGTGACAGGTGGCTACCCCGACGACTTCAAGGAGCAGGTCCGTTCGCAAACGGATCTTGTTTCGTTGGTCGCTGAAACAGTCTCGTTGACGGCGCGCGGAGGGCGCGGCGATCATGTGGGATTGTGCCCCTTCCACGACGATCACAATCCGTCTATGCACGTCTACGCCGATCGGCAGACGTACAGATGCTGGGTGTGTGACGCCGGGGGCGATTGCTATTCGTGGGTCATGCACTTCGAGAACGTGGGGTTCCGCGATGCTCTCGAGCAGTTGGCCGAGCGTGCCAATATCGAGATGCCCCGACGCCGTGGTCCCAGCGGGCCGGGGACGGATGAAAAGAGCCGGTTGTACGAGGTGTTGGGCTGGGCGGAAAACCAGTTTCACAGGTTCTTGTTGGACGATCCTGTTGCAGCCCGGGCGAGAAAATACCTGGCAGAACAGAGACGACTCGGCCCCGAGGTGATTGCCAAATTTCAGATCGGATTTCATCCGCCGGACTGGGAATGGTTACAAAAGCGAGCGGAGGGAACGTACCGGCCCGGCGAACTCGAAGCCGCAGGTTTGGTTCGCCAGAGGCAGGATGGCTCGGGCCTTCGGGACGATTTCGTCGATCGGGTGTTGTTTCCGATCCACGACATGAGGGATCGAACTGTTGGTTTTGGCGGCCGCATTTTGCCGGACCACACTTACCCGGACGCGCCGAAATATCTCAACAGCTCCGAGAACCCTGTCTTTTCCAAGAAGAGTCTTCTGTACGGGCTGGGAAAAGCTCGGGAGAAGATCCGCAGCGAAAAGTTGGCGGTCGTGGTCGAGGGGTACACCGATTGCGTCACGGCCCACCAGTACGGGGTGCATCACGTTGTCGGGACGTTGGGCACCGCTCTGACAGACGAACACGTGACAGCTCTGAAACGGCTCTCAGAACGGGTCGTCCTGGTCTACGATGGTGACCAGGCCGGTCAGATGGCGGCCGAAAGAGCCCTGCCCCGTTTTCTCGTACAGGATGTTGACCTGCGTGTGCTGACGTTACCCGAGGGACTGGACCCTGCCGAGTTTCTCGAGCGACATGGCGAATCAGCGTTCCGGGAATTGTGTGACCAGGCGCCCGAAGCACTTGATTTCAAGTGGCAGACTTCGATGGCTCGGATTGGGACTGCGACCGTCGACGCACGTCAGCGTTTGCTGGCCGAGATGTTGGAATTGATCGTCACCGCCCCGCGGCTGGCGGGAACACCTCGTGAAGCTGTGATCCTGGGACTGGTCAGTCAGCGACTGGGGATCGCGGAAACAGAATTGCGAACAGCACTCAATCGTCAACGCAGCGTGCGGCGAGACGAAAAGTCTCGTATGGCCGAACGACTTTCAGTGCAGAAGGGCGATGCTGATTCTTCCCGACGGATCGATGCAGGGACGGCGGCTTCCGGCCAGGCTGGCGATCGTGACTCCACGGTCAAGTCCTCCGACGGCCGTTCGGGGACGCTGACACGAGTAGAACGAGCAGAACGCGAACTGGTCGAGATCCTTTTGTCGGCACCGGAACTGGTCGGCCGTATCCGAGAACAATTGCGTTCTGAAGAAATTCGGGACACATTTCTTAAGCGGATGCTGGAAGTCTGCTACCAGATTCACGACAACGGGGGCTTGCCAACGTTTGATCGTGTGACAGCGTCACTGGAGGATCCGGAGATGAAGCGGTTGCTCGTCAAGATTGACGAGGAGGCGAGGTCGAAGGAGACGTCACAACGGGTGACCGAATCGGAGCTGGATCTTCTTGAAGAAACCGTGCAAGTGTTGAAATGGCGTCGAGAGCGTGAGAAGTTTGAGACCGAACGCGCCGTTCGGGCCGGCCGCGACGAAGCGGTTGGTGGACTGGACGACGAAGACAAGGCCCGTCTGAGACGGGCGTTCGAACACCACCAGAAGCGGACACGCCGAGGCGTGGTTCGTTGATCTGTGGGAGGGTGGAAAAGTGTATAGATTGATCGAAGAACTCAGAGCCGTCATCGAACAGGGGCAGGCCCAGGGCTACCTGACCTACTCACAGGTGAATGACTATCTGCCCGATGAGGCGGCCACTCCAGAAAAACTCGACGCACTGCTGATGTGTGCCGAGGAATTGGGGCTCGACGTCGTCGCCGACAAGGTCCAGCCGGAAGACACGTCGAAACGCAAAACTCGGAACTCGCGGGCGAAGTCGCCGATCGGAGAGGATCGTTCTCGCCGGATCGATGACCCGGTGCGAATGTATCTGACGCAGATGGGCGAGATCCCGTTGCTGACACGTGCCGAGGAAATTGCCTTGGCCAAGAAGATCGAGGTCACCCGCAAGCGGTTCCGCCGGTCACTACTGGAGAGTGACTTTCCCTTGCGGACGGCTATCGAGATTCTCCGCAAGGTGCATCACGGGGAACTGCCGTTCGATCGTACAATCAAGGTTTCGGTCACCGAGGGGCTGGAGAAGACACAGATCCTGGGCCGTATGCCACACAATCTTCGAACGATCGACTTGTTGAGAATGGAGTATCTTCCGGACGCAGAGAAGATGGTCAATCCACGGGTCGTCGATAGCACGCGAGCCAAGCTGGTTCCAGAAATCGATCGTCGGCGACGGAAGATGGTCACGCTGGTTGAGGAACTCAGTGTCCGTACGCAGCGGATGCAACCGGTGATGAAGCGGCTCGAGCAAATTTGTGAGCGGATGACGGAAATCCAGCGTCATCTCAAGAGGATTCGAAGATTGAAAACCGCCACGGATGAACGGGCCAATCTGAATCGAGAACTGCAGGACCTTGTCCTCTTGACGCTCGAATCGCCCGAGACACTGCGCAGGCGGATGGAAATTATCGAGAAACGTTTTGCGGACTATGAGCAGGCGATGAGAGAACTGTCCGGAGGCAACCTCCGCCTGGTGGTTTCGATCGCAAAGAAATATCGCAACCGTGGCCTGAGCTTCCTGGATCTGATTCAGGAAGGGAATACGGGGTTGATGAGGGCTGTGGACAAGTACGAATACCGTCGTGGGTACAAGTTCTCGACGTACGCGACGTGGTGGATTCGGCAGGCGATCACTCGCGCGATCGCTGACCAGGCCCGGACAATTCGAATTCCGGTCCACATGATCGAGACGATGTCGAAGTTGCGGAAAGTCAGCAAGCAATTGCTTCAGGAGAAGGGTCGTGAGCCGACCATGGAGGAAACTGCGGAGGCGGCCGACGTGAGCCTCGAGGAAACCCGGCGAGTCTTGAAGATCTCGAGACATCCCATTAGTTTGGACCGGCCGGTGGGTGAGAGTGAGGACAGTTACTTCGGTGATTTCATCGAAGACAACAGTACGGATAGCCCGGTCAACTCCGCCACACAGGAAATGCTGAAGGACAAGATCGACTCGGTCTTGAAAACGTTGACCTATCGGGAACGCGAGATTATCAAACTTCGTTATGGTCTCGGTGACGGTTACACATACACGCTCGAGGAAGTCGGAAGGATCTTCAAGGTGACGCGGGAACGGGTGCGACAAATTGAAGCGAAGGCTGTCAGGAAACTGCAGCACCCGGTGCGGAGTCGCCAACTGAAGGGCTTCCTTGAAGGGGTCCTTTCGGGGAGTCCCAGTTGATGCCTTGAGCCGGTCGGATTTCGACCGGCTCTTTTTTTGCACCATGAAAAGATGACGGGAGAGATCAGGATGACGACGGCTGCCAGTGGACTGCGTGACCTCCACCAGTTGCACGTCGAGCACACCGGCGTGCTCGATGAACTCGCTGCGGGTCCGCGGCAAGTGCGGGCTCGTGAGTCGCTGACTTCCAAGAAACAAGTCGAAGCCGACGCCGGACAACAGGCCGTCACGGATCTCAAAAAAGCCTCCGACGAACGGGCACTCCAGTTGAAGACCAACGAGATGCGTCTGATTGATCTCAGGTCAAAACTCAACACCGCCTCGACCAACCAGGAATTTGACATCATCCGCGGTCAGATTGACGCTGACATCGCCGCCAACGGGGTGCTTGAGGATGAGATTCTGGAACTGTTTGATCGTGTCGATGGTGCCCAAAAGCGAGTGAAAGAGATTGAAGCTGAACGGGACGCTGCCCAGCAGGAACACGATCGGTCCGTTGCTGAAGTGGCGGCGATCGAACCTGGTTTGCACGCGCAGCGAGAAAAACTCGAAGAGGCAATTTCGGCTGCCGAGTCGGGATTGAACCAGGAAGTCGCTGAACGCTACAGGCGGCTTGTCAAAGCTCATGGCCCCGATGCCATGGCCGTTGTGATCGATGGCTCGTGCACATCGTGCTCGATCAAGCTGTCTTCACAACTCGTGGTCGAATTGTCGCTCGAACAAATTGTGTGTTGCAACAATTGTGGCCGCTTGCTGTATCTCGAAGAGGAACAAGAGAACGCCGACGAGGAATAGATCGTCGGTCGAACTCATCTTGGGGGTTGCTCGGCGCCCTCGTGTTCCCCGGGGCCGGTGTTGCGTTTTGGCAACACGTGTTGTCGGCGGGCAACATGTTCACGGCCTCAGCAGTTTTCCTCTGGGTTGCTAACCCGTTCGCTGAGCGGGGTTTACGCCAAACGCAACGTTTTTCGAACGTTTGGTCCATCGATTGCCCTAGGAGAGGGGAAGCGTTGTCCTGGTGCAACATTCCAACTGGAATTGTCACCCGGGCGGCCTGAATTCAAAAACTGCCCCTTCTTTGAGGACGATCTCATGGCCCGAAAACACAAAATGACGATCGAAAACCGGAACAACTACAAAGTCATTTGCCTGGGGCCGATGGAGATTTGGGATGGGTCCAACCTGGCGTTGCTACGAGAGACCTTGACGCAACTGGTTGAACGGGACGGAGTGACTCGCGTCGGTGTGGATATGTCGTACGTCAAGTACATTCCCAGCGGGTTCTTTGGCATGTTGTTTGATTGGTGTGAACAGGGAGCTTCAATATGCCTGGACGATCCCTGTGAGCGAGTCCGCCAGATGATCTGGTTCCGTCAGTTTCTGGCACCAATCTCCGAAGGTCGGTTCCGGTTGGAACCGAATGCCCCGGAACCGGTCATCCTGGGTGTCGGGGACGAGTCCGACTGGAGTGACACTCCAGAGACGGCATTGGAGTCGCCACAGTTGGTGCCGGCAACGTCATCGGTTCAAAGCCCCCTGCTGGGGCTTTAGGCTGGCCAAGGGGGGAGGTCAGTTCTCCAGGCCCTGGAAGAGAGTGCGGCCGAGTCGGACTATTGTGGCTCCGGCTTCGATGGCGACTTCGTAGTCGTTGCTCATTCCCATCGATAATTCCGAGAGTGGTTTTCCTCCCCGCCGGACTCGGATGGCACCGAGTTCATCGGCAAGGTTCCGGAGGGATTCGAAGGTGGGGCGGGAGGACTCGGGGCCGTCAGCGGCCGGGGCCATCGTCATCAGGCCCAGGACCTGGGTGTGTTTCAGTTCGCAGACGCGGTCCCAGCAGGTGCGAAGTGTTGCGTCGGTGAAACCGTTCCGGTCGCCGTCTTCGGACAAGTTGACCTGGAGCAGGATCGACGGTTGTCGGCCTTCCTCGGTGGCAATGGAGTCGATCCGATTCAGTAGTCTCAGGTTGTCAACTGAGTGGATCAGGTGGGTGGAGCCGAGCGTCCGTCGCACCTTGTTTCGTTGCAATTGCCCAACCAGGTGCCAGCGGACGTGGTCGGGATACGTGTCGGCCCGTTGGGCCAGTTGTTGAGGACGGTTTTCTCCGAGCGCGGTCTGGCCGCATTCCAGCAGGGCGTCGATCCATTCTTCACGGGCGTACTTGGTGACACAAACCAGTTGAACGTCGTCTGCAGATCGTCCGCTGCGAGAAGATGCGCTCGAGATGACGTCGTGAACCCG
>CAZYAZ010000051.1:8692-41551 GCA_964646205.1 uncultured Planctomycetaceae bacterium | reverse complement strand
AGTGGAGGATAGGGGACTCGAACCCCTGACCTTCTGGCTGCCAGCCAGACGCTCTCCCAACTGAGCTAATCCCCCGAAAGGTGTCTTGCGGCGACCGAAACGCTCCGGCCATCGAGGACGAGGCGAAGGTAGCAAGTCGGCCGTGATGGTGTCAAGAAGAGGGTTCCGAGCAGGGCAGGGCGTGTCACTCGCTCGGTCCAAAGTTGTCCATCGCCACCTGGTTGACCGCCTTCAGATCCATCTTGCCAGTGCCCAGCAACGGGATCTCCTCGACCTCAAGAAAACTGTCCGATGAAGGGATCCAGATGTTGGGTAAGCCCTGGTCGGACAAGCCCTGGAGCAGTCCGTCGATGGTGGTCGGTGCCACCAGCGGACGGTGCAGCACGATCAGCCGCTCGCCCTTCCTCGGGTCGGGAACCGCTGCCACGGCGACCTGGATCACCGGGTCCTCGTCCTCGCCCTCGATCATCCGCTCGAGTTCCTGCTCGATCTTGATGTGCGGCACCATCTCGCCACCGATCTTCGAGAACCGGCTCATCCGACCGGTGATCGTGATAAAGCCTTCCTCGTCGATGATTCCCATGTCGCCGGTGTTGTACCAGCCGTCCTGGATCTTCTCGGACGTCGCCTCCTCGTTGTTCAGGTAACCCATCATCACGTTGGGGCCGCGGTAGACGAACAGCCCCTCGGTGTCGGTGCCCAGGTCGGCGCGGCTGTCGGGATCGACCACCTTGATCTCGCTGCCCGGGGCGACCTTGCCAACGGTGCCAAGTCGGGCTCCCGGAGGTGCTCCCTCGGGAGACCGGTGATCGGGCACGTTCATCGATGCCACCGGCGACAATTCGGTCGTCCCGTAACCCTCGGTCGGCTCGACCCCGAACTTCTCGTTGAACTGCTCGGCCAGGTCCTTGGGCAACTTCTCGGCGCCGACAATCACCAGGTCCAGCCGGTGCATCTGCTCGGGCGTGCACCGCCGCATGTAACTCCGAAGGAATGTCGGCGTCGCCAGGACAATCGACACGCCGTGTTCCTCGGACAACGCGCCGACGGTTCGTGAATCGAGCGGGTTGAAGTGATAGACGCAACTGGCCTCCAGCGACATCGTCAGCCACAACGTTCCGGTGTAGCCGAACGAATGGAAGAAGGGCAGCACGCCCAGGATGACGTCCTCGGCGGTGATGTTGAACCACTCGTCGACCGCGGCGATGTTCGACGAGACGTTGCGGTTGGAGAGCATCACTCCCTTGGGGTTTCCGGTTGATCCGGAGGTGAAGATGATCGTCAGCAGGTCGTCGGGCTGGATGCGTTCCAGTCCATGAATCTTGTCGACCATGCCGGCTGGCAGCAGCTTGGCCTGGATCGCACCGACCGCCTTGTCCCACCCGGTGACCTTCTCCATCAGGTCCTCGAGAAACACCAGCTTGGCGTCATCGGGCTCGAACGGCCGCTTCTCCATGAAGGCCCGGCTGGTGAGCACCGTCTTGATGCCACACTCGCTGATGCAGAAGTTCATCACGTCGGGCGACAGCGTGTAGTTCAGGTTCACGGCAACGCGGTGATCGATCGACAACGCCGTGTTGACGACCGTGCCACCGACCGATGGCGGGACCAGCACGCCGACCATCTTCTCGTCGGCCGCCAGCACGCCCCGATTGAGCACTCGCCTCAACGCCACCGTGCCGGCCAGCAGCCGGGTGCCACTGAGCGACTTGCCCGATGAATCGACAATTTTCTGGCGGTTGCCGGCGGACTTGCATCGCCGTATGAGCCGCCTGGGGGGCACCATTCCATGTTCGCTGTTGGTCATGTCTGCTCCTCGGCATTCCCAGGACCTGTCTCGCCATCGGCATGATCAATCGCCGTGGGAGATTCGGCCTGCGTGTCGTCGTGGGGTTGTTCCTGTGTATCGACAGTTTCGGCGTCGTTGGTGCTGGTTTCTGGCGATTGGCCACCGAGTTGCAGCACCGCTTCTCGGACCTCTTCGACCGTGTCGGGACACGCAAGCGGTTCGCCGACATGGATCGCGACGGGGTAGGGCCACCGGCGCGGCAATTTCCAGATGATGCGGCCACCCTTGTGGCTGAAAATGCTGCCCCAGAGTTCATCCAGGAAGATGGGAACGATGGGTGCGTTGAGTCCGTCGACGATTTTCATCATCCCGCGATGGAACTGTTCGACGTGCCCACTGGGGGTCAATTGCCCCTCGGGGAAAATACAGACCAGTTCGCCGTTTTCGACCGCCGCACGCGCCTCGCGGAGGCTGGCGACGATGGCCTTGGGGCCGTCGGTGCTGCGGATTGGGATCACGCCCATCAATTGCGACAGGCGGGCAATACCAAATCGGTTGATGTGGTCGGCGTGGGCCACGAAGCGGATGGGCCGCGAGGAACTGGTCAGCAGCAGGAAGCCATCCATGTAGGTGACATGGTTGGCCACGATCAACGCGCCACCCTGGTCGGGGATGTTCTCGCGGCCGAACACTTTCACGCGGTAGATCACCCGGCTGAGGATCCAGATGAACATGCGAATGCTGGCCTGGGGCAACAGCCACAGTACGTAGAGAAGAACCGGGATGGTTCCGATGCCGGTGGCCAGGAAGATGGTCGGGGCCGTCCAGTTGAGTCCACCCTCGGTGACGACGTAGAAGACGACGGCCGAGACGATCATCATGCTGAAGGAGATGAAGTTGGCGGCGGCCAGGATGCGACCGCGTGTCCTGCGTTCGCTGCGGTCCTGCAGGAAGGCGACCAACGGTACGATGAAGAAACCCGCCCCCAGTCCCAGCAGGGACAAGGAGAAAGCGGCGGGCCACACCGCCGCGGTTTGCGTGGCGGGGTTCGTGGGGTCGACGTCGCCGGTGACCCAGTAGAGTGACAGGGCGCCCAGGAGGACGACCGAGGCACCCAGGGGAACGAGACCAAGTTCCACCTTGCCACCGGACATCATGCCGGCCAGCACGCTGCCGGTGCCGACCCCGATCACCAGCGCGATGGCCAGCAGGCCGGTCTTGATCTGGTCGAGGCCCAGTACCTCGGCACCCATCAGCGTGATAGCCGACGTGGCCAGGCTGGCCAAAAACCAGAAGAACGCTTCGCCCAGTGCCGCCCGGAACAGGGGGCGGCTCTCGACAAGCAATCGCAGGTTGGCGACGGTTTCGGTCAATGGGTTGGGTGGTCGCAACTCGGTGTCAGCAGGTGTCAGCGGTTCGATGAACAGGCTGGCCACCATGCCGAGCGCGGCGATGGAGATCAGCGAGCCGGCCGGCCACATCAGCCCGACAAGTGTCGGGTCACCGGGCGAGAGGTCGGCCATGCTGGAGACGACAAACCCGGCGAACATGCCCAGGGCCGATGCGGCGGTTGTGACCATTTGCATCAGCCCGTTGGCTTCGGAGATCTTCTCGGATCGGACGATCTCGGGGATCGACCCGAACTTGGCCGGGCCGAACATGGCACTCTGGGCACCCATCAGGAAAACCGCCGCAAAGACCAGGTAGATGCCCAGCATCTCGTCGACACCACCCAGGGCCATGGCACCGACGGCCAGTGCCATGATGATGACCTCGGCGATCTTGCAGGCCACGATGGTCTTGCGTTTGCTGAACCGGTCGGCGACGTAGGCCGAGTGCGAGGCGAGCAGCAGGTAGGGGATGGTGAAGCAGATCAGCCCCAGCGACATGGTCGAGGCCTTCATCGACTCGACCTTCATGCCCTGCAGCACGCAGAACCAACGAAAGACGTTGTCGTTGAGCGAGCCGAACCCCTGGGTGACCAGGAGCGCGATAAACGACCGGGACCGCAGGCCACCGGTGCCCTGTCCGCTGGATTCCACCTGGCCCGCCGTCATCCGTCGAGAGTCCTTGCAGGGGGGATGTGAGGCGGCATCCTATCCCAGCGTGCCTGATGATGGAATATCACACCACAATCGCGACAAAATCCCGGGCGTCTACGGGATGAACCGGTAGGTGCCCCGGTTGGCCACGGCGATCGATTTCATCAACGGTTCGGCTTCCCGTTCGCCGAAGGTGATCGTGTGGATCACGCTGCGGGGTTGGCGGATTCTGGCCAGGGCCGAGGCGGTCTTGAAATTGAAGTTGCCGTCGGTGAGGAAGTAGATCACGTCGGGTCTCAGTCGCAGTGCCATCTGCATCGAGGTCAATGGGTCGGTCGTTCCGTTGGCTCGCATTCTCGCCATCCACTCGAGATACATCCGTTGCAACTCTGGTCGGGCAGGCTGCATCGAACGGGCCGGCATGGGGATGGGCTGGGTGTTGAAGAAGATGATGTAGAACGACTGGTTGGATTTCATCGACGCGACGGAGTTGAGCAATTCGAGCTTCAGCCGATGGAACCTGGTGGCTTCCATCGTGTGTCGGACGTTCATGCTCGCGGAGCAATCGACCACGTAGACGACACTCTGCCCGGTCGCCTTCATGCCAAAGAATGCCCCGCCGTTGCCGTTGCCCGCCCCGTTTGCCAGCCCCTGCCCGGTGCCGATTTTCGAGAGCATGGATTTCCAGCCGGCCAGGTCCTGCAGTTCGGTTCCCAGTTCGTCGTTGGAGACCCCGTCCTCGAACCAACTGGCGGGCAGGCTGCCGTTGAGTGCATTGCTGGGAGTGAATTCCCGTTGCGAGGGGGGAGGGGAGAAGACGGCCGAGGACTGGGTGCGGCTGCCGCCTGCTGTCTCGTCAGGATCGGGCTGGGCCCAGGCCATCTCGACCGGTTCTTCCAGCGTCGGCGTGTCGGCCGTGTCGGTCCACCGCGTGTCCAGGGTCGAGACACCGGATTCCTGTTCGGAGAAGAACCACAGGCTGCCGATGCCGACGATGACGGCGACGTGGAGCAGGGTGGAGAGTCCAAAAGAGTAGGACCAGCTGTCGCGCAATTCGTCCCAACGCCGTCGCCACCAGGGGCGGGTCAGCGTGGCACGCATCCCCTTGAGCATCTCGAGACATCGAGTTTTCACGCCGCTTCTCCGCCGTGTCCGTCGATTGGAATCGTCTTCACAGGCGGCCCGCCTTCAGTCTCAGGTTACCAGCCCGGCCAGAGTGCGCCCAAGAGAATCCGGACCTGTCGATGATGTGGATTGTCAATCGGATCGCAGCATACAATCGGCACGACCCACACCAGTCTCCATCGTGTCCTTATTAAGGAACCGACCGTGTTCCGGTACGCCATCCTGCTGTCGCTGGTTGTCGTTGGCCAGTTGGTCTCGTCTCTCGCGGCCGATCAGCCCAACGTCATCGTGTTTATTGCCGACGACATGGCCGTCGAAGACTGCGGGGCCTACGGCCACCCGAAAATCCGCACGCCCAACATCGATGCGTTGGCCCGGTCGGGAATGAAATTTACCAACGCATTTCTGACCACCAGTTCCTGCAGTCCCAGTCGCTGCAGCATCCTGACAGGCCGGTATCCTCATGCCACGGGGGGCCACCAGCTTCACCTGCCGTTGCCGGGTCACCAGGTGACCATGGCCGAACGACTCAAGGCGGCCGGTTACCACACCGCCGCGGCAGGCAAGTGGCACCTGGGGAAGGCGGCGATCAAGAAGTTCGACGTGGTGCGCCCCAGGATCAACACCTGGATGCAGACGCTCAAGGATCGGCCCCGCGACAAACCATTCTTCATGTGGTTTGCCTTCGTGGATCCCCATCGCCCCTACCGTGCCGGTGCGATTCCCAAGCCACACACGGCCGGTGACGCCGTCGTGCCTCCGTTCCTGCCGGATGTGAAAGAAACACGCAAGGACCTGGCGTTGTACTACGACGAGATCGCAAGAATGGATGGAGTGATTGGCCGTGTGCTGGCCGAACTTCAATCCCAGGGAGTGGCCGACAACACGATGGTGCTGTTTCTGTCGGACAACGGGCGACCGTTCCCACGTTGCAAGACCACGCTCTACGACAGTGGCATCAAGACGCCGTTGCTGGTGCGGTTGCCCGGTGTTGTGAAACCCGGTTCGGTGTGCCACTCGGTTGTCAGTTCGGTCGACCTGGCACCGACAATTCTCGACATCTGCGGGGTCAAGATTCCCAAGACATTCCAGGGCCGCAGTTTTTCCGCGTTGCTGACCAGGCCTTCCAAGACAATCCGTCGTTACGCCTACGCCGAACACAACTGGCACGACTTTGACGACCATGGCCGCAGCGTTCACTCGTTGCGGTTCAACTACATCCGGAACTACTACACCGATATCCCGGGGACGCCTCCGGCCGACGCGGTTCGCAGTATCACCTACCAGGCGATGTTGCGACTGCGAGATGCCGGGAAGTTGAACGACAACCAGAAGGGGTGTTTCCTGAAGCCACGTCCCGAGGAAGAACTCTACGATCTCGAGAACGATCCGTTCGAGTTGCAGAACCTGGCCGATGTGCCGAGGTTCGCACCGGTGCTCGAGCAGATGCGAGCGGCACTCGGGGTGTGGGAAAAAGAGACCGAGGACACGGTGCCCAAGCATCGACGCGATGATGGGTTTGATCGCGAGACCGGCGAGCGGTTGAAGCCGAAACGGAAAGCCGGGAAGAAGAAAAAGGCTGCCAAGTGACCGACCAGGCGACTCCCAGCGAACAACCAGTCGAATCGCCAGACGCCTCACCTGCATCGCGACGGCTCCGGTGGTGGCCGGCGGCGGTGATCGTGTTGCTCGGCGGCGGTGGGATGCTGCTGTCGTGGTTTGGCCTGGGGCTGGATCGAACCTACCAGGTGTTTTCGCTGTGGATTTTGCTGCCCACGACGGTGTTCGCACTGTTGTTGTGGTGGTTGTTTGCCTGTCGATTGAGTTGGCCGGTCCGGCTGGTCGGATTGCTGGTGGTCGTGACCGGTCTCGGCACGTTGCGGCTGGAGGAGTACGAGGGCGACATGCTGCCGGTGGTCAGCTTTCGCTGGCAACCGACACGAGAAGAACGAGCCCGTGACTACTTCGCTTCGGTTCCCGAACCGGAAACCACTGCAGCGACCGAGGTTGTTGAACTCTCCGACGGGGACTGGCCGGAATTCCGGGGTCCGCGGCGTGACGGCGTTGTGCATGGAGTGACGCTGTCGCGGGACTGGAAGGCGAATCCACCCACGGAACTGTGGCGTCACCCGCTGGGCCAGGCGTGGAGTTCTTTTGCGGTCGTGGGCAACCGGGTCTACACGCAGGAGCAACGGGACAAGATCGAGGTGGTCAGCTGCTGGGATCTTCAGACCGGTGAACCGCTTTGGGCTCACAGGGACAACGATCGTTTCAACGAGGCGATGGGTGGGCCGGGGCCGCGAGCCACCCCGACCTTCGCCGGGTCGCGAATCTATTCGCTGGGTGCCAACGGTCGGTTGAATTGCCTGGATGCGGCGACGGGCGAGTCGGCCTGGGAGAATCCGCCCAATGTGCTCGAGGTGACATCGGGCCTGAATCTCGACTGGGCCATGTCGGGGTCGCCGCTGGTCGTGGATGGACGAGTGATCGTGATTCCCGGTGGGGCCGAGGGGGGCGTGGCCGCCTTTGATGCCGGGACGGGGGAACTGAGTTGGGCCAGTGGCAAGCGGCCGGCCAGTTACGCGGCACCGCGATTGGCCGAGATCAATGGCCAGCCGACAGTGTTGTGTTTCGGCGGCGATGGGCTGACGGCTTATGGTATCGAGGACGGTGGCGAGTTGTGGCACGTGCCATGGACCAATGGGCCCAGGGTGAATGCGGCGTTGCCCGTGTCGGTGTCACCGGGGCGGTTGTTCATCTCGAGTGGCTATGGCCAGGGCGCTGCGCTGCTTGAGGTCGGTGTCGACGGCAAGTCGACGACGACGCTGTGGCAGAACAAGCTGATGAAGTGCAAGTTCAACGATCCGGTGGTTCATGACGGCCATGTCTATGGCCTGGACGAGGGGATCCTGGTGTGCCTGGATCTCGAAACCGGACGTCGCCGGTGGAAGCGGGGCCGTTACGGTTACGGTCAACTGCTGCTGGTGGGCGACCTGATCGTGGTGCAGGCCGAGAAGGGGCACGTGGCGTTGGTCGAGGCCACGCCCGAGCGATTCCGGGAACTGGGCAAGTTCACCGCGTTGCAGTCCAAGACGTGGAACCACCCGGTGCTGGTGGGGGACCGGTTGCTGGTTCGCAATGCCGACGAGATGGCGTGCTTCGAGTTGCCGGTCGAGTGACCCGGCCGTTGGCTAGAGTGCTTCGACCTGGACGAAGTACGCGCCCCGTGACTTGCCTGTTTTTGGGGTCAGCGTGGTCTGCAGACGTGCGTCGCCGGCCTTGAGTTCGACGGTGAAGCTGACCGAGGTGGCGTCGGCCGCGACGGGTTGTTCCCGGGTGGTCTTGCCGATGACCAGCTTGGCCGTGGCGGCCGCCAATGGGTGGTCGATGCCCGGAGGACGTGTCCGCAGCGTGATGCGGTACTTGCCGGACCGGGTGACGGTGACCGCCCAGAATCCGTTGGCCTTCAGGCCCGAACGAATGTGACCCTGGTTCCACGGCACCGGGCCGTTATTGGTGTGCCAGTCGTGGCAGGTCAACAGGGCCGGGTTGTCCGACTTGTGGCCCAGCCCGATGCGGACGTAATCCTTGAAACGGGTGCCGATGCTGGTCCACCACTTGTCGTAGGATCCCGAGAGTTGTTTGACGACCCCGGGATACTCGGCCGCGACGTTGGTCTTCTGGCCGTAGTCGGCGTCGAGGTCGAAAAGTTGCTTGCCGTTGACCAGCCGCCAGCGGTCGGTCATCACGGCGCACTTGCGAAGCTTCGTGGGGAATTCGAGGCGTTGCGAGTGGACGAACAGCGTGCGTGCGGGCCATCCCTGCGTGTTCCCCTTGAGCAGCGGCACCAGGCTGGTGCCGTCGATCGTGCGGTCGGTGGGCGGCTTGAGTCCGCAGATGGCAGAGAGCGTCGGGAGCATGTCGACGTGAGCGGTGACATGCGGGACGTCGCGGCCACCGACCATGCCTCCATCGGGCCAGTGCCAGAAACACGGGACACGGTGACCGCCGTCGAATTCCGATCCCTTGGTCCCACGCAGGCCCGCGTTGAATCCGCCCCCACGGCCGGCTCCGGCGGCGGTGCCGTTGTCGGTCGTGAAGATCAGCAGCGTGTTGTCGGCCAGGCCGGATGCGGCCAGGTGCTTGCGGAGCCGCGCGACGTTCTCGTCGATGTTGGTGATCATGCCATAAAAGGCCGCTCGCCTGGCCGGAACACCGGCGGCCAGATACGGCTTCTTGTACTTGTCGGCGACCAGGAACGGGCCGTGTGCGGCGTTGGTCGGGATGTAGCAGAAGAACGGCTTGTCACCGCCGCCGTTTTTCGACTTGCCGTCGATGAATCTCAGTGCCGCGTCAAAGAAGACGTCGGTGCAGTATCCCTTCTGCTTGACCACCTGGCCGTTGTGCCAGTAGGTGTCGTCGAAGTAGTTGTTGCCGAAGAAGTCGGGTGTTTGACCGACTCCGCCGCCGCCGTGTACCAACACTTCCTGGAAACCCTGGTCCTGGGGCCGCAGTGGGTAGTTGTCGCCCAGGTGCCACTTGCCAAAACAGCCGGTCCGGTAGTTGCCCGCGGTAAACACCTCGGCCAGGGTCACCTCGTCGGTGTGCATCATCGACCGGCCCATGATCGTGTGCCAGACGCCGGTCCGGGTCGAGTACCGACCGGTCAGCAGCGCCGAGCGGGTGGGCGAGCAGGTCGGGTCGACGTGGTAATTGGTCAACCGAACGCTTTGGCCGTGCAGTTGATCGATAGCCGGAGTCTTGAGGATCTTGTTGCCGTGACAGGCCAGGTCGCCGTAACCCTGGTCGTCGGTCATGATCAGGATGACGTTGGGACGTGATGTTTTTGGTGCAGCCACAAGCGTCGTGGGGCCAAGAAGTCCGAGCGTCAGCAGGGTGACGGACAAAACGGTGCGAACGAGCGTCATGGTTCGATCCAGTGTCTATATAAAGGTTGCACGTTTCCGGGCAGTCGATCGTAAACATCGCGTGGGAGAGAGGGAACCTGGTTGTCAGTCAGATCGGGTTCGTCGACCATCTGTTGTCGGGTGGTTGAGCCGGGTCGCAGGATCTCGGTGTTGAGCCACCAGGGACCGTAACGGACGGCCAGGGCCACGCGATCGGCGCCGGTCTGATTGGGCGCGGTCGTGTGCCACATGCGACTGTCCATCACCAGCACCGAACCGGCTGCCCCCTCGGCAGGTCGCTCGGTGTTGAAGGGCTGGTTGGTCGGTCCGTCCCAGTCAGCGGCTGTCGGGTTGGTGGGTTCCAGGTGCGAGCGGGGAACGATCAGCGTGGCGCCATTGTCGGTGGTGAATTCGGTGATCATCCACAGCATGGTCAGGTGCATGATCCGGTCGGGGTAGGGGGCCGGAACATGTCCGGCATTCTTCTGGTTGAACGGCCAGTCGGCATGCCAGTCGCCTCGCTGGTTGCCCGGGTGATTGATGATGGCCGAGGTGAAGGTGATCCGGATGTTGTGGCCAAGCAACTGCTCGCACAGGTCCAGCAGGCGGGGCGATGCCAGGTGCTCGGCGAACGACTGGTCGTGGTTGATCAATCCGGGAACAAAGCCGATGTTCTCGGGGCAGGGGTAGGTCCCGGAGAGTCGGTCGACGGTGTGCCGAACGCTGTCAGCGATTTCCTGGCAACGAGGGCCAGGAATCACGTCCGGCACGATGCAATACCCCCAATCTCGGATCGCGGTTGCATGCTCGATGGTTGCGCTGGCTGTCATCGTGTCGTCTCGCCGTACTGGGATCCGGTCACCGGGCCGGATAGGCTGTGGGCGTAGTTTACCGCATCCTGTATCCGATGGGCATCACCGTGAACTGGCGACTGGTTGTGAGAGATTCCACACGAGTGGTTGCGATGTTGGCAGCCGTTCTTGTTTCCCTGTTCACCACGATGGTGCCTGAAGCACGGTCCGCCGATCCGGGCGGTCGTTTCGAATTCACTCGCATGGTGGCTCACTGGCACCAGTACAACCACGCCGACTACCTGCCGTTTCTGCGCGAGGCCCGACCCGACGTCGTGCAATTGGGGTTTTACGGGGGCCACTTTTGGAGCCTGGCTCATACGAAGGCCTTCGGCGGATACCCGGCTCACTTTCCTGTCCGGGGACTGGACGCCTGTGGCAAGTGGTTTGCCGAGCGGAACCGGCTGATTCACCAGATGGATGCGAAGGTCATCGGCCATTTCAACGTCGAATTCCTGGTGGGGGATCCCCGCAACAGCAAGGCCGGCAAGCCGCCGACCGGGTTCTTCAAGTTCTACGAGGAACTGTGGGACGAGAACGTGCTGGGGCCACGACCGGTCAAGGATCCACTCGACCTGCTGGAACGCGGTCCCGACGGCAAGCCGATTTCTCAAAAGGGATACGGCATCGGTGGGATGCGCGAGTACTGGGCGTGCCTGAGAAACCCGGGCTGGCAGAAGGTGCTGAAGGCCTGGGTTCGCCACGGTATCCGGCAGGGGCTCGATGGATTCATCGCCAACTATTTCTATCGCCACAATTGCCTGTGCACGCATTGCCAGTCGGGTTTCCGCACGTACCTGGCCGATCGATTGTCCGGGAAGCAACTCAAGGAACTGGGCATCGCCGACCTGGCCACTCACCAGTTCAAAGAGATTGTCAGTTGGCACGATCCGGCCAAGAGCAGTCCGTTGCGTCGCGAGATGTTGCGCTGGTCACAGATCTCCAACAAGCAGGTGTTCGACGAGGTGTTCCACAAGTACGGACGATCGTTGAAGCCGGATCTGATTTCGGCGCAGTGGAATCACCTGGGAGATTTTGGCCAGATCTCGGGCGATGAACGTTGCCTGTTGCCCGGTGACGTGTGGGGCCGCGACGAGACCTACCTGTGGTACAGCACCGGCTCGGCGGCGTTCTTCACCGACCTGGGAAAACGGTTTCTCGGCGAGGGCACCTTGCAGGCCCGTTACATTCGTGGAGCTTTCGACGACAAACCGTTCACGCTGGGGAAGTACGAGAGCACCAGGATCCGCGTGGCGATCGCCGAACTGGCGGCCAACGGAGGGGCACCGATGGGGTTCTACACCCGGTTCACTGATCCGGAGGCCCGTCGCGAGATTGTTCGCTATTACCAGTTCCTGGGCAGGCACGATTCGCTGTTCCGTGGCAACCGGTCGTATGCCGAGGACGTGTTGCTGTTTCCTCGCAAGGCCGTGCACCAGGGAGACGTTGCACCGGTCGAGGCCTTTCGCCAGGCAGGTCGCAAGTTGCTGGACGATCACGTGCTCTTTGATGTGTTGCCCGACGACCTGGCCACGGTCAAGCGGCTGTCCGGGTACCGGCGGGTGCTGCGGGGCGAGGGAGGCCAGGCGGGGCAGGGGGGCTCGGCGTCATCGGACCAGAAGCCCAGTCACTTCCAGGCACCCTACACGGTACGGATTTCCGCCAGCCGGCCGGCAGTGGGCAACGAACTCACACTGCACCTGGTCAACTACAACCGGACAGAACCGCCCCGGGGAGGGGATGGCAAGCCGAGCGCCGGTGGCGGCATCAAGGACGAGAAGCCGATTGCCGTGACGGGCGTGACAGCTGATGTGCTGTTGCCCGAGGGCCTGGATGTTGGTGTTGTCGAGGCACTGTCGCCCGAGAAGACCGGGGCGGTGAAGCTGAAGTTCAGCCGCACGGGACGACGGGTCCGGTTCACCGTGCCAGGGTTCCTGGTCTACTGCGTGGTGCGGCTCCGCCGGTGACCGACCGGGCTACTTCTTGTCGCCGTGTTCGTGCTCGTGAGCGAACAACGAGTTGGACTTGTCGCCCCGGGCGTAGACGTAAGCGATGAGGTCGAGAATCTCTTCTCGCGAGAGCTTGTTGAGCAATCCCAGTGGCATGATGGAAGTCTTGGAGGCGGTTTGGTCGTCAATCGAGGATTTCTGAATCACCGTGGGGCGTCCCTTGGATTGCGGGTCGATGACGACCTCGAACGTTTTGGGCGTCTCCTTGACCACCATTCCGGTGATGACCTTGCCGGTGTCCAGCACAAAGACCTGTGACTGGAATTTCTTGTCGATGTCCTTGGATGGGTTGAGGATCGATTCGAGGATGTACTGCGGCGAGTGCTTTTTCTTTTCGTTGGCCAGCGTGCCCAGCTTGGCCAGGTCGGGTCCGAAGACCTGGCCCTCGTTGTTGAGCTTGTGGCAGGCAACACAGTTGGCGACCTTGAAGAGTTGCTTGCCGACCATGAAAGCGCGACCCTCGGGCAGTTGCTGGATCGACGGCGACAACTCGGCGAGTTTCCATTCACGACCACGGGTGCTGGTTTTCAGCAGTTCGTCGCGAATCGGCAACTTGGCCTTGGCCAGGTAAGCCTTGGAGTTGGCCTGGTATTCATCGAGGTTGGCCACGACATACAGTGTGCCGTACATCCGTCGCCAGTGGCCGGGGTAGGTGCAGACGTAGGGATAGACGCCCGGCTTGGTCGGGGCCTTGAAACTCAGAGCCTGGGTTTGACCGGTCTGTAGCAGTTGGCTGCCCAGCAGCACCTTGTCGCTCTTGGGGATGTAGTGTCGGGCCATGGCGTCGGGGTCGCGGGCGGTCTTTTCGGCCAGGACCCCGAGTTCCTCCAGCGAGCCGGGCAGTCCGATCGCGAAGTTGTGGGGCATGTTGTCGGTGTTGGTGAATCGGAACTCGACAGGTTTGCCGGCCTGGACCGCGATGTTCTCCTTGTCGAAGATCATCCGGTGCGGCACGGTGCCGATGGCAATCACCCGCACGTCGAGATTCTTGAGCCGCAGTTGCAGTGCCTGGGACTGGGCGGGCTTGAGCCGGGCCGAGAGGGAACGGGCCAGGGCGATGGCGTCGGTGGCGGCCGGCCCGGTGCGGAAACTGGCGGGCATGCCACTGAGGTAACCGACCAGGTTGTCGACGACCGGTCCGATCTCGATCGCCGGCCAGTTCTTGACCGCCACGCCCCGGAGTGCCCGGATGGCCGAGGGACGATTGCGACCGGCCTTGACCAGCGCCGCCAGGTCGGTGACCTTCTGGGCGTCGTGGCCGGGGATCGAGGCCAGGGCCCCGATCGCGACGTCGTGCAGGGTTTCTCCACCACCGACGGACAGTGCCGAGGACGGGATCGCCCGCTTGCCGAATCCGGGGCCCTGCCAGTTGACCGCCAGCCCGTCGCTTCCACCGTTGTCGAAGTAGGTCACGATCAGCGGGTGGGCACCGGCCGGAAGGTTGATCGCCCCGGACTTCTCGATCATCCCGTGCAGGCCGTCATTGTTGACGACCAGTTTCTTGCCGACGTAGATCCGAGAACCGTCGTCCGAAGTGGTGAAGAAGGTGTAGCGACCGGACTTGGGGACGTGGATCGACCCGGTGAATCTCAGGGCGAACCGGTCGTTCTGCTTCTTTTGTGGGACGTCCTTCTTGATGGCCGGCACGATGCCGCTCCCCTTGGGCTTCATGGCGGCCAGCGTTTCAACGGCGACGTTCTTGCCGCTGGGGAAGAAGTAGTCGACCTTGATGCCCTGTTGCACCAGTGCCGATCCGGACTGTTCGGATTTCAGCGTCGTGGGCAGTTCGACGGTCAGGGGCTGGACCTTGTTGTAGAGGTTTCCACGGAGCCTGGCGTTGGTGATGGCCGGGACGGCGTCGAGGAAGTCTCGCAAACGAGTCTTGCTGGTCGAGGCGGCCAGCAACGCGTCGTCACCGGTGCCGTCGGCGGCGATCCAGGCCACGTAGGCCAGTCGCCGGACCGTATCGTTCTTGCTCGAGACGGCGAGTTTTTCGATCCGCTCGGACACGGCGGCCAGGTCTTTTTGCGGTTGGGAAGCCAGCAGGGGGCCGATGGCGGCCAGCCCGGCGGCCGGGCTCTTGGTGTCGCGTTCCTCGATGAGATCCAGCAGCAGCCCGGTGGGGGCTGTTTTTCGGATCGAGGCGAGTGCAACGAGTGAGTTCTTGAGGTTGGCGGCCGGGACGTTGGGCCGCGACAGGATCGCCTCGTGAACCGCCTCGGTGGGCTTCAGCTTCAGCAGGTCGGCGACACTGGCGTTGCGGAGCACGTAGGACTGGGCGGCCTTGGAGAGCGGCTTGCCCGAGGCGACGGCCTCCTGGACGATCTTGTCGACCGACAGTTGGCTGCGTGCGAAGTTCAGGACATTGGTGAGTTCCGGGTCGGTGGGACGGGTGGCCACCTCGAACACCGCCTCGGCAGCGGCGAGGCGCTCGAATGACACGGATGCCTTGACCGCCTCGGCCCGGACCAGCGGCGACTTGTCCCGGGCACCGGCCACCAGGATCTTCTGCCAACCGGGGACCTTCTCGCCCCAGTGTCCCAGCGTGCGGATGGCCGCGGCGCGGATCTTTTCTTCGTCGGCTTCCAGGACCCGAAGCAACAGGCTCTGGTTGGCCACGCGGTGTTCTTCGAATACCCACAGGCATTCCAGCAGTGCCTGGGCTTCATCCCGCTTGGGCGTGACCTTGTTGACGTCGAGTGTTTTGGCGAAGCCACCGACAGCGGCGACGATGTCGTTGGTGGGTCGTCCGCTGAGTTCCAGTCGGGCACGGTAGCGGATTCCGTTGGCCGGCGAGAAGAAGTTGCTACAGACCTTGGCAATCGGCTGGCCTTTCATCTTGATGGCCGGCGTCAATGGACGCCCCGGGTAACTGACCCGGTAGATGCGGCCGTGGGCGTGGTCGCGGTTGGGGTCGCGCATGTTGTGCTGCATGTGTCCGATCAGGACGTTGCACCAGTCGGAAACGTACAGTGCGCCGTCGCCACCGATCTCGATGTCGGTGGGACGGAAGTTGGGGTCGGTGGAAACGAGAATCGGGTCGATCTCGGTCGCCGTGATATCGGCCCCGTTGAACTTCACCTCGTGCTGCAGCACGCCCTGGAACCCGATCGTGTTGCAGATCAGGAAGTTGCCGTTGGTGTTTTCGGGGAAGTGTGTGCTGGAGAGGATGCCGGTGGCGGCGACGGGACGCACCCGTTTGCGGAACCACTGCTTGTTGCCCCGTCCCTTGCCGACGTTGACGTAGCTGCCGGTGCCCCCGGTGCCGTCGTTGGCGAACTGGAATCCCCAGCGGTCGAAGCAGTCGCCGTGTGGGTTGGGGCCGATTGGGAAATGGAACTCGACCTCGAATGTCCGCGGGTTGAAACGGTGGACCCCGGATTGGCCCGACCGGTAGGTGCGGGTCGGGGTCTCCATGTTGGCGATATTGAAGATGCCGCGTGACCAGTAGAGCCAGCCGTCGGGGCCGACAACCAGTGCGTTGGCCGAGTGGTGCGTGTCGGCACTGGAGATGCCCTGGAGCATGCGGATCTTGACGTCGGCCTTGTCGTCGCCATCGGTGTCCTTGAGGAACCAGATCTCGGGTGCGGCGGCGACCAGCATGCCGCCACCCCAGAACTCGAACCCGGTGACGCTGTTCAACTTGTCGGCAAAAATCACGCAGCGGTCGGCCACCCCGTCGCGGTTGTCATCGGGCAGGCAGAGGATGCGGTCGGTTCGCGGTTTGGTGGGGTTCCAGTGCGGGTAGGACGGCCAGACCGAGGCAAAGAGACGTCCGTCGGTGTCGACGGCCATCTGGACCGGGTTGACCAACTCGGGGAATTTCTCTTCCGAGGCAAACAGGTTGACCTCCATGCCCTTGGCCACCCGCATCCGCTCGATGGCCTTGCGACCACCCAGGTAGACATGCCGTCCACCGGCCAGCGGGCCCGGCTTGTTCGTCTTGACCTGCAGCAAACCGGGGATGTTGTTGTCGACGACCTTGTGCTTGCGGCCCGCGGCGACGGCCCAGATCAACTGGTCGCGGTTGCCGGTCATCACGTCGAAGATCTGCATCTCGCGTTGCATCACGTCGGCGTTGGACTGGCCGAACCAGGCCAGTCGCGAGCGACCTCCGAAGACGTTGTAGCCGTCGACGACCCGGTAGCGACTGAACCAGTGGTAGCTCTTCTCGAGCACGGCAGCCTGCAACTTCTCGATCTCGGCACTGTCGCGGAGGTCACTTTTTGTGCTGCCGAAGAGTTGTCTCATGATCACGCCGGCCAGCAGCCGGTTGCCATGGTCCAGCATGTGAATGCCATTGAGGGTCAGGTGGGTCGCGTTCTCGGCATAGAGTTGTCGAGACGTCGCAAAGAGGTCGACAAAATGAGTCTTCTGTGCGGCACAGACCTGTTGCATGGCCTGGGTGTAGAGGGCCAGGTTGCGGTTGTTCTTGCTGCCGTCGGGCAGGTGGGGGCTGTTGAGATTCTCGTGGCCGATGGGCGAGAACACGACGACCCGCGGAGCGGACTTGCCGTTGTACTTCTGGCCCTTCATGCCGGTGAGCATGTCGGCGAGGTCCTTGCGGAAGGCGGGCAGGCCGTCGGGGCCACGCAGTGCCTCGTTGTAACCGAAGAAGCAGAACACGACGTCGGCCTTGACCTTGGTCAGCCACTGGTCGGGATTGCCGAAGTTGGCCGAACGGGGCCGTGTCTTCACCTCGTCACCGGTGAAACCGAGGTTTCGTATCGTGAGCCGGTGCTGGGGAAACTCGGCCTGGAGATATGTCTCCAGCCATCCGTGATGCTGCATGCGGTCGGCCAGGTTGTTGCCGATGATCGCGATGTGGTCGCTGGGATTGAGTACGAGCGAGTCGGCGGCGGCGACTGGCGAGGCTCCCAGTGTTGCTGCGACAAGCAGGCTGGAGACCAGGAAACGGGGCAGCAGGGGGGTGGTGTTGGACATCGGAGGAATCTCTTGTCGGGGTGTCTCGAGCGAGTGCCACTGGATTCAAAAAACGGCCCGGCGGTCATGATGACCACCGGGCCGGTAAAACACGTCTTAAAGGGACGAGTCTGGAAGCGGCCTGCCTGGCTACTTCTTCTTGTCCTTCTTGGCGTCTTTCTTGGCGTCCTTCTTCACTTCCTTCTTGGCCGGCGGGTTGACGGCCTTCTCGTACTTGCTCTTGGCATCGGCAGCAGCCTTGGTGGCCGCGTCGGATGCTTTCTTGCTGGCATCGGCCTTTTTCTTGGCGTCGTCAGCTTTCTTCTTGGCGTCGGCGGCCTTCTTGGTGGCGTCGGTGTTGGCCTTGTCAGCAGCCGTCTTGGCCGCGGTCGCCTTCTTCACCGCCTCGGCGGTCGTCTTCTTGTCGTCGTCGGTCTTGGCGTCCTTGGCCTTGGCCTGTGCGTCGGTCAGGGCCTTGGCAGCAGCGGTGGCCTTGGTCTTGGCATCGGCGGCACCCTTGGCGGCGTCAGTGGATGCCTTGGCGGCGGCGGTCGAAGCCTTGGCGTCGGCGTCGGACGTCTTTTTCGATTCGGTGGCCTTCTTGGCGGAGGTTTCCGTTTCGGTCTTCAGGGCCGCGAGTGCTCGCTTGGCGTCGATTGCTGCCCGTCGTTTTTCGATCTCGGGGTCCGGGATCACTCTCAGGCCGGCCACGGCGGTCTTGATCGACTTGATTCCGCCCTCGCTGATCTTGGTTTCCCAGATGTAGAGCTTCTTGAGTTTCTTGAGTCCCGAGAGGTGCTTGAGACCACCGTCGGTCACGGCGGTGCCGTAGACGTTGAGGTACTGGAGGTTGGAGAGTCCCTTGAGGTGGGCCAGGCCAGCGTCGGTGACCTTGGTCTTTTCCAGGTGAAGTCGTTCGAGTCCACCCAGGCCGGCGATTGATGCCAGGCCGGCGTCGGTGACCTCGGTCCCTCGCAGGTTCAGCGAATGGATGTGCTTGATCGCCTTGAGCGGCGCGAGTTGCTTGTCACCGATCTTGCCGTCGGCCAGGTGGTAGGCAACATCGAGCCGACCATCGTTCTGTGCGACCTCGAGTACCGAGCCACCGAATTTCTTGATCGCGGCGACGGCCGCTTTTTCGGCTGCGGTGAGGACAACCTTCGGGGGAGCCTCTTTCTTTTTCTCGGTCTTCTTTTCGGCCTTTTTGTCGGCCTTTTTGTCTTCTTGGGCCATGGCTCCCAGCGGTCCGCCGACCAGAAGCGTCAATGTCAAGAATGCGATCAAGCTCCGCATGCCAGTCTCCTCCACGATCATCCCGAAGGTGTACGGGCCAAACCGTGGCCCACAAGTGCGTTGGATTGTACCAGCAGGAAGGGCGATTCGGAAAGCAACAGCGGACCGGCATTGGCATTGTTCGGTTCTCCGAACTGGTATCGCCCCGGTAGGGGCAATCGACTAGGTTTCCGCTTCCCGCAGTCGTCGAGAGCCCCGCGATGGCGACAATTCCAGTTTTACGGTCCTCCAGTACTCCGATTCACCGGCTCGGTGCTGCCGTGTTGTCGGTGGTCGAGGGCGTTGGAGACTTCTCTCTGTTCTCCATTGGCGTGCTGCGCCAGGTGATCGTGGGCCGATCGCGTCGCCGGGTGATGCTCGAAACGATGTACAACGTCGGGGTCGGCAGCATTCCCGTGGTGGTGGTCACCGGCGTGTTCATCGGCATGGTCCTGGCCGTGCAGGGGTTCGCCTCGTTTCACCACCTGGGGATGGAAACCCGGATCGGTTCGGTGATCAACGTCTCGCTGGTCAAGGAACTGGGCCCGGTTCTGGCGGCGACGATGCTGGCCGGTCGGGTGGGCAGTGCGATGGCGGCCGAGTTGGGGACGATGCGTGTGACCGAGCAAATCGACGCCATTCGTGCGCTGGGAGCCAATCCCGTGCGGCAATTGGTGGTGCCCCGTTTCCTGGCCTGCTTCCTGCTGATCCCGGTGCTGACGATTGTCGCCGATACCGTGGGGATCATCGGCGGTTGGGTCTTTTCGACCCAGGCGCTGGACGTCAACAGCCATTTTTACTGGAACCACAGCCGGTCGTTCGTCACGGCATTCGACGTGACAACAGGATTGGTCAAGAGCGTGTTTTTTGGTGGGGCGATTGCGCTGGTGTCGTGTTATCACGGATTTCATTGCGAGGCGGGTGCCAAGGGCGTGGGGCGGGCGGCGACGGTCTCGTTTGTCGTGTCGTTCGTCGCCATCCTGGCTCTCGACTTCTTTCTCGGCCTGTTGTTGGACACCAGCTACCGCATGGCCTATCCCGCGCCCCCGTCTCTCCTGTAGTTGGCTCCGGAGCGATCTTTCACTTTTCTCGATTTGACAGAATTGGGACGTTTTTTGATGTCGGCTTTTGCATCGCCAGTTCCTGCCCCGTCTCCACCGGCCTCGGATCGCCGGGTGGACGTGCATCCGGTGTCACTGTGCGAGGTGGGACGTCGGTTCGGGGACCAGCAGGTGCTGCGGAATCTCTCGATTGCAGTTCGCGACGGCGAGACACTGGTGGTCATTGGTGAAAGCGGATGCGGAAAAAGTGTGACGCTGAAACTGATGATGTCGCTGATGGAGCCAACAGTTGGCGAGGTGCACTGGAGCGGACAGCCCGTGGGCGAGATGGAGGTGCGGGAACGGGAACAGCGACGACTGATGTTCGGGTACCTCTTCCAGAACTCGGCCCTGTTCGACAGTTTCGATGTCTTTGAGAACGTCGCTTTTGGGCTGCGGGAAGTGGGCGAGCGGGACGAGGAGATGATTCGCTCGGTCGTGATCGATCGACTCGAGGAAGTGGGCTTGTCCGGTGAGATCTGTACAAACAAGCCGGCCGAGTTGTCCGGTGGGATGAGGAAACGGGTCGCGCTGGCCCGGGCGCTGGCGATGGAGCCGTCGGTGATGCTCTATGACGAGCCCACGACCGGCCTGGATCCGGTGATGACCGGGGTGATCAATCGATTGATTTGCGAGGTTCGTCAACGGCGGCCGGTGACCAGTGTCGTGGTCACTCATGACCTGTCGACAGTGCGGGCCGTGGCTGACCGCGTGGTGATGCTCGAGCCGGTCTCGAGGCTCTCCGCGGACGAGCCCCAGGCCATTTTTTCCGGGACCGTTGCCGAGGCTTTGGCGACGGATGATCGGCGAGTGTCTGCATTCATGCAGGGCGGCGCCTCGGCGTTGGAGAGGGAAGCGGGATGACCGAACGACAGTTGCAATTCCGTGTGGGCCTGATGGTGATCATCTCGGGCGTGTGCGCCGCGGTGATGATCTTGCAATTCGGTGATTTTCGGTCGTTGTGGCAGAAGCCCACGACGGTGGCGATTCACTTTCCCGCTGCCGCCGGTGTTCAGCCGGGTGGGCCGGTGGAGATGAACGGCGTTGCGATCGGAGTGGTTCGCGACGTGTCGATCGATCGCCGTCGCGGGGGCACCCGGGTGGTCGTCGATCTCGAACCGCGTTTTGGAATTTGTACCGATGCCCGGCCACGGCTGGTGAGGGGCCTGTTTGGTGACACAACCGTCGAATTCACTCCGGGTGGGCGCAGTCGCAAGGTTCGGAGTGGGGACCTGTTGAAGGGAGAATCGGCAGTCGACCCGATGCAGCTGGTCTTTCGACTGGATGAACAACTGCGGACGACGATGACTTCTCTCGAGGCGACAAGTCGCCAGTGGTCCGACGTGGCCGAAAATATCAACGGGCTGGTCGGTGGACGTCGTGGTGAACTGGAGCGGGCGATCAGCCAATCAGCCGATGCGCTGGGGCAATTTTCCCGGACCATGGCCACGGCCAACGATCTCTTCGCCAACGCCAACCAGGTGCTTGGCGATCCTCGTCAGCAACAGAACCTGAAGCGTTCCCTGGAAGCGCTGCCACGGCTTGTTGGTGAGACCGAATCGACGCTGCGAGCTGTCCGGACGACGGTGCTGACCGTGAATGGAAACCTGGAGAACCTGCAGGGAGTGACAGATCCGCTGGCGCGGCGTGGTGGTTCGATCGTCGGTCGGCTCGACAAGACGCTGGGGAATCTTGAGACGCTGACTGGTGACCTGTCGCGATTCTCGCGGACGGTCAACACCCCGGAGGGGTCACTGAATCGTTTGGCTCGTGATCCGACACTGTATCGCAATCTCAACGATTCGGCGGCGTCACTCTCGGTGCTGCTGAAAAATATCGAACCGGTGATTCGCGACCTGCGGGTCTTCAGCGACAAGGTGGCACGACATCCCGAATTGCTGGGTGTCCGTGGCGCTTTGAAGGGCAGTGCCGGGGTGAAGGAAGTTCCGAGGTCTGCGGGACGCCGTCCAGCGAATCCCCGCTAGGGAGCTACTTCCCGATCCGGGATTCCGTTCGCAGGGAATTGGCTCGGTCGAGCAATTCGTTCTGCGGGACAACGACCTGCGGTTCCAGCGTGAACTGGATCTCGCGGCGGTCCGAGACGTGGCCCGGGGAGAAGTTGTCGGAGACGAAGTCGAGCGGGGGCATCTGGTACCAGGGAGTTGAAATGCGGACCTTTTCGGTCTTTGTTTCAAACCCGGGTTTCACCAGCCGCACTTCACGGGTGGCGTAGTAGGTGAAGTCAACGGCGGTCGGAGTGAATCCGGCTTCCTTGCCGTCGACAAACACGCGGGCCCCGTCGGGCTGACTGCGGATTGTCAGGCGGCGATGCACGCAACCGCACGAAATTGTCGCCAGCAGCATGGCGACCAGCAGGGTGTTCTGGCGGGGGACTGTCACGAAAGGGCTCCAACACGTCACGCGGAGCGGGATAATAATTCCGGACCGCGTGATACGGCAAGACCGTTCCGTCCGTCCTCTTGCCGATGCCTGAAACTGGATGATAGACTCCGGCGGCAATTCTGCTCGCTGTTCGTGGACACGGAGGTCACGATGGTTCTGGCCCGATCGATTCGGCGGAAGCTGGTCGTCGGCCTTGCGCTGGTGCTGGTCATGATGGCCACGCTGTCGATCAGCGGGCTGGGTGGCCTGTGGTCGTACCGGCAGGCGGTTCGCGAGTTGAACTTCAGTGTCTTCGAGGCGCCCGATCGCGAGCGACTTGAAGCCGAGCTGGCGGCATTGGCCACTCCGCTGCTTGATGAATCGACAGGGGTTCTCCGGCAGGAACTCGTCGACCGACATCGCGACGCGACGACGGCCCTCGCCGAATACCGCCGCCGCTGGGGGCAATTGGAGCGATCGCCGGAGCAGCAGGTCAATCGGCCGGTTTCACAACAGTTGCTGGCGCAACTGGATCGACAACTGGTTGAAATCGGTCGCTCGCTTGGTGGGGCAGGGCGGTTGGGCACCGTTGATCGAGAGGAGTTGCGAATCCAGGTCGCTGCGAGCCTGAGGACGGCACGGTCGTTGCCCGATCCCCGGGCAGGCCTGCGGGGGCGACTGCGCGAGGCCGATCGGGCATTGGCTTCACGAACTCGTTGGCTGATTGGTTCGACCATCGCGGCGGTGCTGCTGTTCGTGGCTTTCGTACACGCCGGGTACCGCTGGGTGTTTCAGCCCATCCGGGCTTTGCACGAGGGTGCGCGTCGCGTCGCACAGGGGGACCTGGATTACCGCGTCGAGTTGTCGACGCGAGACGAGATGGCCGAACTGGCGGAATCGTTCAACCAGATGACCGATCGATTTCGGGATATTCGGGACGACCTGGATGGCCAGGTCAGGGACCGGTCCCGGCAGTTGGTCCGATCCGAACGCCTGGCCGGGGTTGGATTTTTGGCCGCCGGGGTGGCACACGAGATCAACAACCCGTTGGCAGCAATCGCGATGGCCGGCGAGAGCCTGCAGGAGCGGCTCGAGGCATTGCTGGGACAGGCGGCGCCGGATGAGCAGAAGGTGATTCGCCAGTACGCGGAAATGATCGGACGCGAGGCGTTCCGTTGCCAGGAGATCACCGCTCGTCTGCTCGACTTCTCGCGAGGCCAGGACGCCTCGCGGGCGCCTCACGACCTGGTCAAGCTGGTCAACGAGGTGTTGGCATTGGTCGGGCACATGAGCCGTTTCCGTGACCGTTCGATCACGTTTTCAACTGGCAGTTCGTGCCAGTTGGAGATCAATGGTCCCCAGATCAAGCAGGTGATTCTCAACCTGGTCGCCAATGCACTGGAATCGACCAGCGAGGGGGGGAGGCTGGACATCGAACTGACCAGCCAGACCGACCTGGTGACGTTGAATTTTGCCGACGACGGATGCGGGATGACGTCCGAGACGATAGAGAATCTCTTCGAGCCGTTCTTCACGACCAAGTCGACGGGCAAGGGGACCGGGCTGGGGCTGTCGATCAGTCACCGGATTATCAGTGACCATGGTGGGACGATCGAGGCGAGCAGTGACGGGGTGGGGCAGGGCAGCCAGTTCCGCTTGCAGTTGCCCCGACGCTCTGAACAGATCGATTCGGACTGGGTGGGCCGGGCCACTTCGGACGGCCTGGAAGAGAGTGTTGCTGAGAAGACAATTGAGACGGATGGGGAATTCTGATAAGAGTGGGGCCGCGGACGGGGTCACGGTCGATCCCGATGAACCGCCGGGATGTTACCAGGGAGTGGGCGAAGGCGTGGACAGCAGGGACGCTGGTGGATTGCAGGCCGATCGGCCGACGATGGCGACTCCTCTGAGAGTCCTGTTTGTCGACGACGAGACGCCGATTCGCGAGGTGATGCGAATCGAGTTGCCGCGGATGGGGCACGAGGTGACCGTTTGCGAGGACGGCGAAGCCGCCGTGGCCGCTTTGGGCGAACAACATTTCGATGCGGCGATCGTCGATCTGAAAATGCCAGGGATCTCCGGCTGGGAGGTCACCGACCACATCAAGCAGGTGTCGCCGGAAACATTCGTGATCATTCACACCGGTCATGGCGACATGCAGCAGGCCATCAAGGCCGTCCGGCACCGTGCCAACGACTTTCTCAACAAGCCTTGCAAGTTGCTGGATATCCAGCAGGCGCTGGCTCGGGCCGCCGACTGGCGGCAACAGAGTCGCAAGACCCAGGCACTGGAAACGCGGCTGAAGGCGATTGAAGGATCGACCGAGTTGGTCGGCGAGACCGCCGCGATGCAACAGGTCGCGACCCTGATTGAACGGGTGGCTCCGACCGATTCGAGCGTGTTGGTACTGGGCGAGACTGGAACCGGTAAGGAACTTGTCGCCCGGCGCGTTCACGAATTGAGTGCAAGACGCGAGATGCCTTTTGTGCCGGTCAACTGCGGCGCGTTGCCAGAACACCTGGTGGAGAGTGAGTTCTTCGGTCACCGCAAGGGAGCTTTTACGGGGGCCGACCGATCCAGGACCGGGTTGTTCGAGGTGGCGCATGGCGGCACGCTGTTCCTGGACGAACTGGGTGAACTCGACCGGTCTATGCAGGTCAAGCTGTTGAGATTTCTCGAGTCGGGCGAGATCCGCAGGGTGGGCGAGAACGATCCACTTCACGTGGATGTCCGGATCGTGTGTGCGACCAACGGAGACCTGTCCGAGATGGTGGGGACGGGTGAGTTTCGCGAGGACCTGTATTTTCGGGTCAACACGTTTGAGATTCCGTTGCCGCCGTTGCGTGACCGCAAGCCGGACCTGCCGTTGTTGGCCGGTGCGTTGTTGGCCCGGGCCAGGAAGCGGCCGGTGGGTGACGACGAGCAGTTGTCCGCCGAGGTGCTCACGGGACTCGCGGCTCACGACTGGCCGGGCAATGTTCGGGAACTGGCCAACGCAATTGAACACGCCGTGATCATGGCTGGGGATCGGACGATTGCTGTCGAGCATCTTCCCGGGCACCTGTCGACCAGCCGTCCGGGAGTGGTGTCGACAGTGGCTCTGCCGGACCAGGCGATGACATTGCGGGAGGTCGAACAGCAGATCGTGCTGGGTGTTCTCGGGAAGCACGATGGGGACAAGCGGAAGGCGGCCGAGGAGCTCGGGATCGCGCTCAAGACGATGTACAACAAGGTCAATCAGTACAACGCTGAACTCACCGACGAACCCACCGAGATCGCGGCGAGCGACTGACGCCACGAAGCAGCAGGTGTCTGACGATGACGACGGTCCTGGCGATTCACGCTCATCCGGATGATATCGAGTTTCAGTGTGCCGGTACGTTGCTGCGGTTGGCCTCGTCGCAGGTCGTGTTGCACGTGGCAACGATGACTCCCGGTGACTGTGGCAGCGCGGAAATGACAGCCGAGGCGATCTCGGAGGTGCGGCGGACGGAAGCACGATCTGCTGCGGATGTGCTGGGAGCCGACTACCGCTGCCTCGAGTTCCGGGACCTGTCGATCGTCTTCGACAATCCGTCGCGACGCCGCGTGACCGAGTATCTCCGGACTGTCCGTCCCGACATTGTCCTGACCGCTCCGCCGGTCGATTACATGCCCGATCACGAGGTGACCAGCCTGCTGGTTCGTGACGCCTGCTTCAACGCTCCGATTCCCAACTACACGACCGGTGCCGACGATCCCGCCGCGCCACTCGACAAGATTCCTCACCTGTATTACGTCGATGCGATCGAGGGAGTCGACTGGTTCGGGCAGCCACAGCCGGCCGGGATGATTGTCGATGTTACCGGGACGTTCGAGCGAAAACTCGAGATGCTGGCCTGTCACGAATCCCAGCGAGCGTGGCTGTTGAAACAGCACGGGATGGACGAGTACCTGGAGAGTTGCCGTCGATGGGGATCCGCCCGGGGCAGCGAGATTGGCGTGGAGTACGGTGAGGCTTTTCGTCAGCACCTGGGACACCCCTATCCGGGTGATGACGCGTTGACGCGGCTGTTGGCCGAGACCTCCGAGTGACCTCGACAGGAGCCTCGAGATGGTTCAGAATCATCGCCAGATCACACCACCCCACGTAGTCCCGCGTGACAAGGCGAGATGCCGATGACCGACGCACCCGAAACCACCGCTGCTGATCCGATCTTCAGTGATGCCGAGGTGGAAGAATTCAAGACTGTCGACTACGGCGTGGGTCGGGCAATTGGCGTGATGTTGGCCGTGTTGTTCAGCCTGTTTGTCCCGCTGATGCTCTGTTTCTGGCTGGGGGTCGGCACGGTGTCCTCGTATGACGACGACGCGCAGGCGTCCGAGTCGGCGGTCAAGAACTCCGACGACATGATGCACGGAGAGGACGTGGGCCACTAGCCCTCGTTGGTGTTGAGGGCCAACTGGGCAAGTCGCTGCCGGGCCGTTTCGGCCCAGGGGCCGCGGGCGTCGAACGTGAGGTAGCGTTCCCAGTGTGGAACCGCTTCGTCGGTGCGGTCCAACTGGTGCAGGATCTCGCCCTTGTGCCAGTGAGCATCGGGGAAATCCGGGTGCACTCGTAACGCGACCTCGAACGCCTCGAGCGCCGGTTCGAGTTCCCCCAGTTCGGCGTGCAGGCAACCCAGTTGCGTCCAGGACTCGATGTAGTTGTGGTCGTGCTCGACGGCCGCGTGATAGCGTTCCAGTGCCGCGCGGGTGCGGCCACAACGGTAGAGGGCTTCGGCAAGATGAAAGTGGGCCTCGGCCTCGTCGGGACACTCCATCAGGCACATTCGGAAAGCCTCGATGGATTCCTCGGCCGAATCCTCTTCCAGCAATTGTCGTCCCTGGTCGAACCAGTCCCGAAAGCTCCAATGCTTGTGTGGTCGCTCGGGGGACCAGTTGGTCATCGGCAGTGGGCTGCGGAATTCGACGTCCGTGTCGTCCTGTTCTGGAAGAGCATCCTCGTCGAATCCAAGAAGTCGCTGTCCGCTGGCCGGTTCGATCAGTCCGCGTTTGTCGCGGAAAACGACCTTGGAGTCATGAGCGAGCATTTCGAGTTGGTCGAGCGTGCGTTCCCCGTCACGAAACAGCGGGGCCAATTGCCCCAGGCTCTTTTCGATTTCACTGCGGGGAACTCCGGCGGCGAGCAGTTCACTGAGCTTGCGAGCCCCGGCAACTTCCTGGAAGGAAAAGTACAGCAGGCGGTGAACCTGCCGAATCGGCGTGATCAATCCGGCTCGCGTCCAGCGACGAATCACGTGGACGGTGACTCCCAGCAATTGGCTGAGCATCGCCGGCGTGTAGGCCTGGTGGATGTCGTGTCGGGTTTCGTCGAGTCCCACCAGGTGCAGCCAGTCCGACTCGTTGATCGTCCGCAGCGGGTGGCCCTGGCGGGTCAGTTCGTTGGCGTCCTGCCACTTGATCGATGGTTGCCCGTTGGATTCCAGGGGCCAGCCTTCCTCACCAACAACCAGCAGGGTGGTTGTTCGGCTGACGTGCTGGGTGGATGTTCCGCCATGACGGGCGACCACGTCCATCGCTTCGCGATGTGTCATCGACGCCAGGACACCCGTGAAGGCAACCTGCTCGCCCTGCAGGCAGGGAGAACCGGACAGCGGGGCAGGTTCTGAAGCGGTGTCGGTCACTGGAAGCCGATGCCAGGAGAGAGTTGCAAGGACCAGAAAGAGATAGTGGCAAATGAGCGTGTCGAGGTCTATAAACGGACGGTCCCGAGTGAGAGGATCGGGTCGTGATGGACCGGCGAGACGAGGCTCGCAGATCCGGCGCGGCAATTCAAGTTGATCGAGTCGACCCGCCCACGCGGGTGTCGAGGAAGGGAGTCCCGCAAGCAATGAGTGATCTCCAGCAAACGGATTCGGCGGTTTGGGATGCGATCCAGGCCGAAAGAGCCCGGCAGGTTGATGGACTCGAGTTGATTGCATCTGAGAACTACACCAGTGCCGCTGTCCTGGAAGCGGCCGGCAGCGTGTTGACCAACAAGTACGCCGAGGGGTATCCCGGGCGGCGGTACTACGGTGGTTGTGAGCACGTTGACGATGTCGAGAGCATCGCGAGGCAGCGTGCCTGCGAGTTGTTTGGTGCCGAGCATGCCAACGTGCAGCCGCATTCGGGCAGCCAGGCCAACATGTCGGTCTACCTGACGGAGCTTGAGCCGGGTGACACTTACCTGGCGATGGACCTGGCCCACGGTGGTCACCTGACTCACGGCATGCACCTGAATTTCTCGGGCCAACTCTACAACGTCGCACACTACGGTGTCCGAGAGGACGATCATCGGATTGACTACGACCAGGTTGCGACGATGGCCCGGGAGGTGAAGCCGAAGATGATCGTGGCCGGGGCGAGTGCCTATCCACGTGAGATTGATCATCCGAAGTTCGCCGAGATTGCCCGGGAGGTGGGTGCACTTCTGTTGGTCGACATGGCCCATTACGCCGGACTGGTTGCTGCCGGGTTGCACAACAATCCCGTCGAGGTGGCCGATTACGTGACATCGACGTCTCACAAGACGTTGCGGGGTCCCCGGGCGGGGTTCGTGTTGACTCGTGAAGAAAACGCTCGGAACCTGGACCGGACGGTCTTTCCCGGCATGCAGGGTGGGCCACTGTGTCACATCGTTGCCGGCAAGGCGGTTTGCTTTGGTGAAGCCCTGGAGCCCTCCTTCCGGGATTACGCCCAGGCGGTTGTCGACAATGCCCAGGTGCTGGCCGAATCGTTGCTCGCGGGTGGGATCCACCTGGCCAGCGGCGGGACCGACAACCACCTGGTGTTGGCTGACGTGACCCCGATCGGGCTCACCGGGAAGATTGCCGAAGAGGCTCTCGACCGCGCCGGCATCACGGTCAACAAGAACATGATTCCCTTTGACCAGAGAAAACCGCTGGATCCCAGTGGGGTTCGGATTGGAACCGCCGCGTTGACAACGCGAGGGATGGGCACCGGGGAGATGAAGCGGGTCGCGGCCTGGATTCTCGAGGTGCTGGGAGCGGCTGGCGACGAATCGGTGGGCCAGAAGGTGCGGGCAGAGATTGCCACGTTCTGTGCCGACTTCCCGGTTCCGGGGATCGCCTAGTCCTGCTGGCTCAGTCGCCGAGCACCTGCAGGTCATCAATGGCGACAACGGAGTTGAGGCTTCCCGAGCGGAAGCCCTCGAGGTCGATGGTCACGAACGAGAATCCGAGTTCTCGGAATTGTGCCGTGATGGCCTGCCGGTTGGTCGGGTCGAGCAGTCGTGGCAACTGGTCAACGGGGACTTCGATCCTGGCCAGTTCGTTGGCCTCGTGGCGGACTCGGAATTCTGTCAGTCCAAACTCCGTCCGCAGGAAACTCTCGGCCGCGTCGACCCGTCGGACTCTTTCGGTGGTCACTCCAACGCCGTAGGCAATCCGGCTCGAGAGGCACGGCATGGCTGGCTTGTCCCAGACCGGGAGGTCCCAGTGCTGGGCCAGGTCCCGGACATCCTGCTTGTTGAGCCCAACTTCCAACAATGGACTTCGTACGGCGTGTTCGTCGGCGGCGACCATGCCCGGCCGATGGTCGCCGCGATCGTCGACGTTGGCACCATTGGCGATGACATCGACATCCAGTTGCGGCAACAGTTGTTCGAGTTGGTCGTAGAGTTCGGTCTTGCAGAAGTAGCACCGATTCGGCTCGTTCTTCAGGTAATCGGGATTGTCGAACTCCTGGGTCTCAATGACGACGTGACGGATGCCGATCTGCCGGGCGAGCGACTCGGCCTGTTCCCGTTCGCCGGTGGCCAGGCTGGCGCTGACGGCGGTCACCGCCACCGCCTGTTCGCCGCAGGCCTCGCGGGCGGCCCGTGCCACCACGGTGCTGTCGACCCCTGCAGAAAAGGCCACTGCGACGCGTCCATAGCCGGCCAGTGTGGCCAGCAGGGTGTCGAGTTTTTCGAGCAGGGCAGGGGACAAGGGCTCAGACATTGCGGCGAAAAAGTGATCGAACTGGGGATAGACAGGCGTGTTTGTCCCTCGATGCTAGCACAGCCGCTCGGATGGACTCAACGAGATAGCGGTGTGTTGTCGGTTGTGGCGGCAGTGTCGGGTGGGGCGGTCTTTACCGGTCTCGTTGATCGCCTATACTGAAGTCACCGACAGGGATAGTCGGACGGCTGTTTGTCGCGGTGGGACTTTGACATCCTGGTCCCGTCGTGGTTGGTCACCGGGGCACTTGAGGTTGCAATGCCATGACGGCAAGACGATCGGAAAAACTACTGATCCCGATGTTGGTTGCGGTGCTGTCGGTGGTGACAGTGACCGAGCCGGTCGACTCGGCGCCAACAGTGGCGCAGCGACGGGAATTGACCGCCGCACGTCGCACGATCACGCGTGCCTCGTTGCTGATTCGTCGCAAGAAATTCGATGATGCCGAGAAAATGCTGGGCGAGGCCGAGGCGGCGATCAAGAAGGTGATCGATGCGGCCAAGCTGAAACCCACGGACCGTTCGGTTGCCGGGTTGTTGCGGTTCCTGGCCCTGCAGAAACGTCAGTTGACCATCAAGCGGGGAGGCAAGCCGAAGCCGGAGTCGTCCAAGGCTGTCAGTTTCGTCAAGGACGTGGCTCCGATCCTCGTGTCGCGATGTGGAAACTGTCACGCGGCCAGGGCGTCGGGGCGGCTGAGACTGGACACGTTCGCCGGCTTGACCCGGGGTGGGGCCAGTGGTCCGGCAATTCGCGCGGGCAACCCAAAGGGCAGTCCGTTGATGCTACGGATCGCCGCGACCAATGCGAACCAGCGGATGCCGAAAAACGGTGCCGCGTTGACCGGCACACAGATCGCGACGATCGGCAACTGGATCGCCCAGGGTGCCAAGTTTGACGGCAACGGTGCCAACACGAAATTGCGGAGCCTGAAGTCGGCCGACGGTGGAACTCCGAAGGGAACACCCAAGCCGGGGACGGTCAAGATCGCCAAGGCGACCGGTCGCGAGAAGGTGTCGTTCGTCAAGGACGTTGCACCGACGCTGACCACGTTGTGTGCCACCTGTCACGGTGGTCGCAACGGTCGGGGAGGATTTTCTCTGGCAACCTTCGAATCGTTGATGCGGGGTAGCGACAGCGGCCGCGTGGTGCTGCCGGGGAACCTGGACGGAAGTATCATCTGGCGACGCGTTGCGGCGCTGGACGAGGACAAGCAAAAAATGCCGCCGGGAAACCGTCGGATCACCCGCGAGTTCTACAATAGCCTGCGGACATGGATCCAGGAGGGAGCGAAGTTCGACGGCGAATCGGCGACGGTGGCGATGCGGTCGCTGGTTCCCACCGATGAAGACATGAAGGCCGCGATGCTGGCCAAGTTGTCGCCCGGGGAATTCAATGACTTCCGCGAAAAACGTATCGATGAACTCTGGGAGCGGGTGTCCAACGATGACCGCCCGCGTTTCGTCAAAACCGACGAGTTCTTCGTTTATGGAGATGTTCCGGCGACACGATTGCAGCAGGTTGCCGAATGGGCTGACGAACATGGCCGCCAGTTGAGGACGATGTTCGGGGAAAAGAGCGGCCAGTTGTTCAAGGGACGATTGGCGGTTGTCGTTTTCAAGGAGCGGTTTGGTTACACCGAATGGAACCAGGTGATTCACAATCGCCAGACACCTCGTGCCATGACAGGGCATTCGGTGGTCACGCCGTCGTTCGAGGATGCCTACATCGTGTTGCAGGATGTGGGGGACGTGGTGACGCCCGATTCGGCCGGGATGAAGATCCAGCTGATCGATCACATGACCGGCGCCTTTCTGAAACGAAGTGGGAGTCGCCTGCCACAGTGGCTTGTCCGTGGAGTGGGGCTGACCCTGGCTGCCAAGGCCGATGCCAAGAACGAGCACATCGCCGGCTTGAAATCCGGAGCTGTCGAAGCACTGCAGGGCATCACCAAGCCAGAGGACCTGTTTGCCGATGGCACGTTTTCGCCTCAACAGGTTGGGGCCGTGGGCTACACGCTGGTGACGTTCATGATCAAGGCGGGGGGAGGAACCCGGTTCGTACTTTTTGTACGCAACCTGCAGAAAGGGACGGGAGTGGCCGCGTCGGTCAAGGCGATTTACGCACCGACTGATCTGAAACGGCTGGCGGCAGCCTACGTCCAGAGCCTCTCTGGAAAAAAGCGATAACCGGGGACGGGCGAGGCCGATGCACAGGGACGGTGGCATGACGGACGTGGTTGTTGTCGGTGGTGGCGTGATCGGATTGTCGATCGCGTGGGAGTTGTCTCGCCACGGTGTCTCGGTCAAGGTCCTCGAGCAATCGGAATTCGGTCGCGAGGCGTCCTGGGCCGGGTCGGGGATTTTGCCGCCGGGCAACCCGGATGCCGCTGTTCATCCCTACGATCGGCTCCGCGGAGAGAGCTGTCGATTGTGGCCCGAGTGGTCCGAGTTGCTCCGCGAACTGACCGGCATCGACAA
>CAZYAZ010000051.1:0-8592 GCA_964646205.1 uncultured Planctomycetaceae bacterium | reverse complement strand
TGTGGAGTCGAGGTGTCGATCGAACCGGTCCGTGGCCAGATTGTCCAATTGTCGGCGCGACCGCTGCCGTTCACCCGCGTGATCGGGTTGGGGGCCCGGTACCTGGTTCCTCGCCCTGATGGACGGATCCTGGTTGGTTCGACCGAGGAGTGGGTGGGATTTCAGAAGGACAACACCGCCGACGGAGTGGCCGGGCTGATTCGTTTTGCCGAGGACCTGGTGCCGAGTTTGGCGGGGGCCAGGTTCGAGCGGTGCTGGTCGGGGCTAAGGCCCGGTGCCTCGGACGGGTTGCCGTACCTGGGGGCTGTGCCAGGACACGACAACCTGCTGATTGCCGCTGGTCATTTCCGGGCGGGGTTGCAGCTGTCTCCGGCCACCGCCGTCCTGATGAGACAACTTGTGCTGGGCCAGGACCCGATCGTGGGTCTCGAGCCCTTCGCCTGCCACCGGACCGCCGGAGTCAATGGCGCCATTCCCTCGGCGCATTGATCGACGTCGTCCGGGGCTCACGATGTGGTGCAACCCATGATCCCAACACGCCCGTTACGCGTTGCCGTGATCGGCGCCGGGCCGATCGGGCTCGAGGCAGCGCTGCGGTTGTCGGTCAGTGGCTTTGAGACGGTGGTTCACGAGCGGGGCACGGTGGCGGCCAACGTGCGGCGATGGGGGCACGTGGAATTGTTCAGCCCATTTGTGATGAATTCGTCACAGGCTGGGCGAACGACTGTTGGCACGGGACGGCCCGGCGACGACGCGTTGCTCAGTGGCGACGAGTTTGCCACCGGTTATCTCGAACCCCTGGCGAGAGCCATTGGTGGCGAGGTGGCAATTCATGAGCACTCACAGGTCGTGGCGATCAGCCGTGAATCCACCTGGAAGCATCACCTGGTTGGTCGGCGATCTGAAGTGGCCGACCGGTTCATATTGCTGGTTGAAGGCAGCGAGGGAGAGAGTGTCGAGACGGCCGATGTGGTACTGGACTGTTCGGGGACGTGGGGGAACCACAATCCGATCGGGGCAGGGGGGATCTGGTGCCCGGGCGAACGGCGGGTGATGACAACGGGTGACTACGAGATTCCCGATACCGAGGGTGATGGGGCTGATTGGTACACGAAACGTCACATGCTGGTTGTCGGAGGTGGGCATTCGGCGGCGACAGTGGTGGTGGCGTTGTCCGGAGCGTCCGGGACCCGGGTGACATGGATCACTCGTGGCCCGAGAGACACTCCACTGGAACTGGTTGCCGAGGATCCGTTGCCAGCACGGGCTGCCCTGGTGACCGCCGCGAATCGACTGGCAACCGATGACTCATCGCCGGTTGACTGGTTGCCGGGAGCACTGGTGCTGGCCGTCGATGGAGGTCCCGGCCATTTCTCGGTGGCCGTCGACGATCCGGGACGTGGTCGACAGGTGATCGCAGCCGATGGCGTGCTGGGGCTGACCGGGTGCCGGCCCGATCGATCGCTGTATGGCGAATTGCAGGTGCACGAGTGTTACGCGACGGGTGGACCGATTCGCCTGGCGGAGGAATTGTTGGGAGATGCCTCCGGTGATTGCCTGGGCCAATCGGCCACCGGGCTGGACACGTTGCAGTCACCCGAGCCGAACTTCTTCATTCTTGGTTCCAAGAGCTATGGCCGAGACTCCCGTTTCCTGTTGCAGACTGGACTGGGGCAGGTCGACATTGTGGCCGAGCACCTTGTCGGGCAGTACGGTCGTGGACGCGCGGTCTCATGAGCGGCATGCAGGACGGCGCGGGACGCGTGGAGTTGGACGGCCTGGATGAACTCTGGTTCCAGGTGGCCGGCACCCGGTGCAACCTGACCTGCACGCATTGTTTTATCAGTTGCAGTCCACATAACGACTCGTTCGGATTTCTGTCGCTGGAATCGGTGAGAGAGTCACTGGTCGAGTCGGTCCGGTGGGGCGTCCGTGAATACTACTTCACCGGCGGTGAACCGTTTTTGAACCCGGACCTGGTCGAGATGCTGAGGCTGGCCCTGGAGTATGGGCCGGTGACTGTCCTGACAAACGCGACGGTGTTGAAGGACGAGTGGCTGGAGCGTTTGCTGGTGGCCGAGGAACGTGGGCCATTCAGCCTGGAATTCCGGGTGTCGATCGATGGTCCGGATGCCGCCACCAACGATCCCATCCGCGGCGAGGGAACATTCGACCGGGCGATGCGAGGCGTGGGAATGTTGGTTGGCCATGGTGTGTTGCCGATCATCACGATGACCCGGACGTGGCCGGATGCCGACGACCAGCGGATCCTGCAGCAGTTCCACGAGGTGCTGGCCCGTCACGGGTGTGACCGGCCGCGACTGAAAGTGTTGCCGCGGTTGTTGATCGGGGCCGAGGCGGTCAGGACTTGCGGCTATGAAGACGCCGACGGAGTCTCCGAGAGAATGCTCGAGGGGTACGACAGCGGCCAACTGATCTGTAGCCACAGTCGGACGGTGACCGATCGCGGGGTGTTCGTGTGTCCCATTTTGCTGGATGAACCTTCCGCGCGGTTGGGCGGAACCCTGGAGGAAGCCAACCGGTCGTTTCCATTGAGCCACGGGGCCTGTGCCACCTGTTACCAATTTGGTGCGATCTGCACCAATCCGTCGGGCCAGACATTTGAAGTTATGGATGGCGGGGCAGGGGGGGCGGACACATGAAGCTGGCATTTTTTGGTGGCCTGTACAGCAATTACCTGGCCCTGGAAGCCGCCATCCTCGATGCGCAGCGCCGCGATGCCCAGGAACTGTATTGCCTGGGTGACATGGGCGCCTTCGGCCCGCACCCGGATCGGGTCGTCGCCATGCTGCGCGGCGCTGGTGTGGTGTGCCTGCAGGGCAACTACGACGACAGTATCGGAAACGAACTCGCCGATTGTCAGTGTGGCTACACCGATCCTCGCGACAACCTGTTTGCCCAGATCAGTTACGACTACACGCTGGCCAGGACCAGCCCGGAGAACCGGAAATGGTTGAAGCAATTGCCCGGGTCGCTGGACGTGGAGCGTGACGGTGTTCGAATGCATCTCTGCCACGGCAGTCCGCGACGGACGAACGAATTTCTGTGGGAGTCGACGACGAGCGATGCGTTCCTGGATCGGTTGATCGAGCCGACCGGTGCCGAATTGGTCCTGGGGACTCATACCGGACTGCACTGGATGCGGGAGACACCACGAGGTCATCATTTCGTCAATGTCGGTGTGCTCGGGCGTCCGGCAAACGATGGCCAGTCCAATGTCTGGTACACGCTGGTCGATGTGGCCGAGAAGATGGGGAGGGGGGTGCAATTTCTTCCGGTGGAGTACGACTTCCGCAGGTTGTCGATGGAGATGAAACAGGAAGGCTTGCCGTCGGAGTTCGCCGAGACGATCGAAACCGGATGGTGGACAACGTGCCTGGAAATCCTGCCATCGCGGGAACGGCGCCGTGGACGATTTTGATGCAATTTGAAATGGACAGCCTCGCACGATGCGTGCCGCATCGTGGTCCACGGGCGGTGCAATCCCGGCATGATGGCGCCGCGAGCGAAAAATGATGTCATAGTGGTCCGCCTTCCTCCGGGTGAGGGCAGTCAACCAGGGTGATTCAACATGCGTGCGGTGATCCAGAGAGTGTCCCGGGCGAGCGTGACCGTGTCCGGAGAAGTGGTCGGTGAGATCGGGGTCGGCCTGCTGGTGTTGCTGGGTGTCGAGCAGGGGGACACCCAGGACGATGTGGTCTGGATGGCCAACAAGGTGGCTGGCCTCAGGGTGTTCGAGGATGACGACGGGAAAATGAACCTGGATGTCGGCGAGGTGGGTGGCGCGGTTCTGGCGGTCAGTCAATTCACCCTGCTCGGCGATTGTCGCAAGGGCCGACGCCCCAGTTTCGTGGCGGCGGCCCGGCCGGAAGAGGCCAACGGGTTGTACCGCGGTTTTGTGACCGAGGTGGCGGGGCAGGGGCTGGAGGTCCAGGAGGGACGATTTCAGCAGCACATGGATGTCGAGTTGGTTAACGATGGGCCGGTGACCTTGCAGGTCGACAGCCGCAATCGTCGCTAGTCGCCCTTGCCCGCATGGATCTCAAGAGCCTGGCTGCTTCGCCCGTGGTGTGGTCGCAGTTCCAGGCAGCGACGATAAGCGGCTCGCGAGGATTCGATTCGCCCGAGATGTCTCAGGCTCTCGCCGAGAAAGAAGTACGAATCGGCCTGGTGCTGGTGCGCGATCGGTGCGGCCTGTTCGAAGAACCTGGCCGCCGTCTCGAGTTGGTTCGTGCGATACGCCTGCAAACCTTCGGCATGCTTGAGGAGTGCTTGCAGGCGATCGACATCCTGCTGCTTGCCGTGCTGGCTGACATGCTGGGTCATCAGTCGGCAGATTTCCGGATCGAGGCGGTACCGCAGTGCTCGACGGAAGACATCGTGGATCCGAACCGGATCGATCTTGGCGGCCTGCATGGCGAGTCCCAGTTCGATCAACGTGTCGGCGGTGGCGCCGTCGCGTGTGAGCAATTGTTCCAGGAGTTCAACGGCCAGGGCAGGGTGGCCTCGTCGCAACTCGATCGAGGCCAGCAGCCTGGCGACACGAGGGCGGAACGAGATCTTGAGGATCTCGTTCAATTCGTCGGCAACAGAATCGAGGTTGCGTGGATTCGCCAGTCGCCCTGCTCGAACAATACGGTTGTCCAGACCAAAAGACGGCGATCGGTTGTCCAATCGGTCAGCGACAGCATCGGTCGCGATCGTTTCGGGGACCCGCTCGGCCCACTCCCGGTCACGGCGAGCCATGTCCTCGTCGCCCAGCATCTCAGCGGCACGCGAACGCAACTGGTAAATCCGGTGCACGTCGGGATGCCTGGCTATCAGTTGATTGAGAATCGTCATCGCCTCGGCCGGGCGACTGGTATGAACCAGCACGTAAGCGAGCAGGTAGTGGCCGGCCAGGTGTTCGCTCTTGATCTGCCGGAGTTCGGCTTCGGCCTGTTGTGGCGAGTTGTCTCGCAGGTGATTTCTTGCCGTGATGTAGTGGCACTCATCGACGTGGCGTCGATCCAGTTGACTGGCCCGACGCAGTTGGGAGGTCGATTCGGATGTCTGTCCCAGCCGGTTTTGAACCAGGCCACGCCAGAACCAGTTGTCGGCCGATTGTGGCTCGACCTGGGTGGCTTGCCGAAGGCACTGGTCCGCCTCGGGAAAGAAACCGTAGACCGAGAAGGCCTGTCCCAGCATGAGCCAGTCGCCACGTTGAGGGTTCTCGAATTGTTTCCACAAGTCCTCGAAGTGGCCGGCGGTCTCGGCATCGACCATCCGGGCGACCGGCGGGCGGGGCGGAACGGGTCGATTCATGTGACCGACGATCGCCGTGCCACACGCGGTCACTTCGACCACCAGCAGCACTGTTAATCCGAGGCGGAGTCGGTTCATTGCCGATCTCCCTTGCCGTTGATCCACATGGTGACCCCGCCCAGGCGTCGAAACGGCGGGATGACGTGCCAGCCACCGGCGACGATGTCCGGGCGTCGGTCGCCGTTGAGATCTCCGGTGGCGACGGTGACCAGGTGGGTGGGGCTGGAGGCGATTTGCTGGTGAGTGAATTTCTGGTGGCCGTCGTTCTTGAGCCAGACCAGGCTGGCCGTGTCGTCGCGGTACCAGGCGTTGAACATACTGGCCAGCACAACATCGTTGTCGCCATCGCCATCGAGATCGGCAACCGAGGCGGCGTGGGTGCCGCCGAGACTGCTGATGCGTTGGACGTTGAAGGACCAGTCGCCGCGGTTTTCGAACCAGAAGCAGCCATGGTAGGGCTGGGGATAGGTGTAGGCGTACTCGAGATTGTCGCCGACGGTCACCAGGAGGTCGGTGTCGCCGTCCTTGTCGAGATCGGTGGTGATCATGCCCGAGCCACCGATGTCGAAGTTCAGCCACTTGTGCAGCAATCGTTTCTCGAATCGGCCATTGCCACGGTTCTCGAACGCCCAGATTTCCTCGTCATCCTGTGTCACGTTGGCAGCAATATCCAGGTCGCCGTCCCCGTCCAGATCGGCCAGTGGCACGTTGACGGTGCCGGGTGCAAACAGCAATTCGTGGTCCCGAAAACGGCGTTGCCCCATGTTCTCGAGCCACAGGACCCGTCCCCGGGCGTAGCCGAACTCGGCGACAGCCAGGTCCAGGTCGCCGTCGCCATCGAGATCGCCGACCTGGATGTCGGCAATTCGACGGGTCTCGTCGAGCAGGACATGCCGGTCGTAACGATCGCCGTTGCGTTCGAGCAAGAGGATGCGTCCGACATGGCTGTCGTCGGGGAATGCGTTTCCGAGAATGGCGACCAGGATGTCCCGGTCATTGTCGCCGTCGATGTCGACCACGGTGGCATGAGCCGGAGCGGCCATGTCGACATCGAGCGGGTGTTCGATCCACTCGCCAGTGGCATCCTGCCGGTAGGTCAGCAGGCGGTGGGAGAGGGCATCGCAGGCGAGGATTTCGGGCTTGGAATCGTTGTCGAGATCGACCACCTGGACGTGGCTGATCCGGGGCGGGTTCTCGATGGCAGGCCCAAGGGGCTGGCGTTGAAATGGGAGAGTGGTTGCCGGGTAGATCGAACCGCCATTGAAGGGGGCTGCAAGTGTGCCGGTGGCCGGCAACCGTGGCCAGGCGATCCACGTGGCCAACGGAACAGCCACGACCAGGATCGCCAATACGATCTCGGTTCGCCGCGTTGTGGGCTGTTCTGAAGTGTTTTCAACAGGGGGGGTGATGACTCTGGCCCGGTTGGAAACTGGCGATAATCAGTGGGAAATTGCGGGGGAACTGCAAAACTCTCGAATTGGCGACATGTGCCAGAAGCTTAACATAACAGACATTATCGGACGTTGCTGTGCCAGTAATTCAACTCGGTCAAAACCAGCGCGCACAAAAACGACCCTCACTGAATGGATCGGGCTTTTGAAGAATCCCAACGCCAGAAAACGGCACGCGCTGAATCTGCCCCACTCACCGACCAAGCGACGGAGGAAAAAACGGCTCAGGATTCTGAATCCGATTCAGAGACAGCCGTTTCTTCAAATACGCCCAACTTCCGAAATCGCTCGTACCGGCGTTCGAGCAAATCCTCGTTCGAGAGTCCCTGCAAACTTCGAATCGCCTCGATCAAAGATCCCTTGAGCGTCATGGCCATCTGGCGATGATTGCGATGCGCCGCACCGAGCGGTTCGGGGATGATTTCGTCAACCACGCCGAATTGCAACAGATTGTCGGAAGTGAACTTCAAAGCGTTGGCTGCTTCCTCTCGATACTTGACGTCTTTCCAGAGAATGCCGGCACAGCCTTCGGGGCTGATCACAGAATAATACGCGTACTGAAGCATGGCGATGTGATCGCCAATGCCAATCCCCAACGCGCCCCCGGACCCCCCTTCCCCAATCACGACGCAGACGATGGGGGTTTCGAGTTTCGAGATTTCGCGAAGGTTGTAGGCGATGGCGTAGGCTTGTCCGCGTTGTTCGGCTTCAATGCCAGGGTAGGCTCCCTTGGTGTCGATAAAGCAGACAATCGGCACGCCGAATTTTGCCGCCATCTGCATCTTGCCCAGGGCCTTGCGGTACCCCTCCGGGTGAGCCATTCCGTAGTTGTGTTTCTCCTGCTCCTTGAGATTGCGGCCCTTGTGCTGGCCGACAAAGAGAACCTTGAGCGAATCGAGAGTTCCGAATCCGGTGAGTATCGACGGGTCGTCGCGATAGGCTCGATCGCCGTGTAACTCAACAAACTCGTCGAAAAGCAACTCAAGGTAGTCGAGAGTTTGCGGGCGTTCCGGATGTCTGGCGACCTGCGTGATCTGCCAGGCATCCAGGTCGGAAAAAATCTCGCGTCGTTTTTGCGTGATCTGAACCCGCAGGTCACGAATTTCCGATTTCGTCTCCGATGCCGGTTTCTCCTGTTGCTCAAGTTCCGCCAGGCGATCTTCCAACTCGTAAATCGGTCGTTCGAAGATGAGTTGATTGAGAGGAGGCATAAGAGATGTGGCGATCGGGGTTGGGTGGCGAGTGAAACGCTGTAACGAAAGAGAAGGAATACGGTCATAGTGGACCGGCAACTCATTCGATCTCGGGCAACTCCTCCATTAGCGGCAGGTCATCGTCGCGATTGGTCGGTGCGGGACTACCGGCAGCTGGAAGTGGAGGTTGTGGGGCTGGTGCTCCCGGGGTGGGCTGTTCTGGAGGCGAAGCTTGTGGGGCAGGTGAAGCCGGCACGGCGGGTTGACCAGGAAGTGGCATTGCCCCCCCTGCTCCACCTGGCACAGGTGAGCCGGGTGCCGCTGGCATACCGGGTGCTGCCGGTGGCATACCGGGTGCTGCCGGTGGCATACCGGGTGCTGCCGGTGGCATGCCGGGTGTTGCCGCTGGCATGCCGGGTGTTGCCGCTGGCATACCGGGTGCTGCCGGTGGCATACCGGGTGCTGCCGGTGGCATGCCGGGTGTTGCCGCTGGCATGCCGGGTGTTGCCGCTGGCATGCCGGGTGCTGCCGGTGGCATGCCGGGTGCTGCCGGTGGCATACCGGGTGCTGCCGCTGGCATACCGGGTGCTGCCGGTGGCATACCGGGTGCTGCCGGTGGCATA
>CAZYAZ010000050.1:2323-42344 GCA_964646205.1 uncultured Planctomycetaceae bacterium | reverse complement strand
GTCCGCCAGAAGAAAAAAGACGGTTACGCTACCGATATGTTTTTTGAAAGAGCATCGACCTGGATGAATGAGAAACGAAAAGAAGACGCTCCTTTCTTTGCTTATATCGCCCCTAACGATGCTCACGGTCCCTTTACCGGGCTCCATAATGTGCCCGGTAACGACTACAAAAAGTATCTGGGCAAGCATCCGGAAGTCACCGAAGACACCGCGAAAGTTTATTGGATGGTCGAGAATATCGATCGCCATGTCGGCACGATGCTCAGCAAGCTTGAGGAATGGGAGATCGCGGATAATACGCTCGTGATCTACATTGGAAGTGACAACGGGAATTCGACGGGCTGGAGGGTGTACAATGCCGGAATGAAAGGGCATAAGGGTCAACCCTATCAGGGAGGAACGCGGGTTCCGGTCTTCTTCAGATGGCCGGCAGGAAATATTCCTGCCGATGCGGAATGCTCTGCACTCACCAGCCAAATGGATATCATGCCGACCCTTCTGGAAATTACCGGTGCCCCTTTGACCGATCAGATCAAGCAACAGGTAGAGGGGCGCAGTCTTGTTCCCCTGCTTAAGAACCCCGCGGCCGATTGGGAGGACGACCGGCATTTGGTTCACCACGTTGGTGCCTGGGAACAGGGTCAGGCCGCCCAATCGAAACACGCCAGAGTTTCAATCCAGAACAAACGATTCACTCTGGTGAATAACGAGGAGCTTTACGATCTCAAGACCGACCCTGGCGAAACTGAAAACGTTATCGCTGAATATCCCGAAGTCGTGGATCAACTGCGTACTGTATACGATCAATGGTGGATCAGGATTCAGCCGGGGCTGGTGAACGAAGATGCCTACCAGATACCGCCCGCGAAGTAAGTTTACCGGTGAAATCTCCGTTTTGCGCACGCTCAGCGCGTGACTGTGAAGATTTTGAATTCTCAAAAGCTATGTCATTCATTCTTCAGCCTTGGCAAATCTACATGGTTCAATCTTATCTCCGCGTGGCATAGTTCACTCAGTTCAATTCCCTCACGACTTCCGGTTTCACAATCGGTCTGTTTACTGCTGCGCCTTCGTATAATTTCGAAGCATCTGCGATTGCTTTGCCAGGAATCGCCATCGATATCGACAGAAATCATCGACTCACAGGAAGCGATTCGAGATCGAATTTCGTCGGCGAAAGTACTCGTTTTTAGTTTTTGACCCCACGGGAGTTCGCGGCACTCACCCTTCAACCGAGTCCCGCGATTTCGAGCCTTTTGCCGAGTTGAGCCTCAATAATTTGTCCCCTTCCCGAGCTAGTGAGTGCCGCGATTGAGATGCTCGGCAAAATAGCAAAGAGCAGTTTTCGCCTGCTATCCGCAGGAAAATAGCAAAGCCCGCCAGCTTTCGCCAACGGGCTTTTTTGATTTATGGTCAGGTTGCGAGTCCTAACCAAAAAGTGAAGTGGAGGCGGCGGGAATCGAACCCGCGGGTCCATTCTCGTAACTCACTGATAGCCCAACGCTTATGGAACATGCTGCAGGACGTGGGAGTGTCCTGGGAGTGGAACGATGACGCCAATCGTCAACCGATGGCACTCGCACACGAAGAACTGGCCGAGGTGATAACTGCCTGGCCGCTGATCTCAGCCGATCTTAGGCGGGCCATCCTGGCGATTGTTCACTCGGCCGACGTTATGGCCGAATCTTCGTATGCCGCGACTGACTGAGCACCAATTCCCCACGCCGCTCAAGGTGGTTCGGATCTGGCAGTTACCGCCCCGGAAAACATGCACGGCGATATCTGCCATGGCTGTGCCGAGTGGCACGAAGGCATCGTTCATTGAGTGCCGGATCACCCTCGACGGGGATCTCTCTGAACCTGGCGGTTTGAACACCGGGAGCGACTCGCTCGCCAAAAGAAGAAGGCCGAGCCACTGCACCTTCGCAGCGGTCCGGCCCTTCTTGATAAGCATTCCTGTTGAACGCTTGTCCACGTTGAATCACGCGAGTTACTTCTTGTGTGCCTTGTGGCAAGTGGCACAGCCACCGGTCAGCGCCTTGAAGGCTCCCTTGGCACCGGCGATGTCATTGGCCTTGAGCTTGGCCAAAACGACCGTGCTGCAGCCTTGGAGAGTCTTGGCCCCCTTGGCCCATTCGGCACTGGGACATCGGCCGTCATCCATCAGGAGATGGCCGCCTTCGTTTAGCATGGCTGCGGCCTGAGTTGCCTTCTTTGCATCACCAGCATCGAGCGCCTTCTTCAGCGCTCCACAGTTGGCTGCCACGATTCCCTGCATTAGCTGCTTGGTGGTGGCTGCTCTCTTCTTGCCCTTCTTCTGGGCCGCGTTTCCATATTGAGTAGCGATAACCGCCATCGCCAAGACAAGAGAAGCCAAACCGAGAGATTTCACAAACTTCATCATTGATCCCTTCACACAAACGGCCGGTACAAAAATCTCGATCAGCATCTTCATGACGTTAATCGTCCACACAAGCTACGCATTGGCTCCTGTCAAGTCAAACCGGCGGGGTCTGCCGGACTGCCTGAATTCGAGCAGGAACGGAATCGCCCCATGTCGGCAACAGCCCGGTTAGCATTTTACGCGGGTTTATTGATGGCGCCTTGGCAGGTTCTTGCACTCCTCGCCCCCATTTTTCTTGTTTCTTTTATCTTTGTCCTACACTGCCGTTGTTCTTTGGTCATTACACTTTTCCACCTTGTCGCGATGGCATCGGACGCCCCTTGTTGCCCCCGGATGCTCAGACCGGCCGGGAGACGCTAACACTCAAGGGGGCCGGTGGACCTGTCCGCAGCGTGAGCTTCAGCCCCGACGGGAAGCGGATCGTCAGCGGCGGCTCGGAGCTGAAGATCTGGGATGCCCAAACCGGCAAGGAGACGCTCACACTCAAGGGACATTCAGGACGACCTGTCCGCGTCCGCAGCGTGAGTTTCAGCCCCGACGGAAAACGGATCGTCAGCGGCGACTATTATGGCAGCTTGCTGAAGGTCTGGGACGCCCAAACCGGTCAGCACACGCACACGCTCAGGGGACATGAAAAATTTGTCACCAGCGCAAGTTTCAGTCCGGACGGGAAGCGGATCGTCAGCGGCAGCGGTGACGCGACGGTGAAGGTCTGGAACATCTCGTCGCTGGACACGTCCAGGTAGCTACACCTTATCTCCCGGTACCCGCCGAGCGAGGGGCGCGGGCGTGGTTCGGATCTGGCGGTTACCGCCCGTGAGTTGAACGCCGGGGCTGGGGTGGGGAGACTGCCACGCCGCCGGGTCATTCTCAATACGCATCGCGTTGTATTTGGCGTTCGATACCGTTCTGATGATCGCCGGTTTCCCGGCCGCGTCAAAGATCGAGTTCTGGATGCAGGCACAGAAGGAAATGTCCTCGCTGGGATGAGCAGGACAGTTTCATCGGACGCGAAAGCCAAACAGCCTGCAGTCTTCTGCCAGGTGGAATCTCAGTCGGATCGGCTGACCAGCCAGTTGCTTCAGTTTCTGCCTGCGCCACCGCACTCGCCGATGTGGTGAGTCGCTCGAGATGGTCCGGCACGCGCCGACGTCGAAGCCCGGGACGACCTGTCCGGCCTCGTCAAGAACTTCGACCTTGAGGTGGCCATCGTCGGCGTCGACGTTGACCTCGAGTCGTTCACCCTGGAATCTCATCAAGCGGGTTGTCAGTGCACCTCGTGTGGTCACGGGTTCGATCGAGACGATCCGGTCCAGCGGCAGCGTTGCCAATCCGATGCCGGCCGAGTTGTTGGTGGCCCCGTGGGTGAATTTCCACCCCGAATAGTAGAAGTGCATCCGCCGGCCGACGATCACTTCGGGGGCGACGTAATTCATGCCGGCGTCCCACGACCCGGCCGGTCCCAGTGGAAGAAAGCGTCGCCTTCGATCCACTCGTGTCCAGTGGATCGTGTCGCGACTGCTGATCAACGCGGTGTCGACGGTTCCTTCGAGCCGGACACCATCCGGCCGGACGCCCTTGGTCGGGCTCGAATGAAAGAGGTACAGATATCCCAGGTGCATGCCCCGGTAGGTCGACGTCCCGAGAAAGTGAGAGCAAGCATGGTAGAACTCCAAGTTGGGATCGTCGTCGGCCAGTCGCTCGATCACCAGTCGGCCACCGGTCCACGTCTTCATGTCCCGGCTTTCGGTCCGCCAGATGGCCCGGTATCGGTGACCGTCTCCGCGGTCCGTGCCCCACTGCTGTTCGATCAGGAAAAACGGTGGATTGCTGCTCGTGTGGCCGCCACGCACGTGTCGCAGGTCGCCGATTGTCTTCTCGGTCGTCCAGTGCAGGCCATCCGGAGATGATGCGGCAAATTCTGTCAGTCCCGGTACGTTGTCAATGTAGAGCGCCAGAAAACGTCGCTGGGGATCATCGGTCCGGGGGTTGAGTACCACGTAACGCGTTCGTGCCACTCGGCCGGTCCCGCGAAGAACGATGTTGTTCTGTTTGGATCCGCCGGGGCCGGTGTGCAGTCCCAGGGTGGGCTTCTTCCACTTGGTTCCATCCTTCGACCGCGCGTAGCAGGTGTAGGTGACGTTCTTGCCGGCAGCCCAGTAATACATGTGAAAGATTTTCTGGAGTGGATCCCAGAGCACGCAGGGCATTTGCAGAACGCGTCCTTCCCACGGGTGTTCGGCCGTGAGAATCGGATGACGAGAAATGCGGCGTGGCTGTTGAACGACCCGTTTCAAACCGTCCAGGGTTTCGACCAGGTGGTTGTCCACGAACAACTCGGGAGTCGTTCCCACCGTGACGGTCTCGGCAGCCCGGACTGAGAGGCTTGTTGCGATCCCGACTGAGAGTGCCAGGCAAGAGGAAGTCAGTCGCCGGAGGTTCATGTCATGGCTCGTCAAGGGGTGGTGGCCGTGGCCCTGGGGGGGCAGGGAAGCATTCTCACGCGCATGGAGACGGTGTCATTCAACGTGTCAGTTTCCAGCCCGTCGGGCCGACTTCCAGTCCGGTGTGGCTGGCATGACGGTCATAGACCTTCTCCATTTCGGCGATCGCGTCGAAGTAGCCGACGATGAATGCCGCCTGGAAATGTTGACCGGCCTTGACCGGACGTCCGCCGAATTCGTGGATCATACAGACAAACTTTCGCTGGTGGCACCAGGCCTCGTGCACGACCGAAGGGTCCAGCGTCATTCCCGCCAGCCACGGGCCGGGTGTGCCGGGCGAACGGGCGCGGAGACGGTAGGCCCGGATGAACCGTTTTGGCCGTTTGTTCCTGTCGCGGCGGTAGTTGAACTTCTCGTCAGGTGCGAAGTTCCGGAAGAACTCACGAGCGGGGATGCGACCGTGATAACTGAGAGAGATCTCGCTGAACGAGTCGCCCCTTTTGTGCTTGATGTGACCGGGCATGTCGGTCCGGAGAAACATGGCGTCGTTGGAGTTCAGGGCATCGATGCGGTTCACCGAGATAAAATATCGTTTGCTGGAGGGAAAGACTATCCGTTGAGTCCACAGCGAACCGGTCTTTTTTCCCGGGGCGGCAGTCAGGTCACGGAATGTCTGTTCGACGGCGACGAAGTCCTTTCCGCGAATCACACACGGTGACAGTGTTTTCGCCTGGGTGCAGATCTGGGGCCCGCTGAAAATCGCACGGAGTACGTCCGACACTCCACCTTTACCTGGGAGAACTTTCTGAATCCGCTGTTGCGATCCTCTGTCGGCACAGGAGCTTCCAGGACGATGACGACGAAGACCCGGTTCCCCGCTACGCCGACCCCAGCGGGTTGAACGCCGGGGCTGGGGTGGGGAGACTGGGGGACTACACCTACGGCCGACGGGAAGTTGAGGAACAACTCGTGGAACTAAGGCTAATTCAAAAGCTCACCCTGTTGCGTGTTGTAGCATTCTTGACTGGCCAGGCCATCTTCCATTCCATCGGACAACCGTGAATCGCGCCATGCAATGGCTGGTTGCTGACGATGCATGCTCAATTCAAGCTATTCAGCAAGGACAATCATGAAGTACTCGGCGTTTGCACTGTTGTTACTCGCCCTGGCCCCCCTGTTAAATGCGGCCGAAAAACCGCCCCAGATTGGCACACGGCGCGAATTGTTTGTTGATGACTGGCTTGTGGATCGCTTTGAGGGCGATGCGGCGCTTCACGTGCATAGACCCCTGGGCAAAGAGGTCGTGCTGATGAACGACAAGCCCTGGGAAGACACCACGTTGGGCTACGTCTCCGTGCTCAAGGACGGTGACCGTTTTCGTATGTACTACCGCGGGCATCATCACGGTGGGGGCGAGGATGCTCGCGGCGAACCGATGTGCTATGCCGAAAGCCCCGACGGTATCCACTGGACCAAGCCCAACCTTGGTCTGTTCAGATACAAGGGGACGACAAACAACAACATCGTGCTTGGCGGGGATGGCAAGAAGTACATACCTACGAAAAAGTGGCGGGGCAAGTTGGGATTCGAGACTGGTCTCGGTTGGCGCGGAGACATGGTTCCGTTTGTCGACACCAGTCCAAAGGTGACGCCCGACGCGCGGTACAAGGCCCTCGTCCGCGGTGCTCGCGGTGCCCATCAGATCCCTGGCAAGTACACCGATTACGGCATGTACCCTTTCAAGTCGCCGGACGGACTTCACTGGACCTTGATGAGCGACAAGCCCGTGATCACCAAGGGACGATTCGATTCGCAGAACGTCGCGTTCTGGGACGCGAAGCACGGCCGTTACGTCGCGTTTGTGCGTGACCTGCTGAAGAGTTACATACGTAACGTGCACATCGCCGTGTCAGACGATTTCATAAACTGGACGGAACCGGTTCCGCTGAAGTACTCGGACAAGGTCGACCGGCAGATGTATACGAACGGCGTCCTGCCCTACAAGCGTGCTCCGCATTTGCTGATCGGTTTTCCAACCGAATACACGGATTTGTTTGCCGTGGCCCAGGTGCACCCCATCCTGATGACCAGCCGCAACGGCGGCCACTTATTCCAGCGACATCGCCAACCGTTGATTCCCGGCGACGCTCCGCGCGAGCGCGATGGAAACCGCAGCAATTTCATGGCCCATGGTCTCGTTCGGGGCAATGCACGCGAGCACTTCGTCTACGCTACGGAAGGTTACGGCTATGAAGAGACCGACGCGTTGCCGAAGTGGAAGAAAAAGTCATTCGCTCCCCGGACACGCATCAGGCGATTCGCATTCCGAGTCGACGGGTTCGCTTCCGTTCGATCGGGGCCTGCAGGCGGGACGCTCGTGACCAAACCGTTTGTGTTCAAAGGCAGCGGACTTCGACTCAACTACATTGCCTGGCCCAGGCGTATAGGGCGGCCGAGGTCTACCGGGGAAATTCGCGTCGAGATCCAGGACGCGAACGGCCAGCCTTTGAAAGGCTTCACTTTGAACGACTGTAAACCACTGCACGGGGACGAGATCGACCATCCGGTTACCTGGCAGTCCGGACTCACACCTGCACCATTCGCCGGGAGACCCATCCGTTTACGATTCCAGATGCGACACTCGGACTTGTTCAGCTTCCGATTTGCCGAGACCGGATCAATCAAGCCGTGAGGCCATGGTTCGGATCTGTCGGTGACCGCCGGTGAGTTGAACGCCGGGGCTGGGGTGGGGAGACTGGAGTGTCGTGTCCGAGCCTGCGAGACACGATTCGGCGTCGACGATTCGATTGTGATTTTTTCGACGTGAAGGAACTGCCATTCAACGGAGGGGCGACGGATGCGGTTGGTAACGACGTTTACGCTCGCGTGGCTGTGTGGGTTGGCAGTGCATGCGGATGACTTGCCGCCGAAGGTTGTGAATACTCAAAACCCGAACGATGTTTCCCTGTCGCCGCAAGAGTCTCTGGCGCGCATCACCGTGCCCGACGGGTTTCATGTGACGTTGTTCGCTGGCGAACCTGATCTGCGGCGCCCGATCGCGTTCGACTTCGACGATCGTGGTCGAATCTGGGTCATCGAGAACTATTCTCATCCGGTCTGGAAGAAAGACGGAGTGACCGATCGAATACTGATCCTGGAAGACACGGACAACGACGGGCGGTTCGACAAGCGAAAGGTCTTCTGGGACAAGGGGCGGTATCTGACTGGCATGGCGGTCGGCCACGGCGGAGTGTGGATCGGCAACACGCCGGAACTCTCGTTCATTCCCGATCGCGACGGCGACGATGTTCCGGATTCTGAACCCATTGTCATGCTCGATGGATTCCGGGTTTCCACCAACAACGTCCTCAACAACTTTCACTGGGGACCCGACGGCTGGCTGTATGGAGCCCTCGGTGTTGACGATCTGTCACACATTGGAAGACCAGGGACACCCATGGAACAGCGATTCGCGATGAGTCGCGGGATTTGGCGGTTTCATCCGGTCGATCACACCTTCGAGAGAGTCGCCGACGGGATGGTGAATCCGTGGGGAGCGGACTTCAATGAGTTCGGCGATCTGATCACGACCAACACCGTCACAGCGCACCTCTGGCACATCGTGCACGGGATGTACTGCGAACGGCGGGTCACGGAACAGGACAATCCGTATGTTTACCGTCGGATTCAGTCCGTCACTGACCACCTTCACTGGGGTGGCGGAGCTTGGCATGAGGCGAGATCCGGCAACGGTCATCATTCGGTGGCCGGCGGCGGCCATGCGCATTGCGGTGGCATGATCTACCTCGGTGATAACTGGCCCGACAAGTACCGCGGCACGTTCTTCACCAACAACATGCACGGCAACCGAGTGAACAACGACCGGCTTGTTCCCAACGCTTCGACCTACGTCGGCGTGCACGGAGACGACTTCCTGTTCGGCAACGATCCGTGGTTTCGGGGGATGTCGATCAAGTACGGGCCGGATGGCGGCGTTTATATTTCTGACTGGCACGACTTCGGCGAATGTCACGACTCCGACGGCAGCCACCGAACGAGCGGCCGGATCTACAAAGTTGTCTACGGCAGGCCGAAAGGAACCACCACCGATTTGCGGAAACGGACAGCAGCCGAACTGGCCGAACTGCATCTGCACCGCAATGAATGGTTCTCTCGGCATGCGCGACGCATTTTGCACGAGCGTGCGATTCGTGGTCACGATGTCTCGAAAGCGATGGCCCGTCTCCGGAAGGTTTTCCAGACCACGCGGGATGAACCGAACCGCCTGCGGGCGCTGTGGACACTCGCCATCGTTGGCGCATTCGACGAATCGGAACTGGCCGGTTTGCTGAAGCACAAAAGTCAGCATGTCCGCCGGTGGGCCGTCCACTTTCTGGTCGACCGGCAGAAACTGCCGGCCGAAACTCAAACTCTCTCGCAACTCGCAAAGCTCGCTCGTGCTGAACCGTCACCAAAAGTGAGGCTCGCCCTTGCCAGCGCGCTGCAGCGAGTCGAACCGGAAAGCCGTTGGGCCATTGCATCTGGACTCGCACAGCATGCGGAAGACGACACGGACCCGTACATTCCGCTCATGATCTGGTATGGGATTGAGCCGCTCGTATCACGGGACACCGAGGCGGCGCTCAAACTGGCGACGCAGTCCAGGCTCGAGGTACTCCGAAATCTGATCGCGCGACGTGCGATCGACACGACGGAGCCACCGACCGCGAAGGTCGTGAATGCTGTGATGTCCCAGTCGGACCAGGTTGTGCGTCGTGACATGTTGCAGGGAATGCTGGATGCGCTGGATGGACGCGGGACTCAGTCGGCGCCAAAAGCGTGGCCGGGACTTTACCTGCAAGTGTCATCGGCCGCAGATCCGTCGTTGCGATCGGTTGCCGTTCGACTGGCCACGATCTTCGGCGATCAGCAGGCCATCAATCGACTGCGCAAAATGGTTCTCGACAATTCTGTTTCGGACAAAACCCGTCGAGAAGCTCTGCAGGCGCTGCTGAAAGTGAGCGACGGAGCCTCCATCGAAATGCTGCACGGCCTGGCCGCGGGGAGTTCGACACTACAAAACGAAGCGATTCGGGCCCTTGCCATTCGAAACAATGAATCAACTTCCGATGTCCTGCTGGGCAACTATTCCAAGTTCAGTCCCGCCGAAAAGCAGGACGCGATCGGCGTGCTGACGACTCGACTTGGTTTTGCCGAATCGCTGCTGACTGCGATGGAAGCCGGACGTGTCGACCGCAGAGATGTTTCTGCGTTCGCGCTGCAACAGTTGCGAACGTTTGATGATCAGAAGCTGAAATCACGCGTTCTGAAATTGTGGGCCGACGATACCGTCAAGGTTCAGAAGTCCGAGGAACTTGCGCGACTCCTGAAGCTGATGACACCCGAGAATCTCAGCCGCGGCGATGCGAGAGCAGGACGGCTCGTGTATCAAAAGACCTGCGTCAAATGCCACCGGCTGTTCGGTGAGGGTGGCACAATCGCACCGGATCTGACCGGTTCGGGCCGTAAGAAGGTTGATTACGTTCTGAGCAACCTGATTGATCCCAGTGCCCAGATAGATCCGGCCTATCGGCTGACGACACTGGTCACCGAGGACGGCCGATTGTTTAGCGGATTCGTCGTGCGGCAGACAGACAGGGATGTGGTTTTCCGGACACAGGACGCACGCATTCGGCTCTCGATGAAGGATGTCGAGACCATCCGGACATCAAACATCTCAATGATGCCCGAGGGCATGCTACGCACCTTCACCGACGAGCAGGTGCGGGATTTGCTTGTGTACCTTGCAGGCTCCAGCCAGGTGCCGATTCCGCGGACCAGCGACGGCGATTGAACGCCGGGGCTGGGGCGTAGAGACTGGGGCGGTTGGGAGTATCATCAGGGACGATTGATCATCAAGGCAGTCTTGCCGACTGCATTCAGCCTGGGCTGATCCAACGTCGTCGAGACATTTGCTTTCAGGAGATCCACCGTGTTCCGTTTTTGCCTGTTCACCGTCACGCTTTCGCTCCTTGTCTTCTGGCAGCAAGCCTCCGCTGCTCCGGTGAAGGTGCCGGCCGGGCTCTTCAAGGACGTCAACGACACCACGATCGGCCAGGCCCGGCTGGTCCGTGGAACGCAGTTGTTCATCGATGACTGGCTGATCGAGTCTCTCGACGGAGTCCGGCGGCAGTTGAACCAGCCGGTCAAGCACAAGCGGAACCCCGTGCTGGTCAAGGACAAGCCCTGGGAACAGAGCGGGCCGGGCTACGGAACCGTGCATTACGACCCCGAGGCCAAGCTGTTCAGGATGTGGTACCAGACCTGGAAAAAAGTCCCCAGGGGGGCCGTCTCGGAGGGCAACCTCTACCTGGCGACCTCCCGCGACGGCGTCACCTGGTCCAAGCCGGTCATCAACAAGAAGACCGGAACCAACAGGGTCCAGGCTCCCAAGGTGACGGGTTTCCAGTGTCCGGGAATATTCCGCGACCCCACCGAGAAAGACCCGTCCCGCCGTTTCAAGATGCTTTTCAGCTGTGCCCCCGACGGCACCGACAAGACCTGGATGACCAGTGTCGGGTACTCGCCCGACGGCATCCACTGGACCGCTGCGAAGACGCTTCCCCTGATCCCCTTCAGCGACACGCAGATCTGTCCGTTCTGGGACTACCGCAGTCGCCGGTACATCGCGATCCTCCGTTTCGGTCCGCCCAACACCCGGCTGGTCAGTCGGACCGAGAGCGAGGATTTCCTGCACTGGTCACCGAAGATCACCGTGATCCGCCGGACGAAGATGGACGTGCCGCAACAGACACAGTTTTACCAGATGGCTCCGATGCCATACGGTGATGTCTATTTCGGGTTGGTTGCCGCCTACCACACCGAGACGCTCAAACCGATCCCGGCCGATCGGCCCTGGACCGACCGCAAGAATCTTCAGCTGGTGTACAGCCGCAACAGCATTTCCTGGTCACGCGTCGGCCGTGACGGAGCCATTCCGCACACCAAATTGAACCAGCCGGCCGATTGGGCGCGGGTCGCCCGCGAAGCCGCGTTCCTGCCGTACGGGAAGAAGGACCGGGATTGGGACTGGGGCACCGTTTCGCCCTACTACACGCCCGAGCCGATCGTGATCAAGGACAGAATTCACTTCTATTATATGGGGCAGAACGGACGTAACTGGTGGAACTACACCGGCGACCCGCCGCGGAAGGACCCGGACGCCGTTGAACCGCACAAGGGTGTCGGCCTGGCGACGCTGCGAATTGACGGGTTCGTGTCGATCGAGGCTGGGGCCAGGGGCGGGACGATGACCACCCGGCCGTTCCTGTTTCTCGGTGACGGATTGATCCTCAACGCCGATGCCCGAGGTGGGCAGATCACCGTCGAAGCGCTCGATGCCGCCGGCAAACCGCTCGAGGGCTTCGGCCTGGCCTCAAGCCGGCCGTTGACTAGCGACAACGTCCGCCACGCCCTGTCCTGGAAAGGTCACAAGGACTTGCACCAGTTGCAGGGCAAGCCGATCCGGTTGCGGTTTCACCTGAAGAACGCCCGAATGTTCTCGCTGACTCCCCGCACACAGAAGGTGCACTACATTCGCTCCTACAACTGATTTTGCCTTCCGTGGGAGACCCGGCAACACCCGGTTTTCCGTTCTTGTGACAGCAGAGTGAGGCTCGGTCGAACCCGTGTCGATAATAAAACAATGATCAAAAACTAGTCGGTCGGCGTTGAAGTTGGATGACGAAAGCTGGGACTCACCTGGGACAAAAGAAGCAAACACCGTTGCCTGAGCTGACCAGACATTGACCGAATCCTCACCGTCGGGATACGCTGGTCCGTGGAAACGAACGCAAACGATGGTTGCGAAACGGCAACCGTTTGGAGAGGCACGAATGGCGTTGTCGGAAGATCAGGACCAGGCAGGATCGGCGTTCAACCGGCGCAGTTTGCTTAGAAACAGCAGCGTCGCCGTCGGCGCGTTTGCCTTGCCGACTGCGTTCGGTCTGCCGCAGTTGGCCGCTGGAGCTCGCTCGAGTTCCGCGGGTGCGCCAGCCAAACGCGCGATCGTCATCCTGCTTCAGGGCGGATGTTCTCACCACGACACGTGGGATTTGAAACCGGACGCACCCACGGAGATTCGCGGCGAGTTCAAGCAGATCGCCACCAGCGTTCCCGGTTACCAGTGTAGCGAGCATCTACCGCTTCTTGCCCAGCGGGTTCACAACTTCAACGTGCTGCGAAGCGTTTACCACGCGACGCCGAGCCACGAGGCGGCGATCCACTGGGTCCTCACCGGCTACAACTATCCCGGCGCGAACACGTCGACGAAGAATCGAAACGACAAGCCGTCGATGGGCTCCATCGTGGCACGAACACTCGGAGCCAGAAGGCCCGGCCTGCCACCCTACGTCTGCGTTCCGGACAAAGGCCAACTGGGAGACCGCGTCCGGTACGCGTCGTCGCACTTTCTCGGGATGGCGTACGATCCGTTTGAATCGGGCATGCCGCCGTCGGATGCGAAGAGCCCATTTCAGATGCCGCCCAATCTGAGCCTCACAAAAGCTGTCGATCTCACGCGGTTAGGCCATCGACTCAAGTTGCTGGGTGAGCTCGATCAATTTTCGCGATCGCTGGATTCCTCCGGCCTGGTGACCGGGATGAGCCAGTTCAACCGCCAGGCCCTGGAAATGATCAGCAACGAAGCCACCCGAAACGCGTTTGACCTGTCCCAGGAGCCCGAGTCTCTGCGTCGGCGATACGGCAACACGCGAGTTGGCCAGGAAGCCATCCTCGCACGGCGACTGGCCGAGTCCGGCGTCCCGTTCACGCTGGTGAATTTTTCTATTAACCAGGACTGGGACACTCACTCAAACGGATTCCAGACGCTGAAGCGGACTCGGCTGCCAAACTTCGACCGAGCGATCTCGACGCTGCTTGACGACCTGCAGGAACGAGGCATGCTCGATTCGACACTGGTCGCGATCATCACGGAATTCGGACGAACCCCGAAGATCAACGGGACCGCCGGCCGTGACCACTGGTCCGACGTTTTTTCGATCGTGATGGCCGGCGGCGGCTTGAAATCGGGCCAGGTGATCGGCACAAGCAACTCACGCGGCGAAGTCCCGCACGATCGGCCGATCCACTACAACGACGTGCTGGCCACGATGTACCAACAGCTTGGCGTCCCGACCGACCGCGTGTACTACGACGAAGGCCGACCGGTCCCGGTCCTCTACAGCGGCAAGCCGATTGCCGAACTGCTTTGAACCTGACGGTGGCGTAGTTGAGACGCGACGGTTCCGCCGGAAGGCGATGGGAGTCGCGACTCCGGATGACGCAGCGGACCAACTCAGACTCCAATCAAACTTGAGGTTTCGCATGCTCTCTCGGCCGCTACTTGCAGTTGTTTGTCTCGTCTTGGGATCTCAATGTGGCCAGGCTGAAAACCAGGCAAGGCAGCACGCGTACAACGTGCTATTCATTATCTCTGATGACCTGACTGCGACTGCGTTGTCTTGTTATGGAAACAAGGTTTGCAAGACACCCAACATTGATCGGCTCGCTTCACGAGGGACTCGCTTCACGCGAGCCTATTGCCAGGGAACGTATTGTGGGCCGTCTCGGGCGTCGCTGCTATCGGGATATTATCCACACGCAACCGGTGTGCTCGGGTACGTGAGTCCCAGGAAGGCAATCGGCGACCGCGCAACTTGGCCACAGCACTTCAAGAATGCGGGATACCACACGACCCGCGTCAGCAAGATCTTCCACATGGGGGTGCCAGGAGGAATTGAAAAGGGAAGCAACGGTGCCGATGACCCCGCATCGTGGACGGAGAGATTTAATAGCAAGGGGCCGGAGTGGAGAGCGCCCGGAATCGGCGAAACGCTGGAAGGTAATCCCAACGGTAGGCGGCCGGTCGTTGGTGGCAACACTTTTGTCGTCGTCGAAGCCGACGGTGACGACCTGGTGCATTCCGATGGAAAAACCGCTGCCAAAGCGTGCAAGCTGATCGAGCAATACAAGGACAAGAAGTTCTTTCTCGGTGTCGGATTCGTCCGCCCGCATGTCCCCTTCGTTGCGCCGAAACCGTACTACATGCCGTTCCCGTTTTCCCGGATGATACTCCCCGCGAAAATCAACGGGGATTGGGACGACATTCCCCGGGCCGGCATCAATTACAAGACCAGCAAGAACATGAAGATGAACGTCGTACGGCAAAAGAAAGCCGTTGCGGGATACTATGCTTCGGTTGCCTACATGGATGCCCAGGTTGGCAAAGTGTTGGCCGCGCTGAAGAGGTCGGGATTGGATGAGAAAACGATCGTCATATTCACGAGCGATCATGGCTACCACCTGGGTGAACACGACTTCTGGGCGAAAGTGAGCCTTCACGAGGAATCCGCGCGGGTTCCGCTGATCATCAGCGTTCCGGGCAAGAAACCCGCACTCTGCCATTCCCTGGTCGAACTGCTCGACCTGTATCCTACTGTCGCCAGTCTGTGTGGTTTGAATGTTCCTCCTCGCCTGCAGGGCAAAGACATCTGTCGAATGCTCGACGACCCGTCTCATGCGGTCCGCGATGCGGCGTTTTGCGTGAATCGCCGTGGATTTCTAATTCGCGAAGACAACTGGGCCTACATTCAGTACGGCGAGAATGCACAAAGCGGTGTTGAGTTGTTCGACATGGCCAAAGACCCCAAGCAGTACACGAACATTGCGGAAATGCCCGCATACAAGCCCGTCGTGAACAGATTCAAGGCAAGGTTCACCGCCAAGATGAAGGCCGTACGGAACAACGATCTTGGCCGCGAATAACGCCTTTCCGGATCGTCACGCCGCGTCGGTCCAAGCCGCGCCGTCGAGTTCGACGGCCGTGGCTGGTCAGGGTGCTGGCCTCACACGGAGGCTACTCGCGAGGAATGCGTCAGCCACGCAACGTGGTTTCTGTGACCTTGACGTTTTTTCCTGCCAACACCGCCTTGAGTGCGATCACGGCCTGGGGAGCGGCAGATGCCTTTTTGCCGTTGGTTGCTGTCAGCTTCTTGCCGCCCGCTACAGACTTCCCATTGGGAGCCTGGCCAATCGCCTTGCGAAATTCGGTCAACTGATAGCTCTTTGTTGAGTTCAGCTTGAATTGCTTGACCATCCGATCGTAGACACGTTGATGCAACTTCGATTTGATCTCTGACCGCGTGATCCGACCGTCCGAATTCACATCGAACTTGCTCACATCGAAGCGACTGAGAAAACTGCCGCCGGCTCCCCGGCCTCTCCCGGAACCGGACGCTCTCATTTGAAACTGGCCGCGATACCGGAGCATTCCCTTGGCATCGATGACCACTGTCGTGGTCGTGACCTTGGTCCCGAGCAGGTCGGCGGTGTGCCCCGTGGAATCGAATACAATGGGAAGTGTCAGCTTCTTCTCCTGCTTGAACGCACGAATCCCCTCGATGGTCTCACCGGCACTCGCATCGATCGCGATGACAGCGACACGGCCCTTGTAGGTCGACGCCAACTTGTTGAGAGCATGCTCGACGTGCCGACAGCTTCCACAGAACGAGCACCAGAAATTCAGGACCACGACTCCGCTGCTGTTGGATTTCTTGTCCTTCTGGAGATCGCTGAGCCTGTAGGTCTTTCCGTCGCCGGTGTTGACGAATGAGAAATCAGGAACCTTCTCACCAATGGCAATCGCCCGAAGGCCAGCCGCGTTGCTGCCGGAATCGGGCTTCGCCGGATCGGCACCGCAAGACGCGGACACCAGAAAACCAATCGCCACTACAAGTGCTCGGAAACAGGTCGTATGCATAACACCAAGACCATCAACAAGTTCACTATCCACAGTTCCGTCGCGTACAGTCAAAATAACACGCCGATTGACTGACAAACAAGCGATTCCACGTCAATCCACCGGAGGAGGAACACACGAAAAACTAATTGCCGATGCAATACAAAGTCCGGTCCGATCGGATGAAGAAGTTGCCTTGTGAGACTGCCATCGACGCGAGACATGTGACGCGGATGTCATTTCGAGCGACCTCGTCGTACTTCGGGCCGGGCCGTAGAACGACTGTCACTCCCTTCTCGGATAGGATGTAGATTCGGCCGTCGGCATAGACGGGCGAAGCCCAGTGCACGCCGGAGAGTCGCTTCATCCAAACAATCTTGCCGGATGAAGCCTCCAGGCAATGGAGAATGTTGTCTCTGGAAATTGAGTAGAGATAGGGCTTTATGTACAACAACGACGAGAGTGCCGCGACACCTCGTTTTTGTTCCCATGCGATGTGGGTCTTGGTGACATCTCCCTTTCCGCCGAGTCGAATGGCCCGCAGCGTCGGAGCTTCAAAGCCAGAGGACGTGTAGATCAGCCCACCGCCGACAACCGGCGATGGAGTCACACCTTCGCCCTTGCTGTAGATCGACCAGATCCGCCGACCTGTCATCGGGTCGAATCCCTGGACGCGGTCGCCCCCTGCGCTGACGAGTTGACTGCCATTGTTGACGAGAATCGGCGTGACGTGCCCGACACGTGATTTTCCTCGCGTGCCCTTCCAACGCACGGAACCATTTCCTGCATCAAGCGACAGCACAACGGCTTTCTCCCAGGGAACTTTCCACCCGACCTTCGTCTCCATCCGACTACTGCCATCGAACGGCATGATGACCTGCCCATTCGCGAGAATTGGTGATGCGCCGAGGCCATGCAAGCTGAAGAATTTGACTTCGCTGTTCTTCCAAACAATCTTTCCGGAAAAATCAACGGCGATCACCGTGCCGTCATAAAAGACTGAATAGACGTGTTTGCCGTCAGTCACGGGCGTCGGCGTGGCGTACGAGTTCTGCTTCCTCATCGGCCCCGGCTTTTGACGATGGACTTCTGTTGTCCACGCATTGCTCCCATCCTTGCGATTGATGCAGATCACTCGACACGACACCCCCTCCTGGGTAGATGCTGTGAGAAACACATGATCCTCAAAGACAATCGGCGACGACCACCCTTTGCCGGGGAGGCTCGTCTTCCACTTGATATTCTCGGTCGCGGACCATGTGACCGGCAGTTCCGTCTCGCTTGAAATTCCTTGACCCGTCGGGCCCCGGAAACGCATCCAGTTCTCGCCCCAGGCCGAATCACAAGCGGTCAACCAGCACACAAAACAGAGTGAGATCTCAATAATCGTTTTCATAATGACTCCGGGGCTTGGGTGGAGGCGTGGTTCGGACCTGGTGGTTACCGCTCCAGCGAGTTGAACGCCGGGAGGGGAAGTCGTTCGCTGATGGTGACGGTGTTTGCACGCTGAACGTCTGAAAACATTGGTCGTGCCGGTAGTTGACGGTTTATCGCGTCACTTTTATATTCCGAGTTCGCTCGACAGGAAAAGAGCTTTGAGAGCCTTTCAAGCTGCATTCGGCGATCCTCCAGGAGAATCACATGCTTAGCGACAATGAAATCAATGAACTTGTAAGTGATTATGGGCCGCGTGTGAATGAAGGCAGGACGATCAAGCAGATCATTGCCGATGATGAAATTCCCAAGCTTGCGGGCGCCACTGTGCTGGAAGGGAAAGTATCGGACTCCGTTTTCAGCGACAGTTTAAAAACAAGCGGCGGGGTGCCTATTCGTTTGATGTTTCGTGGGAACCGTATTTCCACGCACGACGTCAACCGGGGTGCCATTCCTTTCAAGGATCAGGTTCTCGCCCAGAACCATGACCACATGCTGGATCTTGTCAAAGAGACCCTGGGGTCATCCCAGTTCGAGGTGGAGGGGCTACTCCCATCCTCCACGGTCATTCCCGCAGAAAATCTCAATCTGCTCATGGTGGAAAATGTCCAGCGCATGTACATGGCCGAAAGCTCGACATCCACGTCCTTGTTTCAGCATTGGCTGAAAGCAAAGGAGGAGGGACTGTCCGAATTTGAATATGCCGGGCATCAGATTGTTGTCAATTCACTCAGCCCGAATGGCAAACTCCCCTATCTCATGGACACTCCTTCAACCAAGGACAAGGTGGACCGAACCATCGATCCGTCCTATTTGATCGAGAATGGAGTCTGCACTGCAGGCCAGTACCAGCATCTGCGTAACGCATCGATCATGGCGTTTGGTGTCGTGTCACAATACCTGCGTGACAAGGGGATGGTGCTGGTCGATACCAAGACAGAGCACGGCGTCAACGCTGCGAACCAAATCGTTGCGGCCGATGAACTTTACACGATGGATTCGTCCCGTTTCTGGAAACTGACCGAGGATGGCTCGGTGATGGAACGAGATGGCAAACCGGTGTCCTTTTCAAAAGAATTTGCCCGTGGCATGGTCAAGGACACCGACATGCAGTTTACGACAGAGCAAAGCAATGAAATTGCCGTTCGCTATATCATTGGTTTGCAGCACTTGACGGGTAAAGCTTTCGAACCGGATCTGCGTCCGCGTGATCAGCGCATCATCGAGTCGACCAACTTGATCCTGGAAGCTTTGACGTAGCCGCCAGGGATCCTGGGCAAGTTAGAGTTGGTGGTGGCACGGTGCCCGGTGCGATGTCACCACCGAATGCCCACCGAGATAGGGCCACTGGACGCCTGCCCGGGTACAACGGCTCGTCTCCCAATCTCTTGACCGGTGAATGACGCGCGAGCAGGAATGGTCAACGACACGGTGGCGTTCTTTCCGGTCGCGTAGACAGGCTCGCCCTCCACCGTTTGAAATCCAATCGACGGCGAAGAGACCAGTTGTGCGCCCCGGGCGTCGCAAGTCACCGACAGCGACACTTCTCGGTCGGCGTGGAGGTGCAGGCCGTTGTAGGCCAAATCTGTGCCGCGGATCAGCACGAGGCTGCGCAGCCGACCTCGGTTGTCGAGTTCGACCACGCCGAAGCGACCGGCCAGCCGCCAGCCATCCGATCCCGAGCCGGACTCGTAGATCGCCAGGCGTCGTCCCCCGTCCGCGTGCGTGATCTCCACGGTCGCGATGGAGTTGCCCGGCAGCAGACGCAGGCCGGTAGCCGTGGGCGTGTCGTTATAGGCCTCGTGCACCGCCACGAAGGGAGCTGTCGTTTTTTGGTGTCGCACCATCAGGCTGTGTTCGCCCGGGGTAGGAAAGGTACGGAGCACGAAGGCTGTTTGATCCGGCACGCCGGCCACGGTCACCCGCGAGAACACGTCTTGTCGCCGGCCGGCGAATGGGGAACTGGGGTTGGCTGGGATCCGCCAGGTTGCCGTGAAGGTGTTTTCTGCCCTGCCCTCCTGGTAGCCAGATTTGCCTCTCACTACATACACCGCCGGTTCGAATCCGGTTTTGCTTTTCATGGGCATCGAGAGTACGGGCGATTGGCCGACACCGTGGTAGAACCAGTCGTGCACCCTTCCTCCCTCGACGCGGAACACGTCCAGCAAGTATTCGTCGAACTGGCAGAGGAGGCGGCGATAGACCTTCGTTTGTTCGCAGACCTTATCGCCGTGGGCCTCGGTTACCTGCGCCGCCGGCAGGTCGACGAAGTTGTCAATGTGCGGGACACGTTTGCCCTGCAGGTGGTTGCCATGCACCTGTGAGGTCTCGTCCACCGTGACCGTGTTGTGGGCGTAGGAGGCACCGCTGTACAGGTGCTGGTCTTGGTCGTAGTACAGTGTCCGTTTTTCACCAGTGAGCATCCGGTCTCGCGAGTAAGTGATCAGGTTCAACCGGTCTCCGTGCTGATGGCCGCTACCGGGTTGCAGAGCGTTCAGCCCGGCATACAGGCGGTTTCCATTCGTCTTCCGTTTGAGTGCCACGTAGCCACTGGAGAGGTGTGTGCTCTGGTAGGGCACCGGCTTTTCCACGATGGTGTCGGCGCCGTATATCAGCCCGGTCATCCCCCGGCTGCCATCCCGCAGGGCCCGATGCGAGCCCACTTCATCGATGCCCAGATAACGGTAGCCGATCTCCGCCGTCAGCGGGTACGCCTTCAGGCTGATCCGTCCGCCCATGTCGCCGAAGGGGGCCATGGTGAAGTCCGGGAACGTCTGGGCGGTGAACCACTTGAGGGTTCGACGCATCACGCGGGCGCGGGGGTTCCGGAGATCCAGTTCGTCGTAGATCTCTGGTGGGAACAGGTCCGGCATCTGCTGCGCGAGTCGATGGGCCAGGACCAGGGACTGACAATTGGGGCCCACGGCGTACAGGTGGTAAGCGGTGCAGACCTCATGGGTACCTCCATCGGGCCTGTAGTAGTTGTCGGTGAGCCAGGCGAGGCTGTGATGGTCGGGGCGATTCTTTGGAGAATACTTTCGGCGGCCGAAGGCCCAGTCCACGTAGTCCGAGTCCTCGAGTGCAAAACCCACGAATGCCGCAGCGCTGAGGTAATGGAACATCTGGTTCCAGCGAGGGGTGCTGTCTTCTTCGACCCGGAATACCGAGTCGACCCAGTGCTTGAGCAGGTCAACTTGTATCGTCCGGTGTTCCTTCGGACTGAAGAGACCCTCCACGTTCCTCAGGAGCTCGTAGGCTTCTGTGAGGTGCAGGAGAATCCCGCAGTCGCCCTCCTTGTTGTAGGTCCAGATGACCGTCTGGGTCCCACTGCCCAGCACGGGGAGCGGCTTGATGTGCGTCGCGAACAACTTCAGGATTCCGGCAGCGTGCTCGGCGTAGGGCCGCTCTGCGCCCAGGGCATGCAGGAGAGCCAGCTGCCGGGCGGTGTCTGCCAGCCTTTGTAGATAAGAGCATCCCCAGCCTTCATAGAGGGTGCCGCGGTAGTCCGTCGCCGGGGAGGGGCGATCGAGGCTGAAGGTCTTCTTGCACCGGAGGCAGGCGGCCTTCTGGTCGTTGAACGGGTCGAATTGCAGCCCGGCTCGACACTCCGGGCAGATCATCATTGAGTAGACTTGCATCTTCCGCTTCGGCAACAAATTGCCGAGCCGCTCAAGGGGCTGCGCCAGCCACGGCTGGACCTTCGCGTCCAGATCCTCCACCACCTTCCGCGCCCAGTCCAATGACTCGGACTTGCGCTTGATATCCTCCAATGTCGCCACGTCCAGGAACCCGGCAGGGTGAACCCAGCCTTGTGCCCGGGCCGGAGTCGCGATGGCCAGGGTGGCGCCAACAACCAGGATCGAGAGGCAAAAGGTGGTGCTCTGTTTGCTCATGGTCAGCCTCGAGCTGATCGGCATTTGTTTGGGGCTATATCGGTGACATAGTGTGACAGACCATGCCCTTCTTTGGGACCTTTGCTTCCGGTGCGTTCTGGCTCGTAGCAAGTATCACTGGCCATGAAATGACACTCGGATCCGTGTTTCGGATCTGGCGGTTGCCGCCTCTGAGCGGCCTCGATCACGCTGGCCAGGTCGGGAGACGGTTGGTGGTTGGTGTCTTGACTACAACCACCAGCGACGGCATAGTGCCCCGGCCGCGTTCGAGGTCAGCAGGACACAAAACGACCACTGACCTGAAACTCTCTCGTCAACGTCACATTGCCCCGGTGTCTGGCCGTATTGCCACGGAGGTTGGGCCATGAAAATTCCTTCGATCTTCATACTGCTCGTTGCCTGGTTGCTCACCGTCGGGCCAATTTCTGTGTCGGCCGAGGAGTCCCGGGACAAACCGGGCAAGCGGCGTGTTCTCCAGGTTCCGCGGGATCACAAGTTGATCCAGCAGGCGATCAACGCGGCCAACAACGGAGACACCGTCCTGGTCAGCACCGGCGTCTATCGTGAACAGCTTCGCCTGGCAGGCAAGCAAATCACGTTGGCCTCACGATTCCTGGTCAGTCGTGACAAGAAGGACATTCAGCGAACGGTACTCGACGCTTCGATCTCGCGCGGTGGAAAGATCATACGTGGCAACACGCCGATCACCGTGGCAGCGGACGTGGGGGCCGGGACTCGCATTGTCGGCTTCACGATCAGGAACGGTGACGATGGGATCATCTGTTTCGCGAAGATCGAGATCTCGCACAATCATTTCATCAACAATGGCGACGCGATCGACTACGAGAGTGGTGGTGGCATTTGCCGAGCAAACACCTTCGACAAGAACCGTGATGATGCGGTTGATTTGGATGGAGCCAGCGAGGCTGTCATCGAAGACAATATGATTCTCAACAGCCGGGATGATGGCATTGAAATCCGCTTGCATGGGTACAGCGGCAAGATGCTCAACATCGTGATTCGCCACAACCGGATCATCGGCAGCGGCGAAGATGGCATCCAGATCATTGACTATCCCGACGTGTCCAATCGCATTATCCGCATCGAGCGAAATGTCATTGCCCAAACAAAAATGGCGGCACTTGGCTGTATGGCGAACGGGAAGACCGGAGAGAACTACGAGGCCGCCGATATTCCCGAGCGTATCGAGGTGATCAACAACACGCTGGTCGACAACCATTACGGCATCACCGGGGGTGATTCCCTGTTTGCCTTCAACAACGTGATCACCGGCACTGAGAAGATTGCTCTGAAACGGGTCGATGGAAAGTCTGTCCTGGCGTTCAACCTGCTGTGGGACAATACGGTCGACAACGAGGGAAGTCGCCTGGTGAAGAAGTCGACGATCAAGAAGAACCCCGGACTCGACGACAAGTACCGACTGCTGGGCAACAGCCCCTGTATTGATGCCGGGACGAGTCTGTACAGGCAGGGGCAGGCGGTCCTGCTGAAGATTCCTCGCGCATCGTTTTCGGGCAAAGCACCCGACCTGGGTGCATTCGAACGTGCCCGCTGACGACGCGAGTTCTGCTGGGGGTGTTGCTGGTTGCCGAAATGAGCGTCGCAGGTGACGGCCGAAATGGTACGGTGTTTGATCAAAAGAAAGGTGTCTCTCGTTGTACCAGTGGAAATGAGAGGATCACCCGGATCCGCGTGACTTTGCGACTTCAACTCCACTGCCCCGACCTCTACGCATTTAGGAAACCGCGGGACCTGTGAGCCCGCTATGTAGTGTTATGAAGAAAACCCTCTTTCACCTGGCCCTGGTTCCACTATTGCTCGTTGCCAAAAATGGCTTCGCCGAAGATGGCTTCAGGCCCATCTTCAACGGCAAAAACTTCGACGGTTGGCGAAATATTAACTGCGGGCCGAAAACGTGGTCGGTGAAGGACGGGATGATTCACTGTACCGGCAAGCCTATCGGGGAGTTGCGGACGTTGAAGATGTATGAGAATTTCATCCTCGAGTTGGAGTGGCGGCATTTGAAGCCGCGTGGCAACGCGGGCATTTTTGTCTGGGCTGATGCCTACCCGGCCAAGGGCCAGCCGTTTCACCGAGGTGTGGAGGTGCAGGTGCTCGAAAACGCCTATGGAAACACTCGTGGCTACACAACGCACGGTGACATCTTCCCGATCCATGGCGCGACAATGACGCCAATCAACGGCCGGGGTGGCTCGCGAGCGTTCCCCACGGAAAACCGCAGTAAGCCTTCTCCAGAATGGAATCACTATCGGGTTGTCTGCGACGATGGCGAGATATCGCTTGCGGTAAATGGCAAGGTGGTAACACGCGGTAAGGCAGCCAAACCTCGCCAGGGTTACATTTGCCTTGAGTCCGAGGGCTCGCCGGTCCAGTTCCGCAACTTGAAGATCAAGGAACTTCCTGGCACCAACCCAACACCCGAAGAAATAGCGAAGAAAGAGGAAGGGTTCTACAGCCTTTATACAGGGGTTGATCTTTCCGGATGGGCTGGTGATGGCTGGAAATCCAACGATTGGCGACTAACTGGTGGGACTGCGACCAAGTTGTTTTCCAGAAAACAATTCGCCAGCTACTCATTTTTCGCCGATTGGCGCAGTCAGGCCAAGTCGGTTCCCTTTGAGTTGCCAGGGATCGGGCCGCTTGGGGAATTCGCTCACTCAAAAGCTCGTTGGAACCGTTTGGAGGTGACCCGTAAACCAGGCCTGACACTCATCACGATTAACGGCAAGGTGGTGTCAAAGAAGACAGTCAAGGAACAGGAGCCACTCAAGCCTGCTTCCATCGTTCTGTTGCCTGGTGGTCAGTTTGCCAACATCTTCATCAAAGAGCTGAAGTAAAGGGCCTTCGCACACCCTTTGAGGTCTCCGGTGTTTGCCGTGTTCCCGCCGCACCGCAGGACGCGGATCCAGCGGGTTGAACGCCGGAGCTGGGGTGGGGACAATCGCGTCGTCGTCACGCTGAGGCGAGACGGATGCGATCGCAAGCACGATGTGCCCGAGAGTGAAACAGAGAATCTAGCCATGAGAACAATACGCGCTGTCGCGAAGATCCGAATGCATTGTGCGGTGATGCTCTGTGTGGCGCTTGTCGGTAATTCGGCCAACGCCTCGGACGTGCCTGCGATTTTGCCGAGGCCTGAGAAGACTCCACCCTCGGGAGGTAAGGTCAAGGTCTACATTCTCGCGGGGCAATCCAACATGGTTGGATTCGGTTACCTCCAGGGATCGCGGCCCGTCTATCCGAGCATCTATCTCTCGGCCGATCCAAGTATCAAAGTCGGCCGCATGCCGGTCGGAGCGTCGGCGGTTCTCAGGCATGGCGTCTATCAGGCGGCCGATAGGGATGCACCAAGGGGCGCCACGGTTGCCATCTATCGGGGAGCTTGGAGGGCGGACGCGAATTACAGTGCCATGAAGCCGGTTGAAAAGACGTCCGTCGCCCTGGGTACGGTGGCCGCCCGGTTACCGTCAATCGAAGGGCCTCATACAGTCGTGGCCAGGGCCTTCATTGATGTTCCGATGAGTGGTCTTCACGAGATTCACACCGGTTTCGATGAGAGCACCCACGCCGTCGTTTCTCTTGCAGGCAAAGAGGTCTATCGCAAAGAACCCGGAAAAGAGGCCGTGGTCACGCCGGTTCCCCTTCGACGGGGAAGGCGATATCCGGTCACCATCACTTACCTGCGGGGAGGATCAGCCGCCTTCTGGCTCAAGCACATTGATCTCAAGGGCCAGGGCGATCTCACCACGCTCATCCAGGAAGGCAAGTACACCTGGTTTGCCGACGAAGAGGGCAAGTGGACGGTTTGCAACGATGTGACCTACTGGGAGACGCGGATCTCCAAAGAAGAAGGCGGCAGCGGTGGCCCGTTGTCCACCACCTCCAATGGAAGGTTTATCGGCCCGGAAGTGCCCTTCGGCTATGTGATGGGCTACTACCATGAGGAACCGGTTCTGCTCATCGAGTCGTCCATGGGCAATCGGTCGCTGAGTTTCGATTTCCGTCCACCCTCCAGTGGTAAGACCGAGGAGGAGAAGGCCAACAAGTTCTGCGGTTTTGAATACGACGCCATGGTCGAGGGCGTGCACAAAACCCTCAAGAACATCAGCAAGGTCGTTCCCAACTACCAGGGGCAGGGTTACGAGATCGCCGGATTCGTCTGGTTCCAGGGGCACAAGGACAAGAATGTTCCCAGGGCGGTCTACGAGAAGCACCTGGTCAACCTGATCGAGGATCTACGCAAGGAATTTCATACCCCGAAGATGCCGGCGGTGATTGCCTCGGTTGGCTTTAACGGGATGGACATGGATCCAGGTCATTTCATGACCTGGGAGGCGCAGATGGCTGTCGGGGATCCCAGGCAGCATCCCGAGTTCGCTGGCAATGTCGCCAGTGTCGATACCCGTGGGTTCTGGCGTGCTCGGGGAGACTCTCCCACCAACACGGGCTATCACTACAACCACAACGCCGAGACCTATGTCCTCACCGGTGACGCTCTTGGTCGGGCCATGGTGAGACTGCACGGCGGGAAGGCAGAGAACCTCACAATCCCGTCCAAGCCGAAGCGGAGCCCGGATGTCGAGACAGTCTTCTCGGACGCCGTCACAGGCAGGTTCAACAAGCGAGGCCCTCACTACGCCCCGGAGTATTATCGGGAGATGGGGCAGGCTCTCAAACCGATCATCATGGAGGAAATGGTCCCCACATTTCTGGAATCGGCCATCACCGACAGTCGCGGTTCGCTCCGGGGGATCGTGACGGGTACAAAGCCCGCGCGAATGCCTCTGGACATTCGGAGCCAGTTGGACACACTGATCGACTACTACGATATGGCCGCTGTTTCGGGGTACGCATGGAAGCCCTTCGGCTCGAAGATGCGTAACGCGACCTGGTCTTATTTCAGCTTTGATCCGCCAGAGAAGCAGAAACTCGAAAAGAGCAATCGCTACCGGAAAATCACTTTCCCGGAAGGGATGGGGAACTGGTTTGCTGCTGAGTTCGATGCAGCCAGGGCCGGCTGGAAGTCAGGCAAAGCCCCGTTCGGCCGGATGGGGGACAAGCTCGACAGGCGGCGTCCCAGGTGCAACGGGCGGCTCTGCGGCTGCTGCGAGAAACCGGCCACTCTCTGGGAAAAGGAAGTCCTTTTGATGCGGCAGACTTTTGACATCCCACCGCTCAAAGACGGGCATGTCTATCGATTGATCCTGGGCGGAGCGGGCTGCGATCGCTCCGGTGAGGGCTTTGCGATTTATGTCAACGGAAAGCTGCTCACCCAGTCCGATGGTGGATTCTTCCGCTATTCGGGAATCCGCGGTGCGAACATCTACAACGATATCCTGCCAGAGTTCAAACGCGGGACGGTGACGATTTCGATTATCAATTTTCTGCGTTATACGCACTTCAGAGACAAGACCACCTACTTTGGACCCCATCGCGACTATTACGGCAAGCCCGTCCCGCCCAATGGCCACGTCAACCTGTGGATGGAGGAGGCCAAGCTCTCCCCCGCAACGATCAATGCGGCGGTGGAGAAGAAATAGACGGGCACGTGGAAGTGATGTGAGACACCGCCGCCGGGAGTGTGTTGACCGCCGCACTCATGGCGATTCACTGGAAAATGTTGTGGAATGAACCACTCAACTCGGTCGCGAGGAGCAGCTGCAAATGAACAAGACCAATTGTGCCGCGAGTCTCGAATTGCTGGTCGTGAGTACGATCCTGGGAGTGATTGCGTGCCCACTGCCGCACCGGAATGCGTTGGCGGAGAACGTCGCCGAATCCGGCAAACGCGATGGCAGGCAACCGATTGTTTACCGGCTCAACACGATCACTAACGTGCGAGTGCTGCCAGATTGTTTTCCGGATGTACCCGGCAAGGTGGGGGGCCAACTCAGCCTGTCAGCATGTCGCAGTGAATACGAGTCTGCCTCATTTGCGGTTTACGCTCCACAGGACCTGGAGAACGTGCGACTGGAAATCAATGACTTTCGTTTCGGGAAACACGTCCTGCCGAAGTCGCGGTTCGATCTGTTTGTGGTCAAGTGCTGGTACCAGGCAGGTCGCGACGTGATGTTCCATGACGGCGTCAAGAGACTGGTGCCCGAGTTGCTGCTCAAGGATGACGCACTCGTGAAGGTGGACACCAGGAAGCAAACCAATTCCGTGCGAAGTACGAATGAAGACGGTTCGACGAAATACCTGCCGGCCAGTGGCAAGGATCCCAAGGCCCTGGAAGAACTGCGTCCGATTGACGCCTCGACGCTGCAGCCGGTGACAATTCCCGGCAAGACGCTGAAGCAATTCTGGCTGAGGTTGCACGTCCCTGCAGATGCCGCAGCAGGGAAATACCGGGGCTCAATTCGACTGTCCGCTCAGGGCATCACGCCAGTCGACATTCCCATCGAAGTGACCGTGCACGCCTTCGAATTGGCTCGGTCTCAGAAGACTTACTCGATCTACTATTCGGGCAAGCTGGACCCCAACAGCTCCAAGGGCACGATTGCGGCGCACTACAAGTCGGAAGAACAGTACCTGGCGGAAACTCGCGACATGCTGGCGCACGGTGTCCGCTATCCCAACCTGTGGCAAACGCGTCAAAGCGGTCTCGTGTCACGTTCGCTGGAATTGCGGAAGAAGGCGGGATTGCCAAACGACAAGTTGTTCATTCTCTCGCCACCCGGTCCTCCGGCCGGCGCTGCGATCATGGTCAAGCTCTGGAGAAAACTCACAGATGGCCATGGCTACAAGGACATCTATCTCTACGGCCTGGACGAGGCGTCTGGTGGTCCGCTCCGTGTCCAGAAGCCTTTCCTGGGCAAACGCCCAGAAAGCCGGGGGGAAGATGTTTGCCTCGGCATGGAAAGAGGATCCGTTCAAGATCATGGGGAGCCTGCTCAACGTGGCGGTCTGGTCCGGAGGAGTGCAGCCGGAGAAGGCCAAGCAATGGCACAGCGTCGGGTCTGAGATCTTCAGTTACAGCAATCCCCAGGCGGGTGTCGAAGAGCCATTGCTCTATCGATACAACTACGGCCTGGCACTGTGGAAAGCGGACTACGACGGTGCCATGACTTTTGCGTACCAGTATGCCTACGGCCATATCTGGAACGACTTCGATAGCGAACGTTTCCGCGACCACTGCTTCGCCTACCCGACGGTGAATGGTGTTGTCGGGACGATGCAGTGGGAGGGCTTCCGCGAGGGTGTCGACGATGTCCGTTACATGGCCACGCTCGAGAAGGCGATCAAAAAGGCCGGCACAACCGACACCGCCCGCGAGGCCAGGCAGTGGTTGGCGAAACTGAAAGGTGAGAACCCATGGCAGCAAAAGTCATGGAAGGCGCAAAAACGCCCACCAGAAGACCTGGGAAACATCCGCTCGAAGGCGGTCTCATTTATCAACCAGTTGACACAGTGAGTTGGCGGTCGCCGACTTGTCTCTGAGGACACAAACAAAGCCAACGGGCTGACCGCCGGACCTGGAGCGGAGAGACTGCGTTGGTTCCAGGAGGCGATGGAGTCTTCGTGTTGGCGAAGAAGGTCTCCACGTTCTCACACTCAACGCGGAACCGGAGCAGACCATCGAGAAGGACTTTCAGGCCTGTAAAGAACTGCAGCGACCCGGCGAAGGTCGAAACGAATGGATCGAGAGACGTAATGCAATACGTAGCATCAGATGATGTCCAACACGCCATTGAGGCAATCACTTCCGATGGTTGCGTCGTGCTGGAAAACGCCGTTAGCGAGTCGGAAGCGGCCGACTTGGCCGAGCTGGTGTTGAGCTCACCCACACGTGCGCCCGGTGTTTCGGGATACGAATTCGTCGTCTGTCTGCTGAATCATGACCAGCGGTTCCTCAAGCTCGCGATGCATCCGACAGTGCTGGAACTTGCACGACACCTGCTCGGTGGTCGCACCGAGCCAGCTCCCAACGCGTTTGCCTGGCCGGCGGAACAGCAGATCCTTTTAGGAAGCGTCGATGGCCTGGTTGCTCATGCAGGGTCGGATCCCGGTTGGTGGCACATGGATTCACCCATGGGACAACTCAACCAATCCCGTCCACTGCCGGACTTTCCGATCATTGTCAATACGATCTGGATGCTGACGCCTTTCCGTGAAGAGACCGGTGCGACACGCGTGTTGCCGGGAAGCCAACACTTTCGCCACCTTCCGCCGGCAACCCAGGAAGCGTTGGAGGGGCAGGCTCACTGTTGCGCTCCGCCCGGCAGCGTTCTCGTGGTGCCAAACACAGTCTGGCACGCGGCCGGTGCGAACCAGACCCAGGAGCCTCGCGTCGCTGTCGCGTGCAATTATCAACCCTGGTGGGTCGGTCGGCTCACGATGGATGCCTATCCGATTGATCGCGAAGTTTGGGAGAAGTTGCCTCCGAAAGCACAGACCTTGACCAAGCACCAGCTCGAGTGGAATTCCGACTTTCACGGTGAAGTGACCAACACGAGTGCTGGGGAAGAGTAGGCGGTTACCGCCCCTGAGTTGAACGTCGGGGCTGGGGTGGGAAGACTGGGGGGACGTGTCCGAGCCTGGGGAGATGTGATGCGAGTTTTTGTGGCATTGCTGCTGATCGTGGTGTCGAACACCGGCGTGTTGGTCGAGGCCACCGAGCCGAAGATCGACTCGGCCGACGGCCAGACGAATATCTGCCAGGCCAAGGGCCGACTTCTGGCGGCCCGGGTGTCCCACAAGTCGACCGGTCGGCTGGAGGTGACCGTGGAGAGTCGGTTGGTGAAGTCGAACCTTCCGGCAGATCCCCTGGTCGATTTCGCTCGCGAGGCCCGTCGCCAGGGACTCGAGGGGGTGCTGGATCCCGATTCGATTCGGGTTGTCAACCGCGTCACGGGACAGGAGGTCGCCCATTCGCTGGGGCCCGGTTTTCGCCACGGTGACTCCGGGAGGGTTCGGTGGTTGATCACCAACCCGAGACAGGTCCAGTACACCGTCAGCTTTCGGACAAGTTGCACGCGACGAGTGGCCTCGACCAGGGAACGCGTTCCGTTGATCGGTGTTGGCGATCTGCTGAGATACAACGCACCGGAACCCCGACGGATCGGTGGCCTGGTCGGCTTGTCGCGGATGGTCGATTTGACGGGTGATGGCCGGCTCGACCTGGTTTCAGCGGGGATGTACACGTTCGAGTCGGGTTGGCCTGGAACCCGGATCCCACACGATTGGGGCGGACTGTGGTGCCGTCCGGCCCTGGGTCGAGATGCGCAGGGACCCGGGCCGCTGCTCTTCGGAGATCGCATTCCGTTGCGGTACAAGACCTCTCGTGAATCGAAGGAGTTTCACCAGTTCAATGCCGGCTACATCCACGGTGATGCGGCCGATCTCAACGGGGACGGGCGACCCGACTTGCTGTTCGCCACGGCAACCAAGTCGTCCCGTTTCAGTCGAATTTCGGATGTGCAACGCGACGTGCACCTCTTTCTGGATTCCGGTGATCGCGATGCGGGAGGCATGCCGATCTACCTGTCGGCCGGTCGAGTGCCACACCCACCAGAACACTGGGGGCCGGTGAGAGCTGTCGACCTGGACGGTGATGGTGCGGTGGACCTGGTGCTGGGCAGCATGTATCGCGACGGAGCCGGTCCCGGGGCGGACGTTTCGGCTTGCTACATCAGGAATCGGAATCCGAAGGGCTGGCCGTTCGAGCCAGCCGAGCCGGTGATAGTCTCTGTGGGCCGCCGGCCCTGTTTTTTTGACGTTGACGGTGACGGGAGGCTGGATTCGGTCTGCCTGGTCGCCGATTCGCGGACGAAGCGTTTGAACCGTTCCAGCCGTTTGGGATGGAGACGCAACCGTGGGGAGTTCCCTCCACGGTTCGCTTCCGCCCGGGTGCTTGAGGAAGTGGACCTGAAGCACTGTTACACCACCGCTGCAGTGACGAGTGGGCCGCGGCCCGGCGTGGTTGTTTCCTACCGCTCGTGGCAACGCGCGGCGTTTCTTGAGGCGGTCTCACCGCCATCCGGAAAGGCGTCATCTTCCCGCCGTCGACGATTCGTGACCCGGAAACTCATGGCTCCCTCGCCGGAGATCGCCCTGGGTGACCAGGCGACACCGTTTCCCTGCGATTGGGACGCCGATGGCGATTGGGATTTGCTGGTTGGCGGTGGGTATGGCGACGTGCGGATCGTGATCAACTCGGGCACGACCGCCCAACCGCGATTCGAAACAGCCCGGCCCGTTCTGGCCGATCGTCGACCGATCGAGATCCACATGAGCAACGTGTTCCCGGGGCTCGAGGAGTACGGTCACAACATGGGGTACCCGCACCCCTCGTTTGTCGACTGGGACGGCGACGGGTTGCGGGACCTGATGGTGCCCAACATCACCAACCGGGTGTTCTGGTACCGGAACGTCGGCACTCCCGGTGAACCCCGCTTCGGACCCCGCCGCCAGGTGATCTGTGACGGGTTTGCCGAAACCGCTCGAACTCTGAGCGCGACCGCCAGCCTGCTGGGTGCCGACACGAAGGAATGGACCAAGCGGGTTCCCGATCCGCATTCACCGTTCGGTTGGCGGAGTCGCGGTGGTTTCGGCGATTTCAACGGTGACGGGTTGTGTGACATGGTCACCACGGATGGACAGGGGCCACCGGACAACAATCGCTACGCGGCCCATTCGGCGATTTTCGTCCAGTATCGCGACGGGCGAGGACGGAGGCGATTGAAGAAACAGCAGGTGGTGACGTTGCCGGACGGCAAACCGTTGACCAACGTGGTCGGTCAACCGGCCCAGTTGATTCCCGTTGACTGGGATCGTGATGGACTGCTGGACCTGGTGATCAATCATGGAGCCACCCTGGACACGGCACCCGCGGTTGTCCGAAACATCGGGACCCGGACGGAGCCGCGATTCGATTTTCCACGGCGGCTGAAGTGTTTTGGCGAGGAACTTTCGGGAATTGCCAAGCACGGGCCTTATTACGGAGTCGGGGATCTCGATGGAGACGGCCGGTCGGATCTGCTGGCCTGTCCAGAGATGGGGACCTATCACTTCTTTCGCCGCACGGCGCTCGACATGCCGCGGCGACCACGGTTCGTTATCGGCCCTGGCGGCGGTCAAGATTGTGGCGTGGGTGCCCGGCGGTAGCCGAAACAGAACGGTGGAGGCCTGGGGTGGGCCAGGCTTTCACGTCAGGTAGGTCTTGCCAGTCTTTTTCCTCGGCCGTCTGCCGTGGCCAGCGAGAAGATTGCCATCTTGATTCCGGGTGTCAATTGCGGTAAAACCGCCCTACCAGTTGGTTTACGTCGTTCTCCCTTTAGAGATTGGCACTTCCATGCTTCGCTTTCCCCAATGCGTTCATGCGTTGGTCGTCGCGATGAGCATCGGTGTGTCGATAGGCGAACTCGCTGCCGCGGAGCGGCCCGTTACCTTTGAGCACGACATCCAGCCGTTGCTGACCCGCTTTGGTTGTAACGCGGGAGCGTGCCACGGCAAGTCGCGCGGACAAAACGGTTTCGCCTTATCGTTGCTCGGGTTTGATTCCGACTTCGATTTTGCGGCGATCACACGCGAAGGCAGAGGACGGAGAATCTTGCCGGCTGCTCCCAGGTCGAGCCTGTTGTTGGCTAAGGCCACCGGCCGCGTGCCACATGGCGGAGGGGCCCGGTTTGCGGTGGACTCCAAGCAGTTTGATTTGCTTGTCCGCTGGATGGAGGGAGGCGCTCGACGAACGCCGGCCGATGCTCCCAAGTTGGTCCGGGTCGTCGTGGAACCGCCGACGAAAAGTCTGGTTGCGGGACAATCCTCGCATCTCCAGGTGTTCGCGGAATACTCCGACGGCAGTCGTCGAGATGTGACCGAAAGCGCTGCCTACCAGTCCAATGACCGCACTATTGCCAGCGTGACGGACGATGGGGTGGTTCAGGCTGGCCCGGTCTCTGGCGAAACTGCCGTGCTGGCGCGGTACATGAACAATATCGCCGTCTGCCACATCGCGCTGCCAATTCCGGGCGAAGTTGCACAGGAAGTTTACGCGAACCTGCCGACCCACAACGAGATTGATCGGTTGGTCTGGAAGAAGCTCAAAGTCCTCGGCATGCTGCCGTCGGACGCGGCCGGCGATTCCAAGTTCATGCGGCGGTCGTACCTGCGAGTGATTGGGCGACTTCCTACCCCGGCGGAGGTGCGAGCCTTTCTCGCGGACAGCAGTTCGGACAAGCGTTCCCGGTTGGTTGATACGCTCTTGAAGAGACCGGAATACGGCGATTTCTGGGCCAATAAGTGGGCGGACCTGCTCCGTCCCAATCCGTATCGCGTCGGCATCAAGGCGGTCTGGACGCTGGATGCCTACTTGCGGAAGTCGTTCCGGAAAAATGTTCCCTACGACCAGTTCGCCCGGGAACTGGTGACGGCCAAGGGCAGCACCTGGAAAAATGGTGCGACAGTTATCCATCGCGACCGGCCGCTCACCGTCGAGATTGGTTCCTCGGTGAGCCAGTTGTTCCTTGGCGTGCGGTTGGAGTGTGCCAAATGCCACCACCATCCGTTCGAGGTGTGGAGCCAGGACGACTTCTACGGATTTGCCGCATTCTTTGCCCGGGTGGGGCACAACGGCGGACTTTCGCCGCCCATCTCTGGCGGCGAGGAATTGATTTTCACCAAGACCTCGGGCTCGCTGCGACATGGACGGACGGGGGCAAACGTGTTGCCCCAGGTCTTGCTGGGCGATCCGCTAACCATCGGTCCAGACAAGGATCCGCGAGAAGTTCTCGCCGACTGGATGACGTCGCCAGAGAATCCTTTCTTTGCCAAGGTCATGGCCAACCGCGTCTGGGCAGAGATCATGGGGCGTGGGTTGGTGGAGCCAGTCGACGACATTCGCGCGACCAACCCATCAACGAATGAAGAATTGCTCGAGTTCCTGGCTGAGGATTTTCGGTCGCACGGCTACAATGTCAAACACCTGATCGCGACCATTATGAAGTCGCATGTGTTTGAGTTGAGTTCGACGCCGGTCACGCGAAACGTGGGCGACCAACGAAACTTCGCGAGAGCTTACCGGCACCGAATGAGAGCGGAGGTCCTGTTGGACGCCGTGAATGGAGTGTTGGAAACCGAGGAGACGTTTGCCGCGATGCCGCCCGGATCCCGGGCGACTCAACTTTGGACCTACCGCTCCTCGTCGCTGTTCCTGGACACGTTCGGGCGGCCGGATCCGAATCAGGACCCACCGTGTGAACGGTCTTCGGATTCCACAACGCCGCAAATTCTGCACCTGATGAACTCGCCGGCGCTCAACAAAAAACTGGCGAATGATACCGGACGTGTTGCTCGCCTGGCGGCCAGTGACATGGCCAACGAGGAAATCATTGACGAAGCGTACTTGTTGATGTTCTCTCGGCGTCCAACAGCCGAAGAATCAAAGAAGGCGGCCGCGATTTTGCCATCGAAAGATCGGCGACTTGCGGTGGAGGACCTTTTTTGGGCATTGTTGAATACGCCTGAGTTTTTGTTTATCGACTGACTACTCACCGACTGAAGCGATCATTCGAGGACCAGCCATGACACTTGGCCGAAACTGCGACGGTGTGCTGCGGAGAGACTGTTTGAAACTGGGCTTGGGCGCCTTGATGGGAGGAAGCCTCGCCAGCGCACTGGAATTACGGGCGGTGGCTGGCACTGGCCGGAAAAACGCCACCGGGTGCATCCTGATCTGGCTCAGTGGAGGTCCGAGTCACTTCGAGACGTTCGACCCCAAACCGAATGCTCCGTCGGAGATTCGTGGCGAGTTCCAGACCATCCAGACCAAGGTCTCCGGCACCGTGTTCTCTGAAAACATGGAGCGGCTCGCGGCCATCGCCGACAAGTTCTCGGTCGTTCGTTCGGTGAAGCACAACCAGAACAACCACGGCGCCGGCAACCACTACATGATGACTGGTTCCCCCACTCGGATCCCGGTCAGCTGTGGCGCGTTTGTCAGCTTCCATCCCAGCATGGGCTCGGTCGTTTCGTCCCAGCGCGGGGCCGAGAACGGTCTTCCACCGTATTTCTCGCTTCCGTCACAAACTCGTTCGGGAGGCCCCAACTTCCTGGGGGCTCGGCATGCACCGTTTGTTGTGGCCGATGATCCGAACTCCAAAACATTCCGGGTTCGCGACGTGACGATCCCAAGTATCCTGACCGACGCACGAGCGGTCCGCCGCCGCCAGATCCGGGACGACCTGGATTCGCTGCTTCGTTTCCAGGATCGCGCGACAGCAGATCCCGTTCTGGGCGCGGACGAGAACTATCAACAAGCTTTGTCGTTGGTGACATCTGCTGAGGCCCAAAAAGCCTTCCAGATCCAACGCGAACCCGATGCGGTGCGTGACCGATTCGGACGAAATGCCCTGGGACAACGAGCCCTGTTGGCCCGCCGGCTCGTCGAGGCGGGTGTCCCGTTCGTAACGATTAACGATGGCGGTTGGGATCACCACTCCAACATCTTCCCGAATTTCAAAACCCAGGGACGCGAACTGGAATCGGTTGTTGCGACGCTGATCGAAGACCTGGATGAACGGGGAATGCTCGACACCACATTGGTTGTGGTGATGGGCGAATTTGGACGGACACCAAAGATCACCACCCTGCCCGGCTCGAAAACTCCAGGCCGCGATCACTGGTCGAGTGCCATGTCGATCCTCGTCGCCGGTTGTGGCACGCCTGCCGGCCAGATCATCGGCGCGACGGACAAGAACGGCTATACGGCCGTGGAGAGTATTTACGGTCCGGAAAACCTCGTGTCGAGTATCTACCTGAAGTTGGGGATCGATCCCAACACGATCCTCTACAACCGCGTGGGACGCCCGATTCACCTGGTCAGCGACGATCGCCCGATCAAGGAATTGATGGGATAGTGACCTGCCCGGTGCGTTGTGCTGCATGAGGCGTTGAACCGAGACTTGATCCGAGACCCGTAACCGGTGACGACCACAGTTCCCGCAACGCGTGCTCACCAGAGCCCCGGTCAACGCTCCCCGGCCCGGGGGCCTCTCGGCACGATGGCTAACCTCGTGCGTTGTGACATGCTGCCCCTGTGGCTGGCCATCCTCCTCGTTTTGGGTTTGTGCCCTGGACGTAGCCAGGCCGCGGCGCCGACTCTGACACGTCTGTACCCTGCGGGCGGGCAGCGGGGTACGACGGTGAAGGTCGAGTGTACGGGGAAATTCAAGTGGCCCGTCAAGATCTGGGCACCCGGTGTGAAAGTTGTCGCCCTGAAAGACTCGGGGCAGATTCAAGTGACCATCCCGGCGGACCTGGCGGCTGATCGGGTCTGGATTCGTTTGTACGATGCCGAAGGGGCATCGCCTGCGTTACCGTTCCTGCTCAGCAACCTGGTCGAATTTCAAGAAAAGGAACCGAACAATCGACTCGGAAAGGCCCAGCCACTGCAGGGAGCCACAAAGCCGCCATCTCAAGACGCGAAAAAAGACGGCGATGCGGATGGCACAAAGGGAGGTCGTCCCGGATCCCATGGAGTGGCGAATGGTATTCTGCAATCCGCCGGCGACGTGGACGGTTTTGCCGTGTTTGTCAAAGCCGGCTCGACGCTGGTGGCCGACATGGCGGCCAACGCGCGGTTGAATTCACCGGTCGACGCCGCCCTGCAGGTCGTCAACTCGGATGGATTCGTCGTCGCCGAGAATCACGACGGGGTGGGAATCGATCCACGACTGGCTTTTACAGCGACCAGGACGGGGACCTACATCGTCCGCGTGTTTGGTTTTCCGTCGAAGCCCAATTCCAGTATCACCTACTCGGGAGCGGCAACCTACGTTTATCGATTGACCATCACGACCGGCCCATTCATCGCCAATGCGGCTCGGGTTTCGGTCGCAGCGGGGACGAAGAGTGTGCCCGTTTACGGCTGGAACATTCCCGAAGGGGCCGAGGTTCCCGTGAGCGGCGAGACGAAATCGCTGCGTGAAGTCGAGTCGGTGTTTGCCAAACAGATTCCGGCGTCCAGCATCGGGTTTGTCCAGGTTCGCGAGTTTGCGGGACGCGCTCGAATTCGAAGGGTCCCATTCAAAACGGTGGGTGTCGCCCGTCCCGCCGGTGGCCCCGGTGCTGCATTGGCGCCTCCGGTAGCCGTTACCGGTTGTCTCGACACGCCCAACCAATTCACCAGGCACGTGTTCCAATTGAAGAAGGGAACCACCTACACGTTGTCTGCTGAATCCTCGACATTCGAATTGCCGGTCGTTCCGATGATGCGAATCATGGCTCCGGACGGTTCCCGGGCAGCTCAAAGTTCGGACCCGGGGACGGGCAAGGAGACGCAGTTGCGGTTCTCGCCGAAAGTGGATGGCCCCCACGAGGTCCAGGTGTTTGACCGCTACCGGCATCATGGCCCCGGACATTTTTACCAGGTCACGATCGTTCCGGAAGAGACGGATTATGAGTTGTCCGTCAGTGCCGACATGCTGGTGGTCACGCCCAAAAAGCCGTTGGAGGTGGAAGTCGTTGTCACTCGTCGCAATGGCCCCGGTGGGAAATTGGGACCGATTACGATTGCCGTCGAGGGGCTGCCGAAAGGATTGACCTCGGCGGCCGTTGTTTCTCCACCGGACGGCGCCACGTCAAAGAAAATCAAACTGTCCATCACCACCGACGGCACCGCGTTCTCTGGTCCCATTCGCATCATTGGGAAATGCACAAAGCCCGCCGAGTTTCAACGGGTCGCGCGGACGCCGGTGAAGTTCGGGAACGCGTTTGAGACAACGTGGCTGACCGGAACGGCGAAGAAGTGACCGGTGTGTCTCGCACCTCACCGCAGGCAAAAGTGGGGCGGAGTGCTCTGCGTGCACGGTGGTCGAAACGACTCCCCTGCCCTGCCGTCGGAGTCGATGATTCGGATCTGGCGAGTTGAATGCCGGGGCCGGGGTGGGGAGATTTCAACTCCCCTGGGTCATTACTTTCCGGGTTTCTCGACGAGATAGGGGTCCGTTTCTGCCTCACCCTTCGGCACAAAGGACAGCTCCTTGGCCGGCGCGGGGACACCTTCGTTGCGCCACCAGCGGATTTCGCTCTTGGCACCCTGTTTGCCGTTCACCCACGCACCGTCACAGGAGGCGACGATGTCCGGCCGTTTGTCACCGTTCAGGTCGGCGGTGATCACCTGGTTGGCCCCGTGGAACTTGTCCTGCAAGCTGTGGACGACCCACTGGTCGGGGCCACGGTTCTCAAACCAGACGACGCGATCGCCTCCAGGCGTCGTTACGGGTTGTCCATACAGCCGGGGCGTGTTGGCCCAGGCGGTTGCGATCACGTCCACATCTCCGTCGCTGTCCAGGTCCTTGGCAATCGCCTCAAAGGCAAACGGCAAGCGACTGATCCGATGCCTTTTCCATGACCGACCAGCCTTGGGATCACGCACGTTCTCGTACCAGACCACTTCGTGCCGTTCCACTTTCGGGTCGATCGTCGTGAGCATCCCATGGGCCATCACCACGTCGAGATCTCCGTCGTCGTCCATGTCTGCCGGATGACCGTGGCACGGGCCTCGCGAGATGTTGTCGATGACGTGTTTTTTCCAGCGTCCCGATGGCGTTTTGCCGAGGTTCTCGTACCAGACGACCTGCGACCCGTGGTTCTTCTCGTCAGCTAAACGGTTTCGCCGCCCCATGGTGGTCGCCAGCAGGTCGGTCTTGCCGTCATTGTTGAAGTCACCCACGTCGATGGTCCGAGAGTCTTCTTTCATCTCCTTGTCGATCATGTGATGCGTCCACTCCCCGTCCAGGCCCTGCTTGCCGGGGTTCTCGTACCAGTTGATCTGACCGCTGGTGAATCCTGAGGATGCCGCATCGAGGTCGCCGTCTCCATCGAGATCGGACAACACGACGTCATAAGCATGCGGGCACTTGGTGGTGATGACGTGTTGTTTCCAGTGACCGTCGGCCGGCCGGTCCGGGTTGGCGAACCAGTACAGTCGGCCCCACCGATTGTCGACCATGGCCACGTCCGGCCTGCCGTCGCCATTGATGTCTCCGGTCGCGTGCCGTTCCATCCA
>CAZYAZ010000050.1:0-2223 GCA_964646205.1 uncultured Planctomycetaceae bacterium | reverse complement strand
GTGAATGCTCCACCCGTCAGCACGAGCGACCAGCAAAGCAGTCTCCACAGGTTCGGGGAACTGTCACAATCTTTCTTGTTCTGGTCTTTCACGGCGGTCGGCATTTTCAATTCTTCCCGACTGTGTTGCTGACGGGGACATCCGAGGCCGACTTGGAATTGGCAACGGCGGTGACGTGTACCTCCAGTTCCTCCATCATCGGCACATGGAGACGCTTCTCGCGGGTCGCCAGCACCAGGCCCAGCACGTTGTCCCCTCGGAATGGAGGACAGTGGGCCAGGTCGATCTCGAAGCGGGTTCCCTTGAGTCCCCCTCGCAATTGTCCGGCCGGAATTCGGCGGATGTGCTTCTTGTCGACCGCCACGCCATTGATGTCGACGTCGACACGGTCGTTTCCAGTGACATGATAGAACCAGAACCGGAATCTCCCGGACAGACGTTCGCCTCGCCGGCCGTCTGCCATTCGGAACGGAAATGCCAGTCGCTTGCCGATCCGGTCCTTGGAGAAGAGCAAGGTCGGGCTGTTTTTGTGGCCCAGCGCACTGGAGCCTTCGTCATACCACGGATAATTCCGGAACGGAGGCTTTCTCCCGCTGATGCCCTTGCCCATTGGCAAAAAACGATAGGTGCGAGGTCCCGCGAAAACGGCCTCCCGGGTGCGGACAGCCTGGGTCCACGCCGCGATCCGCTTTCGTTGCTTGGGAGCTGCTGTCACCGCGCGGCCGAAGTGAGCACCGACATTCCAGAACGAAATGCTGTCGGCTCCGTAAGTGTAGAAATTGGCTGCCGCTCCCCGCGCCTCGGCCGTGTTCAGCAACATGCTCAAGTATCCCTTGGCGTGTTCGGCTGACGTGGCGACACCGCGATCGAGTGGGATCGGAGGTCCGGATGAAAACGAACCGATCATGTTGCCCATCGTCACGATCGTGTCGACACCGGCCGGACGTGTGAATCGGGCGAACTCGTCGACAGGCGTCTGGGGATCCGTGTTGTTCCAGGTCGAGACCACAACAAAGTCGATCCAGCCCTGCTTGACCCAGGTCTCGATATCAACGCCCGCCAGCCAGCAGGCGTGCAGTGACTCGGGAACTCGCACTCCCAGGGTCAAGCGTTTGCCGTTTTTCCGACGACGCCCCGACTTGTCCATCATCTCGCGAACCTGCCCGACATAGCGGGTCATGATCGGTGCCTTCTCACGCCCCTGGTGCCTCGGAAAGTGCTTGGCCCAGCGGACAAAGTTCAACTCGAGACCATCGACGGGGTACTCGGTGATGATCTCCTTCATGATCCTCATTCGGTGATCCCGTACTGCGGCGAACGAGTAATCCAGTGCGGTCTCGTTGGTCCGGCCATCGGGTTGCTTGATCACGTATTCGGGATGATCTATGGAGAATTGCGAGCAAAGGTCATCGAACTTGTTGAGCCGGATGTGATGGGTGTCGCCCATGCGGACGGCCGCCAGGACTTCCTTGCCCTTGGCCTGCATGTGCTCGGTCACCAGTCGCAATGGGTCGGTGCCCTGCTTCAACAGGTCAAGCAATCCCTTGATGTAGACGCCGCTTTTCCTGTTGTTCCGTGCCCCATACAGTTCGCCGACCTTCGTGTCGTAGAAGCAGATGTCGGGCATGCAGGCCAGGTACACGAATGTGGTGAAGGGAACCGCCTTGGACTCGCGATCGAGCCACGCCTTGATGAATGCTGCCGAGTTTTCGCCGGGCGCTTCAGCCAGCACCTGCCCGTCATCATTGAACACGCTCCGGACCACTCGCTTCTCCGCGGCATCGACGGCGGGCATCAAGACAGCCAGGAACACAACCGACCGGGATATCAGCGGGAAAGATCGTGTCATGTGGTTCTCATGCAAAGCAACCAGCGGGTCCGCGAGTGTATCCACTCGGAACGAGTTTCGCGCTGCGGGCGGACGCTGGCCACGCCTGGGTAGCCGTCATCCTGTCTCGCCCCACGACCGACGACACGGGGCGTGGTTCAGATCTGGCGGGTTGAACCTCTGGGCTGAAGCCACACGGTTTCGACTCATCACAGGGTGAACTCAATTCTACTGGGTGAGAAGGTCTTTGGGGCTAGATGCACTTCCGTGAAGCCAGTCCAGGTCCCCTTGCCCCCAGAGCTTGTCGAGTGCCTGGTCATTGAAACTGGGGTCTGGATCCAAGTACACGCTGGGAGGGGATGAAAGTGGCTTGTATTGCTTGGCGAACATCCGGT
>CAZYAZ010000049.1:27650-43616 GCA_964646205.1 uncultured Planctomycetaceae bacterium | reverse complement strand
CCGAGTTCGGCTTCGAGGCTCGTCGCCTGCTGGCTGACGGCATCGACCTCACCCTCACCCTTGGCCTTGGCCACCGGCTTGGCGTCCTGGGCGAGAATCACACCGGCCAGCCCGGCCACGACGACAACCGCAACCAAAGCGCCCCGTTGTCCTCGAGCCCAGTTCAACATTCGACTGGTCCATCCCGCATTCGATTTGCGTGTCATCGCCCCACCTTGTCGTGAGTTTCGCCCTTCGGGCTGTTGAATTCGTCGATCACCGCCTGTACACCGCGGACCCTATCGGACCACGGATTCTTCAACGCTAGCGTCCCGCTCCACCAGCAGCTCCCTTGGTGGCCCCTTCCCCGGAAGCGGGTGCCGCCGGCTTGGGTCGGTTCAGTCGCGAGAGAGCATCAGAGATCTTCTTGGCATCCGAGGCCAATGGGCTCTCGGGGAACTCCTGTATCAACTGGTCAAATCGTCGTCCCGCCTCCGACCGGCGGTTCATCCGGTACAGGCACCGACCATAATTGAACAGGATCACGTCCAAAAACTTCGCGTCGGGATAATCGCTGAGGACCGTCTCGAAGGTGTCGACGGCACGAGAAAAATCCCGTTGCTGGTAGTAGTAGTTGGCCATTCGTGAAACAGCTTCACCCACCCGTCCACTGTCGGGGAACTGGTCGAAGACCTTCTTGTATTCCTGGAACGCACGATCACTCAACTGCGCGGCACCGGTACCGGTGGATGCCAGTGCCATCTGCTCGTAACACTGGGCAATCCCAAACTGGGCCTCACCACGCAACTGGCTGGTCTGCATGTTGACCAGCCGGTTGTAGATACCAATGGCTCGCTGCAGGTTGCCCTGCTTGCGGGCCACATCAGCGAGTTGCAACAGGGCATCGTCGACAAACCCGCTGTTGGGGAACTCCCGTTGCAACCGCTGGGCCATCGCCGCGGCCAACTCGAGACGATCCATCTCGAAATAAATCCGCCACAACTGCACGTAGGTCTCTTCGAGCAGACGACCACCAAGCTTCGAGGCCGATCGAGCCACCTTCTCGCAGACCGCCAGGGCTTGCTTGTACTTGTCGTTGGCGTTGGTCTTGAGACCGAATTCCTTGTAACGATTGGCGATGTTGGTCAACGCGCCGGCCGTTTTCAGCTCCGTCTGAAGCCGCAATTCCAGGTCCGAAATGACCGCCCGGGTGACTCGCACGCCCCCCAGGTTGCCTTCAATACAACGAGCCTCCGACTGCACCTGGTGGATTCCATCGCTGCTGTTCCGCTCGTCCAGGTAAACCAACCGGACCTTGTCGCCGGGCAACGCCTGAAGAATCTGGTCGCCCGCGACAATCTCGTCCGCCTTCGCCAACGCGACGGTCGTGCGAAAGACACCAGTATGAATCGAGTTGTCGACAACCGGCTCGGCAGCAGGTTTCTTTTCAGCGGCAGCAGGTTTCTTTTCAGCGGCAGCAGGTTTCTTTTCAGCGGCAGCGGGTTTCTTTTCAGCGGCAGACTTTTTTTCGCCGGCGGGTTTCGCTGCCGGATCGTCGCCGGCTTTTTGCACCTCCGGCAATTTTCCATCGAGCCCTCTCACCCGCCGTTCGATCCTGGCTTCAACCAGCGTCACCTTGACCTCGTCGATTTTTTTGAATCGGTCGATCTCCTCCCGCTCGTCATCACTCTCAGCATCGCCTGTCGCGCCCACGTTGGCCGCAGCCTTGGTGGCCGCGTCTGTCTTGGTCGCATCCGAATCCGCCTCGGTCGCTTTTTTCAGCAATTCCGTTTCGATTTCCTCATCGGTCTTCCGCCGGTAGACCTCAATGATCGCGGCAATCTTGTCCGAGCCGTCGGTCAGATCCCGATCGGGATCGGAGATCTGCAGATTGATCGCCTTGCCCAGTACGGCACCATTCAGAGTTTCTTCGAATGCCCCGTCCGTGATTGCGGCCACACCATCGCCGACAACGGCCACGGTGTTGAGCACCGGTTGATCGGTCTTTTTGTCCGCGGTGTGTGCATCGGTGTAGGTCACCTTGACCGTGTCGTCGCCCTTGACCTCCAACCTCCCGTTCCCCTTGATCGGTCGGCCCAGGCGGGTGGGGATACTCCCCAGGGCGATCCGGACGTTGCGTCCCACGGTAAAGCAATCGATCGTTTCACTGTCGCCGCTGGTGACTGACACGGTGACTTTGACGGGCTTGCCCGGTTCCAGGGCCGCGAGGTCGGCGTCGTCTATGCGTACGAAAAACCGTTTCCCCGCCTCGACCTTCGCCACCTGGTCATCCTCGCCAGACATGTTCGTTCCGACTTTTTCCAGGGCCGCGATCGCGCGGCTGTAGTGGCCCAATTGGAAGTGACCCAGGCCGATGTAGTAGTAGGCCTGGTTGACCTGAGCACTGACGGGGAAATGCTCGATCACATCCCGCATCACGCCAAAGCATTTTCCAAAATTGCGAGCCTGGTAAAAACACACACCGATCTTGAGTGTCGCCTCGGCTCGTTGATCCTCGTCGCGGTTGTCCTCGGCAGCGGTCGCCTCGAAATGAACCCGTGCCTTGTCGTAAGCCCGATCACGTTCCAGGAAGAACTTGCCCAGGCGGATGTGAGCCTCGTAACGAATCCGGCTCCTGGGATACCGCTCGATCACGCTCTGCCACACCTCCACGGCCTTCTTGAGCTCTCCGGATTCCAGCCGCGCGTCACCGGCTTCAACGAGTTTTTTGGCGGCACGGTCCTCGACCAGAGACCCGCGCACTCGCTTTTTCTTTTTTCCCGCGGCCGCGGATTGGGCGGCGTCCTGCGAGGTGGCCTCGCCGACAACGATCGCCAATAGAAAACCGAACGACACACCAATCGCAAGCAGACGTCGCATGGTCGAATTTCCTTGCGGAGCAAAAACCGGAGCCCGGATGAAGCGGCCCCGTCGCGTTACCAATCAACAATTCTCGCAGCGCCAGTACCTCTATTCAAACCCAAAGGCAGATGTTGATGTGTTTATGAAACGGTTCACCGGGGAATTGGGCTAGTGGGGCAAGAACAACGGCCGAGCCACCTGAAAAAGGCGACTCGGCCGTTGACTGATCAGTGATCTTGCGGCGGCCCGGTTTAGCCGAACAGTTCGGTCACCGGCTTGCCGTTGTCGACCAGCTTCATCGGCCGACCAAGCGGAGTCTGCACCTCGCGGTTGGGATCGATTCCCAAGGCGTGGCAGAAACTGGCGTGGAGATCAGCGACCGGAACAGGCCGTTGATCCGGCTCCATACCGTCCTTGTCGGACGTTCCGATCACGGTGCCTCCCTTGATTCCACCGCCGGCCATGAAGCCACTGAAGACATTGGGCCAGTGGTCACGTCCAGCATTCGGATTGATCCGTGGAGTTCGGCCAAACTCGCTGAGCATGATGACCATGGTCTTTTTCAGCATCCCGGTTTCAGCCAGGTCCTGGATCAGGCTGGCCAACGCGGGATCCATCACGTCCCCATGATTCTGCATCGCGGGGAAGTTGTTGCTGTGCGTGTCGAAACCGCCACGGTTGATCTGCACGAACCGCACGCCGGTCTCGACCAGCCGCTTGGCCAACAGGGCCCCTCGACCAAACGCCGTATCGCCGTAACGATCGATCGTCGTGGTGGGGACCTTGTCGAGTTCGAATGCCTTCAGAGCCGGACTCCGCATCAATTTCACGGCTTCCTTGACCGCCGTCTGGTTGCTGGTGAGCTTTGTGTCACCACTGCCGGCGTTGAAACGGCTGTTGAAGCGGCTCAACACGTCGAGCCGCTTGTTGCCACGCAATTGCCCGATCCCCTCGGGAAAGGCCAGGTACGGATCACGGTCACCGGGGCTGGCTACGAAATAGGCTTCGCATTTTTGGCCGAGGTAATGGGCCCGGGGAGCGCGACCGGAAATCGAGATGTAACCGGGCAGGTCACCCTGGCGGTCACGCTCGTGAACCACGACCGAACCAAAGCCGGGGTGACGGATGTTGGCCGTCTGCCGGTAACTGGTCTGGAGATTGTAGGTGGCCTGACCGTGAGCACCCTGCGTACCAGCAATCGAGCGGACCAGGGCACACTGGTGCATCTGCTTGGCCAATTGAGGAAAGATCTCGGAGATCTGCACGCCCTTGGCCGAGGTCTGGATCGGCTCAAATTCGCCCTGAGTCGGTCGGCCCGGCTTGGGATCCCATGTGTCCAGGTGGGTCATACCACCACCGTTCCAGAACAGGATCACGTGCTCGGCTGTGGGCGCGTGGCTGGTGCCCTGGGCCGCCAACAACTGCGGCACACTCATGCCAAACATTGAGGCACCCGTGGCCGCGAGCATCCGCCGCCGTGTCACCTTGTAGTCGTTGCACGAGATTGTCATTTGTTCGTCACTCCTTGGGACCAGAGAACGTGTCTCTTTTGGATCATTTATTGGTTCGATTCCAACCAGCGGCTGGATTAGGGCAGAAAACGGAATTCGTTGGAGTTGAGCATCACCCAGCGCAGATCAGCCATGCCGGCCAGTGCCGAGTCTCCTCCGGAAACAATCTGCCGGGCCTCGGCGATTTCCGAGGTCGAGGGATTGCGGGTGAAGATCTCGCGGTAGGCCAACCGGATCGCCCCATCAATGTCGCGGGTCTTGCCAGTCAACAGCTTGTGGATCGGTTCAAGTTCCCCAACTCGTGAGGCCTCATGAGTCAGCCGTCCGTTGAGCAGCATCAGGGCCTGACGCATGGACGGGGTGTGGTCTCGTTTTTCGTCGAGTGTCGCGCGACTGGGCTGACCGAAAATTCTCAGGAAGTGTTCCGGAGCTGCCGGAGACGCCATTCGCATCGAGGTGGAAAAACGGGGATTGTCGTCGAAAACGCTGCGGATAAATCGGTCAAAATACTCGACGTTGGGCCGGCGGGTGGCGGCTTCCTGCTGCATCCGCATCGCCTCGATCTCTTCCTTGGACATCACCTTCATCCGGTCAATCTTCACCTCCTCCTTCGACTCACTCAACAAGGCATCGAAGTCCAATTCGATGGCCTGCTCGACGTCATAAGGTGACGGTCCGCCTTTCTTTTTCATCGCGGGCTTCTTCATCACCTTGCCGGCAGTCGCATCGGCCAGCAGTTGCGGCTTGACCGGGTTGCCGGATCCATCGGCCGGTCGCTTCGCGACCCGGGAACGGGACCAGACGACCTTCAGGTTCTTGCCCTTCTCGTGCTTGACGTCAAAAAGGTGACCCGCGGTGACCACGCTGTCGTAGAGCACTTCGCCCAACATCCGTCGCATCGGAGTCGCCAGGAACGCCTTCTCGAGTTCAATGCGAACCGGATCCTCGACGCCCACGGCGTGTTGCCGCCGGTAAGCTTCGCTGTTGACGATCGTGCGAACCATTCCCTTGAGTTCGTAGCCCCCGGCAATGAACTCGTCGGCCAGGAAATCCATCGTCCTGGGATGGCTGGCGGGGTTTTCGGCCGAGAAGTTGTCGACCGGTTCGACAAAACCACGGCCCATCAATTCCGCCCAGACCCGGTTCACAAAACTCTGCGCGAACAGCCGGTTGCGGGGGTTGGTGACCATGGCGGCCAGATCGGCTCGAAGCTTGCTGGCCCGGTATCGGGACTGGGCAATCTTGAGATTCTTGGCATCTCGCTTGGCCTCACCGGCCACATCAAGCGAACTTGCCTTGCGGCCGGAACTGGCCTTCGCGGCTTTGTCACCGGCAGCGGCCAGCAACGCCTCCAGGCCCGCGTCACCCTTGTTGACTCCTTTGACCTTGGCGGCCAGCAATTCGGCCTGGCGCGCTCTCAGGGCCCGCAACCGGGCAATCGGACGACCGGGACGATCGGTCTTGTCCAGTTTGAACGGGAAAGTGGGCACCATCGGCTTGCGGCCGGCGGCGTCTTCGACACCCTCGGGCGGCCACAGCACGGTCGTCTGGTCTGCCTCGGTTGTGTAGACCGTGTTGGTGAACTGCGACTGGACACGGCGAGTCTTGCCAAAATAGGCAGCCAAACCGTAAAAGTCCTTCCGGGTCCAGACATCGAACGGGTGATCGTGGCACTGGGCACAGGCAACACGGACCCCAAGAAACACCTGGGCGGTTGAACCGGCCAAGGCCATGGGATCGGCGTTGTCGCCGAGAATGTAACCAAGTTCTGGCGTGGAACCGGCCTTGCCACTGGCCGCGATCATCCGCTTGGCCATCTCGTCCCAACCCATTCCCTGCTGGATCGCACGATGCACAAACGCGATCGATGCTCCGCCACCTTCGGCGTTGCTTCGCAACCGCAACATGTCGGCAAAGAAAATCGTCCAGCGATCGGCAAACCGTTCGTCAGCCAACAACCGGTCCACCGTCTTCTGTCGCCGGCTTGAGACCGGCAACGATTCGAAATCGGTGATTTCCTGGGTGGTGGGGATCCGGCCGACCAGGTCGATCGTCAGGCGACGCAGGTAGGTGAGATCATCAACGGCCGGCAAAGCCTTGCCAGCCACTCCCTTGGCCTGATTCTCTTGGTCGAGCACTTTCCCAAGTGGGTCGGCAGAAACGCCAGGAACCGACAGGAAAGAACACAGCACCGTAGCCAGCAGAAACCGCAACATCATGGCGACTCCGTGACGGAAAACCCCAATACCGACCAGGCCGGATTGGTCGAAAACACACACCGTCTACCGAACCTTTAACAGGTATATCGGCGACCTGTATCGTCCCTGATGATCTCACAACGAATAAACGAAAGCAACTGCGAAGACCACTCCAGCCGGAGATCAACTGGTCGCTGGCTCGGGCGAGACGATCTGACGATCTCTCCAGCGGAAGCCCATAGAAATCGCAGCTTCCGACAGAGTCACCAGCATCTCGTGATCGACGACCACCGGCGGCAGATCCGGCAATATCCGCGAGGTGTTCGTCGAATCAAACTCCGGATCATCTCTCCAGTACGACGAGTAGACCTGCATCTGCTCGTAGAAGAGCTTCTCGATGCTGGAGGGATCCTTGAGAGGTCCCGGCCCGACAAAGCAGTTGTGACAGTTCTCGATCACCTGTTCCAGCACATCCGACATCACCTGTGTCGTGACAGGACGCGGCGAGGTCAGGTGATAGGTTTGCCCATGGCTCTCGGACCGGACAAGAATTTCGGTGATCGCACGTGAGACCCAATCCACCGTGACCAGGTTCTTGCGTTCGTTGCCATCAAGCGTCAGTCGAGTCGGTGCCCGTCGACCCGACGACGGTGTGCTGGGATCGGAAACGGCGGCTTGCCAGAGCGTGTGAGCCAGGTGCAGCGCCGCGTAAAACCCGTGGAAGGTTGTGGAGAACCCGGTCTGCGAATCTCCGACGATGATCGAGGGCCTGTAGATGGTCGGCGGACTCAGAAACTCGGCCTCGCGGACCATTTTCTCGGCCGACATCTTGCTTCGCTCGTAGTCGTTACCCGGCTCCTGTCCAACATCCAGTTCCGACTCCAGGACCCGGTCGTTCCTGAGCCCGCAAACATAGGCGGTCGAAACCTGGTGCAAGTCGGCAATCCCCGTGGAACGACACAACTCGAGCACCGCCCGGGTGCCTTCGACATTGCTCCGCCACGGTTCACCACCGGGATCAGTGCCGTGAAACGTCAAACTGGCGGCGTTGTGCAGGATCAGGTCGCAATGCTCGGCAATCCAATCGCGATCGAGCTCATCCAGCCTCAGATCGGGCCGCCCCAGATCGCCCTCGATGACATGGGGACGAGGCAATCGGCGACCGAGTTGGACATCCCAGGTCGCCATCAGGGCCTCGACTCGCTGCTGGGCCGACATCTTCCGAGTCGGCCGAACCAGCAGCGCCAAGGAGACGCCGCGATCGGTCAGATCGCGAATAAGATACCGGCCAAGCAGCCCGGTGCCGCCGGTAAGCAACACAAATTCCGACATTGCCGTCCTGAGCAAAAAAGCGGATCCCGTCCAAGCGGCCCATTCTAAGACCTGTTCGGCGTTTCACAACCGAACCGGGTCGCTCGAAGTGGCGCGGTGACCGAAAAAGAACCTTTTCGCCGGCCGGAGCCGCCGGTCACGCCGGAATCGACTGCTGTCTCGATCGGCCACGCCCCCGAGATCGCCCAGATTTCCTGGTCGAATCCGCCTTGTCAGCATCCGCTTCGACCACTGCGAAGTGAGGCCGTTGTTCTCCATGCGGAGTCCTGGTACGACGTCGCGACGTTTCATCGCTCCCATCCTCGTCATCATCTTTCCGACGACTCCCTGGCAAAGCCAGCAGGGACGGCAACAGGACCAGGTCACCTAACAGGGCCGTCATCAACATTGCGGCGGTCAGCAAGCCAAACCGCATCGTGGGCAGGAAGGGCGAAAGTGACAGTGCGAGCATTCCGGCGGCAGCCACGATGGCGGCTTGCAGGATCGGTGGCCCGGTCAATTCGAGTGCTTCTCGAGATGATTCGAACGAGGCCACCTGGTCCTTCCGCAGTTGCCGGTAGCGGACCAGGAAGTGGAACGTGCCATCCACGGCGATTCCCAGGGCAATGCTACCCGACATCATCATTCCGATATCGACGTACCATCCCGCCCAACCCAGTGCCCCAAAGACCAACAGGATCGGGGTCAGGTTGGGGACCATCGCCACCACGCCGGTGGTCAATGATCGGAGCGAGACAATCATCACGGCGGTGATGATCACAAACGCCGCCAGGAAGCTCTCCCAGAATCCCGAGAAAATCTCGCCCTGGGCGTGATCCAGCAGCGGGCTGATCCCGGTCCATTCAACCGGCATCCCCGCGGTGGCCACGACCAGTTCGTCATGGACCCTCTGGCGGCTCTCCACCGAACCGTCGGTCAATCGCACGCTGATGCGCCACAGTCGCTCACCATCGGCAATATAATCACTGCCGCCACGATGACCGCGAGCTCGCTTGAGCAAGGACAGCGTCTCGAGCGAATCATCGGGCATTTCCTGCGGAAACAGCTGTGCCAACGACATCGTGTGTCGCACACCTTCATTGCGTCGAATCTGTTCCTCGATGTGTCGCACTTTGTCGAGTTTGTCCACGAACGCCATCGGCTGCGTGCCAAAATCGACGACAGCTTCGAGTGTGGTTGCACTGGTCAGATTCTGTTCGACATGGCGAGCATCCTGACGAACACGCCCGGTCGCGGGAAGAAAATCGATGGGGTCAATCCGGGTTTGCAACCATGGGACGCCAACTCCGGCGACGACAATCAGCACCAGCGTCGCGACGGTCAGCAAACGACTGTTCCCCACGATCCTGGCAGCGAGTGAATTGCCTCGAGAATTCTGCAAGCGGTTGACGGCCGAACCGAGGGGTTTTGGAGGAAACAACGTCAACAGCGCTGGAACAACTCCCAGCCCGGCGACCAAGGCGACGATCGCCCCCAGTGCCCCGGCCATCCCGAACTGGCGGACCGGACCAATATCACTGACTCGCAACGAAGCGAGTCCGATCGAGGTTGTCAACGTGGCCAGGCAGCACGGCTTCCATGCCAGGCCCAGTGCAGTCCCCAGGGGATCGGGACCGTGCAGCGCGTGACGGTAGTAGTGGACCAGGTGGACCGAGATGGCCAGGGTGAAGACCATCACCATCACTGGCAAGGCCCCCAGGATGAAGTTCATCTCGGTGCCGCTCCAGGACAGCACCGCCAGTGTCAGGTTGATCGACCAGATGGTCAGTCCCAGAATACCACCGGTCAATTTCCAATCACGCAACGTCCAGTAGAGCAGCACCAGGCAGACGGCCAGCGTGACCAGAAAGAACTGCTTGTTGTTCTCGCGACTGCCAAGACGATCGAGTTCCGAGACGATCACCGGAGCTCCGGCCAATCGAGATTCCTCGAGTTGACAGTAGGCCAGTTCCTCCCGGACCGCGTTGACAGTGCCCACCCGATCGGCGAGTCCATCGGAGGACAGCAACGCGGCGATTCCGATCAGGCCGTCGGGACCACGCGTGGCCGATAGACCCTCGAGTCGATCACGGGCCTCGTCTCGATCGACTCCCAGGTCCTCCATGATCGACATCAGCCGGTAGGGACTCCAGCAAACCCGGACCTCCGGCAACGCCTCGATCCGCTCACAAACCGCTTCAACCAGTTGCTCGTCGACGGCTGAATCGGATTCCTCACCGGGCAGCCCGACCAGAATGAGTTCCTCGGCGCCGAAACGCTCCTTGAACCCATCGTAGATCTGTCGCGCCGGAGCCTCGCCGGGCAACCAGGTCTCGATGTCATTGTTCGACGTCAACGACTCGGCGGTGACGAACAGGAAGGGAAACGTCAGGACCAAAAATCCCAACACCACACGGCTGTGTCGACGAAAAAACTCGGGCAGCATAAAAAGTCGTCCCGGAAAGCGGTCAGTAGTTGTCTATTTGCTGGGCAAACGCCACTGAAACGGTGGGCGCTGGGCGAAAGCGAAACCGCGCAGACCAGCACCAGCGGCTTCTACTGACTATCGAATCAACGGCAGAAAACCGTGACTGGAAACACAGCCGCGGTACCGGACACGGCGACACCGCGTCAGTTGGGACGGACGACCGCTACCAGTGCCAAAACCCGATTCGGGTTGGAACGTGTGGGGGTCGGATTATTCCAGCGGTGAAACCGATGGCCACCCAAAACGCCGGGACAACCCGATTAACCCGACCATCCCGACGAGACCGATCACGGTGAGCCACCACGGGACATGACGTCGCACCTGGCTGGTGGCCGGAGTCCTGGAAACGCTGGTTTGAGGCAAGTCGACGGCGGGACGACTTTCGTCTCTCGACCAGTCGATGACATCAGGCAAACGCACCACGGCAGCCGTCGCCAGGCCAGGCTTCAGAGTCCCGGGCGTTTCCGATGTTTCGGGCAACTCGTTTGGAACGGTCGATTCGACAACGATCCGTGGAATGGGAACGACGGCCGGACGGGCCAATGAACCACCACCGACCGGCTCAATCGCCCCGGGAACCTCTGCTTCCGAGTTTTCCACCGACCTGGTCATCCGCGGAATGGGTGGAGCAGGAGGCGAATCGGTCTTCTCGAGCGCAGCTTCGAGGCGACTCAATGCCTGTCCGAATCCCACCGGACGACGGTTCGCCGGATTGATGGGTTTCGGCTCCGACGCCGCATTTCTCGGTGTTGCCGAAACGGGAGAATCTTTGACCACGGCCGTCCCGCCAATCGTCACCGGAGCATCGACGGGAACCAGGTCGCCGGCTGCGTTGGCTCTGACCCTGGCAGTGACGTCGGTGACATTCACCGTCGCGGCGGGCTGTTCCGCTGGAGGGGCATCGTGGCCTGCCAGTGGCCACGCCGTGGCACACCCGGAAGAGACCAGCAATGTCGTCCCCACCAGCAGGCTCACCAGGGCCGCACCGGCCCGGGACTGTTTTGAATGAGAGCAGGTCTCCACGCGAGATCCTCTCGCCCGTCGCCCAATGGTCCACCATTCCCCCACCTCGTCCCTGATCGGCAACGAAACAGGTTGGACATGAGCCGGTTTTCCGATTCTGCCGCTCGGATCGTTTCGCGGTCCCTGGCAACCTACCGGGCGAGGGAACGGAGCGTTTCGAGATTGATCTCATCCAGCGTCCGATCGTCACGATCTCCCTTGGGCGTCTCGAGATACATGGGGAGTTCGTCGGAGAGCGGATCATTGAGGATGTGTCGGAACGGCTCGAGCCCCAGGTGCCCCTCGCCAATTGTTTCGTGCCGATCCACCCGGCTGCCAAATTCCCGCTTACTGTCATTCAGGTGCCACGCTCGCAGCCGATCTCGACCAACCGTTTCGTCGAATTCCGTCATCGTCTGCGAGTACTCCTCGGGCGACTCCAACGCGTATCCGGCGGCAAACAGGTGACAACTGTCCAGGCAAATTCCGACCCGCGACGAATCTGCGAGCCGGCTGATGATCGCCTCGAGTTGTTCGAAACGGTGCCCAAGATTGGTGCCCTGCCCGGCGGTATTTTCGAGCCAGACTTCGACCTCGAGTCCATCGGTCGACAGCAGCACCACGTCCAGTGCCTCGGCGATCCGCTCGATGCCGTCCTCCTCGCTAGACGTCGTATAGCTGCCAGGATGCAACACGACACCGGCCAGCCCCAGCACCTCGGCACGTTCCAGTTCGATCGTCATGGCCGTGATCGACTTCTGCCAGAGGTCATCCTTGGGGCTACCCAGGTTGATCAGGTAGCTGGCGTGTGCGCACGGCAGTCGAATCCCGGTTTCTTCAAGTCGACGACGAAACAAATCAACCGACTCGGGATCCATCGGCCGGGCCTGCCACTGGTTGTTGTTCTTGGTGAATATCTGCACACACTCCATCCCGTGTTCGGCCGCGGCGTCAACCGCGTTGTGGAATCCACCGGCGACGGACATATGGGCACCCAGAAGCGGCATGGGACGTCTTCCTTGAAATCACGGGGCATTGGAGTCACGAAACAGCGAGAGTACCGGGGACGCAACGCGATGCAACCTCATCGCCGAAACGCCCTTGTGTCGGCTCAACCGACCTCCCTAGTATCGATTCACAGCCGCTGAACTCCCGATCTGTCGAGGCCACTCCGTGTCGTACCTGACTCTGCTCCTGATTGTCGTTCCGGTGATCTTCATGCTGGGATTGCTGTTGGGGGCACCGAGACTGGCTCGCCGCTTTCGTCGCCGCCAGGAGGTCTCGGCCGTCGACCTGTTCCGGATGCAACGTGAACAACTGGAGGCGAAGTTCTTCGACCTGGCACGGGGACGCGGGATTCCCCGCGACCTGCGATGGGTCGACTGCGAGTGGCTTCCCGAAGTCACCTGGGGACGATCGATCGAGGACGGGATGCTGACGGCGTTTGTCGGTGTGAACATCCGCTTCGAGGCCATCGAGGGAGGCGACATGGAGGACGTCGAAGCCGTGGGCCTGGTGCGAGACGCGGCGGCGATCTTCCATTTCCAGGATGGCCGCTGGGGAACCGGAGGACGAGCGATGTTCAACATGGATCCCGTCGATGCGATCGACCGCCTGTCCGGACAGTACGAGCCAGTCACAACCGGCTGAGGCCAGGGCTCCCCCGCAGAGCAACTCGGCTAGAGCAATTCCAGTTGCCGGTCATCGGGCCGCGACTTGGCTGCCCTGTCACTGAGCCTGACGCCCGCTGATGTTCTCGGGGCGCTGGTCAATGGATTCTCGGTTCCCTCGAGAGGATCACCCGGAGCGATTGACGCCAGCCGCTTGCTGGCAAGTTCGCTGTACTCCTCGGACAGTTCGAACCCGATCGGCAGCCGCTCCAACTTCCGGGCAACCGCCAGCGTGGTGCCGCTGCCGGCGAATGGGTCCAGAACCACGTCGCCGGGATTCGAACACGCACGGACAATCCGACCCAGCAACTGCTCGGGCATCTGGCACCCGTGCCAACCGGCGCGTTCCTTGAAGGTGCCGTTGACCCGCGGAAAGTACCAGGTGTCCTCATCAGCCCCGAAAGACTCGGGGATGTCCTGGGGCCGCAACACCCAGGTGTCGTCGGGCAACCGTCCGCGAGGATTGGCCCGCTTGTCGCCGTAGACCAATTGCCGCGCCGAGGGAACCCGGATCTCAGGATCGTCGGCGTTGAACGTGAACGACGACTCGTCCTTGACGAAGTAAAACAGGTGCGCATGCGAACGGCTGAACTTCTTCGTGCAATTGACTCCAAACGTGTAGTACCAGATGACCCAGTTGCGCAACGCGAGCGAATGATCCTGCTTTTGCATCACCGACAACTCGGCGGCGTACTCGTCACCGATCGCCAGCCAGAAGGTTCCACCCGGCTTCAGCACCCGCACCACCTCGGCGGTCCATCGACGGCTCCACGCGAGGTAGTCATCCGCATCCCGCCGGTCGTCGTACTCGTCGTACTCGTATCCGATATTGAACGGTGGATCGGCAAACGCGAGATCCACGCACCCGTCGGGCAATTCGGCGAGACCCTCCAGGCAATCCCGGTTGTGGATCTGTCCGAGCAGTGAGTCGGGAATCACCGGAACATCCATAACGGAATGGGCCTCGTGCCGATTCACAACACGGAAAACATGACGTCTCAGGCGGGGTCCTTGACCACCGGATTGGTCAGGTTACCGATGCCAGTGACCGAAATCGAGACCGTGTCGCCATCTTCCAGGGTGAACTCGTCAGGTGGGACAATCCCGGTGCCGGTCATCAACACCACGCCGTCAGGAAAAACGTTCTCACGGCTGAGCCAGCCAATGAGATCTTCAAAGGTCCGGGCCATTCGGTCCAGGTTCGTGGTGCCATCAAAGACCGTCTCTCCAGCCCGCTGGATCTCGATCGAGATCTCGGTGCCAGGACGATCAAGTGACCCGTCGGCCAGGAGGACGCATGGACCCAGGCCAGCCGCGTCCCGGTAACATTTCGCCTGGGGCAGGTAGAGAGGATTCTCACCCTCGATGTCTCGCGCCGACACGTCATTGCCGATCGTGTAGCCCACCAGCCTCAGATCGGGGCTGATCACCAGGACAAACTCGGGTTCGGGAACAGTCCAGTCACTGTCGGCTCGAACTCGAACCGGGTCCCCGGGGCCGGCGACACGATGAGGGGTGGCCTTGAGAAACAATTCCGGGCGATCAGCCGTGTAGACCTTGTCGTAGTGGGTCGCGGCGCTCTCGGACTCTTCCATCCGAGCCACCTGGCTACGCTTGTAGGTCACACCTGCGGCCCACACCTCCTGGCTGTCAACCGGAGCCAGGCACGAGTAGCCTCCGGCCGCCAGTTCGGTGGTCCCGGCATCGACCAACCGTTGGACGGCAGCTCGAGGATCTGCCGAATGAAGCAGATCGGCCAGGGAATTGATGCTCTCGGAGCCCGAAAGATCCAGCAATGATGCCGAACCATCCTCGGACAACACGGCCACTCCGATTGAACCCTCAACGGTACGAACCCTGGCTAACCTCATCGCTCAATCCACCCTGGCAATCTGCAAAAATGTTTCCACGCGTCGGACAACCACCTCGTGATGGCGACGTGTCACGATCCTACCGGACCCTCGCCGGTACGCAAGCACTCGAGAGTCTGCTGGAAATCCTCCGGCAACGGTGCCTCGAACCGGATCGACCGACCGGTGACCGGATGAGTCACTTCCAGTGAATGGGCATGCAACGTCTGGCGACGAGCCGGAAACACCCGGCCCTCCGGACGATCACCACCGTACAGCCTGTCGGCAAGCACCGGATGGCCCAGGTGGGCCAGGTGGACACGGAGTTGATGAGTGCGACCGGTCCGGGGAGACAGCCTGACGTAGGACAGCCGCTCGAATCGCTCAAGCACCTCGTAGAACGTTTCAGCATGTCTGGCCTTGCCACCGGCTGGCACCACCCGCATCTTCTCACGGTTGCGACGACTGGCAGCCAGGTACGTCTCGATGTAATCGCTGTCCAGTTCGGGGCGCCCCCAGCAGATGGCGAGGTAACGCTTGGTCACCTCGCGATGTTCAAATTGCCGCGAAAGCTTGTGGTGGACCTGGTTGTTCTTGGCCACCAGGATCACGCCAGTGGTGTCCCGATCGAGACGATGAACGATGCCCGGTCGCAACATGCCACCAACGTCACTCAACGAATCAAAGTGAAACTGCAGGGCGGCAACCAACGTTCCTGTCGTTTGGCCACGTCCCGGATGAACGATCATGTCAGCTGACTTGTTGATCGCTACCAGGTGCTCGTCCTCGTACAACACCGACAACGGCAGATCCTCGGGTTCGACCCGCGGCGACGATTCCTCGGGCAAGCTCAACTCGATCACGTCGTTGACCCGCAAACGACGCGACGACTTGGCCGTCAACCCATTGACCGTCACCGCCCCCGAAGCAATCGAGGACTGGAACTGCGCCCGACTGAAATTGGGGTAAAGCCGGACAAGATAGTGGTCCAGTCGCCACCCATGGGCCCGGGACTCGACGGTCACCCGGATCGGCGACCCTCCACCCGCCTGGCTCATTCGTCCGACTTCTTCGCGTCCGGCTTCTTCGCGTCCG
>CAZYAZ010000049.1:26039-27550 GCA_964646205.1 uncultured Planctomycetaceae bacterium | reverse complement strand
TACCAGTCCTGATTCGGCGATCACCCTTCTCTCGACCAGCGTTCTTGTCCGAGACGTACCCTCGCCGCAACGCCTCGCTCAATTGTGCCTCGGCCAACAGCAACCTGGCCCACGACCGAACCTCCGGGCTGACGTCTTCGTTCTTGTTGAGGAAATCCCTGTACGCCTTGACTCGGAAAGCCCCGACGCCGTTCAACACACCGCCATCACCGAGGGTCTGCATCATCCCCTTGTTCACCGCGGTGGGGACCTCGATCCAGGTCCCCCAGGTGTCCGCGTCGCCCTGGGACAAGGAGTTGTCGTAGAGGCTCCAGCCGACGCCACCAACCACCAGGCCGACAACGATCCATGTCCCGATCAACCGTTGTTGATGCTGGGGATGGTCGCCACGGAAGAACTCGCGAAACGCGTCGATCACCGGCCCGAACATGTGCCCCAATTCGGCGGTCGTGGAAGGTCGCGAACCGGCGCCGTAACGGGATTCCTCGGTTTCGCTGGCCGCCGAATCGGCATCGGGAACAGGTGAATCGACCATGTTGGCAAGAAATCAGAAAGGAGTTGATATGGCTATCGGGGCAACCAAAATGCCCAGTCAAGCGGGAAACCAGACCCGCAGCAGCGCGGCGCGCGAGTATAAGGTTCGCTGCGCGCGAGCGTCAAGTGGGAGAAAGCGTCCGGCCAACCAGCAACCGACACGACTAACCACCCGACCCGATGCGGACCGAGAAGTCGGCTGGAAACGGCACACTTCCATCGTCGCGAACACGTCCGACCAGTTGGAATTCTCCCAGCGATGCGGGGACCAGGAAGTACAGCGCGCCCCCGGCCTCGTAAAGACAACGCAGGTCCTGGCGACCGGTTCGAGCCATCGAGTGGTGTCCCAGCCCTCCGACAAGTGCTGTCAGGCCAATTGTCTCGCGGAACCCGGTCCAATCCTCGAACACCTCGTCGGCCTCCCGGGCCGCCTGCCAATCGGTCAACAACTTTCCAAGAGAACTGGCCAGGTCCTCGCGACGCAGCCCTTCGAGTCGATTTGATTGTGATTCGACAAACTGCTGCAACGCCTTGGATTGCCCCAACCCGACCCGGACCAACCGGTACTCCGATGCAGGTTCAACCCGAACCTGCATTTTCCCGTCCAATTCGACAAACGCGACGATCATCACGTTGCTACGAACCCGTCCGGGTCGTTCCCCAAGACTCTCGACCAGGGCCGCAAAATTCTCCGAACGGGTTTGAACCAACTGAGGATCAATCGCCCGAGGCTCCAACACGTCGACCTTTACGAATGATGCGGTCAACTCACCCGAGAGTGAACCGCGGAACCGGCTGGGATCGGTCAGGAACCAGGCCACCGTGATAGCCAGCAAGAGCATCCCACCACAGGCCAATGGAAACGCCAGCCCGCCGGTCTTTCGACGGCGACGCCTGACGCGACTGGACACCGACGCCTCGGGCCGTGACTCGAATTCCGGCACCACATCCGGCACCACATCCGGCACCACATCCGG
>CAZYAZ010000049.1:0-25939 GCA_964646205.1 uncultured Planctomycetaceae bacterium | reverse complement strand
TCCGGCACCACATCCGGCACCACATCCGGCACCACATCCGGGCTGGTGGTCGCTGTGAAACCTGGCTCTGTGCTGGAAATCACGTCAGGCCGTGGAACAACCAGCGTCGTACTACACTTCGGGCAGGTGCCCTTTTTCCCGGCAGCGGCATCCCCAACACGGATCACTGCCGTGCAATACGGACAGTTGAACTCGATGGCCATCACCGTCTCCTGGCAACCGTGAGCCGACCGCACCAGCTAGTCGTCATCCTGTTCGACAAAGACGGGCTTGAGCAATCGATCGACGGGTGCGAAGTCATCCTTCAGCACCCCCCCCCATGTCCTGGTGGCAGCCCAGCCGACCACGGAGTCCCATTGGTTTCGGCCCTCCGAGAGCTTGGCCGCCTGCCCGTCGGGAAGTGTCTCTTTCCAGGCAAACGGAGGTTGCGTCCAGTGACCACCGGCGGTGGAGAGATTCGTGAAGTCCAGGGGGGCATTGGAACCGATCAAAACAAAGGTATCACGGCGTCTGTGCGGGACCCCGTTTTCACTCGAAAAGACGTAAACGTTGGGGAAAACATCGGCCAGGGTCAGGGTGTAGCAACTCAGAAAGTGGCCACGCTCACGGGTGAATTTCGGATCCTGGGCTCGCTGCCGCAGGTCCTTGATCACCCGAACCAGGTCCACGTTGTCACCGGCCTGTTCAATCAGTTCGGTGAACAGGCCCTGGACCACCGCACCCCGAACGCCCAGCCGGTATTCCGATTCATCGGGCCTCTCATAGATCTCGACACCGGGCAGTCCCGGAATCGCCATCCATTCCCCGGCCACCGACGCGGATGTCCACGCCTCGGGCAAGGGCGTCTTGAGGACCGGCTGTTCCGAGTTGTACTCGATCAGTTCGTCCCGGGCCGGGGCTTCAAACCGGGGATAGATGTCGATGATATTGGCCAGGAACACTCCACGTTCGGGATCGAGCAGTTTCTTCACGTCGCTGGTGAATTCACTGGTCGTCAGATGCCACGGCACGCTGAAGTCATTGAATGCGTCTCCATAGATGAAGTCGTATTCGGGCTTGGTTTCTGCCGCGAGTTGATCCTCGACAAAATTCCGTGCGTCACCCAGCCTGGTACTTTTGGAGATCAACCCGTCCTCGTCGAGTCCCAATTCCAACTGCACGGCCTTCAGGACGGCGGGGTCCAGTTCGGCCACGTCAATCACCGGATTGAAGGGAAACTTGGCCTCGATCCACCTGGGGAATACGAATCCTCCCCCACCGATGAACAGCGTGCGAACCTGTCGCGATCGGGCGTACAGTTCGTTGACTGCCTCGTACCAGGGATGATCGGGCGAGGCTTCGAACAACTTGTCTCGGTCGGCTTCGTCGATGACCATCTCGGTCGTCAGAGCTCCCAGCTTGGGATGGAACTCGATGCCACCTGACGACTCTTTTTCGGTTCGATTTTCCTTTTTGAATTCCTCCGGGATCGTCACACCCGACGGCAGGGTCTCGAGATCCGAGGGAGAGAAACCTCCCCAGTCGGACGCGATGGACTTGCGGTGCAAGTCTTCCACCGCCAGCCACCAGGATCCCGACGAGCTCAGTTTCAACAGCGTGTCACGGTCCGCCGGCAGCAGCGTGCCTCGAACCCGCAACCGGCCTCCACCGGAACCCGAGAACGACAGGCTTCCGGGAAGTTGCTTGACGATGGCCTCCCGTCCAGGAAATTCGGGCAATTCGACAGTCACGTCGACTTTCCAGTTCTGCCGGGCCCGTTCGGTGGCCGCCGCGTAAACCAGTTCGTACTCGTACTTCAACAGGGTCGGGTTGTCGGGGACGTAGTAGCTGTGAACCAGCTTGTCGAGCTTCAGATACTTCAGATCAACATCCTCGTCGGTGGTCTCGACGACGGTGATGTACGAGTAGTTGCTCTCGTCCTCGTACCGGCCGGGTTCGTCTTCTCGTAACGACAAGGATCGACCAAATTCGTGGAATCCCGTTCCGACCCGTTGACCAGTGCGTCGCCAGTCGTCACTCAGGGCCACCTGCCCGGCCGGATCACGCCCGAGCCCCAGCAGGTCACCAAACTGGGATCCAACGAATTCGAGCGATTCACCACGTGCAGCGGCAGCGAGACCGAACACGATCAGAAACTGGAGCCAGCCGAAGGCGATCGCGGGCCTCAGTCGTGACCGCGGAGCCGTGGCACAGGCCCCGGTAATGCCCAGCAGGATGGCCGTCAGGGTCACCAGGGCTCGAGTCCCAAAGAGATCGATCAGCCAGAAACCCGCCAGGAACGTACCGATGATCGAACCCAGCGTTCCCCAGGCGTAGACGTTGCCAACGGTGATCCCGGTCCGACGGCTTCTCGAAAGAGCCAGGGCTGCGACCACCGGAGAAACAGTCCCCATCGCAGCCGCCGGCGGTCCGTAGATCACCGCGACCTGGGCAAAAACCCAGACCGGCCAACTGGCATCGGGACTCGTGCCACCTTCAAGAATCCACTGGCCCAGCCAGACAACCGGCTGGAGCAACGTCGGAGGCTGGCTGCGGAACCACTCGGTCGAGAACTGGTCGAGCCAGATCACTCCGAAACAGTGGAAACTGGCAATCAACAGCAACCAACCCAGGGTGCGACGGTGATCGAACCGGTCGGCGAGAATGCCACCGATATAGTTGCCGACGGTTATCCCGGCCAGCACCACCCCGATCACGCTGGTCCAGGAGTACAACGATTGGCCAATGTGGTGAGCCAGCAACCGGGTTGCCGAGAGTTCCAGCATCATGATGCACAGGCTGGTGACAAAGACGATGGCGTTGCAACCGATCAGGAACCACCAGGTTCCCCGGCCATCACTGAACCCACCCACTGCAACCGGGCGAATCTCCTCGCCGGAAGTCGACTGAAGTGACCCATCCCCCGAGCGGACCGCCCGGCGGCTCATGAGTTTTCCGACTATCAACACCGTGATCGGGATCAATCCCATCACCAGCAAGGCCAACGAGGTTCCACCAATGATCAACCGGGTCCCGTAGTTGTCGATCAGGTAGAAGCCGGCCAGAAAGGTCCCAACAATCGAACCCAGGGCCGCCCAGGCATAGACGTTTCCAACGGTGAACCCGGTGCTGCGGCTGCGCGAGAGTGCCAGGCTGGCGACAACCGGTGAAATCGTGCCCAGGGCAATGGCAGGCAACAGGAAAATCGCAGAGACAATACACAGCACCCAGATCGGCCAGGACAACGACACCGGGCGAACCACCCCGACCATCCAACCGTCCAGCATCAGGGCCAGCCCACTGGTCGCTGCTGCCAGGGGAAACAGGATCGCCAACAACTTGAGGTGACCGAAACGGTCGGCAAGCATTCCGCCGGCGTAATTGCCAACGGTTATCCCCGCCAGCACGACTCCGATTACTCCGGTCCAGGTGTAGAGCGATTGGCCAATGTGATGAGCCAGCAACCGTGATGCCGTCAATTCCAGCACCATGATGCAAACGTTGCTGGCAAACACGATCAGGCAACAGCCAACCAACCACAACATTGCCTTGCCACGCCCGATTTCGCCCTGTGTGCTCATCCCAAGATCCCGTTCTACGCTCAATTGATGACGTTCCATCATAGACAGATCGTTGGGTTCGCGTCTTCACCACGGGTCATCAACCACCGCCACGGTTTGTGTTGGTTGTCATCACTTCCCACCCCTCCATAGAATGCCCGCAGTCAGTCTCCGCTTTTCGGAAATAGAGAGCGACAAATGTACGAGCGGATCGAGTTATTTCCCGGTGTGATCGAGATGAACTACCAGGCGCGCCGTCGCCTGGGATGTTGCGTCTACCTGGTTCACGACGGGTCCGATTGGCTGTTGATTGACGTCGGTTACGAGGACACTGTTGAGGACATCATCGAGATCATCAGGCAACTCGATTTCCCCCTGGCCAACTGCCGTTACCTGATCGCCACTCACGCCGACGTCGACCATGTCCAGGGCCTGGCACGCGCCGCCGACCTCCTGCCCCAGTCGCGAACCTGCGGACACCCCGATGCGGCACGTTTACTGGCCGAGGGTGACCGGGTGACAACCTACGCCGAGATCAGCGCCCAGGGGATCTCGATCGATATGCCCACGATGCAATTGCACGAGACGATCAACGAGGGTGACCGTCTGCAACTGGGGGACCAGGAACTGGAAGTCTGGCACACCCCGGGCCACACCGTGGGACAACTTGCCTTCCGCCTGGGCAACCTGCTGTTCTCCGGTGACAACATCTACCGGGATGGTTGCGTGGGAAACATTGACGCACACCACGGTTCAGACATCCCGTCGTTCATTGCCTCGCTGACGAGAATCCGCGACAGCGACGTCGAATGGCTTTTGCCCAGCCACGGGCCTCCGTTTCGGAAGGACAACGACCTGCTGCAGTCCACCATCGACCGACTCACCGGTTATTGCCACATGGCTGATTTTGGTACCTGTGCCACCAGTTGGCCATTGATGGAGGAATGGGACAGGGAGCTGGTCGAGGGATTCCACCCGGAATAGTCACCCCAGCTTGCCCATCTCTCCCAAACAGATTCCCTTAAGCCTCTGAGACCCGATTTCTCAGGAGTCCGAGCAGCCAACTGTTAGACTGGGCGGGCTTAAGAGACCCGCTGGGCGATAAATTCGCCCGCTTCGGCATCCTGGGACAAAGTCGAACGGTCGGAAATACCGATCAAATCGACAGTTCCGCGCGTCTCGTCCTAGTTCATACGACCGTTCTCAAACTGCCATGACCAATTTCTTTTCCAAACGCGATCGATTCGGCCACGGGAATGCACTGTGGGTTGTCCTGCTGTTGGTCTTTCTGGCCGCACCCGCCATCTGGTCACTCTCGCGAATCGACCTCGAAAACGACATCGCCAACTGGCTGCCCGAGGACGATCCCCAGGCACGAACTCTGCGTTGGTACCAGGAGAACTTCCAACACGAGGACCGCGTGCTGGTGTCGTGGGATACGAGCACGATGGCCGACCCTCGTGTGGCGTGGTTCCAGGACAGGTTGATCGGCAACACCGACGCCAACGGTGTGCGTCGCAGCGGTTCGAAGCTGATCAAGTCGGTCACCACCCCGCAGGACCTGATCGCGAGAATGATGAAATACGATGTCGAACCGACCGACGCGGTCGGACGACTCGAAGGTGTGCTGGTGGGCACCGGACCGATGAAGATCCGGCTGACCGACCTGGGACGCCGGGACATCCAGCAGGTCCAGCGAATTATCCGTCAGAGAGCCAGTGAGGAACTCAAGGTCGACGTCGAGTTCCTGCCCGCGGCGGTCGAGTGGGAACCGAGTGAAGAAGATTCGGCGCGGCTGGAAAAATTGATCGCCGGCGAGCAGGAAGACGGTGCGGAAGACGGCGATGAGGATTCGGAGGAGGAGGAAGAAGAGACTTTTGATCCCGAGCAATTCCTCCTGCCAGCTCATGATTTCCAGGTCAGTTATCACGGCATGAAGCGGGACACCGAGACCTGTGATGCATTGATCGCGCTGATCACCGGCGTGCAGGCCTCTGACTCAAAAGACCAGAAACTGGTGGCCGAGGGGGGATGCTTCTTCCAGCCCGGTGCACCCATTGCACTCTCGGTCAGCCTGACTGATGCCGGGATGGCCGATGCCGCTGAAACATTGGTGGAAGTCCACAGGATCGCGACCGAGGTGGGAATCGGTGAGGCGGAGTTCCGAATGGGTGGCCGACCGGTGGCCGGTTCGGCACTCGACGAAATGGTCAAGGACTCGGCGTGGAATTCCTCCGAGGGGATCGCGTCGTGGGAGTTGCATCGCCGTTCGATCATTTTGCTCTCGGGGCTGGTCGGCATCGTGCTGGCCTTCATCATGTTGCGCAGCGGTCGCCTGGCGACGCTGGTGCTGGTCGTCAGCTACTACACCACATTGCTGGCCGTCTCGCTTGTCCCGATGTCGGGCGGCCATATGAACATGGTGTTGGTGGTGATGCCCACCTTGATGTTCGTGTTGACCGTTTCGGGTGCCATCCACGTTTCGAACTACTGGAAACACTCGGCCGCCAAGAACCCCGTGACCGCGGTCGTCGAGGCGGTGCGGATGGCCCGTGTCCCGTGCACCCTGGCGAGCGTCACGACGGCAATCGGGCTGTTGAGCCTGTTGACGAGCACATTGAGACCAGTGCGTCAGTTCGGAGTCTACTCGGCCGTCGGTTGCCTGATCTCCCTGGCCATGGTGCTCTACGGGCTCCCCGCCCTGCTGCAATTCTGGCCATCGCGTTCCGAGAACCAGACGGACCTCAGGCGAGACGGTTGGACCAAGCTGGGCCTGTTGGTCGCCAGGTTCTGGATGCCCATCACGGTCGCGTCGCTCGTCGTCTTCGTCAGCGGCACCTGGGGTCTGAAGCACTTCAAAACCGAAACGAAGGCCATCCGGTATTTCCCGGACCATTCGCGGGTCGTCGAGGACTACAACTTCCTGGAACACAACCTCTCGGGCATTGTCCCGGTCGAACTGGTGATCCAGTTCAGCCGCGACGAGCAGAAGCGGATGAACTTTGTCCAGCGGATGGAGGTGGTCCGCGAAATCGAGCGACGCGTGAGGGAACATCCCGAGATCAGTGGCACGATCTCGCTGGCCGATTTCCAGGAACCTCACACACCGCTTCCCGAAAATGCCTCCAAGATCCGTCAACGACTGGCCAAGAAGAAATCGAGCATCATCGAGCGGCGGGTCAAGGGTGATGGAGACAACGCGGCAGAGAGCGGGGCGCGAGCCTTCCTGCACGTGGCCGAAAAGGCCACCGACCTGGAACTCGCCGGTGACGAAAAACTCAACCGTTCCGGGGACGAACTGTGGCGCATCACCGCCCAGGTCGCCGTGATGTCCGACTACGATTACGGACACCTGACCAATGACCAGCGCACCGGTGACCTGGACAACATTGTCAAGAGCGTGATCAAGAGGCACTCGGGCTGTCGCTACGTGGTCACCGGCATGGTGCCGGTGTTCCTGAGAACGCAACAGGCTGTGCTCGACAGTTTGATCTGGAGTTTCGCATTGGCCTTCGGCGTGATCGCCGTGGTGATGATGGTTCTCCTGCGAAATCCCGTCTCGGGCTTTCTGACCATGCTGCCCAACCTGATGCCCGTGGGCATCGTTTTTGGGATGCTCAGTTGGGCCGGCCAATCCGTCGACATCGGCACGATGATCACCGCCAGCGTCGCCCTGGGCATCGCGGTCGACGGCACCCTGCACCTGATCACCTGGTTCCGGGCCGGGTTGCGTGACGGACTCAGCCGACAAGACGCGGTGGCTCGATCACTGTCCCAGTGTGGACCGGCCATGTGGCAAACCAGCCTCGCCGTCGGGCTGGGGCTACTGATGCTGGCACCAGCCGAACTGCTACTGATCAGCCGGTTCGGATGGCTGATGGCGGCGTTGATCGGGGCGGCCCTGATTTCCAACGTGGTCCTGCTGGCCGCACTGCTGGCCGGACCACTGGGCTGGATGATCCAGCGAGGCATGGCCTCGGAAAACACCAGCAGCATCGAAAAACAGCCTCCCACCCAGCCACATCTGCAGTTGAGTTCAGCCTCGACCGCCGCTGGTGAGGACCACCAGGAGGCCTGAGGTGGGCCCAGGCTCCCCTCCCGGCCCTTTTCCAGACGGTCCCATCGGCGTAGAATGCTGAAACAACACTGATGCGGAGACTGGTGCCGTGAGCGAATTCGTTGAACCCCTGGGAATGCGGGTGCTGGTCCGAAAGGACGAGGCACGTCAGACGACCAAGGGAGGGATCGTACTCCCCGACGACGCCGAGATTCCAACGATCACCGGACGGGTTGTCGAAATCAGTGCCCAGGTGGACAACGACGACGATTTTCCGATCAGCAAGTACGACAAGATCCTGTTGCATCCCAAGAACGCGATCCCCGTCGACTTCGAACCAGACAACCTGCTGTACGTCGTCCCGATCGAGGACATTGTCGCTGTTTTCCGGCGGGCACCCTCCCCGGATTCGAGCATCGGCTCAACCAGCGAACTCGACGAGCGAGACGAGGAGGAGTAAGACTGGCGGTTCGCCGTCAGCCTCCAGCGGCCGCCTGGTAGGCCGCGAGAATCGTTTCCACCGCGTGAGCTCCCATCACCACGGGGACATCGCTTTCGCGGTCTTCGTCCAGGCAATCCAGGAAGTACTCCGCATCGGCAGTGGCCCCCTCGGCCAACGGCCACCAGTCCGTCTTGGGCAATACGCCGCCGGACTCCTGGGTACTCGACCAGAACCCCATTGGGTCCTCGGGATGTGGAGTGCCGGGCTGGCTCCACCCGGCCGCGTCACTGAAGATTTCCAGACGGGGTCGGAAAGCATCAACACTCGCGGTGCCGTCGGTCCCCACCAGGTGCACCTGGTGAATGCCATGGCTGGGATGGCTCGACCAACCACTGCGTCCCACCGTGATGGTCGCCTCCAGCCCCCCCTCCAAGCCAACCAACAGGGCTGCAAAGTCTTCGGCACCGTTGCCCTGGTGCTCGGCAAAAAAGAAATTGGCCGTCGCCGCCTCGACCGATTCCACCCGTCGTGAGGTGAGCCATTCGAACAGCACCAGCGGGTAGAGTCCCACGCAGAACAACTCCCGCTTCGAATCCACCCAGGTGAACCGGTCGCCAGCGGCTTGCTCCCGACGCGGCTGGTCCAGATTGGCAGTGCCGGCAATGCCCTTGGCAAACAACAGTTCGGCGTGCAGTCCCACCAGTCTCCCCAGCCGACCACCCTGGACCGCATCAGCGCACCGTCGACCGATCGAACTGCGAACCAGGCTGAACATCTGGCTCCGGACACCAGATGCCTGCACCGCGTCGACAACCTCCCGGGCCTCCTGGACACTCGTACAAAGCGGTTTGTCCACGTAGATGTGCTTGCCGGCCCGTGCGGCAGCCACCGTCATTCTCGCCCGGCGTTCCGGCTCCGGACACAGGCACACGAGATCCACATCATCCCGCGCCAGTGCCTGGTCGTACGGCTCGAGATATGGAATTCCCAATTCCTCGGCGAGGGCCACATTGAGTTCCCGCCGACGGCCCGGAATGTCCGGCTCATCGGTCAACCCCACCAATCGAACCCGTGGATCCGCGGCCAATGCCCGCGAATAATTCTCCTGGTGAGTCAGGTTGCCGGCGACGATCAGGAGACCGTAGCGGGCGGTGGACGGAGAATCGTGGGTGGCTGTCACGGTCGTTTTCTTCAGGTGAGTTTCAACACCCGCTCGGCGTTCTTACGAAACACCTTCTGCTGCACCGCCTTGGGCAGGTCGAGGTTGTCGAAAAGTTCGAATTGTGGAACCGGCTGGCCGGGCTGCAGGTAGTCCGTACCGAACATCAGGCGATCCTGGCGACGCACGAGGAATCCTCGCCCGAACTCCTTGTCACGGGAAATCGAATTGGCTCCGGATCCTGCCGAGAGATCACCGTAGATGTTCGGATAGCGTTCCATCAGCCGATCGATGGCCCCGCCGGGCGTGACCGGTCCCTTGGGATAACTGCCCAGGCTCTTGCAGTCGCCGGAAATCGAGGCCCACCAGCCCGGGCCATGCCCGATGAAGTTGAGTTTCGGATGAGCCTTGATCGCGTGTTCCAACCGCGGCAACCCGGGGGAATCCTTTCCACGGATGGCATCGATATGGAACAGCAACGGAATGCCGACCTCCTGGCAAGCCGCGTAAATCTGCATCATCAACGGGTCATCAAAGTTCAGCCCGACCTTGTGCTCACCAAATCCCCGGGCCCCCTGATCGACCCAATGCTGGATGATGCTGACGAACCCCTTCACGCCACCACGGACGCTGGTGCGGGGATCGATCGAGCAGAAGGGAATGAAGCGGTCTGGATGCTGCTTGGCCGCTTTCAGAGCCGGCTCGGTCAGCAGCAGAAAACTGGAAGACTCGGGCGAAGTCAACGGAAGCAGAACGGACTTCTCGACGTCGTGGTCATCCATCCAGTTCAGAAGCCCCTTGGGGGTCAACTCCTTGTTCCCGTTCCACGTGGTGCCAATGTGTGTGTGCACATCGATGTACTTGCTGACCCGCTTTTTGGTTGGCTCGGCCGCATACAGTCCACTGAAGCCCTTCAGCCCCGACAGCGTCGTGGCGGCGAGCGCGGTGAACTCTCGTCTGGTCAACATGGCTGCCTCCAACACTGCGTTGCTATTGCTTGTGACCGGCTGAGGTCCTGAGTTCTTCAACCAGGCTCGGCCGTCGGTACTGCTCGGAAAATCCCTCGAGGTTCCTGGCCGCGACCAATTCGGCGACAATACTCACCGCGATCTCGGGAACCGACTGCGATCCGATCTCGAAACCCAGCGGGGCCCTGACCCGTTCCAGGGACTCTCTCGAGATCCCCTCGCCCAACAGGTCCTCGAAGATCAGCTTGATCTTCCGCCGGCTGCCGATCATGCCAACGTAAGCCGCGGGCGTCTCGACGAGATGATACAGGGCCTCCTCATCATGATTGTGACCCCGGGTCACAATCACGCAGAACGTGTTCGAGTCGACCTCGAGACCGGAAAGTGCGGAATCAATCGGGGCAACCATCAAACGTCGTGCCTTGGGAAACCGCTCGGGGCTGCAGTATTCGGCCCGGTCATCCACGACCCACACGTCAAAATCAACCGATTCGGCCAGCTTCGCCACCTCCTGCCCCACGTGTCCGGCACCGACAATCAACAACCGGCATTTCTTTTGCTGCGGCATGTAGGACGTGCCGGAGGCGACATAGGGTCGACGCCGCGACGACAGTGACTGAAGCGACGTTGCCAGAGTCGGCGGGACAACGCGATCGGCCCGCGAGGCAAGCAGGGATCCCGATTCATCCATGAGAAAGCGATCAGCCGGTCGGCCTCCACCGGACTTCTCCTCGTCCAGTACCACCGCCTCGGTGCACCCATCGCCTTCACCCAGTGTTTGGGCAAATGTCTCGTAAAAAGCCAGGTCGCCCGGTTCTCGAACCGGGTCCACCAACATCGTCATGCGGCCACCACAAATCAGCCCGTCATCCCAACCGTAGTTGTTGTCGAGATTGAAGGTGAGCAATTCGGTGCCGCCGTCATCGAGAAGACGCAGGGCCCGTCGCTTGACCTCCGCCTCGACACAACCGCCACCGAGGGTTCCGGCCTGGGAACCATCCTCGAAAACCAGCATCACCGCGCCAGCCTTCTGCGGTGTCGAGCCACGGGTCTCCACCAGGGCGGTGTAGGCCACAGGCCGACCATGCCCCACCGCTTCAATCAACTCGCTCAGAATCTCCCGCATCAACTCGGCCCACGCACTGGTTCATTGGTGTCAATCAGGCTGTCTCTCTTTTTGCAGCAACCATCCTAACCCAACGACACCCCCACGGCCAATTGGGTCAAACACGTGGACAGCGGCATCGCCTCAACTGCAGTTCCCGATTCCGTCGGAGATCGGGCCGGAGACCGGGCCGGAGAGTGGGTGGCCACGACAGCTAATTCCCCGACAATTCTCCCAGCAACTCGGTCGTGGCGTTCAGTTCATTGGCCAAACCGCTCACCAGATCCAGTTGCTCGCTGCCGGGCAAGACCTCCCAGGTGTATGTTTCGACCTCCAGGTGCGGCGAATACTCGATGTCACTTGCGACCGTGTCCAGCGCGAGCCGGAGGTCGGCCCGGGTGGTTCCCAGTGGTCCCAGTGAATCGGCATCAACGGGAACATGAAAATGCACCCGCCACGCCTCGGCCTCCAGCCATTCTGCTGGAGGCGAACCGGAGAGATTCCGATCCAGATCAACGTGTCGCAGCACGTTCCCGCCAGGAGTTCTGGCTGTGACCTGGTGCAGGTACCTCGGTTCCACAAAGCTCGCCAATCGCTCTCGACCCTCGATATTGTTCGCCGGATCGTCCAGTTGGATCGCGCAGGTGATGTGGATCTTGTTGAGCCTGATTCCGGCTTTGTCCAGTCGCCGAATCGATTCTGCGACGTCTTCAAACTCGACCGACTGGTGGCAAACGTCATAGCAGACTCCCAGGTAGTCACCGGCGACATCCCGCATCCCTCGCCGTTCAGCCTCCTCGAACAATTGCTCAAAAAACGCCAGTGTCTCGTCGGTTGTCTCCAGCAAACACAACGGCTCAGGTTCGATCGCCAACCGAATCCGGCAGCCGGTCTCTTCGAATCGCCGCCCGGCTGCGGTAGCCCAGCGCAACAGGGCGTCGATGGCCTGAGGATAAAAGTCCTCGGACCGCCCAAGATGTTTGAAGCCCAGCGGAACGGTCGAAATACTCCCATCGGCTCCTTCGGGCAACAATTCCGCCAGAATATCGGCGCAGGCCAGCGTGTAATCAAACCGCTCGGGCGCAGACCAATCGGGCAGATAGACCTGCTCTTTGACCCTTTCGCCGTGGAAATCGCCGTAGGGAAATGCGTTGAGCGTGTAACAGAGCAGATCACGGTCTCCGAGTTCGTCGGCCAGTCGCCGAGCACCGCTTTCATCGGCAGCCAACTCGGCAACCACTGGAGCGGCAAGCCACAATCCCGCCGCCAGCCGACGCCCAATACGGTCAGCCACCGGCCGGGTGTATCGATCCAGCCCTGCCAACACCTCCTCCAGGCTACGTCCCGGATGGACATTCGTGCAGTAGCCCAGAGGCAAGCCGCTCAAACTCATCGTGACCAGAATCTCCCATCGCCGGCGAATTGGCCATCGTACCAACATCCGCGTGACCACCGCAGTCTCGCATGACTATAATGACGGCAGAATCGGCGAATGCGGTGACATCAGCTCGAACATTTGGGCCCGTTTTTGAACAAATCCTGCCGTTTCAACAGGAACCTCGTTCCTGCACGAGGGTTTAATCTCTACACGTGGCCACGGACGATTGATCGTGATCAGCAGTAGCAACCAATTCAAGTTCCTCCACGATCCGGACGTGCAACGCATGCTCCGTGTTCAAGATGGTGACACAGAAGCATTTGGGGAACTGGTTGAAAACTATCGCGATCGGCTGATCCACATCTTCTCGCACCTCGTTGGAGGCCAGGACGCGGCCGAGGATCTCGCACAGGAGGTATTCCTGCGGGTCTACCGTGCCCGGGAAACGTATCGTCCAACGGCGAAATTCTCGACATGGCTGTTCCGCATCGCCAACAACCTCGCCTACAACGCCAGGCGAACCCTGGGACGTCGCAAGGAAGTGACGATCGCCCCGAGTGACTCCGGACCGCTGGGACCTCGCCCGGCCGAACAACTGCTCGCTGACCAGTCGTCCCTGCTGCCCTCGCGACAGTTTGTCACACGCGAAATGCGTGAGCAGGTTCGGAATGCCATCGAATCGCTCAACGACCGACAACGGCTGGCAGTGCTGCTGCACAAGTTCGAGGGAATGAGCTATGCGGATATCGGGGTGTCCATGGACCTGACACCACAGGCAGTCAAGAGCCTCCTGTCGCGAGCCCGCGAGAACCTGAAACTGCATCTCAAGAAATACGTCTCCCACTGATTCGCTGAATACGATGACCACACCCGACGACCATCGACCGCCTGATCAGCCCACCGGCTCGGACGCAATGTCCAAACCGGCCACGGATGGTTCAACGCCCCAGCCTCCCGACGAGACATTGGTCGACATGGTGGGAGAGGAGTCGTTGGAAACAACCAGTGAAACGACCGCCGAGTTCGAAGCCGGCTGGAAAGACAACCTGGTCGCCTACCTGGATGGTGAACTCAACGAACAGGACATGCAGAAACTCGACGATGTGCTGCGACAGCACCCCGACGCCCGCACCAACGTCGAGGAACTGAGACAAACCTGGGACCTGCTGGATGTCCTACCGCGACCGGCGGTCACCGAGGCGTTTTCTGCACAGACACTGGCAACAATCCATGTGATCCAGGACGAGGAACCGACACGGGCCACGCCGTGGCCACGCCGTGGCCTGCTGGCACTTCTACTGACAATTCTGCTGACAATCTCGGCGGTCACCGGAGTGTTGCTGGCCAATCGCTGGCAGCCGGACCCAACCGTCAAGCTGATCGCCCAACTCTCGGTCGTCGAACGACTCGAGGCCTACAACGAAATTGGTGATCTCGGATTCCTCGAGGCGCTGGGCGAAACCAAGCGATTTCCGAGACGAAACGATTTCGCCGAATCGCGACCAAAAGGCTCGATCCTCCTACAACCGATTCCAGAAATTTCAGGGAAACGGTGGCAGTACATTGCCGATCTGCCGCAGGACCGGCGAAAACGGCTGACCAAGAATTCCTCGGCATTCCAGGCGTTGAAGCCGGACCGGCAACTGGAACTGTTTCAACTCGATGAGAAGATCACTCAATCCACCGACCTGGCCACAACCGCGGCCGACTACTACGACTGGTTGAAAACCCTCCAGCCGTGGCAACGAGACGAAATCCGAAAATCCACAACGACGACCCAGAAAAAAATCTCGCTGATCCTGAAACATCTTGACCAGCAGGAACGGCAGGAGGCCGAACGATCACTGGGTGGATCCCAGGTCGTTGCAGCACTCGGAAAGGGACCGTCGCTGGACAGCGAGGATTTTTCCAGGGTCATCACAACCGTCGACCAACGGCTTTCTCCCATGAAGAAACGGCTGCTGGCCGACCAGGGTGAACTCGAAGGGACCTCACGAGCCCTGGCCGTTCTCGAGTTGTCGGCCTTCACGGCTCCTCCGCGAGACGGACTCGGACCTCGTCCACCCCGTCCCCAGGAAGGCGGCCGCCCCAGTTGGCCAGATGCCGACCTGACAGGGGAGATCATTTCGTCGATCAGGAGCCAGGAGATTCGCAACTGGCTCGCCAATCCCGAGGCAACCAAACACCCGCAGATTCAACTGGGATTGCTGATCATCCGCAGCCTGGCATACGAATTCATTCGGGAAACCCGCCGCAATCGCACGTCAGATCGAGAACTGCAGGAGTATTTCGTTGGACTGTCACCAGCGGTGCAAGACGAACTGATGAGATTGCCGCCGTCGGAATTCGAGCGTCAGGTGCAGCGTCAGCTCTACCTGGAACAAAACCCCAACGCGATCGGCTTCCGCAGAGCCCGCGGCCGGTTCTTGCGATTGCTGGGACGCGTGCAAAACCCACGGGGCAGAGATGGTGGTCGCCGGGGATTTGGACCGGGCCCCGGTCGTCCGCCGAATCCTAATCGTCCACCTGGCGATACTCGTTGAAGACTTGGCCACGCACACCGTGGTGCCGGAACAGGATGGCCGGTCGCCCCTGCTTTCGGGCGACCTGAACGCTGAGAAAGCCGCCCTTGACCCGGTGAAAGGGCTGGATCTTGGGATTGCGACCCGGGGTGCCACCGGCGTGCTCGTTGCTCGCCGGTCCACACGAAAATTCCCGAAGGCCAGTCGCCGGATCCACCGAGAGGTACTGCCAGTGCCTGTCCCCACAACAGACGAAGAAGTTTGTGAGTCGGTGCTGCCTGGTCCAGTTGCGGAAGTGATTTCCCTCGGTCGCGAACGCCGCGTTTGAGTGGTTGTCGTTCTTGCCCTTGGTTCGGTCGGGACCGACGATCGGTGTGGGACTGATCAGTACCCGGAAACTTGCATCGCTGGCGAGAATTGTTCTCTTGAGCCAAGCCAATTGCTCCGAACCCCAGATCGTCTTGCCAGGCCCGTCAGGCATCGAGTTGGGAGACCGGTACAGTCGTCCCTCGACCAACCAGATCTGCAGATCGCGTCCCCAGCGAATCGTGCGGTAGGTCAACCGGCCAATGGGCACCTGCTCGCGATAGATCGCAAATCCCTGTTCGAAACGCAGGGGAAGCATCCACGGTGCCGATTTCGTCGGCCAGCAATCGTCCACCCAACTGTCGTGATCGTCGACTTCCCAGTAACCCGGCACGTGGCGATGGAATGCGACATGGCGGGGCAACGAGTACATCCGATGCCAGTGGTAACGGGCCAGGCCAACGGTCCGCGCCCGGGGCGCCTCACTGTCCAGGTAAACCGTATCCCCCGTGGGAACGACAAAGTGTGGCTTCAATTTTGCCATCGCGGGATAAATCTGGTAACCGGCCGGATCATCCAGATCCCAGTAAGACTGGCCGGTGACAACCGTGAAAGTGACATCCTGTGAGATGTCGGGAGGGCACGGAGTGCGGAAGGTCCCGCTTGCCGTCGCCGTGATGTTCGCACCGGGCCTCTCGCGGGCTTCGACACTCACCCGGTAGGTCCGCCCCGGTTCCAGTCCAGTGATTGCAAACTGGTGAGTGAAATCCTGCTCGGCCCGGACTCCCACCCAGGGGAGTGTCTTGCGATTGTTTGCCTTTCCCATCTCCGCCCAGTGAACCCGGACCTCCCCGGCAGCTCCATCGATTTCTCCCTGGCGACTGCTCAGGGGTCGTTTGGACGGCACGTACATCTTGATCCGCCGCGTCCGCTTCTTCGGCTCGCGATAACCCGTCTCGTTTCGCCCGGCCGAAGCCGTCACTCGAGTCCAGAGAATCGCGGACGTTCCCGTCACCTCGCCCACGCGGAACCCCATGCCCAGGTGCACATCGGCCAGGAGCGGCCCCGGGACCAAGCAGGCCAAAGCCAACAGAAGAACACGTGCATTTCTCATCGATCCAGCCTCGGTCAGAGGGGACGCTGACAGACGACAACACCCGGCCATGCAACAGGCAGGACCGGGTGTTGTGAATCGTTCGCCTTCCCGTTGGGGATCAGACGTTCTTGAGCCCGACGTTGATGTAGGCGTGCACGTGCGGAGCACCGCGGAAGTACGACACCCAGGTCGGACCTTCCAGGCGCCACACGTCCCAGACCTTGTCGTTGTCCAGGTCCGCGGCGGTGTAGAAAGCCATGTTGAGCGACTTGACGCCACCACCGGCCTTCAAGACCTTCATGGCCTCATCGACGTCCTCGGCCCGGTACGGGTTGAGCACCGTCTTGATGGTCGCCTCGACCAACTTCTGCTGGTCCTTGGACAATTCGCCAACCTTGATCCCGGGGAAACTCCCGGTCTTGCCTTTCAGCAACACGGCGGTTTCCTTGGGCTCCTTGCCCACGCTGGCCGCGGCGGCCTGCTTGGCATCCAGGGACTTGAAGACCTTGTCGGCCGCCTGGGTCTGGTAGTAGTAGAGTTGCTTCTTGGGGTCGCTGAGTCCGTGTCCATAGACAATCGGTCCGCCGAAAGCGGCCCCGTCAACACTGTTGCCATCGGCCCGCAACGTCAGGTGCCGCCCGGTCAGTTCAAACTCGAAACCACCCTTGCCCGGTTTCCCGAACAACGCGACGTGGTACTCGCTGAACCCACCGTTGTCGTCTTCCATCTGCTGCATCACGCGATCGTAGCCATCCTCGCTCATCATGCCGCGGACGACCTTGTCGATCAGAACCCGTTGCTCGGCGGTGTAGAAATCGGCGCCAATCGTCGGCTTGGTGATCGCCCAGTTGGGACTGATCTTCTTGCGGAGGGGATGGTCAAACCCGAAGGCGATGACCTTCTTCTGGGCATCGGAGAGCGAACCGTAAAGCTTGGCCGCGACGGTCTCGGCGGAACTCTTTGCCGATGGTGCCGCCTGAAGTGAACCGGTCAGCGAACCGGCTCCAACGGCCAACGCCGCACCACCCACGGTGCGGACAAATGCCCGACGAGACAAGCCGCCACAGTCTGAACAGTTCTGAGAGTCATGGTGTGTCATCGTGAGATCCCCTTGGAACTTGGGAGAGTGTCTTTTTCTGGTGATTTGAACATCGCCAGCCTACCGGGGTCATTCCCGACGAGCAACAACAAAGGGGTCACAGCTCGCCGGCAGTGCCGGGCGTGGCATCTCCGGTAGGGCTACGGTTAGAGTACGGGGAGCGACAATCCTCCCTGAGAGTCCTTCCCATGACCATGCCGTCCACTCTGCACGCAATCCGCACGGCCCTGTTGGCCACCATCGTGTTTTCGAACACCGCAACCGCTCGGGCCGCGGACGCCATTCCTTTCCCCGGGACCCGGCCACTGCGTCTCGAAAAGCCCCTGGACGTGGAGATGGTCGACGGCATCAACCGTTTTGCACTTCGAGCCCTGGCCAACTCCGCCGCGGCACGGCCGGCCCTCTGGAAACGGGATTTTTCGAGCCACCAGGCCTACGCCAAGAGTGTCGAGGCAAACCGGGCGAGGTTCCGGACGATAATCGGGGCCGTCGATGCTCGAACCCCCTCGCCGAGAATCCAGTTGATCACGACACTCGAAAGTCCGTCGCGACTGGGTGGCACCAGGTCCTGGTCGGCTCACCGGGCCCGCTGGGACGTGCTGGATGGAGTCACGGCCCGGGGACTCGTGCTGGTGCCAGCGGGAAAACCCGTCGCCAATGTGATCGCCCTGCCTGATGCTGACTGGACGCCCGAACAATTCGCCGGACTGGCCGATGGTGTCTCTCCCCAGGCCCAGTTGGCTCGCCGGCTGGCCGAAAACGGTTGCCGGGTAATCGTGCCAACGCTGATCAGCCGGGACTCCCGGTTCTCCGGCGATCCCCGGGTTCGCTACACCAACCAGCCGCACCGTGAGTTCGTCTACCGGATGGCATTTGAACTGGGCCGACACGTGATCGGCTATGAGGTCCAGAAGATCCAGGCGGCCGTCGACGCGCTGCTCCACGACAAGAAATCGGCACTGCCCGTGGGAATCGTGGGCATTGGCGAGGGAGGCTTGCTGGCATTGCACTCGGCAGCGGTCGACACGCGCATCTCCGCCGCGATGATCAGTGGGTACTTCGACCAGAGAGACGAGGTCTGGCGTGAACCAATTTACCGGAACGTCTGGAGCCAATTGACCGAGTTTGGCGATGCGGAACTGGGCGGACTGATCGCCCCCAGGCCACTGGTAATCGAAGCCTGCCGGGCTCCGGAAGTGTCTGGTCCGCCCGCCCCGGGCAAGGGACGCAGTGGTGGGGCGGCACCCGGGTCGATCGAAAACTGCACCCTCGGCCAGGTGCGAGCCGAGTTTGACCGTGCGGCTGCGATTTACGCCCGGTTGAAAGCCACCGACCGCGCCACCCTGGTCGCCTCGGGCGAAGGGGACGGCCAGCCCGGAACTCCCGAGGCACTCTCGGCACTCCTGGGCGGACTGGGAGCGTCCGGCAAGCTGGTGGCCAACGGCCCCAAGCCCACCGTGGACGGCACACTGCCCGACCCGAATGAACGCCAGGGCCAGCAGGTCGGAGAACTTGTCGCCTTCACGCAGACACTGCTGCGACGCTGCGCCAAGATCCGCGACAAGATCTGGAACAAGGTCGATCGCTCGAATCTCAAGACCTGGGCCGGCACGGTCGAACCGTACCGTGACCTGGTCTACGACGAACTGATTGGTCGCTTGCCCCGGCCCAGTGTACCCCCCAATGTCCGCACCCGCCAGGTCCTGGACACCCCCGCATACCGTGGCTGGGAAACCGTGATCGACGTCTACCCCGACGTGATCGCCGGAGGCATCCTGTTGATGCCCAAGGACATCAAGCCGGGTGAAAAACGACCGGTGGTCGTCTGCCAACACGGGCTCGAGGGAGTCCCGATGGACACCATCACCGACAAGGGAGCCGGCTTCCGCTACTACAAGTCATTTGCGGCCAAGCTGGCCGAACGCGGCTTCATCACGTACGCCCCACAGAATCCTTACCGCGGACGTGACCGGTTCCGGACCATCCAGCGAAAAAGCAACCCGATGAAACGGTCGTTATTCAGCTACATCATTCCACAACACGAGCGGACACTCGAATGGCTCTCGAGCCTGCCACAGGTCGATCCCAAGCGGATCGCCTTCTACGGCCTGTCCTACGGGGGCAAGACAGCGGTGCGGGTTCCTCCCATGGTCAAGCAGTACGCCCTCTCGATCTGCTCGGCTGACTTCAACGAATGGGTCGTCAAGAACACCAGCAGCGAGGACAGGTACAGCTACGTGTTCACCGGGGAGTACGAGATCTTCGAGTGGAACATGGGTCACCTGGCCAACTACGCCGAATTGTCCAACCTGATGACACCACGCCCGTTCATGGTCGAGCGAGGCCACCACGACGGGGTGGCACCCGACGAATGGGTGGGCTGGGAATTCGCCAAGGTGAAACGCCACTACGACCTGATCGGGATCGGAGAACGAGCCGAGATGGAGGTGTTTGTCGGACCGCACACGATCAACGGCAAGGGAACCTTCGACTTTCTGCATCGGCATCTCAAGTGGCCAAAGCGGTAGCCACCCTCCCGCTCCCGGCTACTCCACCAGGTCCTCCCCCGCGTGGATCCTGAGGTAACTGGCGTACCGGGACTCGTGGATCAGCTCGGATTCGACCGCCCGCTTCACAGCACAGCCCTCCTCGTGCGTGTGCGAGCAGTCCGGGAACCGACACAATGCAACGAATGGTCGGAACTCGACAAAGAACCCCTCGACCTCCTCGGGGATCACGTCCCAGAGTGCCAACTGCCTGATTCCGGGCGTATCGACGACATAGCCGCCGTCGTGGAGTTCAATCAACTCGGTACGACGGGTGACATGCCGTCCCTTGCCGGTGGCCTGGCTGATTTCCCCGGTGACCAGCCTCAGGCCCGGCTGGATCACGTTGAGCAACGACGACTTGCCGACACCGCTCTGACCGGCAAAGACTGTCTCGCGATCCGCCAGGAGTTGTCGGAGCCGCGGAATTCCCGCACCGGTCTCGGCACTGGTGAGTACCACCTCGTATCCGAGTCGCGAGTAGAGTCCGGTCCAGCCGACCAGGGTGGCGGGATCGAGCAGATCGATCTTGTTCAGGCAAATCACCGAGGCAATCTCGCCTTGCTCGGCACTGACCAGGAACCTGTCGATCAGGGCTGGCTTGAGATCATCGGCGGGAACGACGATGACGAGTTGATCAACGTTTGAGACGATCAGGTGGGCACGATGCCGGCTGCTGCGAGACAGCACGCCGTGACGAGGCTCGACTCTCTCGATGACCCCTGTCTCATCGTCGACGTCACCAACCAGTACCCGATCACCGGTGACCACTGCATTCCGCTGATCCCGGGCCAGCGACCGAACCACCTGGCGGATGGTGCATTCGAGATGGCGGCCGTCATCGAGTTGGACACGGGATGTCTGGCCGATGGCGCTGAGCACGCGGCCAAACCGACAGCTGTCCAGGTCCACAGAGATCTGCAGATCGCCACCGGATGTCTCGGCCGCGATGACCGTACGGTACCGCGAGGTGTCTCCCTTGCCCGACACCCGTTCTCCGGCGGCAATGTCTTCGATCCGCTCCGGATCGGAACGGGCCTGTTGCGTGAGGTTCCCCTGCCGAGCGCGTTTGCCCCGGTTCTTCTTCAGAGCCACCCGGACCTTGCGCTTCCGCTGGTTCTTCTTCTTGCCCAACAGTGACACCTCGAATCCATGTACCAAGGGACAATTTAGCGCCTGGCATGAGATCGGTCAAATTGTCAATCACCACCCGGTCATTGGCCACCACGCCAAAACGCTCTACAATGACCGGCAGAGGGGGAGTCGGAGCGGTCCGAGTGGTCGCTGCGTGGGGGCTTTTCGGAGCCGGCCACGTGGAGGAAAGTCCGGGCTCCACAGGACACGGTGGTGGGTAACGCCCACCGTCCGCGAGGATAGGGACAGTGCCACAGAAATTAAACCGCCGATCGGGGACTCTTCGGAGTCCCAGGAGGTAAGGGTGAAACGGTGCGGTAAGAGCGCACCAGCGAACCGGGTGACCGGTTCGGCTTGGTAAACCCCACCGGGAGCAAGATCAAGCAGGGAGCCTTGTCGGACCGGTCCGGTCCGCTGTGACTCCCGGGTCGATCGCTCGAGGTGCCGGGCAACCGGCATCCCAGAGAAATGGCCACTCTCGACAGAACCCGGCTTACAGGCCCGTCTCCACTCCCCCTCATTTTTTTTCACGCGGCCGGACAATTGCCCCCATCCGCCGTCGACTGATTCCTCTTGCCTCGCCAACCATCCGGCTGCTATCAACCGCGCGATGTCCCCGACACTCGCTGCGGAATACCGCCGATGACACGCACTCGCCTGGCCTCCCGTGCCCGACCGGTCGCCGGCCTGGTGCTGTGCCTGGCAACAGGATTGGCGTCCGGCTGCCACGTGGGAAACTTCTCGGCGTCGATCGACAGCGATTCGCGACTTCCGCAATTCGAATACTCGGCGATCCCCAGCCAGTGGGAACCGGCGGTCGAGGAAACCGGGAATACGGGGGACACCGGCGGAAAGCAGTCGACGGGAGAATAACCGGCATAGCCGGGCCTGGTGTTTGTCCGCCCGCAACCCGTCGGTGTCCTGTTGAATTGACGCTCCCGGCGCGCCCACTACAATCGACGCTTCGTTACTCAGCCGCTGGCTCGAAGTGTCACAGACGTGCGCATCGAGCTGAATTCGCAACTGGAAAAAGTGGCCGGGCCAATCCAATCATGCACCAGGCAGAGGACGTGGAACTCACTGCCTGTCTCTGAACGACAGGTGGCGTTCCCCGTGGTCGCCGCCTGGAAACCACTGGCGGGGATCCGGATCCTTGTCACTCATACATTCCGGTTCAAGAACCAGTTCTTCCACCACGATCATCGGCAGGAATTCTCGGCGGGTTCAAGTCGCTCGAGCCTCTTTGGGAGGCGAAAAAGTAGGCCACAACCGTCCCATCAGTACCCCGGCGAGATTCCACGGAGCGTTTCATGCGGCTGACTGAATTCGTTGTTCCCGAGTCCATCCTCACCTCCCTGGACGCCAACAACAAGGACGAGGCGATACGTGGGATGGTCGAGAGTCTCTCGTCGGCAGGACGAATTCCAGCCAGCGACAGCGATGCCATCATCTCGGGAATTCTCAAACGCGAGGAACTGGGATCGACCGGAATCGGCAATGGCGTTGCTGTGCCGCACACCAAGCATCCCGCCGTCGATCGGCTCACCGCCACTGTCGCACTCTCCGACCAAGGTGTTGACTTCGCGAGCCTCGACGGCGAAGCTGTGCATATCCTTTTCCTGCTGATTTCGCCGCCCGATCTCCCCGGCGACCACCTGCGTGGGCTGGAGAGCATTTCGCGGCACCTGCGGAACCCGAACTTCTGCAATTTCCTCCGCCAGGCTCAAACCACCGCGGAAGTTGTCGAACTGCTTGAGGAAGCGGACAACAACCAGTTGGAATAAACCACCCGAATACCAACGGCGACCAATTGAACCCACTCGGGTCGACCCCCTGATCATTTCAGCCGTCAACTTCACTCGATTCTCTGCTGCCACGACGGCTTTTCCACTCTCATAGAACTGACAACTCAATCACCGTCATCGGACGCCGTCTTGAGCGGCGACGACCGTCTCTCGGTTCTGACCCAACCCATCCTGCTGGCCACCATCAATGCCCCAGACCGCTCAACAAACCGTCCGCGTCGGTCTCGAACAGGGCCTGCACATGGTGCCCTGCGCGAAAATCGTCCGGACAGCCGAGCGGTTCTCCTGTGAGATCCATATCCAGAAAGCGGATCGATCGGCCGACGCCAAGACGATGCTCGACTTGCTCACTCTCTCGGCTGAAAACGGCAGCGTGCTGGTGCTGGAGGCACGGGGCGCGGAAGCGGATGAGGCGGTCAAAGCGCTCGCACGGCTCTTCGAGTCCAATTTTGATGACCCTGCCTCCGGCTCGCGGCCGGGTGTCGGGTCGGATCGCTAGCTCGCGGGAAAGTCGGTGCCTGATGCAGATCAAGCGCGGGGTCGCCGTCTCTCCCGGTGTCGTCACCGGCGAGGTCCTCGTGCTGGGGACCGAGGACTTCCGGATTCCCAATCGCTTCGTCTCCATCGACGCGGTCGAAAGTGAACTTGGCCGTTTCCGCAACACGCTCGAGATGGTCTGGGAGGAAATTGAAGAGAACGAGCAACTGGCCCGTGATCAACTCGGGGACCAGTTCGGCGCCATTTTTGGCGCTCACCTGCAAATGGCCCGCGACCCGAAACTGATCGCGGAGATCGAGGGACTCATCAGCGAAAAGAGCCTCTCTCCAGAATTTGCCTCCAGTCGAGTGCTCCGCCGATTCGCCCGGGAACTCCAGAACCTTGGAAACCAGTACCACGCCGAACGAGCCGTCGACATCTTTGATCTCGAAAAGAGAATTCTCCGGCACCTGCTCGGAGAACGTCGCGAGGAACTGGTCCACCTGACAGCGCCGGTCATCGTACTGGCACACAACCTCACCCCCAGCGAGACTGCCAATCTCGATCGACAGTTCGTGATGGGATTCGCCACGGAAGTCGGAGGCCACACCAGCCACACGGCCATCCTGGCCGGGGCGCTCGAAATACCTGCAGTCGTCGGACTGGGCCACTGCCTCTCGGATGTCTCCGGCGGCGAGATGGTGATCATCGACGGGAACCATGGCGAGGTGATCCTGGAACCCGATGATGCGACCCTGGCGAAATATCGCGAACTCGAGGAGCGGGTCCAATCGGTCAGTCAACGGCTCGCTTCACTCAAAACACTCCCGGCTGAAACACTCGATGGCGAATCCATCACCTTGCTGGGAAATATCGAGTTTCCCGAGGAAGCCACCGTCTGTCGCGATCGGGGCGCGGGAGGAATCGGGTTGTACCGCACCGAGTTCCTGTACCTGGAACAGAACCAGGTCCCCACTGAGGAAGACCACTACGAGGCCTACCGCAAGGTGATTGCCGCCAATCCGGACCACCCGGTGACGATCCGTACACTGGACATCGGAGCGGACAAGATTCCCGAAACGACCGGGGAACTGATGCCAGAGGTGATCAACCCCCAACTGGGGCTTCGCAGTGTGAGGCTCTCGCTCCGCAATATCCCCCTGTTCAAGACCCAGTTGAGAGCAATATTGAGAGCGGCCGTCGGAGGGGACGTGCGAGTCATGTTCCCGCTGATCAGCAACCTGCTGGAACTCAGGCAGGCTCGAATGATCCTCGGAGATGTCATGGACGACCTCGAAGAACAGAAGATACCATTTCGTCGAGACGTCCCGGTTGGTATAATGGTGGAAGTGCCCGCGACGGTAATGCTGGCCGAGGAGTTTGCCCGCGAGGTCGATTTTTTCTCGATCGGGACCAACGACCTGATCCAGTACACGCTGGCGGTCGATCGGGCGGATCCGAGTGTCGCTGATCTTTACAGATCCGGTGATCCCTCGATCCTCCGACTGGTTCGAACGGTCATCTCCGCCGCCGCAAAGCATGACGTCGCCGTGACGATCTGCGGCCAGATGAGTTCTGATCCTGTTTTTATTCCGCTGCTGGTCGGCATGGGAGTCCGGCAGTTCAGTTCGACACCCCACGCAATTCCCGAACTCAAGGAAGTCATCCGAAACTTGACGATCGAGCAAGCCGAGCAGATCGCGGCACACGCCCAATCACTTGACCTTGCCCGTGATGTCGAAAACTACCTCCGCGGTGAATTGAACCGCATCTGCCCCGATTTGGTGCTCTAGCCCGTTGACACAACGATGGCCTCACTGGTCGGACGAGCAGTCCACAGCAAAACATCAACCACACAACCCGATTCAATCAAGTTCGTCACAGTGACACGAACAACACCCAGTCAACCAAGGGCGCGACAGCGAAAGGCCGCCAACCTGGCGACCTCAACCGCACCCCGGCAACTCCCGGTCCCCCAAGGGATCGGTACGAGTGCCGGAGTTGCCGGACCGCATGTCGCCGCGATGTCCTGGTGCCACTTGCACCGGACCTCCGCCCGCTACCAAGGACACAACGATGACAGACGAAACCACGGGCCCCCAATTCGGGACCACCGCCGACGATTCGGCCGAACAGGACTTCGAGCGAGCGCTTGACCGGGTCGACGCCGACCCGGAACCAGCCGAGATCGGTTTTGGAGTTGGATTGACTCCAGAATCTGAACCGGTTGCTGAACCGGTTGCTGAACCGGTTGCTGAACCGGTTGCTGAACCGGTTGCTGAGCCGGTTGCTGAGCCGGTTGCTGA
>CAZYAZ010000048.1:33847-44581 GCA_964646205.1 uncultured Planctomycetaceae bacterium | reverse complement strand
CAGCTCGACCGGTTCATGTTCCGGATCCTGATCGATTACCCGACCTTCGAGGAAGAACTTCAGATTGCTGAGACGACCACGTCTCAGGACAAGGTGACACTGAATTCTCTGCTGGACAGTGCCGAGATCATGCAACTGCAGCAGGTGGTTCGGAAGGTGATCGTCAGCAAGAGCATCGCGGCTTATGCCGTGCGACTGGTTCGGGGGACGCGGCCCAATGCCGATGACTCACCCGATTTTGTCAAGCAGTATCTGACCTGGGGGGCCGGTCCGCGTGCCTGCCAGGCTCTGCTGATGGGAGCCAAGGCCAACGCCCTGCTCGAGGGGCGATTCAATGCCTCGATCGAGGACATTCGTTACGTGGCCTTTCCGGTGCTGCGTCACCGGCTTGTCACCAGTTTCTCGGCCGAAAGTGATGGCATTACGACTGACAGCATCATCGATCGACTCTGCAAGGAGACAAGTGAGGAGTTGTAACTCTCTCTCGCTGTTCGACTCCGAAATTCCTCTCTCTTGAAGGCCAGGCCACGATGGCGGCAACGCAGAAGTACCTCGATCCCGCGGGTCTGCACCGCGTTGGCAACATGGAACTGGTTGCCAAGCAGGTGGTGGAGGGTTTCCTCACAGGCCGGCACCGCAGTCCCTACCACGGATTCTCCGTCGAGTATCTTGATCACCGGTCCTACACGCCCGGGGACGAGATTCGCAATCTCGATTGGAAGATCGTGGCACGCTCGGACAAGTACTACGTCAAGTTGTACGAGGATGAGACGAACCTGCGGGCCTACATCCTGCTGGATTGCTCGAGCTCGATGGAGTTCGGTTCCGGTGACCAGAGCAAGCTCAGTTGGGGTTCGTACCTGGCCGCCGCGTTGACCTATCTTTTGCTTCGCCAGAACGATGCGGTGGGGCTGGTGGAATTTGACTCGGGCGTGCGACGGTTCATTCCGCCCAAGGCGCATCCGACCCAGTTCCGTCGCATTCTTCAGTCGCTCGATGGCATTGAGCCTGGTGGCGAGACTGATGTCGGCGGGGTGCTGCACGAGGCGGCCGAGCGGACCAAGCGGCGGGGGTTGATCATCGTGATCAGCGACTTGATCGACAACGAGGAATCGATCGCCAGCGGGCTGGGCCACTTCCGACACAACAACCACGAGGTGATCGTGTTTCACACGATGGACCCGGCCGAGTTGGAATTTCCCTACGACCGGCTGACGCGATTCAAGGACATGGAAGGTGCTGGCCGGGTGGTGGCCAATCCCAAGAGCCTGAGACGTCGGTATCTTTCGCGAATCAACCAGTTCACCGACCAGGTGAAGCGGGACTGTTTCGAACGCCGGATCAGTTACGAATTGTGTGACACGTCGCAACCTTACGACAAGTTCCTGGCAGCGTATCTCGACAAGCGGAGCCGGATTTTCTAGTCGCTTTGTGACTTTCCTTCTTTCAACCACGACAAGGACCAGGCAGTGGGCGGATTGACCAGCCTGTTCACGAATTCGGCGCTATTGTGGTTTCTGCCACTGGCATTGATACCGGTGTTGTTGCACCTGTTGACCCTGCACCGGTTGAAGACGGTCGAGTTGAGCACCTTCCGGTTTCTGTTTGACAGTTATGTCCAGCAACGCCGCCGGATGAAATTCCTCGAATGGCTCATCGCTCTACTCAGGACTCTTTTTCTCCTGTTTTTGGTGTTTGCCATTTCCCGGATGCGGACTCCCGACCACTGGAAATCACTGTTCGGTGGTGGAGCTGGCAGTCGCGACGTGGTGCTGATGTTTGACACCTCCGCGAGCATGGGGGCTGCGGCCGGTGATGGCCGAACGGCCCTGGACAGATCGCGAGAAGCCGCGGGGCGGGTTCTGGAACAGCTCAAACCCGGTGATCACGTGACGATGATCCGGGTCGGCGAACGCCCCGAACAGTTGTTGCGGCGGTTCCAGGCGTCGACCGAAGAGATCAAGAACGAGATCGACAACCTGGAAACGGCTCCGTCCCGGGGCAATCTCTACGCGGCCTTCTCCCAGTTGTTTGCGGGTGATTCGGCCGAACTCTCGAAACTCCAGGAACCGGTGATCTACCTCTTCACCGATCTCCAGCAAAGTGGTTGGGAAGAGTTCCGTGGCGGTGAGAGTGCGGTGCAGGTTCCCGAGAACACCGAGTTGCGGGTCGTCAATGTTGGTAGCGGTCGGGAGTTGGACAACGTGGCCGTCATCGGCAACGCTCCGGCCCCGGCACGGGTGATTGTTGGTTTGCCGGTGACCTTCCGGCCGCGGATCCGCAATCTCGCACCGGCTAAGAATACCTCCAGCGGTTTTGCCGTCACCACCAGTGTTGGCGGCCAACAGGTTGACAGGCAGACGATGGTTGTCGCGGCAGGCAAGACTGAAGAACTCGAAGTCGTTTATGTGCCGACCGAACCGGGGGTCCTGAAGGGACAATTCGAAATTCCCGGTGATCCATTTCTTGATGACAACATCTTCCGTTTCACACTGGATGTCCGGCCCCAGGTCGGGGTGTTGCTGGTGAATGGGAACCCGAGTCCCAATCCACTGGACGATTCGGCGCTTTATGTCAGGACCGCGTTGACGGCCACCGATTCCTCCCAGGAGCCGGTCGACGACGAAGCCGAAGAAGACCAGGGGGATGGAAACGAGACCGACTCGGGCTCGCTGTCGCCGGGTCGCGAGTTTGTTCGGTCGCTGGACGTTCGAGAGATTCCCCAGAACGAATTGAACGCCGATGCCCTGTCACGGGCGGTGGTGGTAATCCTGGCCAACTGCGGCCAACTCGATGCCAACCGTTTCACGCTGTTGAGAGACTTCGTGAACAAGGGAGGCGGATTGATCGTGTTGCCCGGTGACAAGGTCAATCCCGAGATCTACACCAAGCAGTTCTTTCCCAATCCCAACGATGCCACCGTCCCGATGCTGGCAGCCTCGCTGGCGGCGGCGGTCGGTGATCCGGAAAAGACGGACACCTTTTCGAAGTTTGCCAACATCGATTTTTCGAGCGAGATCCTCTCGGCCTTCACCGGTGGCGAGACGCCCTACCTGACACGGGTGCAGGTCTACCGGCATTTTGCGATGACGTTGCCTGAGGAACGTGGCAGCAGTTGGCCGTTGATCGGTTTTGCCGGCAGTGATGCTCCGGCTGTGATTGAAGGCCGATACGGAGACGGACACATCGTGCTCTCGGCCTTCGCCTTCCACTCGAAGTGGACCAACCTGCCGATGCGGCCCGAGTTCGTGCCGCTGGTGCTGAGGATGGTCAGCCATGTGATGAAACAGCCCGAGTTGAGCGGACCCAGCGTGGTGGGGGCCGGTGGAACGGCCGAGTTTTTTGCCGAGGAATCCGGTTGGGATCCGGTTTCGGCAAAAGTGACCGGTCCGGGTGGACAGGTGAATCCGCTGGACCAGTTCCAACGCTCGCGGGCCCGGTTGGTCGGTGCCTACGAACGAACCGGACGGCAAGGGTTTTACGATGTGGAGGTCAGCGGGGGGAGTACCGAGCGGCCCAAGGCGGGGAAACTTGCGTTTGCCGTGAACCTGGCACCGGGCGAATCGGACTTCAGTACGCTTGGCGGCAACCTCGAACAAGTCGACAATTCGTCCGAAGCAGCCAAGCGGATGGAGCGTGTCGCGACCCAGGCGGCGACGATGCTCGCCGGGTTGGAGCCCGGTAAGACGCTGCAGGTGATCGACGCCACCGCGAAAGCACAGCAGCAATTCGGTGAACCGGGCACTCAAAACGAGATCTGGCGCTGGTTGATTTTCGTGATGTTCCTGGTCATCGCCGCCGAATTCCTGTTGTCGACGCTCAGTGGACAGGTCGCCGACGAAGAGGACGACACCGCCATGGAGCGGATCAAGCAGTTGAGTCCGGGTGGCTGGGTTGGTCGCATGACTGGAGCAGACGTGACCGAAGAGTCGCCAACCGGAGCCGCAAACGAATGAAGGTGGGAAATCGCTGCCGGGGTCTTCAGACCGCGATTGACAACCCTCGCAATAGGGCATTGAATACACCCTTCACACACAAGCCGACGCTGATGTGTTGGCTGTCACCGATTGGTAGGAACGACCCATGACGAGTGACCATTCGAGCGACGGCAATGGCCGCCTCAACCCGACCTCCACTGACACCGCGCCGATTCGGTCGCTCGTGTCTCGCACACGACGGCTCCTGCGATCGACCTGGGTGGCGACGGGCCTGTTGGCCAGTTTTGGCCTGGGGCTGTTGCTGGTCGTCACGATGTCGATGACCGATTTTCTCGTGTCCAGTGCCGTGCCGTCGGAGTGGACCGCGTTGCGTGCGATCGCGCTGGTGTTGCTGGTGGTGCCCACCACATGGGCGGTGCTAGCCGGAGTGATACGGCCGTTGTTCCGTCGTCTTTCGAATGTGCTGGTGGCGCGTCGGATCGAGACGCAGTTGCCCAAGATTCACAACCGGCTGGTGACATGCATTGACCTGGAAGACGAGACGAGAGCGGTGCCGGTTTCCGCGGCGTTTCATCGCAAGCTGGTCTCCGAGGCCCTGGAACGGATCCGCGGTTTCAATCCGCGCCGGGTCCTCGACACCCAGAATTTCCGTCGTGCGAGTGCGGTGGCGATCATTGGCGTGTTGGCGTTGGCGGTGATTTTTGTTCCGGGCGTTCGCACCGCGATGGCGCGGGTCTTCAACCCGTTTGCCGACATTCCGCCATCCGGACACGTGGCCTACACCGTCAAGGTGGGCAACAGCGATCAGCAGCAGGAAGGCAACGGTTTCGTTGTCCGCGGGGATGACGTGGAATTCCTGGTCGAATTCACCGACAGCCGCAAGCTCTACGATGACGAGGCGTTGCAGTTGGTGATCAAGACGGTCAACGACGAGAACGAGGAGGTGGTGATTCGCCACACGTCGCCGATCTCGGCCAAGCTCGAAGCCAAGGGTGACCTCGCCTTCTGGAAATTCAGTTTGAAGGGATTGGAGCACGATTTTCATTACCGGGTCAGTGGTGGTGGCACCTACACCCGGCGTTTTAAAGTCGAGATGCTCGAGCGGCCCGAGATCGTGAAGGTGTCAACCCGGTTGGCCTATCCCGAGTACATGGAGAAGCCCGAGCGTGTTTTGGAGGGGATCGCCGATGTCGAGGGGCCAGTGGGCAGCACTGTCTCGGTGGACGTTGAAACCGAGGGCGACATTCACGAGGCGAAGATCGAGTTTCTCGAGCTGAAGCGAATCCGGCAGGACATTGCCGATCGAACACCTCGCGACTGGTTTGGATCGGTCCGCCCAAAGGGGGCAGCACCGAGTGGTACCTGGCAGCTCAATTCGCTCGCCGGACAGCCCGCTCACACCGATCCGGCCAACGCCGCGGTGCATTCACACGGGTTCACCAAGGCGACCGAGCCGTTCCAGGTTGGCACCGACGATGTGTTGTTTGCCAAGGTGTATCTGCCACCCGACCAGGCACCTCGCGAGATCATGCTCAAGTGGCACGATGGACAGGGTTGGGAGCACCGGGCGTTCTGGGGTGAGGACCTGATCAACGAGGGAAAACCTGGTACCGCCTCGCGGGTTCGCATGGGCGACCTTCCGCAAATGGGCCGATTGGTGACCCTGGAAGTTCCCGCCAGTGCGGTGGGACTGTCCGGCCGCGCCGTCTCGGGCATGATGTTCAGCCTTCATGGTGGACAAGCGATCTGGGGGACAACCGGGGCGATGCCGCCGGCCCAGGAGACCGTCGTCAAATTGCTGCCGACCGGCCAGACTTTTGACCTGAAGTCGGGAGTGTCTCCGAAGGAACTCGACGAGGGACAGAGTTACTTCACCGGCACCTTCCCGTTGTTGGAAAACGGGCTGTATCGCATCCAGCTCAAGAACCGGGCTGACCGCTACAACCTGACGATGGCCGAGGCGAAGATCGTGGCCATTCCGGACAACGCGCCGCAGGTGATCATCGAGAGGCCACAGCAGACTCTCGTTTTGACCCAACCGCAGCCGGTGCCTGTCTTCATCACGTCGTTCGACGATTTCGGTGTGAAGGATATCGTGTTGAGCGTGAAGACCGGGGACCAGGACACGTTTGTCGGTGAACCTGTTGTGACGCTCAGTCCACCCGTTCAGAACGATCACCGCGACATCACGCTCGACCTGGCCGACCGGGGACTCAAGACCGGCGACACGCTGACCTACCGGATCGAGGTCCGTGATGGCAATGGCCAGAGTGGCCAGACAATTGACTACGTGATCCAGATCAAGAACGACAACTCGGCCGCCGACAAGCAGTTCGAACAGCTCGAGAAACAGACCGACACCTTCCGCGACAAGCTGGTCGAGCTGATTTCGCAGCAGAAGAAGATCCAGGACAAGTCGAATGAACTGGAAGAGAACTACAAGGACCTGACCGAGAAGATCGAAAAGGCCAAGGCGGACGCCGAGGAACAGAAGAAGAAGGACCAGGAGAAGGACGCGAAGAAGGACGCCGATGACAAGAAGAAGGCCGACAAGCCCGAGGCGGAGAAGCCGGTTGAACTGGACCCCGAGGAGCAGAAGAAACTCGCCGAGTTGAAAAAGGAACTCGCGAAGTTGGCCGCCGATGAAAACAAGAATGCCGCGCTCTCTGAACAGGTCAAGAACGACCTGGGGGCACTGGCCAAGCAGGCCGAGGAAAACCCGCTGGTCCCACCGCAGGTGGCCGACCAGATCAAGCAGTTGGAAGGGGCGTTTGAAAAAGCCGCCGTTGATCCGCTCAAGCAACTGGCCAAGGATCTCCAGGAGGCAACACAACCCAAGGAGCAGGACACGAAGCTGCCCGAGATCAACAAAAAGGCCGAGCGGGTCCAGAAGGATCTCGAGTCCATCCAGAAGCGGATGGATGCCCTGGCCCGCGCGCAGCGCGATAGCCGTGACGATCTGAAACAGGCAATGAAGGATCTCAAGAAGGATCTGTTGGAACAGAATGCCGAGTTGACCCGTGACGCATTGCAGGATCTCAAGGAGTACCTCAAGGCGATGCAGAAGGACCTCGAGGCCCTGCAGGGCAAAGAGGAAAACCTGCTGAAGGACAGCCTGCAGGACCTCACCTCCAAGGATCTGCTCGAGGCCCTCCGCGAACAGCAAAAGGATGTTGCCAAGAAGTCGGAGAAGAAACTCGACGAGACCGCCGATCTGCTCGATGCCAAGCGGAAACAGCAGAAGCGGGACTTTCCCGACCGGCCCTACAAGCCCGAGGATGAGAACTACAAGATTCCGCCCAAGGAACAGGACACCGACGAAGGTGAACCGACCAACGAGGACCAGGGCGAAAAGAAAAAGGGCGAGAAGCAGAAGGGCGAGAAGAAGAAGGGCGACGACAAGGAAGCCGAGGAGGAGTTCTTTCTGCCGAAGCTCAAGGGCTTGCGGGCCGAGTTGGATCCACGATTCGAGAAAATGATTCGGGATCTCAAGGAGAAACTCAAGAAGCAGCAGGAGAACGGCAAAAAGTCCTCGGACCCCGAGCAACAGGAACGCAACCGCGACCAGTTGCAGCGTCTCGAGGAACTCGACATGGCCCGCCGGGCGCTGAAGAGTGATCAGAAATCGCTCGACAATCTCCAGGACCAGTTGAAGAAGGCCCAGCAGAAATCCGAGCAAAGCAAACAGCAGCAACAGGGCCAGGAAGAGGCTCAAAAGAACCTCGAGCAGTTGTTGCAGCAGGAATTGACGCGTCAGGCGCAGAAGATGATGCAGCGGATGCAACAGCAACAGCAACAACAGCAGGCCAAGGCTCAGCCGGGCCAGGATCAACAGAAGAATCAGCAAAAGGATCAGCAGAAGAACCAACCGATGCCGCCTCAGCCGACACTGGCCAACCAGTTGATCGGCAACCAGGATCCCGATGGCAAGGGGACCGAGCAGGTCCTGGTGGACCTGGACGAGTTCGACGTCGCCACACGGCGGGTGATCCTGAAGATGCAACCCAAGGAACGGGAAGAATTGTTGCAGGGACTGCGCGAGGAAGGACCGAAGGCCTACCGGGGCTTCATCCGTGATTACTTCAAGAAGTTGTCACGGGCCCGGGTGAAGGGGCCAAAGAAGTGACTCCGTGTTCGGCCGATTGAGCCGACCAGGGAGGGGGGCGTAGTCCGAGGATGTTCGAGTCGTTGTTGCGATCGATCGGCGTGGCCGACGAGATGGTTGAGAACATCTCCGACACTCACGTCGCGTTCCAGCGCCCGTTGTGGTTGTACGCCCTGTTGCTGGTGATCCCCGCGGCCTGGTTCATTTACACTCGCCAACGGAACAACCTGGCAACGGTCCGCCGCGGCCTGCGAATTGCCCTGACCGCCACACGGGTCTTCGTGTTGACGATGTTGATCCTGGTGCTGGCCAGCCCGGTGTTGCGGTTGACCGAGGAAATCAACAAGAAGCCGATCCTGGCGGTTGTTTTTGATGCGTCGCAGAGCATGCAACTTCCGGCGGGACCGTTCGAGACCGATGAGGAGCGGCTGGCTGTAGCACGGGCGGCAGGATTGGCCGTCGGTGACGACGGCAGCATGGACGCTGAGATTCGGGCCACGATCAATGAATACGGGCGGGTGCAGTTGGCCGAGGAGGCCGTCGAGGTGGCTCGTGAATCGGTCTTTGACAAGTTGGCCGAGAAGTACGACGTGCAATATTTCGCCTTCGCCCGTCGACTGGAACCACTGGAACTGGATACTGAAGAAACCGAAACGAGTGGGTCGGAGGAGACCGCGGGAATTTCGGTCGCTCAACCCAACGCCTCCTATCTCGGTGACGCGGTCCTGGGCGTGCTGGATCGTGCTGCCGGGCAGCGGGTCACCGGGGTATTGCTCTTCTCCGACGGACAGAATACCGGCGGGGCCAGTCCGGCCGATGCCGCCGCCGCGGCGCGAGCGTACCGGAGAGATGGTGCACCGGTGTTCGCCGTACCGGTGGGTTCGACCGCCGACATCCAGGACGTCGCCATCGTCGATGTTTACACCAGTGGACTGGTGGCCAAGAAAGATACAGTTCGGGTGCACGCGACGATCGAGGCCCACGGGTTCGACGGCCAGCCGGTCAATGTCGAGCTGGTTTCGCACAGTCGCGAAGGGGAGACCGTGCTGGCGACAAAGCAACTGGTGCTGAGTGGGACCGAGCAGCAGCAGGTGGAATTGACCTTCGTGGCCGAAGAGTCCGGCCCCCAGTACCTGGAAGTGCGGGTGCCCGAGCATCCCAACGAGAGCAAGCAACTGCGAGCCAACAATCACGACGTGGCCTACGTGCGTGTCAGCGAGAAGAAGTTGAAGGTGTTGCTGCTCGACGGACGGCCGCGATGGGATTTTCGATTCTTGAAAAATGCCTTGCGACGAGACAACGGGGTGGCCGGACGGCTCAGTGAAGACAACCCCGAGGTGGTGGTTGAGACCGAGTGGCGACGGCAGCCGGAGGCTGAACAGGCCAAGGCATTCCCCGCAACGATCGAGGAAATTGGCGAATACGACGTGATCATTCTCGGCGATGTGTCGCCGGAATTTCTGACCCGGGAGCGCGAGGATCTGTTGATTCGGGCGGTGCAGGAACAGGGAGTGGGCTTGATCGTCGAGGCCGGCCCCGAACACATGCCGCATGCCTTTGGTGCCGACTTTCACGAGTTGTTGCCGGTGACTCTCAAGGAGGGGGCTGCCGGTCGCGAGGCCAAGGTGTTCGAACCGTTTCGAATGGAGGTCTCGGCCAGCGGGGCGGTGCACGAGACGATGCGACTCTACGAGGACATCGGTCGCAACCAGGTGGTGTGGAGCCAGATGCCCGAATACTACTGGTGTGCGGCAGTGGAACGGCCTGCGGCGGGAGCGGAGATCCTGGCGTGGAATCCTTCGGTGAAACTTGCCCAGGGCAAACTGCCCCTGATCTCGTGGCACCCCTCCGGGGACGGCAAGGTGATGTTCATCGCCACCGATTCGACCTGGTTGTGGCGGCGGACGGTGGGCGACCGGTTCTTCTACAAGTTCTGGGGCCAGAGCCTGAGATTCATGGCGGCACGGGATGAAAAGGGGGGAGCCAAGAGCTTCATCGAGGTGCGACCGGTGCGAGTGCAGCCCGGAGAAGAGGCCACAATCGAACTGACGGCCTTCGCCAACGCGGACGGAAAACCTCGTGACGAGGAAAAACTGATCGTTGCGATCAATGGTCCCGGCGGGAGCAAGTCGGTCTCGCTGCAACAGGATTCGCGGCGGCCGGGGCTGTACCGGGGCAGTTTTCTGCCGGCAGAGGCGGGCAAGCACGCCGTCACGTTCACGCCGCCCACCGGCGATGCCGAGCAGGGGGCCGAGGCATTGCTCAACGTGATGATCGCCCCGGAAGAATTTCGGCAACCCCAACTCAATCGCGCCACGCTCGAGGGACTCTCCCAGGCCACCGGTGGATCGTTGATTCCGCTGGATCAACTGGGGTCGCTCGAACGGCGTTTGACCGGAACGACTCTCAGCACCACCCGCCAGGACCAGGCCACCATCTGGGACAACTGGCTGGTCCTGGTCATCCTGGTGCTCGTGTACTCGATCGATGTTGGTATCCGTCGCCTGATGGGACTCTCCTGAACCGACATTTGTTGTCATTGAATCGACTGTTTGTCCATGATCAATCCTCGTATCTCGCTCCGCTGGCCAACCGCGACGCTGGTCGCCACGTTGGTTCTGACTGTGGGCTGGATTGTCTTCGTCTCCGGGTCCACGCGGTCGGTCCAGGCCCAGGCCCAGGCCAAGAAAC
>CAZYAZ010000048.1:0-33747 GCA_964646205.1 uncultured Planctomycetaceae bacterium | reverse complement strand
GGCGGCAAGTACTGGAACCAATGGCATCCCCAGGTTCGTGAGATGTTTCTCGAGAAACAGAACGAGGACGGGAGTTGGGATACTCCGGCGGGAATGTCAGAACGAGCCAGCGTGGTCGGACGCAACAAGGTGTACTGGACCGCCATGGCCTCGCTGGTACTGGAAGTTTACATGCACTACCTGCCGGCTTATCAACGGTGATCACCATGGCTCTTACGCGGATGGCTGGCTGGAGAGCGCTTCTGCTGATTGCCGTGGTTGTGGGAGTGTTGGCCCGGACGTCTGACCAGGCCCATGCCCAGATGACCCCCCGGATCACCGGTGTCGTGGCTCCTGCACGAGGCCTTTCGGCCGTCGCTGTGGTCGAACGGAAGACCCGGAAACGTTTCACCGGCAAGATCGTCGACCCGCGGACGGGTCGGTTTGCCGTGGCCGGGCTCACCACCGGCCGGATCTATGATCTGCAACTCGATTTTGGTGCCGATTGTCGATTGGAGGGCATCAATCTGAAGGTGCCTCGTTCGGACTATGTCGAGGAACAGCCGCTGGCGGCTGAAGATGTCCAGGTGATCACCAAGAAGGTCAACCGCCTGAACAAGTTCGAGGACGAGGTGCGGATCCTGACCATCCAGGGCAACATCCAGCATGCCGCCATTGTGATCAGCAAACTGAGGACTCGACCTTTCTTTGGTTCCAAGCCAGGTGAATTGATCTGGCGGGCCGAATTGTGGCACTTCGAGCGTCCCGAGGAAACGTGGTTGAAGCGAACCGACGAGTTGTTTACGGTGCTGTATCGGGAACGTATGCAGAAGAGTCGATATGTCCAGAAGTCCGTGACATTCGACGGCCGGTTGGGAGGGATTGCGGTATCATCCAAACAACCTCGAGTCGAGTTGGGTCGAATCCCGGCCCCATCGACCAAGCCGGGAGTGAGATTGCGTGGTGCCCAGGGGGTGCCTGAGACACAGAAGAAGGATGGAAAGTCATCCTGAGCGGCCCGGAAATGGAGCCGCAGCGAGAAGCAAGCCAGTCCTGCGACACTGATCCCTGTTTGAAAGGGTGTGGCCATGAAGCGGTTGACGAGGTGTGCAGCGAGTGTCGGAGGCAATGGCCTCCGTTCGGTTCTCCTTCTGGCGCTGGTCGTCGGAGTCGTGAGCTTGGCCACGGCCCAGCAGGGTCCGCCCAAGAAAACCCGTAAGCTGGGCACCTGTGGTCCCCCACCACGCAAGAACCCGCAGCGTCAGACGTCGGCCGAAGGTTTCCCACCGTTGCCGTTGCCGGTGACACCGCTGCGACGCAGCGAACCGAAGGCCGAGCCCGCTCCTCCGTTGATGATGGCGAAGCTCGAGTATGGGACGACCCAGGACTGGAACACCGATCCGGGTGACGTCGACAACTTGATGCGGCATTGTCGTTACGAACTGGGCCTGTGGTATGGCTGGCGTCACCTGTCGATCAAGGAGGTGGTGGCCAACTTCAAGGCGAACAAGAAGACCAAGATTCCGATCCTGTACATCAGTGGACACGACATGTTCGGGTTCAATCCCGACGAGCGGGCGGCCTTGCGACAGTACATTCTTGATGGTGGCACACTGTTGGGAGATGCCTGCTGCGGTCGCGAAGAATTTCGTCGGTCGTTCATGGGTGAAGTCGTGCGGATGTTCCCGGACCGGTCATTCGACAAGCTCGAACTCGACCACCCGGTCTTCCGTGCCTACCACAAGTACACCAACGTGCATTACCGGACGTTCGAGGACGGGGTTCAACACGATTTCCAGGGGCCGCCCCAGTTGATCGGGATGAACATCGGCTGTCGCACCGCCGTGATTCTGACTCCATGGGACATGAGTTGCGGATGGGATGAGCATGTTCACCCTCACGGGTCCCGGTTGCTGCCCGGGGACGCGATCCGGCTGGGAGTCAACGTGATCAGTTACGTGGCTGGCCTGCGTCAACTCGGCGAAGTGCAGGCGGTGACCCGGGAATTGCAGGCCCCGATTCGACGGTCGAGGCAGAGATTCCAGATGGCTCAACTCAAGCACAACGGCGACTGGAATCCGGATCCCAACAGCACGCAGCAGTGGTTGCGGCACCTGGCGGTTGATTCCAGCCTGGCCGTGCAGTTTGACCTCCGCGGCGTTGAGGCCAGGCCCGAGCGGCTGGTCAATTACCCCTTCCTTTACATGACCGGGCACCGCAACCCGAGGCTGGGTGAATCGGAGATTGTTTCGTTGAGAGCCCACCTGCAGGCCGGGGGCTTTCTGTTCGTCAACAACTGTTGTGGTCGCAGTGCCTTCGATCAGCACGCTCGTTCGCTGGCCGGCACGCTGTTTCCCCAGCAGAAGCTCGAGCCGATTGCGGCGGACCACCCACTGATGCGGTCGTTCTACAAGGTCGCCGGTGTCCGTGACCGGCAGTCCGGTGGCGAGCGTCCGCTGGAACTCTGGGGCGTCACGCTCGGCAAACGTCTTGTCATGCTCTATTCGCCCCACGACATGATTACACACCTCAAGCAGGTCAGCGATCCCTACGGAAACGGCTACGACGCAGAGAGTTGTCGTCGCCTGGCTGTGAACGTGGTGGCCTACGCCCTGCAGAACTGAGTTTCAATCCAAGCTGTTTGTGATCCCGCCTGCCATGGACGGTCGGCGGTCTTCTGCCCAGGGACGGGTTCCTGACGAGCACCCGATTCCTGGACTTCGGCCCTGGTCGGATGTCCACGATGGCCGAGACGTAAGGAGACCCCGATGTCGGTCGACTCGAATGACAACCCGCTGCAGTCGGAATCCACCTCAAGCACGCCGCCCACTCCCGCCGCGTCGGGGGACGATCTCCAGGCGATCAAAAAACTGGGGGCGGCCCGCGAGGCACTCAAGTCCGAGATCGCCAAGGTGATTGTTGGACAGCAGGAAGTCATTGACGACCTGTTGACGGCGATTTTCTCACGGGGCCACTGCCTGATGATTGGTGTCCCGGGACTGGCCAAGACGTTGATGGTCCGGACCATCGCTGATGCCATCGACCTGGATTTCAACCGCATCCAGTTCACGCCCGATCTGATGCCCTCGGATATCACCGGGACCGACATCATCGAGGAGGACAAGTCGACAGGCGCCCGCGAGTTCAAGTTCGTTCGCGGACCAGTGTTCGCCAATATCCTGCTCGCCGACGAGATCAACCGGACGCCGCCCAAGACCCAGGCGTCGCTGTTGCAGGCGATGCAGGAACTGGAGGTCACCACCGGGGGGCAGACCTATGAACTGCCACGGCCGTTTTTCGTGCTGGCCACGCAGAATCCGATCGAGCAGGAGGGGACCTATCCCTTGCCGGAGGCTCAACTCGATCGGTTCATGTTCGATATCCGCATCAGCTACCCGAAGCCCGAGGAAGAACTCGAGATCGCCAAGACGACGACCACCGACATCGACGTGAAGATCAACACGGTGTTGACCGGTGAGGAGATCCTGAATCTTCAGCAGATCGTCCGGCGGTTGCCGATTTCCGACCACGTCGGTCGATACGCCGTTGACCTGGCCCGGGCGACACGACCGGAGGATGAGATTGCCCCGGGATTCGTCAAGGAGTACATCAACTGGGGTGCCGGCACCCGGGCGGTCCAGTACCTGGTCCTGGGAGCCAAGGCCCGGGCGGCGATTTCCGGTGAACACAGTGTCACCTGCAACCACGTGAAGGAAGTGGCTCCGATGGTGCTGCGGCACCGGATCATGACCAACTTCCACGCCGAGGCCGAGGGCATTTCACCGGATCGGATCGTCGAGATGTTGCTCGAGACGATCGAGGCTCCCAAGGCGGAGGCCTACGTCTAGGATGGCCACTGCCAGCCCGACCCAATTGAAATACCTGGACCCCCAGGCGCTGTCCCGCCTGAACAATCTCTCGCTGGCCGCCCGGCTGGTCGTCGAGGGATTCTATGCGGGGATGCACAAGAGCCCACACCGGGGGTTCAGTGTGGAATTTGCCGAGCACCGGGAGTACACGCCCGGGGTCGATCCCCGACATATCGACTGGAAGGTCTTTGGTCGTCGCGACAAGTTGTATGTCAAGCAGTACGAGGAAGAGACCAGCCTGCGGTGCTACATCGTGGTCGACAAGTCGAACTCGATGGCCTACAGCCACAGCGGTGGCATGAGCAAGCTCGAGTACGCCAATTTTCTCGCCGCGAGCCTGGCCTACCTCATCGCTTTCCAGCATGACGCTGTCGGTCTGATCACCCTCGACGACGAGGTCCGCGACCTGGTGCCGCCTCGCCAGGGGGCCGGGCACCTGAGAGTGTTGATGGATCACCTGGAAGCGATCCAGCCGGGTGGTGAAACCAGCCTGGCGGGTTCGTTTCACCAGTTGGCCGAAACGATCAAGCGACGGAGTGTCGTGATCATCATCTCCGACCTTTTCGACGATCCCGATGCGCTCGTCAGTGGCCTGAAGCACTTCCGGCATCGGAAGCACGACGTGATCGTTTTCCAGACACTGGACCCCGATGAATTGACGTTCCCCTTTGATGATGTCAGCCGGATCGAGGACATGGAGACCGGGCGTCAGATCACCAGCGATCCACGGGCATTCCGTGCCAGTTATCTCGAGGAACTGGAACGCTTCCTCGACACGCTTCGTGAAGGTTGCCTGGGGTCACAGATCGACTACTCGGTTGCCGAAACCGGGACACCGTTCGACCAGTTCCTCGGGGCCTACCTCGCTCGCCGTCAACAGATGCTTTGACAAGACACCATGTTTGGACTCCAAACACCCCTGTATCTCGTTGGCCTGCTCTCGGCCGCGATTCCGTTGCTGATTCATCTCAGCCGGTCTCGGAAGACGCGCACTCTGAGGTTCTCGACCACCCGGTTTCTGACCGATCAGTTCCTGCGGAGTTACCGGATGAGCCGGTTGAAGGAACTGCTGCTGCTGGCAGCTCGCATGGCGTTGTGCGCGTTGTTGGCAATGACCTTTGCCGAGCCGTTCCTGCAGGAGTCGATTGCTACCGGCGACCCTTCGGCCAGTCGCAGTGTCGTCATCGTGCTTGATGATTCGGCCAGCATGCACTACCGCGACACCGACGGAGAGACGCTCCTGTCGCGTGCCGCTCGAGAGGCGACCGGGATTGTCAAGGGGCTCAAGGCTTCCGATTCGGTTTCAATTGTCCTGGCCGGACGCCGGGCCGAGGGGCCACTGGCGGTTTATCCCGAACCGACAACCGACATGGGTGGGATCGAGAATTTCCTGCTGGGACTGGCCGAGCAGGCCAATGGTGCCGATGGCCGCCGTGAGGCACTGGGCACGGACCTGGCCGGCGGAGTGTTGGTGGCCGAGAGGATGCTGGCCGAACGCGACGAATCCAGCCATGAAGTGTATGTCTTCAGTGATCTGCAGCAACGCGGCTTGACTGCACCGGTGCTGTCCGGTGTGGCTGACGACGCGTTCGATTCCCGGGTCGTGTTTGTTCCCGTCCGCCCCACCGGACCGATCAGCAACCTGGCAATCACCGCAGTTCAATACGGAGCCTCGCGGCCGATGGCCGGGATTCCGTTCTCGATTCGACCGCATATTCGCAACGATGGGGACACCCCCCGGGCCTGCACCATCAGCCTGCACGTGCGGGCTGGCGAGGATGACGGGGATGCCGATGAGGAGGGCTACCGCAAGGTGGCCGAGGTGGCCAACGAATCGCTGGAACCGGGTCGGTGGAGTGTTCACACCCTGCACCATACCTTCCATGCCGGTGGCTGGCAGGCGGGCTACGTGTCCGTCGACGACCCCAACCTGTCGGCCGACAACCGGCGATACTTCTGTTTTGAAGTGCTCGATGCGGTCAACGTCGTCGCCGTCAACGGAGCTCCATCCTCCATCCGCCGCAATGACGAGTTGTTCTTTCTGCAGACGGCCCTGGCCGCCGGCGGGGCCGAGACGAATCCGATCCGGGTGACCAGTGTCCGCTCCAACGCGTTCCAGGGTGCCTCGTTGGACGACGTGCGACTGGTGATCCTGGCCAATGTTGAATCTCTGCCGGAAGCGGCTGTCGGGAAGCTGGAACGATTTGTGGACCGAGGCGGCAGCCTGCTGGTGTTCCTGGGAGACCAGGCACAGCCCGCCTTTTACAACAAGTTCCTGGCCGGGTCCGGTCGGGCTCGTGGTGGATTGTTGCCGGCCCAACTGGTCGGCAGCGTGGCCAAGGGGCATCCCGCCGGCGGCGACGACCAGCCGTCAGTGGTTGGCATCGGAGAATTTGCCGAGGACCACCCGGCGTTGTCAGGGTTTGGCAGTGGCGAGACCGGACGCCTGGGGGCGGTCGGTTTTTCCGCTTACTGGGGGATCGATCCCACCGCCAGCAGTCGCGTGGTGATGGAAGCCGATAATGGAGATCCCTTGTTGTGTGAACATCTCTACGGCCAGGGACGCGTGGCCCTGTTCGCATCGAGTTGCGACCGGGACTGGTCCAATTTCCCCGTGCGACCCGCTTTCCTGCCCTTTGTCTACCGTCTGGTTGGCTACCTGGCTCAATCGGCCGGAGGCCAGAGTTCCGCGAGTGAAACGGCCGACACGGAAGCCGATTCTCCCGGGACGGTGGCCGGCAATTTCTTTCGCACCGGGCAGACGATTCGTCAGGCCGTTCCGGTGGGAGGGGCATCGCAACGCCTGAGGGTGGTGAAACCGGACCGCACGATCGGTGTGTTTGAAGCGGTGGCCGATCCCACTCTCAGACAGGTGGCCTTTGACGAGACGGACCAGCCGGGCGTGTACCGGTTTGACGAAACCGGAAGCGACGGAAATGGCAGGGCGTTTGCAGTGAACCTGGAAGCCGGTGAGAGTGATCTCTCGTCGCTCGAGGTCGGAGAGAAGCCGATCGAAGTCCTTGGCGAGTCATTGCCGTGGATCACCGAATCCCAGTTGGTCGTCGTTGATGATGCCGCTCAACTGGGGGCCCAGGCGGGGGTCGGCCGCTCGCGGAGTGACCTGTGGGAAATCCTGTTGTGGATCGTGCTCGTGATTGCGGTCCTCGAACCGGCCCTGGCCAACTGGATCACGTCACGACATTACCTCAAGCCCCGCAGCGACGGTCCCCGCACGATCGCCGTGCCCACCGGTCGTGTGTCACTCGGTGGGGACATTGACGCAGTCACGGAAACCCGTGAATCGGTTTCCGCCTCCTCATCCTCATCCTCATGACAACCAGTCGTTGAACACGAGATTCGCATGTTGCAACTCGACAACGTCCAGTCCGCCTGGCCCTGGTTGCTGGGAATCGTGGCTGCCGCCGTGTTGTTGTTCTTCGTCTACTACAGCATTTTTGTCCGGACCGAGCGTCGATTGACCTGGGTGCTGCTGGGCTTGCGGGGCGCGGGGATCCTGGCGTTGTTGCTGGCGCTGGCCCGGCCGGTTTGGACCGAGGACACGACGCTTGTGGACCCCGGCCGACTGGCGGTCGTGCTGGACGATTCTCGTTCGATGTCCCTGGCTCACACCGGCGGCAAGTCGCGTTACCAGTTGGCTCGTGAAGCGGTGGATCGCTTGCAACGACAGGTCGAAGAGGCCGAGGGGGCCCGGGTGCAGGTCGAACTGTTCGGTATTGACGGAGAACCGATCGACGGAGAACCCGCGGACAAACCACTGGCGACCGTCACCGATCTGGTGCGAGCGGTGGGACGAGTCGAGAGCCGACTGCGTAGCCGCGAGTTGATCGGTGTCGTGCTTGTGACCGATGGAATGGACAACTCGGGGCGTGGCAGCATTCTGCAACTGGCCGACAGCGAAACGCCCATTCACGCGATCGGATTCCCGTCGGATCCCTCCTCCGCCGAACTGGACCTGGCGGTGCGTCCGCCGCAGGCTCCCGAACAGGTCCTGGTCAACAACACCGTGACGGTTCGTGTGCCGGTGGTTCGGGCAGCCGGTCCAGGTGACCAACGGGTCGAGGTGAAGGTGACCGTCGGAGGTGACCGGGTCGAGGCTGAGCAGCAGGTGGTCCTGGAGCCCGGGGCGAACCAGGTCGAGGCGGTGCTGACGTTCGAACCGACCGTGGCAGGACGCTTCATGTACCGGGTTGAAGCCGAGGCGGCCGGTGGCGAACGAGTTCTCGGAAACAACGTCGAGCAGTTTGCATTGCAGGTCAACGCCGAAGCGATCGGCGTATTGTATCTCGAGGGATTCCTCCGCTACGAGTACACGTTTCTTCGAAAACGACTCGACGACGACCCCGACATCAACCTGATCACTGTTGTTCGAACCGCCAATCCGCAGCGTCCCAATCCCGAGGCATCCAAGGTCCTGCTGACGCCGTCCCAGTTGGAAACCGTGGACCTGGTCATCCTGGGTGACATGGAATCCGATTTCCTGGGAACGACCGAGTACGAGGCTTTGATCGCGTGGGCCGGCCAGGAGGGGCACGCGATCCTGGTGCTGGGGGGGTACCGTTCGTTCGGCCCCAACGGGTTTGCTGGTACGCCGTTGGCCGACGTGTTGCCGGTGGAGTTCACCGAAGAGGGAGCTGCCGACCAGGCCGACGAGCCGTTCACGATGGCGTTGACTGCCGCGGGACAGGTTCACCCGATCTTCCAGGTTCAAAGTGACCGGGTGCGAAACAAGACGCTGTGGGATCAGGCGGCACAGTTGGCTGGTTGCAGCCTCGTCCGCCGGGCCAAGCCCGGAGCGACCGTGCTGGCCACCAATCCCATCACCTCCGTTGACGACAAGCCGGCCGTGGTGGTGGCGGTGCAGAACTTTGGACAGGGGAAGTCGATGGTCGTGACCACCGACACGACGTGGCGTTGGAGCCGCGTGGCCCGCCTGAAGGGCCAGGGGGATCTGTTGTTCGCCCGCTTCTGGAGCCAATCGGTTCGCTGGTTGACCGGTCGTGGCCTGGATGATCAACAGGCACCGCTGGTGGTGACGACCGATCGGCCCGGTTACGGAGACGGTGACGCGGTCAGCGTGCGAATTGTTGCTCGCGATTCGGCCGCGGCGGCCACGCACGCGCTGGCGGCCACGATCACCAATGCCGCCGGCCGTCGCCGCAGTGTGCCACTGAGACCGGCGACCGACGGGTCTGGTGACCAGGTGGCCACGGTTTATCCCGACGGGCCCGGACGTCACGTGATCGTGGCGCGGTCCACCCGCGAGGGTGAGACGGTGGCCAACGCGAATGTCCAATTGCTCGTCCACGGTGCCGACCTGGAAACCAATGACACCCGGACCGATTCCCAGGTGCTGCGGCAAATTGCCGCCGAGCGCGGAGCGGGATTTTATGTCGACATCGGCGAGGCCCAGACACTGGGTGACAAACTGCAACCCGATCGCCGTCAACGGACCATCACGCGGGCACGTGACGCCCGCGAATACTGGAATTCACCCGTTCTATTCTTTTTCTTCCTGGCCGCTGTGACCGGGGAGTGGTGGATCAGGCGACGCAACCGGCTTGTCTAGTGAGCCAGAAAGAGTGATGCCATGAGCAGCGTGCGAACCTATTCAGGGTTGGTCTACGCGATGGATGACCTACGTCGGGCGTGGCGACAACGTCATCTGCTGGAGGCCGCGTTGTTGATTGTTGCCGCGGTGCTGGGCCTGCTGGTGCTGGTCGTGGCGACTGACAACCTGTTGAGCCTGGGAGTTGGTGGACGATTTCTCGGCCTGCTTGTCGTCCTGGGCAGTGGCGGAATGCTGATCCTGGGGCTGTTCGTCAAGAGATGTCTCGAGCAACGCCGGGACGACTATTTTGCAGCCTTGTGTGAAAAGCAGTTTCCCGAACTCGACAACCGCCTGATCAACGGACTGCAACTTGGACGAGGCACCGAGCCGGGATCCCCCCAGATCATCGATGCCATCGTGGACGAGGCTCACTCGGCCGCCATCGACCTGGACCTGACCGATTCACTGGACTGGCAGCCCGTTCGCCGGGCTGCATTGTCCGGCCTGGGCGTGATGCTGGTCCTGTGCCTGTATGCCGGATTCGGCAGTGAACGATTCGGCAATGGTCTTTCGAGAGTCCTGCTGCCGTTCTCCGACATTGAACCGTTCACGGCGACCCGGATCATCGAGGATTCGATCAACCCGTCGGCCGACAGCAACCGTTATGCGGAGGGGATGGCGGTCAAGTTCTCCGTCGACATCGAGGGGGTCCTGCCCGCCCAGGCCGAGTTGAAAATGAGGCCCCAGGGCGAGGAGCACTGGACGACTCTCGTGATGAAGCCGTCCAAGAAGAAGAAAAATCAGCGTGGTCGTCGTGGATACGCCGCAACGCTGACGCGGGCCACACGGGACCTGGAGTTCTACATCGTCGCCGGTGACGATCGCTCGAGCGATCGGAAGGTCGTGGTCCACCGTCGTCCCCGGGTCCTTTCGGTCAAGTTGACTGTCGCGCCGCCGGCCTACACCGGGTTGATCCCGAAACAGGCCGCTGGCAACACCGGGGAGGTCGCCGCATTGGCTGGCAGCCAGGTCGAACTGACCGTGGCCGCCTCGAAGGATCTCCGCGAATTGCAACTGGTGACCGAGTCGGGCCAGGAATTCTCGCTGGCAGGCAGTGGGACCGACTGGAAGACAAGTTTCGTGGTCACTGTTGCCGAGGCGCGGCTCGGTGTCGACTCGCTGGCACGGCGTTTGACAGCCCCGGATCGATATCAGCTCCGGCTCAAAGACACGCTCGGACACGACAACGCCGATCCCGTCTGGCGTTCGATCACGGCGGTGCCTGATCAACCACCGACGGTGGCGATTCCCCGCCCGGGCGTGGATCGCCAGGTGGCTCCCGAGGCGGTCGTGACGCTGAAAGTGGCGGCCAAGGATGACCACGGCCTGGCCGGGGTGCGGGTGTTGTTCCGGGTGAACGATGACCAGACGGTTCGCGAGTTGGCGAAGTTCGCGCCGTCCGCCGGAGCCGAACGCGAACCGATCGTGACGGGGTTCGAATGGAAGCTGTCCGAACACGAAATCCGTGGTGGCGACGTGGTCAGGTACTGGGCCGAGGCGGTTGACCGCAATACTGTCACCGGCCCTGGTACGGCCAGTTCGAAACGGTTCTCCATCTTCGTACTCACCCCCCAGCAGGAGGAGGCCCGCGTGGCCATGCAACTCGAGGAGTTTGCCCAGTTGCTCGAGGGGTTGATCCGCTTGCAGAAGGAGAACCGGGCGCGTACGACAAACGGCGACACGTTCGGATCGCTGCTGACTCGCCAGGGCCGAATCCACAAGGGGACACAGCAGGTGGCCGCGCTGATGGAGAGGTCAGCCCTGCCGTTGAAAACCGTGATCGGTTCGCTCAGGGAGCTGGCCATCGGGCCGATGGCCAAGGCCGTCAGCCTGTTCGAGACGGCCAGGGATTCCAAGAACCAGGGTCGGCAGCAGGCCCTGCGGGATGACTCGTTGCCGGTCCAGGACGAGATCATCAAGCAGTTGATGGCGCTGCTCGCCCGGCTCGACAAGAACCAGCAGGCCCGCAAGGACCTGAGACGGATTCGCAAGAAGGACGAGGCGGGTCATAAGGCGATTGTCACGGCGCTGGAGAAATTGATGCGTGGCCTGGAGCGGATGCAGGCCGACGAGACTGAACTGGCCAACAAGCTGGAAAAACTGCCCAAGCGGAATGTCGACGAGTTCAACGAGGAAGAACTCGACGCGCAGAAGGAATTCGATGAACTGGTGGCGAAGTGGAACAAGTGGAAGAAGGGGTCGATCGACGAATTGACCAAGCTGCCCACCGGATTCATCGACGATTTTGGCTTGCGAAGCGATGTCAACAGCGTGTTCGAGGAAGTCGAGATGGTCGCCAAGCGGCCCAAGAACTCGAGCCTGGAGGTGGCCCTGGAGGACCTGGGGTCCAGCAAGGCGACCAAGATGCTCGAGAACCTTGAGATCTGGCTTCCCGATTCGCCCGATTCGCTGAAATGGCTGATGGAAGAGCCCCTGGATGCGAAGCGAATGAAGATGCCCGAGATGCCTCTGCCCGACGCGCTGGAGGACCTGATTGGTGAACTGTTGCAGGAAGCCGAGGAGTTCGAGGACGAGGCTGACGACATCACGTCGGCCTGGGGCGACAACCTGAACCAGGCGGGTTGGGGCGTGTCGGACGGCCCGATCAGCAACTTCTCGGCCAAGGGAGTGACTGGCAACGACCTGCCAAACAACAACGAGGTCAGCGGCCGTTCCGGTGATGGGCGACGTGGCAAGTCGAGTGGCCAGATGGTCGGCGACACTGCTCGTGGACTCGACGGTCGAAAGACCCCGGCACGTCTCAACAACGAACGGTACGAGAAGGGACGGTTGAAAGAGGAAGGCCGCCAGGATCCCAACGGTGCCACCGGCGGTGGCAAGCGAGCTGGCGAGGGTCGCAAGGGGTTGCAGGGAGGCACGCCGCCACCGTTCAGCAAGGACATGAAGCGGCTGTCGGAGAAGCAGAGAGGGATGCGGGAACGGGCCAACCAGGTCGCCCGCAAGCTCGACACCAACAGCGTTCGTGGCCGGCGGCTGCAACAGGCGATTCGCTTGCTGGACTCGATCGAGAACGACCTGAAGAACAACAAGTTCAACGACGCCTTCCGCAAGCAAAAGATAGCGGTGAGGCAGATTCGCGATGCCCTGGGTGGAGTGGATCAGACGACGGTGATCCGGTTGCAACAGGCCCGTGACCTTCCGGCCGATCTGCGAGATGAACTGTTGCAGTCGGCCGGAGAATCCTACCCCAAGGGGTACGAGGCGTTGTTGGAGAGTTACTACCGCAAGCTGTCGGAGCCGGAGAAGTAGGAAAGGTTGGACTGATGCATCGGGCCAGGGCCGGACATGTTGGAGACGGGTGGGCTGGTTGCGTGACCGCCACGGCCGTTGCGTTGTTGATGGTTGGCAACGTGGCACTGGATGCGGCCGAGGGCTGGCACCTGGATGGGTGGTCGGCTCGGGCCGTGGTCTCCATCCCCAAGCCGCTGCCGGATGCGTCGGTGGATTCGGCGTCGGTGCGGGTGGTTCATCAGGGACGCGCGAGGGCGGATGGGGCGGATTTTCGAGTCCGTGACGCGAACGGGAAGACTGTGCCGTTTCAACTGACCTGGCACGATCCGGATGGTTACTCGTTGCTGTCCTTCCGGGTGGTCAAGCCGTCCGCCGGGGCGAAGTTCTTTGTCTACTACGGGAATTCCCAGGCCGCCCGCGCCGCGGAAATGGTCGTTGCTGCCGACCGGCCTGGAGCCGGTCCTCCCACCGGCGACTGGGTTCCCAGGCAGGGGCTGGTGCTGTCCACGATCAAACGACCCATGGGGGACAACCCCAAGACTGTTGCCGACCTGGAACAACTGATGAAGGCAAGCCAGGAACGCTACGGCGCTCGTTACCAGCAGAGAATCGCTGATGGGTACAACCCATTTGGCCCATCGGATTACTACATCAGTGTCTACAAGGGCTGGTTGAGGATTCCCAAGGACGGCACATACCGTTTTTGCACGGCGTCGAATGAAGCCAGTTTTTCGTTCCTGGACGGGAAGCCACTCATTCACTGGCCCGGGCGGCACACCTCCGAACGGGGGGCTCGTGGTGAATTCAACCAGAAAGTCGAATTGAAAGCCGGATTGCATTACCTGGAGTACTACCACGAGGAGGTGATGCTCAAACAGGTTGCCTTCCTGGGCTGGAGTCCTCCCGGGGCCCAGAAAGGGCATTACGGAGCGATTCCCGACAACCTGTATCCGCTTCCACACGACGGCCAGGTGATTGGTTATGAAACGAAGGCAGGACCACTGGCAGCGTTTGTCCCCTCGTATGTCGATACGATCTGGCCCGACGCCGGGGTGCGGGCCAGGGGCCAGTACACCCGTGTGCGACTGGCCGTCGAGGCCGTCGGTCGATTTCCCCAGGGGACCGTCTTTGGTTGGGATTTTGGAGACGGACAAGTTGCCACGGGACCGTCGGTCGATCACGTCTACCTGTCGCTGGGCCGATTCCAGGCGAAATTGACGGCAACCGTGGGTGGGCAGCAACAGGTGGCCACGTGGCCGATCGAGGTGTTCGAAGTTCAACACGTTGCCGGAGACATCAAGCAGGGACGGTATCCCGATTACATCAAGCAGGTGGCCGGTTATGATCTCGACAAGCTCGATGCCTCCCACCTGGGTGAACTGGTTCACCTGTTCGGTGAGGGAGGAGATTCGAAGCAGGCCGTCACTGCCGGGCGGGCGTGGGTGAAACGGTTTGGGGCCGCGAATCCGCAGCAGGCGCCGGCTATACGACGAGTTCTCGCCCTGGCTGTGCTGTCTGGTGGCAGTGATGGAATCGATGAGGCCATCGCCAATTTTCAGGCCTCGATCACTGACAAGACTCCTGCCGCCGAGTCACTCGATTCACTCGCCCAGTTGATCAGGCTGCTGGGGATTCGACGCAACCAGCCGGACAAGTCTCCCGCATTGCTCAAGCGGGTCCACGACGTGGCCGTCAATGCCAAGCCCCCGTTGACCCAGGACGCGGTGGCCAAGGTGTCCTACCGGCGGGCAATCAATGCGGCCGGGGACGTCGCGCTGTGGCATGGAAACAAGACCGAGGCTCTGGATTTTTATCGGAGGGTCGAGGTGTTGCGTGGTCGCATTATCCCCAAGGCGGTCCGTTCGGCTCGGATCGGATCGTTTCCCAACTCGATTCGCGAGTACCTGCAGCAGAACAACTACGGAGCGGCAATCGAGACGGTGGATCGTTGGGAAGATCAGTTTGCGACCGAGAAGGTCAAGGGGCACACGTTTTTCTGGCGAGGGCTGGCGCTGGGCCTGAGAGGACAACAACTGGAGGCCAGCGAGTGCCTGGATCTCGCCCTGGCCCTGGGTGCGGGAGCCATCTGGGAAAGCCAGGCCCGCTGGCAACTGGCCGTGGCACTCGAGGAGACCGGGCGGGCCGCGCGGGCACGCACCGAACTTGCCAAGCTCGTCGCGACCGGAATTCAGGATCGCTGGACGGGCCTGGCCCGGGAGAAGTTGAAGAAGGCGGCCGGTGGGAAAAAGGGAAACACGCCATGAAGACGACACTCTCGCTGTCCGTGCTGATCCTGGTTGCGACGGTGACCTGGGCGGATTCTGGCCCCCGGCCGGAAAAACCAGCCCGATCGGCCAAGACGGCTGCCGCGTCCGCGAAGGCTTCCGACGGGAACCTGCTGCCCAACGGGAATTTCGACACCGGCAAGATCACTCCCGTTCGCTGGCAAACCATCGACGGGCTTTCGAGTTTCTGGGTCCGGGATGCCGATCCCAAGCGGGGCCGTGTCTTGAAGTTCGACAGTGACGTGTTGCAGAGCCAGGCGTACAACTGGTGGTTGAAGATCGATGACGGTGCGTCGCCACTGAAGGCACCCAAAAGGATTCCCACCGTTCCCCCCAAGTACGACACGCTTGCCGGACTCGATGGAGTCTGGTTCTGGAGTCATCCGATCCCGATCAAGAAGGGCAAGCCGTACTGGCTGACATTGGACGTGAAGGGCCCCGAGATCCTGGTCTGGCTGGTGGGCTATCCCGAGAAGCCGAGCGTGTCCTTCGGGGCCGACGCCGGAGCCGTGCAGCAGTACTTTTCCAAGCGGAGAGGAAAGGCCGAGCCGAACAAACGTAACCGCAAGGCGTTCATCCACAAGTACGTCTGGCGAGGACAACTCAAGGCCGGCGGCTCGAACCGATGGCAGACCTACTCGCGTCGAAAGAAGCCCTTCCACCCGACCAAGTACACTCCGAAGGTCAAGTGGGTCCGCGTGTTGTTGTACCCCTTCTGGCCGCCCGGTGAGTACTTCGTCGACAATGTCAGACTGGTGGAGTACGATCCGAAAACTCACGGCCAGCCAGTCACCGGTCGTTGACGCGTTTCGGCGTTTGTCTTCGTTTTTTCCAGAGTCCACCACGACACCGTGCCGTGGTGGGTCCGATCACAGTTGAGGACGGTTTTCGATGAGACAACAATTCCGTGGCCTGTTCATTCTGTTGGCACTCGTGGCGGTGTCGAATCCGGTGTCGGCGGCCGATCGGTACGAAGGGTCACCGGTTGCATCCGCGCTGGTCAAGGCGGACGCGGCGGTCGAGAGGATTGTCGCTGTTCCCGCTTCGCAGAAGACGTTGGCCAATACGATCGTTGCGATCGACGACCTGGTCGTTCAGTTGCGGCTCGATACCGAGTTCCTGCAATTCATGGCTTATGTGTCGCCGGACACCGCCCTGAGAAACCAGGGCCAAAAGGCCGAGGTCAGTGTCAGGAACTGGATGATCGCCGTGATGAAACGCGAGGATCTCTACGCCGCGGTCAAGGAATATGCCGACACCAGCCCGAAGCTCTCGGGGGAGGACGCCCGTTTGCTGAAGCGGACACTGCGGGACTATCGCAGGGCCGGGATGACGTTGCCCGCCGATCAACGCGCGGAGTTGAAAGAACTGCAGGTTGAGTTGAGCAAGAAGTCGATTGATTTCGAGTCCAACATCCGGGCCGATGAGACCCGTGTGCCGCTGACCAAGGCGGAACTCAAGGGGATGCCTGCCGAGTGGCTCGAAAACCAACCGGTCTCCGATGGCATCTACATGGTCGGCATGGATTACCCGTCGTTTTTGCCCCTGATGGACTACTGCGAGAACGAACTGACTCGGCAGAAGGTCTGGATCGCTTACAAGCGACGTGGCGGGATCAAGAACGTCAAGCAGATCGAGGAGATCCTCGGGTTGCGTGCCAGGGTCGCCGACCTGCTCGGATACTCTCACCCGGCCGACTACGAGACCGAGGTCCGGATGTCGAAGTCGGCACAGGCGGTTATCGATTTCTACAAGAAACTGCGCCCGCTGCTGCGGAAGAAGGCGGAGCAGGACTTTGCCGAATACACCGCGGCCAAGCGACAGCACACCGGTCGCAAGGACGCCAAGCTCAAGCCCTGGGACCAGTCGTTCTACGAGAAGCGTTTGATGCGCGAGAAGTACTCGGTCGATTCCGAGAAGGTTCGCCAGTACTTCCCGTTGAACCGGGTCATCGATGGGCTGTTTTCGATCACCCAGTCGCTCTACGGTTTGAGCTACAAGGAGATCACCGGCCAGGCCAAGAAACTGGGGACACCGACCTGGCATCCCGATGTCAAGTTTTTCGAGGTGACCGACATCGAGTCCGACCAGGTGATCGGCCGATTCTTCCTGGATCTTCATCCCCGTCCCAACAAGTACGGACACGCCGCCCAGTGGGGGCTGCACCCACGGAAGGAATGGGCCGATGGTCGCGTGCAAAAGCCACTGGCGGCGCTGGTGTGCAACTTCACCAAGCCGACCAAGGACGCTCCGTCGCTGTTGAGTCACGACGAGGTCGAGACGTTCTTTCACGAGTTCGGTCACTGCCTGCACACGATCCTCACCGAATCGAAGTACGGGGAGTTCTCGGGGACGTCGGTCGCCCGGGATTTTGTCGAGGCCCCGTCGCAGATGTTCGAACACTGGGTCTGGGACGCCAGGGTGCTGAAGACCTTCGCACGTCATTACAAGACCGGCGCCGAGTTTCCTGACGAGTTGCTGGCCGGTATGGTCAAGGCGAAGTACCTGGGATCGGGCATGAAGGCCGAACACCAGATTTACTATGGCATGGTCGATATGACCTACCATCTGGATCCCAGTGGCAAGGTCGACACGACCAAGGTGGGACTGGATCTCTACGAGGAGATCGAATTGTATGATTCGGTTCCGGGAACCCATTTCCAGGCGGCGTTTGGTCACCTGACGGGTTACCAGGCCGGCTACTACGGGTATCTCTGGAGTCTCGTGTACGCCGAGGACATGTTCCAGCGGTTCCAGGAACTGGGCATGCTGAGCCCCAAGGCGGGCCGCGAGTACCGCAAGAAGATTCTCTCGCGAGGTGGCACCGTCGACGAGATGCAGATGGTCCGGGAATTCCTGGGACGAGAGCCGCGGATGGAGCCGTTCCTGAAGAACCTGGGATTGGAGGTCGAGTGATGGCCAGGACTTACCGCGTGGGCATTATCGGGCGGACCGGGAAGGGCAATTACGGCCACGGGCTGGACACGGTCTGGAAGGGTGTCGAGCAGTGCCAGGTCGTGGCTGTCGCCGACGACAACAAGTCGGCCCTGCCAGGAGCACTGACCCGGACCGGTGCCAGGAAGGCATACGTCGATTACCGCGAGATGCTTGAAAAGGAAAAGCCCGACATCGTATCGATCTCACAGCGGTGGCTCGATCGGCACCACGAGATGTTGATGGCGGCCATCCAACTGGGCTGTCACGTCTACATGGAAAAGCCATTTGTGAGGGATCTCGTTGAGGCCGACGAGGTCGTCAAGGCGTGCGAGATGCGGCATGTCAAGCTGGCGATCGCTCATGGCAATCGTTATTCGCCACAGGTTGCCATCGCCAGAAAGTTGATCACCGATGGACAGATCGGACAGATACTCGAACTGCGAGCCCGCGGCAAAGAGGACGCACGACGGGGCGGTGGCGAGGACCTGTGGGTGCTGGGCACGCACATGCTGGACCTGATGCGGGTATTTGCCGGAGACGTGGAGAGCTGTTACGCCCGCTGCTTCGAAAAAGGACAGCCGGTCGATCGGTCCCACGTTTACAACGGAAACGAGGGGATTGGACCGCTGGCGGCCGACACCATCGATGCGATGTACCGGTTCAAGAACGGAATCAACGGGTTCTTCTCGTCACATCGTGGTCACGGCAATCGGTTTGGCCTGAAGGTGTTTGGCTCCAAGGGCGTCCTCGAGTTCCAATCGGGTTACCAGAAGACGGCCTGGTTGTTGAGAGATGCGGCGTGGTCCCCCGGTCGATCTGGAGCGAAATGGGAAGCGATCTCCAGCAACGGGGTTGGCAAACCTGAGACCCGAGACAACAAGCACGGATCGAACCACGCGGCAGTGCTGGACTTGATCGATGCGATCGAGAAGGACCGGCAGCCGGTTTCGAGTGTTTACGATGCCCGCGCTGCGACCGAGATGATCGTTTCGGTCTTTGAATCGCATCGCCAGGGTGGCCCGGTGTCGGTGCCGCTGGAGAATCGCAAGAACCCGTTGACGCTGCTGAAATCCTGAAGCCGGGGTGGCTAGTACAACCGCACGCTGAGGTCGTCGTGTTGAAAGACGGGCTGAGAGGTTTCGGTCACGCGTCCCCGTCGTCCACGTTCGGCCGGCCACCATCGCCAGACCTGCAGGGCGCGGCGCAATCCGACCCGGGGGAATGACGGAGACGAATCGTCGGGGAACCACTCGCCGAGAATCTGCTGCCAGGCCGAATCGAGACACCGGCTACGGATATGGATTGGATCGATCCCGTACCAGTGGCCCTGTGGCTCGGTCAGCGGGATCGAGTGTTTGTCGGCCAGTGTCACGATTCTTGAATCAACCTCGCGGGCCTGCTGATGGATTTCCGCCAGGGAGAACGAACAGCCCGGGAAGAGGATCTTGCGGGCAATCGTGAAGCGGATCCGCGAGAGCTTCTCGAGACTGGCCAGCGGCAGACGGGTCATCACGATCCGCGTGTCCCATCTCTTTAACCGTTCAATACACGTCTCGACCCACTCGAGAATCCGAGTTGCCTCGTGGCCGTAAAGAATGTCGTTGCCGATGTCGGTGAGCAGGGCGCGGGGAGGAGGACCGTTCTCAACTGGTGCAAAGGTTTCCCAGAATCGGCTCTCGGTGATGCCTGGTAACGAGCGTCCCAGCACCTTGCTCCACGTTCCGTAAGATCGGCCGTGTCCGTGGACTCCCCAGATCTCCAGCGGCTGCCCAGGTTTCTGCGCCAGTCCATCGACCAGCCTCGGAAAACCGATCGTGACGTTGCTGGCTCCGATCAGGATCAACTGGTTCATCGTATCGGTGTTGGGGAAGATGTGAGCTTGACGGGTGAAAACTGGGATGATGAACTCAACTTTTCGGTATCACCAGTGACCACTATTCACTATTGAAGGCCTGACCCCAAGTCTCTGGTTTGTTCACTGGTTCCCATGTCAGTTGTTTTGCAGTCTCGTCGCTGGCTGGGAGTGTTGTTCGGGGGCGCCATTTTTTTGAGTGCGTTCCTGCTCTTTGGGATCCAGCCGCTGTTGAGCAAGGCGATCCTGCCGTGGTTTGGAGGCAGTTCAGCCGTCTGGACCACCTGCATGCTGTTCTTCCAGATGGTGCTGTTCTCCGGATACGCGTATTCGCACCTGCTGGTGGCCCGGTTTCCGGAGAACCGCCAGTGGGCTATCCACCTGGTGGTTTTGGCGGTGGGTGCCGCGTGGCTGATGGCGGGAGTGTTTGGGGATGCCCTGGCTCCGGTCCTGCCCGGCGCGTCGTGGAAACCTTCGGCCGAGGCTGATCCGACCTGGCGGGTGGTGTTGATGTTGGCCATGACGATCGGCTGGCCGTACTTTGTGCTCTCGACCACTGGCCCGTTGTTGCAGGCGTGGTACGGCCGTTTGTATCCGGGTGTGGTCCCCTATCGTCTGTACGCGTTGTCGAATGCCGGGTCGTTGTTGGCGTTGCTGGGGTATCCCTTCGTGGTCGAGCCACGATGGGACCTGGCCACCCAGGGCCTGGGATGGAGTCTCCTGTTCGTGGTCTTCGTGACGCTGGCGGCAGTCGTGGCGTGGTTGAGCCGGCGGTCGGTTGTCGAAAAACCGTTGGTGGGCCCGGCAGCGGTGGCCGGCGATCGGAACGAGCTGGGGACGCCTCCGGTGAGAACGCTGGCGGTGATCTGTCTGCTGGCTGGAGCGTTGACCTGGAGTTGGGTGATCGGGATCGCGACCGGCGGAGTTGCGATCGAGGAAACCCTGGCATTGCGGGCGGTGACCGGCCTGGGATTGGTCGGGCTGTGCCTGTTGCCGGCCGGATGGGGGCTGTGGCGACATCGACGGTGGGGCGTCGATCTCGCCCGCAACTCATTGTGGCTGCTGCTGGGAGTGTCGTTGGTCGCCTGGCTGTGGCAGGATGGTCCGGGCCTGGTTGGTGGCGGACGAGAATTTGACTGGTCGTCACTGGTGCAATCGTTGACCCCGGCTGCGGTCGCGGGTTTCCTGTTGTGGTGTTTGCACCTGCCATCGATGCGAGACCGGTTTGACCTCAAGACACCGATCGCGTCGATTCCGGTGCCAGCCACTGCCGGGGTGCGGGTGTTGTGGTTTCTGCTGGCAGCAGCCCCCTCGGTGCTCCTGCTGGCAGTGACCAACCATGTCTGCCTGGACGTGGCAACGGTGCCATTTCTGTGGGTGGTGCCACTCGCGTTGTACCTGGTCAGCTTCATCTTCTGCTTCGAGGGCGAGCGGTGGTACGCGAGGCGTTTGTATCTGTTGCAGGCGGCGGTGTCGCTGGTGGCGGTCCTCGTTGCGCTCGGTGAAGCCTCGGGTTTGCCCGTGACAATCCAGGTCGCCATCTTCTTTTCGGCGTTGTTTGTTCTGTCGATGGTCTGTCACGGAGAATTGGCACGACTGAAACCCGATACCGGACAACTGACGGGTTTCTATCTGACCGTGTCGGCCGGTGGTGCGGCGGGAGGAGTGTTCGTCGGGGTGGTCGCGCCCCGGGTGTTTTCGGCCTACCTGGAACTGCACGCCGGACTGGCCCTGGTCACGATCCTTGTGCTGGGTGTGTTGGCACGTGATGCGTGGGGTGGCCGACAAGCCTCTCGTAGGTCGCACCTGGTGGCGATGCTGTCGTGGGGAGTGCTGGCCACCGGCCTGCTATTTGTGCTCGGGCGAATGGCCGAGGGAACACGGCGGGACGTGATCGATGTGTCGAGGAACTTCTACGGCGTGCTCCGTGTGCGAGATGAGACGATGCCGGGGAGCCAGGAGACTGTGAGGCGGCTGGTACACGGCCGCACGTTTCACGGGATGCAGTTTCTCGAGGGCTCCAAGCGAGCCGAACCGACGAGTTATTTTGGTCGGCATTCCGGAATCGGCATGTTGCTGTCCACGGGAACGGACCGGCCAAGGCGGATTGGAATCGTTGGGCTGGGCATCGGGACGCTTGCCGTGTATTCGCGTCCGGGTGACGAACTGACGTTTTATGAACTCGATCCCGCCGTGCACCAGATGGCTCGGAAACATTTCGATTATCTCGATGTGGCCGAACGTCGCGGGGTGGAACTGGACGTGGTGATCGGGGATGCGCGGCTGAGTCTCGAGAGAGAATCGTCCCGGAAATTTGATGTGCTGGTCCTGGATGCCTTCACCAGTGACGCGGTTCCGGTACACCTGGTGACTCGTGAGGCGTTCGCGGTGTATCACCGACACCTGGCCCCGGGGGGATTGCTGGCGTTGAACGTTTCGACCACACATTTTGAATTGCAGCCGCTGGTCAGCGCACTGGCCGAATCGGTCCAGATGCAGGCGGTGATGGTCGTTTCGGCTCCCGATCGTCGTCGTGGACAGGAGGCGTGCCAGTGGATGTTGTTGGCGTCCGGGGATGTGACCTCCCGCGTGCCAGCGCTGTTGAATCTCGAGACGGTCCCACGTCGTTCAGAGATACCACCAACGGCCGACTCGGCCATACTGAGACCCACCGCACGACGTGTGCACTGGACCGACAGCTTCAGCAATCCATTTGCCATCCTGGCAAAAAAACGTCGCTAGGATTTCTTCGGTGGCGTCGGGGCAGGCTTTTCGGACAACTGGTAGACGCGAACGTGTCCGAAGTGCGGTTGATATTCCTCGGGAGTGGCGTGGCGTCCATTGCCCGCCCGTCCATTGTTGATCCAGACCGGGGTGCAGATTCGTCGGCCGTCGGGATGAACGTCGAGGTCGTAGCCGGAAGGCGTGTCGATGGTGTGGATCACCTTGCCGTCGGCGGGATTCCAGAACTCCAGCGAGCACATGGCGTGTAGCCGTTCGCCCTGTCCGACCAGCGTCCCATCTTCCAGGAAGAGCAGTCCCTCGATCGGGCCGTCATCGGCCTTGCCCTTCTTCATTCTCAACAGCCCGGTTTGCTTTCCGGTAGCGAAGTCAAATACCAGCACCGCTGGATTGCCGGGGCAGAAGGCGTTGCTCTTCGCATCGGTCATGCCGCCACAGGCCAGTTGTCCACCGGCCTTGTCGAAAGACAGGCTGCGGACACCTCCGACATCGGCCAGGAAGTTCTCCTTGCGGGTGTGCAACTGTCTGGCGTCGAGACTCCGGACCGACTTGCCTGTGGCCAGGTCCCACTGGTGGACGACTCCGAAGACATCGCCGCTGACAAGTGTCTTGCCGTCGGGGTGCATTGCCAGGCTGAAAATGTCACCGGCGTGTCCTTCGAGCGTGCCGGTGGACTTTCCGTCCGTGGCGGACCAGAGCCGGATGATGCCGTCGGTGCCGGCGGTCACCAGCGTCTTGCTGTCGCCGGTGATGGCCAGTGCACGGATCCAGCCGGGTTGCCCGGGTTTCGTGGGGTGCGCGTCCTTGACGGTCCAGGCTCGACTGGGTGGTTGGGCCGCGTCGGTGTTTTCGGCGGCCAGGTTCCAGCCGATCAGCGTGCCATGCAGATCACTGCTGATGAGCCGCGAGTCGTCGGGAGTGACCAGCAACCCGCTGATCCAGGTCGCGTGACCCTTGAGCAGTACCCCGGGAGTCTGGTTTGTCTTGGCGTCAGGCTTGATCGCCTCGGCGTCGGCCAGGGACCACCGGATGATTGTCCCGTCCTGGGCTCCGGCGAAAACAAATTGGCCGTCGGCACTGAACCGGCAGCAGTAGAGTTGCCGCTTGTGCTTGAGCGTGGTCTGGATCCAGGTCTTGGTGACGGCCAGTGGCGGTAAAGGGGCGGGGGCGAGACGACTCATGCCAGCACCTCCTGGATCACGTCCATGTCGTCGTGGGCGACCGGCAGTGGTTGCCCGTTGTTGAGATACTCGGTTGTCTTGGAGTCGATCCCCAGGCAGTGGAAGATGGTGTGGAAGAGGCTGCCGATGTCGTGTTCGGATCCGTCGCAAAAGGCCCCGTTGGCGGTTGTTTTCCCTGTGACCAGTCCGGGTTTCAGTCCTAGCCCGGCCATCATCACCGACCAGGCTTCCGGCCAGTGGTCCCGTCCCAGCCGGCTGTTGATTTTTGGAGTTCGACCGAATTCACTCATGAGCACCACCAGCGTGTGGTCGAGCAGTCCACGATCGGCCAGGTCGGTGACCAGGGCCGCGAATGGCTGGTCGACCTGGGGGACCATCACCCGGTGCATGTTGAAATTGTCCGCGTGTGTGTCCCAGTGGTAGCTGGTCACCTTGACGAACTGGACCCCCGCTTCGAGCAGCCGGCGGGCCTGCAGCAGGTGCCGCCCGAGTGGATGTGTGCCGTAACGCTCGGCGTCGCCAGCGGGAAGTTTCGAGGGGTCGAAGAGATCCTGTCGCTTGGTCAGTTGCCGGGCCATCTCGTAGGAGTAGTCGTAGGCCGAGATGAACCGGTCGAGCCGTCCGGTCTTGAAGTTGTTGTTGGCCTGTTGTCTCAGCCGGTCGCGGACAGCGGCTCGCTTGGCAGACAGCGACCCGGGACGTCGAATGTGGATCGGGGGCTTGCCATCTCCCAGGCCGAGTGCTCCGAAACGGGGGCCCAGGAAACCGGCGTCCTTCCACATGAATCCGCCACGGCCTGGTTTGATGTGCATGTAGGGCGGCAGCCCGTTGTCGGGAGCACCGATGAGCTTGGTGACGGCCGAGCCGAGAAATGGGTAGACAACTCCCCGGTTCTTGGGATCGCCTCGCTGGATTCGTGGCACACCGCTCGAGTGGTTTTCGTCCTTGGTTGACATGCTGCGAATCAGCGTCAGCTTGTCGGCGATTGCGGCGGTAGCGGGTACCAGTTCGCCGAAGCGGACGCCGGGCAACTTGGTGGGTATTGATCGGAACGGGCCACCGAACTCCGTGCCGGGCTTGGGGTCCCAGGTCTCCAACTGGCTCATACCCCCGTCGAGCCAGATGAACAGGACCTGCTTTTGCTGTTTCTTGATCTCGGACGCGACGGCCGGTTCGAGCAACTGGCCCAGGCCAGTTGCCGTGGCGCCGGCAGCTCCACCGGCGAGAGTGCCCAACACCTGGCGGCGCGAGACGTTGTGCTCGGGGCTGCTACACGAGTGAGGATGCGCGTTGTCGTTCATGGCGGAAGGGGGGCTTAGTGGTTGAGTCGGAATTCGGCCGAGGCAAGCAGTGACCAGGCCAGGTCGGACAGGGCGGTTGGTCGCGAGTCGGCGTGCTTGTCGAGAAACAGGATGGCGGCCTTGGATTCATCGTCCGAGGGTGGCCGTGACAGTACCGAGAGGTAGAGTTGCTCGACGGCAGCGGGATTCTTGTCGATGGCCACCAGCCGGGCGATCAATGACTTGTCACGGGGTGTGAGCCAATCGAGCACCAGCCGTTCGTTCATCAGGAACAACGCGTGTCCCATCGCGGGATTGTAGTCGTCGGGATTTTCGCCGGGTGGGTTGCCGATCATCCAGCTGAATAGCTCCATCGTCTCGCCGATCGTCGCCGGCAATCGCTCGATCCGTCCGTTGATATAGCTGTAGGCGTCGAAGGGCTCGTCGGCGGGGACCGTTCCCGCGAGCATGCGGTCGCGGTTCCCCGTGGCGATCATCAGGCTCCAGGCCAGTTGTTCTGGGGAGAGCGGCTTGGGCAGTGCGACCCGGTACCTGTCGTCGGGCACGTCGGCAGCCGCAACACCCTCGGGCAACTGGCTGGATCGCTGGTACGCCTTGCTGAGAGCAATCTCGCGGAGAAGTTGACGGGTGTTGAACTTGCTGGTCGTGAATTCTCGTTGCAGGAGGGTGAAGAGCTCGGGGTGCGATGGGGGGTTGTCGGGGTGATCGAGATGGGGGGGGTGGACCAGGCCGCGTCCCATCAGCATGGCCCACATCCGATTGACGCTGGTGCGGACAAATGCCGGATTGGATTCGCTGGGCAGGTCACGGGCGAGCATCAATCGTGGTCGGAACTTGGCCGCCTCGGCCTCCTGTCCCTTTTCGAACTTGGGGACCTCGATCGCAACGCCTCCCGGCAGTCGCGGCCCGGTGGTCTTCTTGCCGGGGTCGAACACCGATTCGAATTCACTGTTGGCCTTGGCCGGTTGTTCCTGGACATAGGAGAAGATGCCGAAGTAATCGGCCTGCGTGTAGGTCTCGACCGTTGGATGATTGTGACACTGGGCACACATGATATCGCGGCCCAGGAAGATCCTCGCAATGTCCTGGGTGACCTGGTGCGAATTGCCTCCTCGGCCAGTCGCCTTCAGGAACTTGCTGGCTGGCTGGTTGGCCGCGTCCTCCTTCTCCACGAACAGCAGCCGCGATACCAGTTGATTCCATGGAACGTCGTCTCGAAAACCCGCCTGGACCCACCGTGACCAATCCTCCTGCTTGATGCTCTTTTCGGCCCGTCGCTCGAGAACCACGACCTGGAACCACTCTTGCATCCTCCGTGGAAAATCCGGCGAGGCCAACAGGCGATCGACCAGCCTGTTTCGCCGTTTGGTGGCGTTGTCGGCGAGGAACGCAACAGTTTCCGCGGTTGTCGGCACCCGGCCGGCCAGGTCGAGAGTGACCCGCCTGAGAAACTCGGAGTCGCTGGACTGGTTGGCCAGCTTGCCGCCGGCGGTCGCCTCGATCAACCGGTCGATTTCAACGTGCAGGGCTTCACCACCACATGCCGGTGGCAATCCGGCCACTGCGAGGCTGGCGAATGTCACGAATGCGGTGAGCGAATTACGCATGTCTGAATGAAGCCATAGCCCGGGTGCCCCGATCATACCGCATCAGCGATTCGTGTTGGGACGGTCTTTGGTTTTTGTCATTCCCAGTAAAGCGGCGGGAGTGTCGCGGCCCATTTTGAGGATATCTCGCCGCGAGAATCCTTCGGCGGCGAGTTCCAGAGCGAACCGTTTCATGCCGTCGGTGGGGATCGGATTGAGGTACTGGCCGAGATCGGAACTGAGCAGGAAATGGTCGGTGCCGACGGCCTTGATCGCCCTGGCATAGTCGGCCGTTGTGACCTTTTTCCAGAGTCTCATGCTGGCCAGGTGAGATGTCGGGCCGGCCAGGTTCGTCATCCAGACGCATTCGAGCTTGGCGCCCAGCTTCGCGGCTTGTTTCATCTGGGGGATCGTCATCCGGATCGGATCGGCCATGGCGTGAGTGACGATCAGCTTCTTGACCCCGGCCCGGCGGGCCGCGGCGAGCAACACCAGGCACTCGGTGGCTGAGGAGTGTCCGGTCTCGAGGACAAGGTCATGCTTGGCGCAGAGCGAGAAGATCTCGGCGAGCGCGGCGACGGGTTTGCCATCGCGGACCACTTCGACGGCCGGTCGTTTCTCCTCGAATCGCCGAACATGGTTGGCGGCGTCAAATGTTGGCAGCCAGACGACCTTGCCGCGATCGCCGGTGAAAGTGACCATCCGGCGGATGGCCTCGGCGTTGAGTCCTCCGACGGCCCGGTTGAGCACGATCCCGCCATAGCACCGTTGCCCGGTGGCTCGTTCGGCCAGCACGGCCCGGTCGGCGGTCATCGTGAAATGATTCTTCAGGACCAGGGCCCCCATTTTCCTGGCACGGGCGATCCGAGCGATTTCGAAATCGGTCGTCGACCGCGTGAAACTGTCGGGGCCGGAGTGAACATGAAAGTCGATCAGGCCGACCAGTGGATTGCCCTTGAGGGTGGTGGGTTCCTGGGCCGTCGCCGTGGCGGCCAGGCCAACAAGGCAGATGGATAGCGAGAGGTGTGCTGTCGTCAGACGGGACATGGCAGGTTCTTCCCGGGGCCAGCGAGCGGTTTGTCGAGCGGATCGGTACCGAACCGCTCGAGTTTAGCACGGCCGGCCTCGCCATGCCGCAGACGCCAGCTAATTGGTAGCGGTGTCCGGGGCAAACCGTTCACCGTCGCGGAGTGTCAGCACTGGCTCGAAGCAGCCTCCGGGGCGAGTCGTGCCGTGAACGTCTTCCAGCGGTGGTGCATCGACACGGAAGTTGAGCAGCGTGAGGTCGGCGGGTGCTCCGGGACGGAGGCCGCCGGCCTGTTCGGAGAGACCCAGGATTTCGGCCGGCCGAGACGTGACCGCGCGGAAAATGTCGCTCTCGGGCATTCCGGCGGCCAGCAGCTTGGACATCGTCCGCGGCAAATCGTGCTGGGGAGTGCTGCCGACGTGTTGGGCGTACTGGTCGGTGGAGATCGTATCGGGAGGGAAGCCGTCAGCCAGGGCCGCTTCGAGTTCATCGAAATCCAGTGATCCCATACCGTGGCCGACATCGAACAGAATGCCCCGTTCGCGGGCCGCCACCACTTCGGGGCGTACCCTGCCGCCGGCCACAATGCCGTGCGGTTCACGGCGAAAGGTGTAGGTGACGACATCACCGGGGCGGAGCAATTCCAGTTGTTCGGTGAATGACCAGTCGTCGGGTTCCCGCAAACCGTACAGCAGGGGCTTGCCGGTGGATCGAGCCGCTTCGAGTGCCAGGTTGAGTGCCAGCCGTGGTTCGGTTGCCCCGGAGGAGGCCCGGCTGCAGTTGACCGCAATTCCCCAGATCAACTCGCCCCCATCGGTGATCGCCTCCACACAGGAGTCGACATCGAGCCATTCAATATCGTCCAGGCAGGGACGTTCACTGCTCTCCCCGTGTCGCGAGATGCTGATGGCCAGTCGGACCCGCGTCCTGGATCCCTCGATTGTCTCCTCGCGGTAGTTGGCCCAGTTGTCGGCCCCCGCATCACCTTGCGAGAGCACGGTGGTGACGCCACGGGTCAGGAAGTGGGCATCGGGATCGACACCGTACTTCGACCCGCTGCAGGCCGGGTGGGCGTGGAGATCGACCAGGCCGGGCAACAGCACGCTGTCTGGGAACTCGAGGGTCTCGGTGGCGGTGGAATCGGCCGGCGGGTCGATGGCTGCGATTCGTCCGTCGGAAATGCCGACGGATCCCGGCGAGTCATGGTCGCTGCGGGGGCAGACGACACGCCCGGCATGGATCAGGAGATCGAAGGTGGAGTTGTTCATTAGAGCCGGAACTTGAAGGTGCTGCGGTACCAGCGGTAGATCCACTGGTAGGCGGTTCGTGTGTCGACAAGGAATCGTGAGCGACCACGCAGTCCCGTCTTCAACAACGGTGAATCTTCTCTCAGTAGCACCGTTGCCTGGTAAGCCGGGCTCAGGGGCCGTTCCCGTCCCTGCCGGTCCGTCGCGGTGGCCACTTCGCCCCCGAGTTTGTTGGAGAGCAATTCGGGAACAAAGTCGAGATCCCGTCGGGAGATTTTTTCGATGAAACCCTGGTAGGTCCGGTCCGGCAAGTGATCGAATTTCAATTCGACCAGGGTCGGCGAGCGGGTCAGCGTCAGGGTCACGTCACGGGTGGCCCCATCGGCTTTTCCCAGCACGGACAACCGCAGTGTCTTGGGCACTGCCTCGCTGATTGTCTCCTCGGTACCCGGCAGCAGGTCGGCCAGCCGTGTGATTGGCTTGCCGTCGCGGGAGGTGATTCGATCACCGGGGCGGATGTCGATCCTGGTCCCGGAGGTGGTGGCGAGAATCGACGAGACCGTCAGTCCGTCCGGACCGGAATTTCCGGCGAAGCCAAGCGCCTCCTCGGCCGAGACCATGTCGTTGCGATCTCCCTGGTCGATGACGACCACGGCCTGGTACTCGCTGTCCGGTGCGATCGAGAGCAGGTGTGTGCGTTCGGGAAGGAAACAGTTGCGGTTGCGGTCGTTCAGTGGCGTGCCGTGCCAGGCAGCCAACTGGTCGGGTCGCGATTCCAGGGGAGGAAGTGGCACCAGGGGGGCGGCGACGACGGTGCCGGAGTGGGGGGCCCGGACCGTCATTCTCTGGATTTGCTTCTGGAACTCATCCAGCTGGGACCTGGTCGACTGCCGATTGGCTCGTGCCATTTCCTCGCGTGGTCGATCATCCAGGGCATTGGCAACCGAGACGCGGATCAACTGAACCTCGTTCTGTTGTTCGAGGCGAATCTGTTCGAGTTGGAGTGCCGGATTGGAGAGCACGGCGAGCGTGTCGCCGGACTCGACGACGTCACCGGGTTGAGCCGGTTTGCCCTCGAGTCGACCGGAGGTGGCGGTGTAGACGTGTCGCACATCGTGGGGTTCGATCAGGAACATGGCTTCCACGTGCAGTGGCAGCGGAACGGCCAGGCCCATGGCGACCAGCGTCACAAACAGGCCCAGGGAGAATGCGATCTTGGGGCGGCTCAATGGTTCGATCCTCGGGGCGGTGACCTGCTTGTAAATGTTCAGCAGGAGATTGAACAGGATGGTCGTGATCGAAACGATCGCCAGGGCGATTCCGACACTCTGCAGACCGTAGGGCTTCAGGACGGTGTAGAGGAAGACGAGAATCGCGGCGAGAATGAACCAGCGGTACAGTCCCGCGGCGATGGCAAACAGCACGAACCCCACCCGGCCGGTCTCGGGCATGAAGGGATCGGGCTTGGCCTCGATCCCCAGGCAATACCAGCCGAACCAGTCTCGTAACAGTCGGTCGGCCTTGGGTCTCAGGTTGGGGATCTCCAGCAGGTCGGACATCATGTAGTAGCCGTCGAATCGCATCAGCGGGTTGGCGTTCCAGATGACGGTGGTGATCGTGGTCACGAAGAAGATGTTCAGGCACAGGTGATGGATCAACCCGGCCTGGGTGTTCCACCAGACGTAGATCGCGACGGCGGAAATCAGTACCTCGATGTACATTCCCGCGGCCCCGATCGCGATCCGTTGCCACTTGCTACGTAGCATCCAACTGTCGGACACGTCGCAATAGAGGCAGGGGCTGAAGACCAGCAGCATGACACCCATCGCGTGACATTCGCCGCCGAAATGCTTGCACGAGATTCCATGGCCGAACTCGTGGATCACCTTGCAGGTGCCCAGTGTGACCCAGAGGTACAGCAGGTTGGGCCAGCTGAAGAACTGCTGGAATTCGGGCAACTGCGCCGAGAATGTCTCGAAGTGCACCGCCAGCAGGATCCAACTGGAGAGCACAAATAGCAGTGTCAGTGTCACCGTGACCGGGTGGAACAGCCAGCGGACGAACGGGTACATCCAGGCCAGGACTGTTTCGGGGTCCCAGCCGGGAAGCCGGACGTACAACAGGCTTCGCATGGTGTTGAACAGCTTCTTCTTCTTTTCCTCGAAGTCGAGCTTTGCCAGCGCGGCTCCCTGGCCGATGCGGTTGGAAAAGACCAGTCCCTTCTGATGCAGGTCGGTGATCAGGTGCTGGATGTCGGACAGTTGAAGCCGGACGGTGGGCAGAATCTCATGGAGGTCGTCCCGGAGTTCTTCCAGGTGACGGTCGCCGTTGAGCAACTGCAGGGCGTGGTACTGTTCGGGCTGTAGCCGGAAGTACTTCAGCCCAACCGGATCCTTGACGACAAAGTAGGCGACGCCCAGGTATTCGATCTGCTCATAGATCAGGTCATCACGGACCTGGAGCGGTATCGGCCGCCTGTTGGCGGTTGTCAGTGACGCGGCAGAGCTCATCGGGTGCCCGCGGTGTCGATCGTGATTTCTGCGGTCAGGCCGTGCCGGAGCAATCCGCCCTTGTTGGCGACCTCCGCCCAGACCCGCACGTCTCGTTCTCCCACCAGGCTGACTCCCGGATCGATGTAGACCAGCCGTCCCGGGAATGTGGCCTGCTTGAAATCGCTGGGCAGCGTGCCCGTCCGGTCATTGTTGTCGATCAACTGGACACGGACGTTTTGTCCGGGCCGGAGACGAATGGCCTGGGCCAGTGGAATCCGGCCTTCGACCTTCATCGTCGAGATGTCGATGAGTTCGATGACGGGGTCACCCTGGCGGATGGCCTCCCCCTTTTGCTTGAAACGCCGGGTGACGATTCCGTCGAAGGGAGCCCGGAGGCGGTAGGTCTTGAGTTGGGCGAGAGCCAGGTCGCGGTCGAGCACGGCGACGGCCTGGTCGTGATCCGCCTGCTGGATTTGCAACTGGCTGCGTCGTTCGGCCAGGAACAGTCGCTTGATCTCGATCAGCGGGACGACGGCCATTCCGGCATTCTTGTTGGCCAGCAGAGCCTGTTCGTGTTCGTTCTTTGAGACGGCGAAACTGGCGGTGGCGTACTGCTTGTGGACGTCGTTGCGAGCCTTTTTCTCGGCACTGTTCAGTGCCGCATTGGCGACCTCGTCGTCGAGTTTCGCGATCACCTGTCCGGCCTTCACCCGCATTCCTTCCTGGAGGTCGAGTTCCGAAATGGTGCCGACACGATCGAAGCCGAGTAACACCTGCCTGATCAACTTGACCCGGAAATCCGTGCCGGTGATCTGCTGGGTGGTCACGGCCGGCTTGTTGGCAGCCGGTTGATCAGGAATTGGTTTGCGTTGATCCTGTGCGGTCGCATCGAGCAGCCACATGGTGCACAAGACCAGGGCGAATGCCGATCCCACCCGGACGGTGCCGTGTGCGTGGCGCGTGAATTGATTCATGGTGGTTCTCCGTCTCCGTTGACGTGGCGGCCGACAGTGTAGTCTCGACGGGTGGGGAGACGGAACACGAGTTCACCACGGAATCGTGATTGTCACCGCCGTGGCGAGGCGTGCGAGTCACTCGGGCAGTTGCTGCAGCACGCGTTTGGCGTCGATACGGATCCGGGCCGGAACGTTGTCGGCCGCCAGCGGCTTGATCGCGGCCCTGAGATCGGCTTGTTGGTCGACAGCAAGTGAGTCGGCCACGGTGCCGACGGCCTTCAGGGTCAACTGCAGCAGCAGCCACCGCTGTTCGAATGCCTCGACCTCCGCTTCGGTTTTCGGCTTGGTGAGGTCCAGCGTGTCGCGGTCCGAGGAAGCGCGCTGGAGCGTGTCGAGAAAGACCGATACACCCTGCGTCCTCCCCTGGCGGACCAGCGAGACCGCGGCGTTGTAGCGAACGATTGGGTCGGTGTCGTTGGCCAGGGATTCGAGCCGATCCAGGGCCGTCGTTGAGGTGAAGATACCGAGTGCGACGGTGGCGTCGCGACGCAGCGTGTTGTCCTTGCCGACAAGAACACCCTCGAGGCCATCCCTCAGGTTGGATTCGTCGATGGTGGCACCACGGTCGATCGCACGTTTTCCGGCTGAGGCGATTGCCTGGAGTCCGGCCTGACGGACGGCGGCATCGCGGTTGTCCGAGAGCGTCTGGCCGAGCACCGGGAGCGTGGATTCGGGAACGTCGATCAGTCCCAGGAGCCGGACGAGCAACACCTCCTGTTGCAGATGGTCGGCCGCCTGTTCGGGTGCCGGTGTTTCTGCGAGTGTTCTCGATGTGAGAGTGGCCAGGGCGGTGGCCAACGGCGGATGCTGGCTGAGTGGGATTCCGGCCTGGGTGGCCCTGCCGGAATTGAGAAGCTGGGCCAGGTCATGGAATGCCCGGCCACGGCGGTGCGGATTGTCGCGGCCAATGTTGACGACCAGTGTCTGCCAGTCCCGGGCCTGGGATCCACTCCAATTGAACAGCAGGAACAGTCCCACGATTCCGGCGACAATCAGGGCCGGGATGAGAAACAACTGGGCGATGAAGCGGGCCGAGGGAGGCTCGACGGGCGGCAAATCATCGTCAACGATCGTGGCACCGGGATTGGTGTCGTCGGCTTCCGTCGGATTGACGGGGGCCGGATCGGGCGGCGGGGTGTTCTCGGGAGTGCTGTTCATCATGGTCACCGACGGGCATTCTGACGGTTGTTGGAACGACCGTCGAGGGACTGGGCCGGTGTGTTGCTTTGAGGGGCTTTCTCTTTGAACGGGATTTCGTACAATCGATCGCCTACGCACCCCTAGCTCAATTGGATAGAGCATCGGTCTACGGAACCGAAGGTTAGAGGTTCGAATCCTCTGGGGTGTACTTG
>CAZYAZ010000047.1:17660-45703 GCA_964646205.1 uncultured Planctomycetaceae bacterium | reverse complement strand
GCCGGTTCTTCAGCAGCCGGTTCTTCAGCAGCCGGTTCTTCAGCAGCCGGTTCGGAACTGGAGTCTTCCGGCTGGCTCAACTGATCATCGACCGGCTGATCGGCCGCATCATCATCCGGAATCGTGGCATCGTCGAACATCGACATCGCGTCTCACCGATTGGCTTTTTTAATCTCAACGCGCCACCTGTCACGATCAGCTTTCCTTGCACCCACACGCAACCACGACGTCCTCGTCGCTTTCCAGTCACGCTTGGCCGAGATCGGCAACGCCCCCCAAACCCTTAGAACAAAACTCCGGTACTGGTAAAAATCTTCTGCCAGAAGACATCAAAGACAAACAGCACCAGTGTAAGCACGACCATGGTGACCAGCACCACTGCCGTGGACCGTTTCAATTCACTCCAATCGCTCCAGGTGACCTTGTCCATTTCCGCTTCCACAGAAATCAGAAAGTCAGCAAAGCGTGGCCAATGAATGATCCTGAACGTGGACCACAACCCCACCGTGGTGACTGCCGTGGCCGACCAGAGAGGAATCCACGTGGCCACATTTTCAGTTAGCAGAGTCTGATAAAGAGTGTACGCACCGAAGAACACCACCAGCGAAATCGATGCGGCAGTCAGTTGCCGGGTAACCCGCCCCTGGGTTCGCTTGTAGCGTGCCATGGCAAAGGTATTTGCCACGGCACTGCCAAAGCCTGCGGTACTTGCTGCGGTGGTTTTCTGTTTGGCCATTTCAATTCCGCGGTCGACAACGAAGCACGGGCGGAGGGACTTGAACCCCCAACCGCCGGATTTGGAATCCGGTGCTCTGCCAATTGAGCTACACCCGTTCAGGGCACCGAAGATCCAACCGCCCCGGTGATCCTACTTTTTGCGCGACTCCTTGTGCAGCGTATGCTGACGAGTCTTCGAGCAGTATTTCTTCAATTCCAGCCGCTCGGTCCCCCGGGTCTCTTTTTCGACCCGGTAGTTCCTTGAGCCGCAATCAGTGCATTCCAGCCAGACATACTCTCTGGGCATCACGCGTCTCCCCGGAGCCAGAACCGACCGACCGGCGAGTGTCCGTTTCAAAAGAACACTCACCCATGGCGACCGGAACTGCTGTTGTTCGATTCGCCTCCCGGTCGGGGAACCGAATCGAGTTAGTCCTGTGCCAATCGGCGGTCGACTGCTACTCGATGATCTCCACAACCCGACCGGAACCGACCGTTTTGCCACCTTCGCGGATAGCAAACCGACTGCCTTCATCCATCGCGATCGGCTTACCCAGTTCGATGTCCATGGTAACGTTGTCGCCCGGCATGCACATCTCGACACCTTCCGGCAGATGCGCGGCCCCGGTGACATCCGTCGTCCTGAAGTAGAACTGCGGACGATATCCGGTAAAGAACGGAGTGTGACGCCCTCCTTCTTCCTTGGAGAGCACGTAAACTTCACCCTTGAACTTGGTATGCGGCTGGATCGAACCCGGTGCGGCCAACACCTGGCCACGCTGGATCTCGTCCTTCTTGACTCCCCGCAGCAGGATCCCAACATTGTCGCCGGCCTCTCCGGTCGGCAACGTCTTGTTGAACATCTCGACTCCGGTACAAGTCGTTTCGGCCGTGTCTTGCAGACCGATAATCTCGATCTTTTCGCCCATGTTGACGATGCCTTGCTCGATCCGTCCCGTGGCGACCGTGCCACGGCCTTCGATCGAAAACACGTCTTCAATAGCCATCAGGAACGGCTTTTCGTTGTCACGGACCGGCTCGGGAATATAGCTGTCCAGGGCATCCATCAACTCACCGATGCAGGCATTGGCACCTTCATCGTCGGGAGTATCCAGTGCAGGCTTACTCGAGCCGTGGATGACCGGAATCTCGTCGCCGGGGAAATCGTACTTATTGAGCAGGTCCCGGATTTCCTCCTCGACCAGCATCAAAAGCTCCTCGTCATCGACCAGGTCGACTTTATTGAGGAAGACAACCAGGGCCGGCACGTTGACCTGACGAGCCAGCAAGATGTGCTCGCGAGTCTGGGGCATCGGGCCGGTACCGGCCTCGACCACCAGGATCGCACCGTCCATCTGGGCGGCACCGGTGATCATGTTCTTGATGTAATCGGCGTGGCCGGGGCAGTCGATGTGAGCATAGTGCCGTGTCTCGGACTCATACTCTACGTGACTCACCGCAATCGTCACCGTCTTGTTCTCGTCACGAACCGTTCCGCCCTTGGCGATATCGGCGTAACTCTTGAACTCCGCGAACCCCTTGGTCTGCTGTACCGCCAGGATCGCCGCCGTCAATGTCGTCTTGCCATGGTCAATGTGACCAATCGTCCCGACGTTGACGTGCGGCTTGGTTCGTTCAAATGTTTCCTTGGCCATCGTTCCGGTTTCTCCCGATCCTGCTTTCGTTTTAGGATGCGTGTATGGGTTGGTGTATAGGGCTGGTTAGTTACTTTGAAACGGGTGTTTCAGTTTTCGTGCAAAAGAGCTGCTGATGGGACTTGAACCCATGACCTCGTCCTTACCAAGGACGCGCTCTACCGACTGAGCTACAGCAGCCTGTTGTCGTTTTGAGCCGCCCGGAGGTGATTGGAGCCGCCTGGCGACCAAACGGGGCCGGAACAAAAGAGCGGGCGATGGGAATCGAACCCACACCACCAGCTTGGAAGGCTGGAGCTCTACCATTGAGCTACGCCCGCATCTGGCCCGCCTGTCGCAATACAAAGTTCCGACTCCGGCGAGTTCGAGATCTCCTTGGATTAGTGCGTTGAGTTGAATTGTTTCTGGTCAGAAGCGTCGTTAGCCCACTCGTATCCAACACGAGCCGGATTCTTCCGGGGACCAAACGTTGTTTCGTAGACGATTAGGACTCTTTGTTGTACGGACTTCCGAGACAACTGTCGATTGCAGCAGGGCAAGACAATGCCCGAGAACTACATTTTTCTTCCTGTCAAAATGGGGGAAGCAGGATTCGAACCTGCGAAGGCTGAGCCACCAGATTTACAGTCTGGCCCCTTTGGCCGCTCGGGAATTCCCCCTCGATCAATCACATTTTTCTTAGCGAGCCGACCGGCGCAGGCCCGTCGAACAGCGCCGATGCGTTCCCGATGGGCTACCCCTTTCGGCGCGGGAAGCTAGCGGTGGGACTCGAACCCACAACCTCCGGTTTACAAAACCGGGGCTCTGCCGATTGAGCTACGCTAGCCCATAATTCCTCATGGGACAACAGGCTGGTCAATATAGCAGCCCGTTGCGGCCTTGCAAGCCAGAATGCCCGCTTTCGGGGCCCTCGTAGAGCCCAAACCACACCACAGATGTTCAGCAGCCCCTTTGCCTAATCGATCCCTGGAATCTCAAGGCTCTCGACGCTGGCAACTCGCTGCAACTTCTTCATGGCACGACTCTCCAATTGTCGCACCCGTTCCTTGGTGACACCAAATCTCCGACCGACCTGCTCGAGTGTCTGGGGCTCGGTCCCATCGACTAGACCGTAACGCCGCGTGATCACTTCACGTTCACGAGGATCAAGATGGTCGAGGATTTCCTCGATGACCAACTGGTGCTGGCTCCGATTTCGCTGCATGAGAAACGGATTGCCGCGGTCATCAGATCGTCCCAGGAACAACTCGTCATGACCGGTACGAAACCGATCGTTCTGCTGATGCTCACGTGGTACCGAACGAGCGAAGTTCCTCATGATGGCCCATGTGGCATAGGTCGAGAACTTGTTTCCACGAGTGTAATCGAATTTTTCGATAGCACGGATCAGCGGCAGGTTGCCGTCGCTGACCATCTCGAAGAAGTTCATTCCCGGACGAAGATGCCTCTTGGCAATTGAAACAACCAGCCGCAGATTGCTGCGGATCAGGAAATTCTTGACCGCACCACTCTCCTCCAGCAACGTCTCCACACGATCCATCGCGACCCGACCAGCCCGTCCGGTCGGTCGTGTCAGTAGCAATTCCTGCCGGGCTTCGGCAGCCTGCCAGGCCAGGAAGTTCATCTTCCGAAAGTGGTACTGCTCCTGTTCGCGAGTCAGGATCGGCAACTGGTACAACGCGGCAAGATAGGCCGGCAGCCCGGGAGGAGCCTTGGTGAGTCGCGCTTTCGGGTTCTCTGGTGGCACGCCCAGGATTTCCGCCTCCGCTCCCGCGACCGGAAACTCGTCACTGTGCATGAACTCAATTGGCAGTTCGAGCAGGATCTCGGCACGGGTTTCGGCCGCGATCCGATAGATGGAATTTCGTGAACGGCCAAACCGCCGCGCGAGCGAATCGACCGATATGCCCTGTCGGACCATCCGGTAGATCTCCCGGCGGTCCTCGTCATGCAACGCGGTTCCCACGCTCGGAAAGACCGCTGCGGCCGGGTGACGTCGATCATGATCCCTCAGGGTTGTCCGAATCGTCTCGGCCGAACGTCCCATCCGTTTGGCCAGCAGGCGACAGATCGCTGTCGAGGATTCACCGTCGCGAGCCAGTCGGCGTGCCGACTGCACGATCTCCTCACGTTCCCGTTCTTCCACCTTTGAAAAACGTGTGCCGCGATCGATCACCGCCGCGTGACGCCGGGCAAACCGGTCGACGGCCGACTGCAGAAATCCAACCCGCTTGCGACCTTCCACCACGAACCGTCGAGACACCAGTCCGCGATCACGCCACCGGTCCACAGTCTTGGTCGACACCTGGAATCGGGCCGCCACGTCAAGAACACTCAACACCGGCTCACCAACATCAGCCGTGGACAGGTCAAGACTGTCCGAAAGGTCCTCGACCAGGCACCGCAGGTCGCGGACCACCTCACCACCGGTCAACTTCAGGTCCGGATACTTCTCGGACCGGTAACCGGTCACTTCCTCACAGACATCCCCGTAAGCGTAGAACCGTTCGGGATGCAATCGATCCACAAAACGCTCGGCCCGCTCGATCTGTTTCAGTCGAACATTCCGCGGAGCATACTGCACCTGCTGGCGACTCAACTCGGCCATCGCCGGGTTGCGGTAACGTACCATCGGTTGCGTCCTGCCTTTCTGCCCGCCGGGTAGGGGGACCGTGCCGGTTCTCGCTTCCTTTCTCGATTGTCAAAGCTGGGGATGGAGAGAAATGAATCAAACAAAAACGGGTCGTCAGAGGCGTGTATATAAGGATGTGCGCCTCGTTCACTCTATCGTACGCGATCTGAGACGATTTGAGTGGGAAAAAAGTTCCCGGTGTTAGCCAGTCCACGGCAAAAACAACGTCATTGCTGCCGTTTCGACCTCCGTCGCCACCGTGGGGATACCCCGAATCTTCAGGTAACTGGAGATGACCACGATCACGGCCGCGAGAATGATCATCACCACCAGCGTCCCGCGAGCCTTGTCTCGCAATGCTTTGAGGCCGTTAGATCGACCAACCAGAGCCGAGGCCAGGAAGAACAGCACAAAGGCCAACAACATCTTGATGCCAACCAGCATGTGATAACGACCATCACCCTTGTGCGCCGGCATCGTGACCACCAGAAAATTGTACAAACCACTTCCCAGCAACAACGCGATCCCGATGTGAACGAAGCGACGCCAATGCCCCAGCACGCGTTCGCGGAGCCCGTCGTGTTCAGCATCGCCCAATCCGGTTGCTGCCGGCATCAAGGCGAAACGCATGAAGACACTGCCTCCAACCAGGACGATCGCCGTCGCCACGTGAATCACTCGAGAAATCACCGGAATCAAATCGCTGTTCATCTCGACCATCTCCTGGGCTGTTGCCAACGCGAACCATCAGACTAGCAATCCGGACCAACCGGCACCACAGAGCCAAATTGGCGAGATCCCCGAGACGGCTACACCCGGCCACGGCTTCCCTTTAGAATCACTGCATGTCCCGACTTGCATTGCCGCTGCTGATCCTTCTGCCAACCACGGCACTGGCAGCTCCACCCGCAGCCAGTCCAGCTCGGATCGCCGAATTCGAAAAGCACGTCCGGCCTCTGCTGATCCGCCGTTGCTATTCCTGCCACTCGGCCCAGGCCACCCCCCCCAAAGGAGGGCTCCGCCTCGACACCCGCCAGGGTTGGCAGACCGGCGGTGACAGCGGAACAGCCATCCGGCCGGGACGTCCCGACCAGAGCCTGTTGATCCAGGCCGTCCGTTACCGGGATGACTCGCTGCAGATGCCCCCCAAGCAGAAACTCCCCGCCGAGGAAATCCGAATCCTGGAGCGGTGGATCACCAACGGTGCCGTTGACCCTCGAACGGGCAATCCATCAACCGGTCGCCGCGGCACCGGTGACCACTGGGCATTTCAAACCCTCTCGCCGGGCTCGCCACCCATCGAAACTGGCTCGCACTGGAGCCGTACACCCGTCGACCGCTTCATTTTGGCCCGATTGGCCGCCGCCGGACTGGCTCCCTCTCCACCCGCCGATCGTCGAACGCTCGTCCGTCGAATCTGTTTCGATCTCACTGGCCTGCCCCCGTCCCCCGAACAGGTCGCCACCTTCCTGAGTGACAACCGTCCGGGTGCCTGGGAACGACTCGTCGACCGCCTGCTCAACACCCCGCACTACGGTCAACGCTGGGGCCGCCACTGGCTCGATGTCGCCCGCTATGCGGATTCAAACGGTCTCGATGAAAATGTCGCCCACGGCAATGCCTGGCGATACCGCGACTGGGTGATCGACTCGCTGAACGCCGACCGTCCCTTCGACGCCATGGTGCGAGACCAGATCGCCGGCGACCTGCAGCCGTCTGTTGACGGTGAACCACCCCACCAGCGCCACGCGAGGCTGATTGCCACCGGTTTTCTCTCGCTGGGACCCAAGGTGCTCGCCGAGGTCGACGAGAAGAAGATGGAGATGGACATCGTCGACGAACAGGTCGACACCATCGGACGAGCTTTCCTGGGCCTGACGCTGGGCTGTGCACGATGCCACGACCACAAGTTCGACCCGGTCTCGACGCGGGATTACTACGCCCTGGCTGGCGTGTTCCAGAGCACCCGGACGATGGAACATTTCAAGAAGGTCGCCCGCTGGAACGAGAACCCCATCGCCACCGCCGCCGACCAGCAACGGATCGAGCAACACAAGACACTGGTGGCCGAAAAGAAATCCGAAATCGACAAGATCGTCCAGGCCGCCCGCAAGGTTCTCGGCGTCGACGCTCCAACCAACGACAAGGGAAAACAGTCGGCTAGCGAAATCGAGAAACAATTTTCCGATGAGACCCGGGCCGTCCTCTCCAAGCTGCGGGCCCAACTGGAAACACTCCGGAACGGCACGCCACAATTGCCCACCGCGATGGGGGTTACTGACGGCAAGGTGGCCGACCTGGCAGTCCACATCCGCGGCAGCCACCAGGATCTGGGCGCAAAGGTCCCGCGGGCCGTACCGGCAATCTTTGCCGGTCCAAAGCCCCAGCCCTTTCCCGCTCAACAAAGTGGACGACTCGAACTCGCCAACTGGCTGACCCGTCCCGACAACCCATTGACCGCCCGGGTCTTCGTCAACCGGATCTGGCGTTGGCACTTCGGCCGCGGACTGGTCACCTCGACGGACAACTTCGGTCAACTCGGCTCACGCCCCAGCCACCCCCGCCTGCTGGATTATCTGGCGACCGAGTTGATCAAGGGTGACTGGTCCATCAAGCGGCTCCACCGGCTGATCGTTCTCTCGGCCACGTACCGCACGCAAAGCACCCCGCGACGGGATGCCATGGCCGTCGACCCTGAAAACGAATTGTGGTGGCGGAGTCCGCTGCGACGACTCGAAGCCGAGGCGTTGCGCGATGCGATGCTGGCGGTCGCCGATGAACTCGACCCCCAGATGACCGGGTCCCTGCTGCATGTCCCCAACCGGGGCTATTTCTTCGATCACACCTCCAAGGACGAGACTCGGTACAACGTGCCCCGTCGCTCGGTCTACCTGCCGGTCGTCCGCAATCATCTCTTCGACGTCTTCACCCTGTTCGACTACACCGACGCCAGTGTGATGACCGGTGACCGGTCCACGACCACTGTCGCACCCCAGGCCCTGTTTCTACTCAACAGCAAGCTCGTGGATCGGATCAGCCGAAAACTGGCCGGAACGGTCCTGGCAACCCCGGCCGGAGACGACGCCGAACGCATCGACCGCCTCTGCGAACACGTGCTGGGCCGTCCCGCCTCCGCCGACGACCTCACGCGATGTTCCAGGTTCCTCGAGCAGGTTCGCCAGGCGTTGCCGCCAGGATCGGGCCCCATCGACTCCTGGTCGGCGCTCTGCCATGTGCTGCTCGCCAGCAACGAATTCATCTACCTGAAATAGAACCTCAACACGGTCTGACGACATGTTCTCCCGCCGTCAACTCCTGCAATCCACCGCCGTCGGCTTTCCGATGCTCGCCCTCCGTGGACTGTTCGATTCCGAAACGGTGGCGGCGCCCCCCAACCCGCTGGCGCCGCGACTGGGACACCATCTTCCCAGGGCCAAGCGGATTCTCTTCCTGTTCATGAAGGGAGGCCCATCGCAGGTCGACACGTTCGACTACAAGCCACGCCTGCAAAAGGACCACGGGAAACCACTCCCCTTCGACAAGCCCCGAGTCCAATTTGCGCCCACGGGCAAACTGCTGGGTTCACCCTGGACCTTCAGCCAATACGGTGAATCCGGGCTGCCCGTCAGCGAACTGTTCCCCCACACCGCCCAACACGCCGACGACCTCTGCGTGATCAACTCGGTGCACGGCACCAATGCCGCCCACGGCGGAGCCCTCCTGAAACTGCACACCGGCAGCGACAACTTCGTCCGCCCCAGTGTCGGCAGTTGGGTCAGCTACGGCCTGGGCACGGAAAACGGCAACCTGCCCGCCTTCGTCACCATCTGCCCAACACTGGCTCATGGTGGTGTCAAGAACTGGGGCAGCGGGTTCCTGCCGGCCCCCTTCCAGGGAACGCCCATCGGAAACGCCAGCCTGTCCTCGGCCGACGCCCGGGTCCCCTACCTCGAAAACTTGCGGCACCCCCGCCAACTTCAACGACTCAAGCTCGACCTCCTCGGACAATTCAACCGTCGTCACCTGGACAACTTCGGCGACGATGGCGACCTCGAAGCCCGCATCAACTCGTTCGAGCTCGCTTTTCGGATGCAGGGAGAGATTCCCGAAATCCAGGATCTCTCAAAGGAATCCAGGGACACCCACAAGCTGTACGGCCTGGACCAGGAAATCACGGCCGACTTCGGGCGACAGTGCCTGCTGGCCAGGAGGTTCCTGGAGCGTGGTGTCCGATTCGTTCAGGTCACCCACAGTGACACGATGGTCCAGTGGGACCAGCACTCCGATCTGGTCAAGGGACACACCAAGAACGCCAAGGAGGTCGACCAACCCATCGGCGGACTGCTCACCGACCTGAAAGCCCGAGGACTCCTCGAGGACACCCTCGTGTGGTGGGGCGGCGAATTTGGACGGACCCCGTGTGTCCAGGGCTCCAACGGTCGCGACCACAACCCCGAGGGATTCACCATGTGGCTGGCCGGTGGCGGGGCAAAACCGGGGACCCGTTTTGGGGCCACCGATGAATTCGGCTACTACGCCGCCCAAGACAAGGTCCACATCCACGACCTGCACGCCACCATCCTGCACCTGCTCGGACTCGACCACCTCCAATTGACCTACCGGTATGCCGGACGCGACTTCCGCCTGACCGACGTCTATGGGGACGTCGTCAATGGCGTGATCGCCTGACACCCGGAAACGTGACCGGAATTCGCCGAATTCTCGCACGTCAGAAGATGTACCGCCGAGAAGATCGAGCTGGGCATCAAGATTTCGCCACCCACGGCGAATAGCATGTCGGGAGCAACCCTCCGGCCGGTTGTCCCGCCAACACACACCAACGGGGCAGAAATCCGAAAAATCGACACAACCCAACCACACAACCAAAGCTACTCATACTTTTTTTTCTACTCGAGTTCACATACCAACCTAACTTAACGCATAGTAGTGAATCAGGCCGGTCTGTCCGGAGTCTTCAATGTCCGTGAACCTCTCATGGCTACTCAATCCATTCTTCGCCGATCCAGCGATTCAGCCCACCAGTATCGTGGTGGCTGTTCTGCTGCTGTATTGGGCGCTGGTCGCACTGGGAACGGTCGAACTCGAATTCCTCGACTGGGACTTCGAACTCAGTGTGGACGCCGACGGTGGGCTACTGGATATCGGCCTCGTGCCACTCAGGTTTCTCAACCTGGGCACGATTCCGATCATGATCTGGTTCACGATCTTCTCGGTGACCGCCTGGGTCTTTTCCATGCTCATCCACTGGGAATGGGCTCCGACACAACCTCCCGGTGTCGTACTGGCCGAGGCCTGCGGCCTGGCCACATTGGCAACCAAACTGATCACCAATCCCTTGAGACCGATCTTCGATACCCCGCCGTCCAATCTCCCCGAAACCCTGATGGGACAATCGTGTGTCATCACGAGCAGAACAGCGACCAGCACGGGGGGCGAAGCCCATTTTGCGACCGGACAGGCACCATTGATCCTGTTGATAAAGACCAACTCTGACGAACAACTCGATCGCGGTCAGACCGCGATCATCACTGACTACCAGGTAGAAACAAACACGTACTTGGTCGAAGCCGAGAACGAGGAGACGATCTGATGGACAGATTTTTGATTCTTGCCCAGGTTTCCGAGACAACTCTTGGACTCAAAAACGAGTGGTGGATGGCCATCGCCGTGATCATCGGCTTCATGGTCTTCATTGCCATCGCCTTCACGAAGTTCTATCAGAAACCCGGCCCGGAAGAGGCCATCGTGAAAACGGGGCTCGGCGGTCTCGCGGCCCGAACCGGCAGCGGGATGGTCGTGATTCCCCTGCTGCAAGAATCACAGCGAATGGACCTGTCGGTCAAGCGGATCGAGATTGCTCGTGAGGGCGAGGATGGCCTGATCTGCCAGGACAATATCCGGGCAGACATCCGTGTCGCCTTCTACGTCCGGGTCAACAACGCCGACGCCGACATCAAGCAGGTGGCTGAGATGATCAGCCCGCACCGCGCGTCGGAAATCGTTCAACTCCGCGAGTTGTTCGAGGCAAAATTCTCCGAGGCGTTGAAGACCGTCGGCAAGCAGTTCGACTTCGTCAGCCTCTACACCGATCGCGACAATTTCCGCGACGAGATCATCAATGTCATCGGCACCGACCTGAACGGTTACCGTCTCGACAATTGCCACATTGATTACCTCGAACAGACTCCCCTGGAGAGCCTGAACCCGACGAACATCCTGGACGCCGAGGGAATTCGGAAGATCACCGAATTGACGACCCAGGAGAACATGAAGCGGAACCACTTCTCGGTGGAAGAAGCCAAGGTCATCAAGCAGCAAAACGTCGAACGAGACGAGGCGCTGTTCGAACTGGAACGCCAACGGGTGGACGCCGAGGAGAAACAGAAACGGGAGATCGCCGAGATCACTGCCCGGAACCAGGCCGCCGCGGCCCAGGTCCAGGAAGAGGAACGTCAGCGGGCCGAGTCGGCCCGGATCGTCGCCGAGGAACAGATCCAGGTGGCCGAACAGAACAAGGATCGCCAGATCATTGTCGCCCTGCGGAACAAGGAACGAACCGACCAGGTCGAAATCGAACGCGTCGAGAAGGACCGAATGCTCGAGGTGACCGAGAGACAACGGGTGGTCGGACTCGCCGACATCGAGAAGGACAAGGCGATCGAGATCGAGAAGCGGAACATCCAGGAAGTGATCCGCGAACGCGTCATGGTGGAACGTGGCGTGGTCGAAGAACAGGAAAACATCAAGAACACGCACGAGATCATGACTGCCGACCGTGCCAAGACCGTCGCGGTCACCTTGGCCGAGAAGGACGCCCAGGAAGCGTTGGTCAAGCAGGTCAAGGCGGCCGAAGCCGAGAAACAATCGGCCGAATTCGGTGCCCAGCAGATCGTGATCGAGGCCGACGCTCAACGGGATGCGGCCGAGAGAGAAATGCAGGCCATCAAGATGCTCGCCGAAGCCAAGACGGCCGACCAGGCGGCGCCCGGACTGGCCGAAGCACAGGTCACCCACGCCAAGGCTGATGCCCTGGAGAAAGAGGGCACCGCCGAAGCCACCGTGACCCAGAAGAAGGGTGAAGCCGAGGCGGTCGTGATCGACCAGACAGGAACGGCCGAAGCGACCATCGTCCAGAGAAAGGCCGTTGCGGTGGCCAAGGGCGACGAAGCCAAGGCTGTGGCGACCGAAAAGGTCGGGACGGCCGAGGCCAGCGTGATGGGGCTGAAATACAACGCCGAGGCAACCGGGATCAAGGAAAAAGCCGAATCGATGAAGCTCTTCCACGATGCCGGCAAGGAGCACGAGGAGTTCAAGCTTCAGTTGAACAAGGACAAGGACATCGAGATCGCAGCGATCGATGCCCAGCAGAACATCGCCGAGGCACAGGCCGAAATCGTCGGCGAGGCCTTGCGGAACTCGACAATCGATATTGTCGGCGGAGAAACAACATTCTTCGACAAGATCGTCGACTCGATCAAGGCCGGAAAGAGCGTCGATCGGCTCGTCGACAACAGTTCGGTTCTGACCGACGTCAAGAACACGTTCTTCAATGGCGACAACCAGTACTTCACCTCCCAGTTGCAGCAGTTTGCCGGACAGTTCGGCATCAGCTTCGAGGATGTCAAGGACCTCTCGGTTGCCGCCCTGATCGGCCGGATGATCACCATGACCGACAGCGACGACGACAAGTCACGACTGGAGGACCTGCTGAGAGTCTTCCGTGGTGCGGGAGTCGCCGGCCAGAAAGTCGCGTCCCTGGGCCTGGTCAGCAACCAGGCCGATGGGGCGACCAAGTAGCCGGCGCCCGGCAACCAATCGGCAGGAATTCCCGCGATGGCCGACGAAGAACGTCTCCAGGGCGAGGCCGCCTCGGCAGAGGCCGCCAGTCAACAAGCAGCCGATGCCAATTCGGCCACCGCCACCGTTGCGCCCGCCGGTGAAGGCGGAGGGACGCAGCTGGAGAGTGGGACATACGAGATCATCCGCGGCCGCCTGAACTCTCACGGCCAGGATCTCCGCAAACGACTCGGAACGCTCAACGAGGGTCGCAAGCAGGCATTCGGATCGATCGAGACGGCCCTGCTGGGCACCGAACGGATCACGACCGAGCACAACTGTGTGCCCCGGGACATGGTCTCGGTCGGCTCGCACCTGCTGTTCGGCTACAACGTCACCTTTGGCCTGAAATCCGAGATCTCCATTGCGGACGTCTTTTCGGTCTACAGTTTCGCCGAGGGAAAATTCACACCCGGCTCACTCGACCTCATCGCCGACGACCGATTTCACAAGGACTTCGAGGACGTCTACAAGTACTACAAGCACGCCACCTTCGCGAGATTCTTCCAGAACGGCGTCCACCTGTTCATGGTCTTTCGTGTCGGTGTCTCGGTCAACGACATCAAGTCGTTCAAGTGGGCGATCACCGACGACGGCCTGGTCTACGTCGACAACCGCTCAGATCACGAGGTGGTCTTTCCGCCACAGCACGGTTTCGAATGGAACCTGGCCACCCGCGACATGCAGCAAACCGGCGCGCACCCTCACATCTCGATCGACGACCGGGTCTTCGTGGAAACCGTCGGTGGCGACCTGACAGTCAAGGTGGAGAACAACACGGCCAGCGGGGCTGGAATCTACGCCGAACCCGTCGACCATGCCGATCAGACACTCGACGACGCCCGCGTCGAATTCAGCGTGCTCGGCAACATCATCCTGATGAAGATCCGCCCCTACCAGGAAAACAACGACCGCTACCTCGTCTACAACGAAAAGGTCGAGCAGGTCCTGAGACTGGACGCCATTGAGCATGCCTGTGTCCTGCTACCCGATGACCACGGACTGATCTTCTCCAACGGCTACTACCTGCAAACCGGCGAGAACAAGACCTTTGAAAACGACTTGCAGGACATGCAGTTCGCCGGCCGGCTCGACTCTCCCAACGGGGAAGATTTTCTCTACATCTTCAACAACCGGGATTCGGGCGTCTACATCCTGCTCAACTACAACCTGATCGAACAGCAGGTCGAAACCCCGCTGATCTGTCATGGTTTCTCGCTGTTCGAGAGTGGGGAACTGGTCTGCTTCCGCTCGCAGGACAACGCCGCCAAGCACCACGCGCTCCAGGTCTGGCAGACCCCCTTCACGGGAGAGGATTACGACCCACCCGGACAGGAAGAGACGGCCCTGCACAAGATCGGCAACAAGGACATCGTTCGTGGAATGGCCGAGTGCCACGAGGTGCTGGGCCTGATCAACAAGGAGGACACCTACGCCAACCTCTACGTTGACATCGTCAAGCAGTCGACCGACATCCTGGACAGCTTCTTCTGGATCGCCAACGAGGAGACCGGCGGCCTGGCGACCCCGCTCGCCGAAATCCGCAATGCAGCCGCCTCGGCGATCGACGAGTTCGAGAAGGTGGTGCGGGTCAAGCGGAACACGGCCAGTGAAACGGCACGGGTCGAATCCGAAACCCGCCAGATCATCGCCGACGTGGGACGACGGCGATTCGAGACGATCCAGGACTTCGTCGATTCGCTCGCCGCGCTGCGACGCATCCGTGGCGACATCATCACGCTGAAGGATCTCCGCTACATCGACACCGACCTGGTTGACGGTCTGGAAACGGAGGTCATCGAACAGAACGACAAGCTGTCGCACCGCTGTGTCGAGTTTCTGCTCAGGCCCGAGGCCCTCGCCCCGTACGAAAAGAAGGTCTCAACGGAACTCGCCGGCATCGAAGAACTCACCAAGGTCACCGACGCCAAGGCGTTGCAGGAAGCGATCGACCAGAGTGCCGCCGACCTCGAGATGCTCATCGACATCGTCAGCAACCTCGAGATCGACGACGCCACTCAGCGCACCACGATCATCGACAACATCTCCGACATCTTCTCGACGGTCAACCAGGCCCGTGCCGCACTGAAGAAGAAGTCCCGGGACCTGATGTCCGTCGAGGGGGTCGCCGAGTTCAACTCGCAGTTGAAACTTCTCGACCAGTCCATCGTCAACTACCTCGATGTCTGTGACTCGCCCGAGAAATGCGACGAGTTCCTCACCAAGGTGATGATCGGTATCGAGGAGCTTGAGGGCCGATTCGCCGAGTTCGATGAGTTTGTCGTCCAGCTCTCGGAAAAACGCGACGAGGTCTACAACGCGTTCGAATCGAGGAAACTGCAGTTGGTCGAGGCTCGCAACAAGCGAGCCGGTGCACTGATGTCAGCAGCCGAGCGAATTCTCGGAGGTATCCAGAGCCGGGTGGGGACGCTGGAGAGCGTCAATGACATCAACGGCTATTTCGCCTCGGACCTGATGATCGACAAGGTCCGGGACATCGTGGATCAGCTGGGAGAACTCGAAGACAACGTCAAGGTGGACGACATCCAGAGTCGGCTCAAGACGATCCGTGAAGATGCCGTCCGACAACTCAAGGACCGCCAGGACCTGTTCGTCGGTGGTGAAAACGTCATCAAGATGGGCAATCACCACTTCTCGGTCAACGTGCAGCAACTCGACCTCACCACCGTTTTTCGCGACGGCGAGATGGCGCTGCACCTGACCGGAACCGATTTCTTTGAACCGATTGAGGACGAAACATTCCTGGCATCCCGCGAGTTGTGGAACCAGGAGATCGTCAGCGAGACGTCCGAGGTCTATCGGGGTGAGTACCTCGCCCACAGGCTGTTCGAATCACTCGGCAACGAGCTCCAGCCCGAATTGCCCACACGCGAACAGATGCTGGCGACCGACCCGGAAGGGCAACTGGCTGTGGTCCAGGAGTTCATGGGGCCGCGATACGCCGAGAGTTACATCAAGGGCGTCCACGACCGGGACGCCACTCAAATTCTGTCAGCTCTCCTGCAGATGAGCTCCAGGATCGGACTACTGCGTTTTCATGCCCGTGCCCGCGCGATGGCTGTGGTCTTCTGGAACCGCTTCGGAGACAAGCAGGCCAAGGATCGAATTGCCTCGCAATTGATCGGGTTTGGCAACGTCAACCGGGCTTTCCCCGGCACCAGTGCCCAGGCTGCCTACGTCTCGACACTGACAGACATGCTCGAGGAATTCGTCGCCTCCGAGCAGCTCTTTGACAACGAACTGATCAGCGAGGCCGCCGAATACCTCTTTGCGGAGTTGGCTGATCCGGCTGGTGGGTTTGTCGTCAGCCGCGCCGCGGCCGATTTCCACAGCTCCTTCACCAACCATCTCAAGAGTTCCGGACACGCCAACAAGTTCACCCAGAGCCTGGCGGCGGTCAAGAAAGATGCCGCCGGTGGGCTGCACGTGGCCCGGGACTGGGTCGAGGCATTTCTCGAGAGCCGTGACGAGTCCGAGGCCTCGGACTACATCGACGAGGTGGCCAACCTGCTGCTGGAAGGCACCGTGAATCCGCAGGCGGTCGTTGACGCCACGGCTGTTGCCGAAATCGACGATCTCGCCGGCGACCACGCCATCATCGATGGCAGCCACTACCACCTGCACTACAACCGCTTCATGCAGAAGCTCACTCGCTTTCATCAAGAACGCGTCCCACGATTCCTGGCCTACCAGGACCAGAAAAAGGAACTGGTCGAGGTGGCCCGGGACTCCATGCGGCTTGAGGAATTCCGTCCCCGGGTGCTCACGTCGTTCGTCCGCAACAAGCTCATCGACCAGGTCTACTTACCCGTCGTGGGCGACAACCTCGCCAAGCAAATGGGCGTTGTCGGTGAGGAAAAACGAACCGACCTGATGGGGTTGCTGCTGCTGGTTTCGCCTCCGGGCTACGGCAAGACGACCCTGATGGAATACATCGCCAACCGGCTTGGCATCATCTTCATGAAGATCAACGGGCCAGCCATCGGCCACCATGTCACGTCGCTGGACCCATCGGAAGCCCCCAACGCTGCCGCCCGCGAGGAGGTCGAAAAACTCAACCTCGCGCTGGAAATGGGCGACAACGTGATGATCTACCTCGATGACATCCAGCACACCAACCCGGAGTTCCTGCAGAAGTTCATCTCGTTGTGCGACGCCCAGCGCAAGATCGAGGGTGTCTACAAGGGCCGCACTCGAACCTATGACCTCAGGGGCCGCAAGGTCTGTGTCGTGATGGCGGGCAACCCGTACACTGAAAGCGGGGAGAAGTTCCAGATCCCCGACATGCTCACCAACCGTGCCGACATCTACAACCTGGGTGAAATGATCGGCGACAGTGCCGAGGCGTTCGAGATGAGTTATCTCGAAAACTGCCTCACCTCCAACTCCTCCCTCAACCAACTGGCCACTCGCAGTCAAGACGATGTCTACGCTGTCATCCGAATGGCGCAGGGCGAGACACCCGACGGCATCGAACTCGAAGGAAACTACTCGGCTGAGGAACTGGCCGAGTTCGTGTCGGTGATGAAGAAGTTGATGCGGATCCGGGACGTGATTTTGGCCGTCAACCGAGAATACATCCGGTCGGCCGCGACGTCCGACGACTACCGCACCGAACCGGCATTCAAGCTCCAGGGGTCGTATCGGAACATGAACCGGATCGCCGAGAAGGTGGTCCCCATCATGAACGACGACGAATTGCAGTCGCTGATCGTCTCGAATTACGAAAACGACTCGCAGACACTGACCTCTGACACCGAGGCCAACCTGCTGAAATTCAAGGAACTGATCGGTGCCCTGACCGAAGACGAACTGGGCCGCTGGGAAGCGATCAAAAAGACGTTCCAGCAGAACGTCAAGATGCGAGGCGTCGGCGCCGACGACAAGGTTGGCCAGGTCGTGGTCCAGTTGAGCAGCTTCAGCGAGGGACTCGAGTCCATCCGGGACACGATGGCCGATGGGCTGGAACAACTCGCCGCCAGCAACGACACGCCGGACGCGGTGGAAGCCGACGACGACTCTGCCGAAGCCCTCCAGGACAACGGGCCTGATGCCGTCGAACAACTCGTCGGACAACTCGATGGAGTCACCTCCGGGTTGGACCAGATCCGTCAGGCCATGACCGAAGGACTCGATCGACTGGTCTCTCCGGAAAACTCCGGTGAACAGGTCGCATCGGTTGGTCCTGAGATTGCCGGACATGTCGCGGGGCTCCGCGAGAGCCTTGATGCCATTCGCGACGCCCTGACCGAAGCAGCCGCCCGACCAGTGACAATCGCCGACGACGACGCTCCCGAATCGGAATCCACCGACGACGATGGTCTCTCGGCCAACATCGTGGAACCAGACGACCCCGAGGACGAGGACGGAGAAGAGGAACTCGAGCCTCACGACGGAGCCAACACGATCACCGTCGTGAACAAGATTCCACCCAGCCTGTTGAAGGTACTGCGACAGCAGTTTCGGCTGATGGAAGGCTGGATGGAACCGCTACTCAGGAGCAGCCAGGAGCAACGTGGCGAACTGCAGAAATTGCGAGAGCACCTCAAGACAACACTCGAGGACTACGAGCGATTGATCGGACAGGTGGGAGACTCCAGATCCAAGCAAAGCCGCGCCCGGCGAACGGACAAGTGACCACGAGCCATCAACCGCGACCGGAACGCCTGCGGACTAACCCTCTCCTCGCTTCCAGTGCAATCGGTCCCGGCTGATCACTCCCCGGCGGCGTGCGCATTCCAGGCAGTACTTCTCTGCGTCGTATGTCACGTACACCTCGCCGGCCATCAACAGGTGGTAGAATTCCTCGTCCGGATTCTTGGCGAAACAGTACTCGCGATCCCACGTCGTCTTCAGTTGAACTCGCCACCCCTCGTCCCATCCCGGCAGAAAGAGCCGCGAGTCACCAGCCGGGTCAGCACCCGCCGCGACACCGTCCTGGACCGGATTGCCCGGAACGGCTCGATCCGTCTCGGCTGCGGAGTCCTCCCAAAGATCATCAAGATCCATGAAACCGTCAGGAAGTGGATCAGACATCTTTCGCTCTCGGCACGACTTGGCCCGCCATTAATACGACGGCACGGCAATTGGTGCAAGACGCCACAGTAGCCCACCGTCACAATCGTCAACTTCAGTGAAATCCCCAGAATCGTCCAACCGAACACGACGGTCGGTTGGGTCGCGCACACCGTAACGGTGCCACCGCCCGAGTAGCCGATTCGACATTTTGGCTCCGGTCCTCGCCGATAGGTAACTTGGGCAGGTAAGCCAAACTGTCCCGTTCCCGGCAACTTGACGCACCAGGAAGACTTTACTGATGAGTGACACCCTTGCTGAGATTCGGACATTGGACAATCTACGAGACTTCATCCACAACACTCTTTGCGACAAGGAAAACCTGCTTGCCGAAATCACCTCGATGACCCAGCGTGAGTTGTCACGGCGCGGTCGCCAGTGTGGCCTGCAATTTGCCGTACAGGGACCGCGTAACGTTCGGCTCGGTGCGATCTGGGAAAGCGATCACAATCACATCTACTTTTACGACGCTCGCGGCACCCGCTACCTCAAGGTGCAACTCCCACACCGCGTCGAGGACGAAACCCTCGCTGGTGTCTGCTAGGCGAGAGTCTTTCTCAATGTGACCAGGTGGTTCGATCGGCCGACAACGACCACCTGGTCATTCCGACCAAGCGGATGCAGACACCCTGATGGGTGTCGCCTGGCCGGGATCGGTCTCCGGAAAATCTTTCCGGAGATGCACGCCGCGGCTCTCGGTTCGAGCCCGTGCCGAAGCAATCACCAGTTGTGCCACGAGCAACAGGTTCTGCAATTCCCATCCGGCCACTTCGGAAAATTCGCGGTTCGAGACAAATCGATCCCAGAATTCCACCTGCTCGGCCGCCGCCGCCATCGCCTCCTCGGTTCGTTCAATCCCCACCTGCCGCCACATCAAGCTCGACAGCGAATTCCTCAGGTCGGTGATGTTCAAGTCCTCGTCATCCCCATCTGGAGTTTCCCAGTCCGAGCGGATGGATGGGACAGCAAAATCATCGGGGATCTCGCGAGCGGCTCGCGAGGCAGTTTGTCCCGCTCTCGCCCCGTAGACCAGCCCTTCAATCAGGCTGTTGGACGCCAGCCGATTGGCCCCGTGCAACCCGGTGGAAGTCACTTCGCCGGCGGCCAACAATCCCGGCAGGCTCGTCCGTCCGTCAGCATCAACCGTCACTCCGCCGATCATGTAGTGAGCCCCGGGACGGACTGGCACCCGGTCGCGGGTGATGTCGAGACCGAACTCGGCACACACTCGGGCGATGTGCGGAAACCTGCCTCGTACAAAGTCGGAGTCCAGGTGCGAGAGGTCCAGGTACACGCACGGATGATGGGTCTGGGCCATCTGCTCGGTGATCGCCTGGCTGACAACGTCTCGGGGAGCGAGTTCGGCCGCGGGATTGTAGTCGGGCATGAATCGGTGCCCACTCGCATCACGCAGCAGAGCACCCTCGCCCCGAAGGGCCTCGGAGATCAGGTGACGTGAGCTACCGGCGATGTAAAGCACTGTCGGATGGAACTGCATGAATTCCATGTCTTGCAAGTCGGCCCCGGCCCGAAATGCGATCGCATGACCATCCGCGGTGGCAATCTCTGGATTGGTCGTTTCACGGAACAATCGCCCCGCCCCGCCGGTGGCCAGGATCGTCTGCTTGGCCCACACGCACGTCGTCGGACGATCAGGATTGTGCACGATCGCACCACGACAGACTCCCTCGACGTTGAGCAGGTCGATCGTGAATGTGTTCTGCCACACCTGCACTCCCTCGCGATGGATCGCGGACTCCTGCAATGCCCGCATCACTTCTCGCCCGGTGGCGTCGCCGTTGGCATGCACGATCCGACGATGGCTGTGTCCGCCCTCACGAGTCAGATCGATCTGTCCATCGGTTTCGTCGAATCGCGTTCCAATCGCGATCAATTCACGGATCCGTTCGGGAGCTTCGCTGACGACCATCTCGACCACCTGGGCATCGCACAGCCCCTTGCCCGCCGCGATCGTGTCGGCGGTGTGATGGGAAAAGTCGTCCAGCGGATCCAGCACGCCGGCGATCCCTCCCTGGGCCTCGGCACTGTTGGACACCTTCAGCAGGTCCTTGCTGACCACCACGGCCGAGAGCCCCGGCTCCAGCGACAGCACGGCTCGCAAACCTGCAATCCCGCCCCCGATCACCAGCACGTCGGTGAAGACGTGAGCGACTCGCCTGGGTGAAAAGCGAACCAGGTGATTGCGACGGGGAGTGAACTCGAGAGGAACCACGCAAAAGAATCCTTTGTGGAACGCCCCGGTTGCCAGTCGACTAGATCGTGGTCGCCATGAAGCCACCGTCGACCACCAGGTTCTCACCGGTCAGAAAACTGCCAGCCACCGGGCTGGCCAACAACAGGATCGCCCCGGCCAACTCGTGTGGATCTCCAAATCGGTCGATCGGAGTGTGCCCCATGATGCTGGCGACGCGTTCCTCGGTGAGCACCTTGCGATTCTGTTCGGCTGGAAAGAAACCCGGCGAGAGCGCATTGACGCGAATGCCGACCGCGGCCCACTCGCGGGCCAGGTTCTGGGTCAGGTTGATCACCGCCGCCTTGGTCGCCGAGTAGGTGAACACCCGCGAGAGTGCGGTGATACCCGAGAGCGAAGCGATATTGATGATCGAACCACCGCCACCGTCGGCCAACATGGCACCACCAAACACCTGGCAACCCAGTCGCACGCCGCTGAGATTGATCGACAGAATCTGGTCCCACTCGTCCTCGGAAATCTCCAGGAAGGGAGTGGCCGAGTTGATCCCGGCACCGTTGACCACGATATCGGGACGGCGTCCCGACTCCGAGAGAGCAGAGACAACGGCTTCGAGATCCTCGCGAGAGGTGTTGTCAACGGAGAGGAATTCCGCGGACCCGCCCGCCGCGATGACCGCCTCGGCCCGGGCACCACCTCGCTCGGCACTCCGCCCAGCCACCACCACGTGAGCCCCCGCCGCACCCAGGGCGTCACAAAACGCTCCGCCCAGGACACCGGTCCCACCAATCACGACAGCCGTCAGACCGTCCAGACCAAAGAGCCCCTGCAAGTAATCCGTCGATGATGTCGACATCGCTGTCACTGCTCCCCGCAAGTTTCGAGTGTGGTGAGGACGACGAGATGCCCATCCGGGCTCGCTAGCCGTCGATGAATTCCGGCTCGATCCGCTCGGGAATCACGCCCGCCTCGTGACCACGAGCCAACAACAACCGGACCGCTTCGCGACCTCGCTCCCCAAAATCGAGCGTCCAGTCGTTGACGTACATACCGACGAACGTGTCGGCCTTTTGTTGATCGAGATCACGGCCATATTGCAAGGCGTACGCGAGAGCCTCATCGCGGTGCTCGAGACCGTACTCGATACTTCGCTTCAGATGAGCCGTCACCTCCTGCATCACCACCGGCCCCAGGTCCTTGCGAATCGCATTGGCGCCCAGGGGCAAGGGCAGGCCGGTCTCTTCCATCCACCACTTCCCCATGTCGACGACCAGGTGCAGTCCCTGGTCCCCGTAAGTCAACTGCCCCTCGTGGATGATCAAGCTCGCATCGGCGTCGCCCGCCTCGACGATGTCCAGCAGCTGATCAAATGGATGCACCACGTATTCGAAATCATCCCCGAGAAGCAGTTTCAATGACAGGAATGCGGTTGTCAGGGTGCCCGGCACCGCGATCTTTTTGCCGCGCAGGTCGTCGATCGACCAGGGGTCTCGTGCCACCACCATGGGACCGTAGTTGTCACCCATGCTGGCCCCACAACTGCAGATGGCGTAAATGTCCGTCAGGTGGGCGTAACCATGCAGACTCACCGCGGTCAGTTCGAGTTCGCCCTTGAAGGCCCGGTGGTTGAGAGTTTCGATGTCGACCAGTTCATGGGTGAACCGGTACCGGCCGGTGTCGATGCAGTCGTTGGCCAGGGCATGAAACATGAAAGCATCGTCGGGATCGGGGCTGTGCCCGACCTGGATCGTAATTGTCTCGTCACTACTCATCGTTTCGCCATTTCCTGAATCTGGACTGCCGAACCAAACGTGCTCAACGACCCCTCAAAGCCGTTTGCCATGGTAGGCCAATGCACTACCATTGGCCACCTTCGCCGGCCTGCCTCATGATCCTGCTTTCCGCCCGAGATCTGACTCGTCAATTCGACGCCGATCCGGTATTTGCCGGGCTCGGACTGGAAGTCCGCGCCGGACACCGCATCGGGCTGGTCGGCCCCAACGGGAGCGGAAAAACCACGCTTCTGAAGATTCTCGCCGGACTCGACGAGGCCGACACCGGTGTGGTTGAAACACCCAAGTCGGTCCGTGTCGGGTTGCTCGAACAACAGCCCCAACTCGATGCAGCCAGTTCCCTTTGGGACGAGGCGGCAACGGGACTGCAGTGGCTTTACGAGTTGCGGACCGAGTCAGAGACCCTGGCAGATCAGATTGCCCAGGACGCCTCACCAGCACTCCTGAAGCGATACGACGTCGTGCACGCGGCACTCGAACAACACGCCGGTTTCCAGATCGATCACCGGGTCGCCGAGGTCCTCGAGGGACTTGGGTTCGGTCCCGACGAATTCCAGAGACCCATCTCGACATTCAGCGGAGGCCAACAGGCACGGGCCTCGCTGGCCAGGATGCTGCTGACCAATCCCGACGTGATGCTGCTCGACGAACCCACCAACCATCTCGATATCGCCGCCACCGAATGGCTCGAATCGTTCCTGGTCCGTGCAAGACCAGCCATGATCCTGGTCAGCCACGACCGGTTCTTCCTCGACAAGGTCGTCACCCAGATCCTGGAACTCCGCCCGGATCGGCTGGACTCCTACCCCGGAAACTTCACCGCCTATCGCCAACAACGAGACCAGAAACAAGAACGGCTCGGCAGGCAAGCCCGCAAACAACAGGACATGGTCGCCCGGACCGAGGATTTCATCAGGCGAAACCGGTACGGACAAAAACACAAGCAGGCCGCCGACCGCATTCGCAAGCTCGAACGACTCGGCGACATCGAGCAACTCGACAACTTCCACGTCCCTCCCATGACCTTTGGTGAGCCCAGTCGCAGCGGCGATATCGTCGTTGAGGCAGTGGAGATTTCCAAGGGATTCGACGCACCGCTGTTCGACAACCTGACACTGCGGATCGAACGGGGCCAGAGGCTGGGAATTCTCGGCCCCAATGGAAGCGGCAAGACCACCCTGCTGAAAACTCTGCTGGGCCAGCTCGACCCCGACCAGGGCAGCGTTCGACTGGGACACAACGTCGAGACGGCCTATTTCGACCAGGGCCTCGACGCGATCCCCAGGGACCTCGATCTCGTCGAAGCGATCCGGCCACCCGGAGATCTCGACGTCACCCCCGGGCAACTCCGCGGACTACTGGCCCGTTTCGGACTCAGCGGCGACATCGTCCTGCAACCCTTTGGGCTCTGTAGCGGTGGAGAACAAAGCAAAACCGCGCTGGCCCGGCTGGCCGCGCTGAACCCGAACCTGATGGTGCTCGACGAACCCACCAACCATCTCGATCTCTGGGCACGAGACGGACTGGAGACGGCGTTGTGTGAATTCACCGGCACCGTGCTATTTGTCACACACGACCGCTATTTCATCGACCAGGTCGCCACCCAGGTGCTGGTGATCGAAGACGATCGCTGCCGCATCTACGACGGGAATTACTCGCAATACCTCGGATTCCGAGAGAACAACGACGTGCCCGGCAACGAGCCGACGGTTCCTCCCCCCAAAAAAGCCCCCAGCCCAACGACCGACGCGACACCCGTGAAGCAAGAGACCGTTCGAGCCAAGCGGCAGTTCCCCTATCGCAAGGTCTCCGAGATTGAAGCCGATATCCTCGAGGCAGAATCTCGCAAGGACGATCTCGAGGAATTGCTGGCCGATCCCGAGATCCACCGTGACACGGACCGGATGCAGCAGACAATCACTGACTACGAGATCGTCCAGGACGAACTGGAAATGCTGGTCGCGCACTGGGAAGAAGCGATCGAGCTGAACTGAAACATCAGTCGACCCACGACAGCCCGGAAGTCCATCCGTGGACTACCGGGCTGCTGGTCAAGCAAGGGCCGGGTGGGCTGTCGAGGTCATCGATGAACTGGCCGCGTGACCCGGGACGGTCCTGGAACCGGCCACCGGCCTCCGGGGAACTCCTCCATCCTCCGGCCCCGTCCCGACAGCCTCACCCGAAACAGAGTGGCAAACCGGTCCCTGGCTAGGAGTCACCGTTCGCCAACGGTATCGAGGTGGTCAGCATCATGCAGATTCGAGTCCGATCCGGAATGCGTGGATCACACAGTCCCACGACGAACAATTGCCCACCGCAAGCCGGTTCCGCGGCCACATTCGCATCGCCAAGCACCACCATCACAGGAACCTGCCCAACCTTGTGGGCCGTCCATGTCGAGAGCCGCCACACGGCCCCTCCCGTTCGATGGACTACGGTCGGCCGCATCCGTGTCGGCAACTGATACGCGAGCACATCGGTTCCCATGTGCTCGCGTTGGATTCTGTTGAGCAACGGATTGTTCGTCTTTCGGGCAATCTGTTTCTTCACAGCCTGCTGAATGACCAGGACTTCACGTGGCAGCTTTTCCAAACGCCTCGGCTGCCTGGCAACTGGCTGGAATAGATTTCCGATCACCGTCTCGCGGCACATTCCACAGATCACCACGAACAGGGCAATTATCAACCATTGCGACAGCTGGGTTTTTCCGGATCTCATCATCGACCTTCTCTCCTTGTCCTGGCCCGCGGATCGAGTGTTCTCGACACAAGTTCAACCTGGGGCACTCATGATCAGGACTGCCTCCTGTTCTCACCCAATGACCAACCACTCTCGCCCTGATCGTCATCGGGAGCCGACGACACCACGTGGACCGAACGCCCACCACCACCGTTGCCCCACTTGCCACCGGCGGAGGCACTTGTTCCGCTGCCCGTCCTGCCTCCGGTGGACCTTCCCGACGACTGACCGTCAGTCGAACGCGATCCAGCTGGAGACTTGTTCTGCACCGAATCCAACAACGACGTGCCTTTCGGTGTCGGGCTGAGGTAGCCCGCGTCACGGTGTGTCCAGTTCGTATCATCACGAATGAAATCGTCGTACAGATCTCCCTCGGGCAATTGGAAAGCGTCGTCGTTGAGGACGTTGTGATCCCCATCCCATCGGGCGAGAAGATCCCAGCGTTTCAGCACATAACCGACGTTCTGCGAACAGTTGTCATCGAAGAGATTGAAGTCGTCGTCATTCTGCCATCGATGGTCCAGGTAGTTCCTGATTTCCCGAAACTGCTGTCCGGTCACCGGAATTTGTGAAACGTAGACCTGGAACCCCGACGACGCCTCGTGTCTCAGGTAGTTCTTCAGTGTCCGACGCCGAAACGCCGAATCCTCGAAACCGCCATTTCCGTGGCCTCGGCCGTGCTGCCCATAGACAGTCGTGCCACTTCCGTCGGTCAAGGCAATATCGGCGTGACCGATGTTGAACGGCCCCGAATCGATAAAGACCAGGACCTCGACATACCTCTGTCGACGTTTGGCAGCAGCGGCCTCGGCGGGCGGTCGTGGACCAGTACGAGACGATCCGCGTGCCGACTTTGGACGCTCCGCTTGTCCCGCCGGATCCTGTCGAGACGAGACCGATGAGGCCGCCGATGACTCTGTCGTGTCCGACGGTCCAGTTGTCGGCGAGCTTTCCGTTTGCCCGCCGAATTCAACAACAGCCATAGCCGAGAGCAATTCTCGACGTTCCAGGACCTCACCACTTCGGGTCGGCCAGCGATGGCACCGCCGTGACCGCCGAGAACTTCGCCGGGAAGCTGAAGTCAACCAACGCGAAATGACCGTGCGTGTCGAAACTCCAAAGGTACTCCGTCCCATCGTCATTCCCCTTCTCCTTTTTGGGGCCTTGCGATGACGGGCCACGGACGGGCCAGGAATCTTTCACCGGGTCAGACGACAAGCCGGCTGCAGTACCCCGGGACAGTCTCCCTGGCTCGTTCGCGGCCCGCCGTGTTGGATCGAGTCCTCTCGATCCCAGTCACAATGACACTAGAAATACGGACCCAGGGGGCACAAGCTCTTAACACCCCATCCCGGCAAGAATTCTCTTTTTTCCACCGGCTTGCCCCGTGGGTGGACGAGACCGATTCACTCCGACTCTGCGTCGGGGCGGTCAATCGTTTCCTGGGCCTGCCAGGATGGTTCCGCGGGGTGACGATCCGACTCATCGTCGGTGCCGGCCAATTGCCGATTGAGCCGTCTTCCCCAGACAACGTAGTGGAACGAAAAATACAGTCCCCCCAGCACACCTGCCGCCAGGATCGCAAAAATGAGCAACTGGTTGAGAACCAGCGCCAGGATCGCCATCAGGCCGGCCGCCACCAGCCCCAGCCCCACCAGTGCCACCCCGGTGGCCATGTCACGGGCCCGTTTCTCGACTGGCCCCGTCGGTTCGGTTCCGGCAGGATCACCGAGGAGTTCATCGGGAGTCAGGCGCTGAAGTGACTGGTCGTCAGTCATCACTCGGCTTCCAGTATTTCTCGCAACCGGCGGTGTCGATGAGCAAAACTCGATTTCAGCGATTCCTGGATCCGGGAGGCCGTCAGCATGAGTCCGGCCAGTCCGCCGGGAGGTTCGAACGTGATCTCCTCGATCAGTTCGACCATGCCATCGGATGGCACCAGGGTCCGACAATGTGCCCACGCCCCCAGGGGACCGGTGACCATCGTTTCGGTGAATGTGCGGGGTTCATCGAAAGCCGTCACCTCGTAAGCCAAACGCTGAGTGGGTCCAAACCCGTCAAGATCGACAACCAGTTCGCTGCCAAGTTCCAGTCGCGCGGGGCCATCGATCACTTCCAGTGGCGTCGAGGACGGCATGATCTCCAACAGGTTGGCCGGACGGACGATGAAATCGAACAACGTCTCGGCCGTCGTGGCCAGGGCGACTCGAGCTTCAAACGTGGGCATGCAACAGAAAACCGGCTGAACCACGGGGCTGGAAACCGCCGCCAATGGTCAACCGACGGTCGGGCTGCGAACATGGTAGGAGGAAGTCGAACCCGGTGAAAGGCGCCGCGAACGA
>CAZYAZ010000047.1:0-17560 GCA_964646205.1 uncultured Planctomycetaceae bacterium | reverse complement strand
TCGGGCCGCGTACCGCTGTTCGTCGGTGGCACGGGACTCTACCTCAGGGGCCTGCTGCGTGGCGTTTTCGATGGGCCGCCAGCCGATTGGGACATCCGCAACAAGCTCGAAGCCGAAGCCGCCAACAATGGCCATGAGTGGCTCTGGAACCAGTTGAACACTGTCGACCCAGCGACTGCCTCCAGGTTGCATCCTCACGACACCCGGCGGTTGGTGCGGGCACTGGAGGTTCACGAACTGACCGGACAACCTCTTTCCGAACAACAGGCCGAGGGCCCCAACCCCGACGGCGTTCAACCACGACGAGTGTTTTGGCTGTCACCCCCGCGCGATTGGCTCTACGACCGGATCAATCGCCGCGTCGATGCCATGGTCAAAGACGGGCTGGTCGAGGAAGTCCGTGGGTTGCTCTCAACCGACCCACCGCCCGGACGCACCGCCAGGCAGGCACTGGGCTACAAGGAGATCATCGATCATCTCGAGCAGCGAACGACTCTTGAAGACGCCATCGACACGATCCAGCGACACACCCGACGATTCGCACGCAAGCAGACCACCTGGTTCCGAAATCTCCAGGAGTGCCACGAACTGACAATCAGTGGCCTCGAGCACATCGACCAGTTGCTCAAGAGACTGATGGCACCGGAATAAAAAAGGCCGGCCCCACCGCTGGTGAGACCGGCCTTCTTGATCAGATCGAACGCCAACTAGGCATCCTTCTTCTTCTTCTTCTTCTTTTTGCCCTTGGGCTTGGGCAGCTTGGCCTTCTGCTCGGCGGTCAAGATCTCAACGAACTTGGCCCGGGCAGCCTTGATGACGGTCTGGCGAGCCTTGTTCAACTCGGCCAGCGCCTTCTTCTGCTCGGGGGTGATCTTCGCAGCGGCATTGATCGCAGCGCGAGCTGCCTTCCCCTTTACGCCATCGGCCTTGGCCTTCTTGGCAGCCGCGTTGCGAGCCTTGCGCTGCTCGGCGGTGATGATCGTCCCGGCCTTCTTGTTGAGCTCGACCAACTTCGGAGCGAATTCCTTGTTGATTGCGGCGACCTTGGTCTTTTGATCCGCGGTCAACACGATGCCCTTGGGCACCTTGACTGCGGCCGGAGCCTTGCGGCCCTTCTTCTTTTTCTTCTTCTTTTCCTCGGCAGCCATAGCCGGCATCGCCAGCACGACAGCGAGCGTCAGGACCAAAAGCCCTTGCAGTGTCCGCTTCATGGTAAGTTCCTCTCGTTGTGAATTGGGCCTGGTGGCCCTGGTATAAAACTAAGCCGTCCCCAACGGCCTTTGCCTACTAGGCAAACAACTCGTCGATCACCGAGCCATCGCGAACGATCATGATCGGTCGCCCGGTCTTGGTGTGATACTCCTTGGTGTGGTCGATGCCGAGGTTGTGATAGAACGACGCGGCCGCATCGGAGGGTGAAAGCCCCTCGCCGGCGGGGCCGGTCGCCTTTTCATCACTGGCACCAATCACCTGGCCGCCCTTCACGCCGCCACCGGCCATCAGCATTGTCATGCAACGCGGGTAGTGGTCGCGACCACCGGGTGTGGTCCTGTTGTTGATCTTCGGCGTCCGGCCAAACTCGCCGGTCACAAAGACCGCGGTCCGTTCCAGCAACCCACGCGTGTCCAGGTCAACCAGCATCGCCGCCAGGGCCTGGTCGAAGGGGGGCAACAACTTGTCCTTCAGCTTGGGGAAGTTGTCGCGGTGCGTGTCCCAGCCACCGGTCGACACGGTGACGAAGCGGACACCGTTTTCGACCAGCCGCGTGGCCAGCAGACAACTCTGCCCGAAGGGAGAATCGCCGTATGGCTCGGCGCGAGCTGCCGGTTCCTTGCCAATATCGAATGCCTCGCGAGCCTTCTTCGATGTGATCATCGAATAGGCCTGTCGCCCAAACTTGTCGAGACCATCCAGCAACTGGTTGTCCTTTTCAATCCCCGAGAAGGTCTTGTCCAGGTCCGTCAACAATTGCTGACGCTTCTCGACATCGGTGATCGTCAGGCCATTGGCCAGGGCAATTCCGCGAACCGAGAAGGGACGCCCCTTCTGGGGAGTGGAGCCGGTATTCAGGGGAGCGTACTTCACTCCCAGGAAACCGGGCTTCTGGCGGGTATTGGGAATTGCCACAAAGCCGGGCAGATCGATCGCCCCGGGTTGCTCCTTGTTGATCACCGATCCGTAACCCGGATACTCCAGTGATGCCAGCGGACGCGTGCCCGTGTTGATGTATTCCTGTCCCAGGCGATGAGCCCCCAGCGTGTGACTGACACCGCGGAGAATCGTGAACTTGTCGGCACAGGTGGCCAGTTTTGGAAGATGCTCACTGATCTCCATGCCCTCGACGTTGGTCTGAATCGGGTTGAACAGACCGCGGTACTCCTCGGGAGCCTCCGGCTTCAGGTCGAACGTGTCCATGTGGGACGGACCACCGGGCAGGTTGACAAAGATCGCCGATGTCGCCTTGCCCGTCTGGACAGCACCCTGGGCGGACAACTGCAGGTAATTGGCCAATCCCAGGCCGGTGGCGCCCAACGCGCCCACCTTCAGAAAATCTCGACGTTTCACGCCGTCACAAGTCGTATGCAATGCCATCAATCCGTTTCCTTTTGCCACCCCGGTTCCGGGGAAAACTTCAGTTCTGTGTGTCGGTGTTTCGCCTAGTGATTGACGATGAATTCCTTGGTGTTGAGCAACGCCCACAGCAAGTCGCGCAATCCTTGCACGGTGTCCTCGGATCCCTCGACATAACTCCGAGAACGAGTCAGTTCCGCCTCGTTGGGCAGGCGACTCAGTGTCCGCAGGTAAGCCTGTTTGACGATAGACGTTGCGTCCAATTCAGCCACTTTTTGGCCAGCCGACTTGGGCACCGCACGATTGCGAGTCGCCTTGGCCAGGTCAGCCTGCAAGTTGCGGATCTGGACCTGCAACTTCTTGGACAACGCCGCGTCCTTGGCCTTGCGGGCCGCAGCCAACTTGCGACGCACTCCCTGCAATTGTTTGCTGAGCTTCTGCATCTCGGGTGTCACCTTCTTGGTGGGACGACGCGAGGTCTTGATTCCCAGTTCGCCGGTGAGCTGGGTGATCCAGCCGTCACGACTCGAGGCGATCAACTTCAGCGTGTCGCTGTCGTTCTGCAGGAAGACGGTCTGCAGCAGGCTCGGTTCGTTCGAGCGATCACAGTCGCAGTTGCTCTCCCGGGTCGACCGACCAAACACGGTCAGTGCGTAACCGGGACCATTTCGTGAATTGAGCCGGCGACCGGATCCGGACAACGCGATCGCACGCCCCTCCAGTTCGCTCTTCAGTTCCGTGCCACGCTCGTCCGACGAGGTGGCCTGCTGGATCGCATCGTAGGCCACCTCGGCTGGCAACCGCCGTGGGATCGAATGGCTGAAGTTTCGTTCATCCAACCGGTTGGTTTCGTTGGGCTGCCAACTGAGTTGATAGGTACGGCTCGAGACAATCTCGCGGTGCAACCACTTCATGTCGTAGTTGTTCTCGACAAACCCGGCGGACAGGTAGTCCAGCAGGGGCTTGTTGCTCGGCGGATTGGCCAGGCTGTGATCATCGGGCGGTTCAACGATTCCCACGTTGAAGTAGTTGGCCCAGACGCGATTGACGAACGCTCGAGCAAACAACCGGTTGTCCTTGCGACGCAACCATTCCATCAACGGAGTTCGGATGTCAGCGAACTTGGTCAGATCCACTTCCTCGGCCCCCAGCAGCGTGGCCTTTGACGCCACTCCACCACGATTCTTCTGCTTGGCTACCTGGCTGAGTTGACGCTGGCGTTTCTTCAACCGCTTGATCGTCTTCTCCACCTGCGTGATCTGGTTGGTGACCTGGGGCGTCTTGGGATCCTTGGCCTTGAGGACCTTCAAACGTTGTTGCTGCTTGCCAAGTTGGGCCTGCAGTGCCTTTGCGCCACCGGTCTTCTTCTTGGTCGCTGCCGCCCGGGCCGCTTTCACGAACACCTCCTGGAATGGCACGACCTTGCCGGAATCGAGGGCCTCCGAAATCGCCTTCCGCTGCTGGCCACCTTTCTTGTCACCCAACTCCAGGGAGGCCAGCATCTCGTTGTACTCGGTCTTGGCCTTCGGATTGGTGCCAAAGCTGACCCCGGTGAAGAAGCCCTGGAACTGGGCAAAATCATTCTTGGTCCACTGGTCGAACGGGTGCTTGTGACACTCGGCACACTGGATTCGAATCCCCAGGAACGTGTAGGCAAACCCGATGGCCCGGTCCTTGGGTTCACGGAAGGTTCGCCGGGCCCAGTAATGCGACATCCCCTGGCGATCGGTGAACTTCTGATCCCCGTCCTCGCGGTACACACCGCTCATCGTCGTACTGAACTGCTTGAACGACTCACCGGTGTTCCGGCTGGTCGCCATCACCAGGCCCTCGACCAGCTTGTCATAGGGCACGTTCTTCTCGACACGGTCCTTCAACCAATCGTACCAGTCCTGGCTGGCACGACGTTTTCGCGTGGGAATCACGTTGTTCAACGCATCGTCGTTGTTCCCGGTGAAGTCCGAGAGCCGGGTCGCCCACCAGGCGGCGTAAGCCGGCCTTCCCAGCAACTCTTCGACTTTCTTCATCCGCTTGTTTGAATCGGTCTCCTTGAGAAATGCTTCCACCTCGGGGGCAGTCGGCAGGGTACCAATCAGGTCCAGGGAGACACGCCTCAGGAACTCGGCGTCGGTGCTCAGCACCGATGGAACGATGCCCAGTTTCTTGAGCTTCGCGACCACGAGCCGGTCAATTTCTGTCGGAGCAGCCACCTTGGGATAGTTGCCGCCCACCTTGTCACTGAGCGGTCGCATCACCGGCACCGACACCACGCCGTTGTCGTAGAAAGCCACGACAAACGTGTCGCCGGGCTTGCCACTGGTCAGCAAACCACCGCCCCCCAACTTGGCAACCTGGTCATCGTTGCTCTTGAATCGCGTCAACGGAGTCACGTCTTCGCGAGCCCCGTCGCTCCAGACCGCCACGGCCTTCAACTGGACCTTTTCGTCCTTGCCCGAAAAGACCAACTCGGCGGGGGTGATCTCAAGTCGAACCATCTTCGCCGCGTCCTTGGACACGGCCGGAGCCCCCGCGGCAATCCACTTCCGCAGCAGGCGGTACTGCCAACTGTCGACCTTCATTCTCAGGCCACCCTCGTGGTCCACCGTCTCGGTCGGCTTCTCCAGCATCAGGCTCTTGGCCGGTTTCGAGACATTGGCCCGAGGCCCTTCGCCGTCGGCAACCTTCAACAGGGAGTCGTGATCGAACTTGAAGTCGTAACCGAACAACGACAAACGGAAACCGCCGCGTCCCTGGAACGACCCGTGACAGGCACGGCCACTGCAGCCCAGCTTGCCAAGCAACGGCACCACGTGACGCTGAAAATCGGGCACCTCATCGGTTGACTCGCCGGCAAACCGCTCGGGAACCGGCGGGCTCACCTTCGAAGGGGCCACCTTGGCGTTGTTGTTGGCGTTGGCCGTGGCCACCAGGCCGACGACCACGATTGCCGAAAGCAGGTTCCGCGTCATGGCTTCGACTTGTCCTTGGTTTTGACCGTCGTCTTGACTGTCGTTTTTCTTGGTTTGACCGGTTGTTCCGCGGTCGTCTTACCACCGCGTCCCAGCTTCCTTGTCACGGTCATTCTCGCTGACCGCCGCAACCGCTGCAACTCTCGATCTGTCGCCTTGTCGAGGTTCTCCAAAGCTTTCAACTGCGACTGGAACCGTTCGACTCTGGCCCGGGATCGCTTGATGTCAGCCTGCAGCATGATTCGCCGCAACTCCGCCCGTTCCCGCAATATTTCACGCAACCTCGCATCACTTTTGGGGTCCGGCTTCACCATCGAACGGGCCACCATCAGCCGGGCCTGGGATTCCAGTTTCCACAACTCGACCAGCATCGCGTGCCGCTTGGGATTGGTCACCTTGACCGGTTCAATCCGCTGGACAGTCCGTGACAACTCGGCAATCGCCTTGTCGTAAGCCGATCGATCCCTCACGGCCTTCAATCGCTCGATCAAGCTGGCCAGTTCCGGATGATGCGTGCGTGCAAATGCCAACGCCTGTTTGACCTGCCGCTTGTTCGGACGCGGATGCTGCTTGGAGACGGTTTTGCGACCGTTTTTTGACTTCGGTTGCGAGTCAACGTTCGAACGCGACTTGCCTGGCGTTTGCGCCCAACCGTTGGCGGACACGACAATCACCAGGCAGAGACAGAGCCCGTTGCGAATCACTTGTCCTCTCCTTCAATGGTCTCAGAAGACAACGCCACCGCGACGAGCATCCATTCGGGCACCACCAGGTCCGTCTCGGCCACCAGGGGTTCCCCCCCCATCACGGCACTCTCCTCGCCCCCCTCGACATCTTCCGGGGCCGTCCCATCCGTCCAACTCGACAACAACACGTCATCGTCCATGGCAACCGACACCACCATCTCGTCTCCGGCCAGTTTGCCCGCCGGCTGATGACTGGACTGCCATGACAGAACGACAACCAGCGACAGGCACAGAGCTGCCGCCGCCACGAATCTCCATCGCGAATCGCGGCCACTCATGTGTCCCGGCACAGCGTCGGTCGCGACCGACGGGGTGTTCGACATGGACTGGACCAGTTCCACCGCCGCGGCAACCGCCTCGCACGCCTCGACCTCACCATCAGCCAGACGCGAGGTCCATTCCTCCAACTCGCGTCCATCCAGTTCACCGGCCACGTAAGCAAACGCCAGCCAGTCGGTCTCGGCCAGTTCTCCGGCCTCGCCAGCGGGATTGTTGTTCTCAACACTCATCGCTCGTCCACCCTGTCCTTGTCGGCAAGCCACCTGTGCAGTTTCGCCAGTGCCGCTCTCATCCGAGTCAGTACCGTCCCCAGGGGAGCACCCACTTCCTCGGAAATCACCTTGAAGGTCTTGTCCTCGTAAATCCGCTTGCGAACCACCACCTGCTGTTCGGCAGGCAAGTCATCTATCCGTTCTCGCACCTCGCGAATCGACTCCTGCAGGCTGGCCAGTTCTTCGGGAGTGGCGCTTTCCGACAAGGGCGTTTCGGCAAGCCGTTTCAGGCTGCGATCCCGTCGCTGCCTCTTTCGACCTGCCAACATGGCCTCGTTGTACGCCACCCGGAAGAGCCACCCCTTGAGAGTATCGGCTCGAGCCGTGTGTCCGGCCTCCATCGCTCGGGTAAAAGTCGCCTGAAGTGCCTCCTCGGCCGCTTCCGGATCGCTCGTCACGCCCAGTAGAAACGACCTCAGAGGTCCGCCGTACTGGCGAAACCACTTGCCGACCTCCACGGGATCAATTCGTTCTCCATCTTGCGACGTCAAACGCGCCACCCCGCTTCATTCGGACTGCCCTTCCTGATGCGCTGGCAGCGGCGACTATTTGGCCAATTTTCATCTTTTTCTGCCAGGCAGGCATCGAAAACAGGTCGCAGAGACCTCACGGCACGTCCCGCAAACGGAGATCAAACCGCCCCTTGCGCTCGGAAACGTACACGATCCGCTTTCCGTCAGGGTGCCACGTCGGAAAGTCGTCCCTCTCGGAGTTTTCGGTCACCCGTTTCACGCCCGCACCATCAGAGCCCATCACGTAGATTTCACGGTTTCCGTCTCGATTGGACACGAACACCACGCGACGCCCATCGGGTGAAAATCGAGGTCTCACGTCCTGGGACCGATCGATGGTCAGCCGCCGGATGCCACTGCCATCAGTGGCCGATGCCGTGTAAATCTCGTAATTCCCATCGCGGGTCGATCCAAACAGCAGCACACGACCGTCCGGGGAAACACTCGGCCAGTTGCAGATGCCGCTGGAATCGACCAGCACCTTGCGATCGCCGGCGGATGTGTCGCACGAAAAGACCTTTTGCCGCCCCCCTTCGGCAAAGACGTACAGCACGCGTTTTCCATCCGGGCTGAACGCCGGGCTGCGCATCCCGGAAAAGCCCGACGCCGGAGGAATCTCGGCCGTTTTCTTTGAACGGGTGTCCTCGATCACCATTCCGACGCTCGCCGCACTGCGACTCTGCAGGAACGCCAGAAAACGACCGTCGCGCGACACGGCCGGTTCCAGTTCCGAACGGGTCTCGTCCTTGTGGACCGGCCGGATTTTGCCACCGGAAAGATCCAGTCGCAACAACTGCAACTGCTCGGGACGTGCCTGGACAACGTAGATCAGCGTTCGCGCGTTCAGAAACACCGGGTCGCGTTTGTAGCGATGGTCATCGGTCAGTTGTCGATCGGCAGCCGGGACGGCAACCACCGTTCCCAGGGCGAGAACCAGGGCCAGAGCCCACGAGGGGAACCGTTCCGATGCGATCGTATCTCGCCTGGTCATGTCCGCAAAATCAGACCAGTTCATCGATCACCGTCCCCCCCGGCAGCACGTTCAACTCGGCTCGATCCTGGGTCGTCAGCCCAGCCAGCTCGGTGATTGTCGTGCCAACCATCAGCGGGGTGATCGGTGTTGTCAGGGGATGTTCGCCCAGCTTGTCGCTTTCCCCGATCGTCCCGCCGGTCGGCACGCCGGCTCCGGACCACAGAGAGAAGTAGCATTGCGGCCAATGGTCCCGGGCAGCACGCGGATTGATCTTGGGTGTCCGGCCGAACTCGCTCATCACCACCACCAGGGTGTCTTCGAGCAAACCCCGATCCTGCAGGTCGCTCATCAACTCGGGCAGCACACGGTCCAGCAATGGACAATGACGGTCCATCAGCATTTCGAAATTGTAGATGTGAGTGTCCCAGCCGAAGTCGTAGTTCGGCGTGATCGCCTCGACCGTCTGGCTCCAGTTGAGTTGTACGAATGGCACACGAGCCTCGATCAGCCGCCTGGCCACCAGGGCACTTTGTCCAAAATGCGTGTACCCGTACCGCTGCCGGGTCGCTTCCGACTCGCGTGTCACGTCAAACGCATCGCGGGCCGATGGATTCGCCAACAGCCCATATGCCATCTGGTAGGTTCGCTGCCAGTCGTCAATCCCGGCCGCTTCCAGCCGACGACGCCCCGCATCGATCTGCCGCAACAACATCCGACGATCGGAGATCCGGGCCGGGGTGATGCCCTCCAACAAGTCCAGGGCGGGCAAGTCGACCGAACCGTCATTCTTGACGACCACCTGGAATGGATCCCAGGCCTTGCCGAAGGTTCCACCACCATAGCCCTCGACGATCCGGACACTGTCCTGGATGATTCCTCGACCGACCGACAGGAAAGGCGGCAGGTCACCATCCCGTCCGCGATGCCGAGCCACGATCGCACCAAAATTCGGTTGCACCGGACCGGGCTTCTCGTGAAACCCCGTCAGTGCCACGGTGCCACCATCGGGGTGACCGGGTTGAGTGCTCACGTGAGAGCGGGCCAGGGCGAAACGGTCGCTGATCGAGGCGATGCGGGGCACCAGGTCGGTGAAACGGACCCCCGGAGTCCGGGTGGCAATCGTGGAAAACGGCCCGCGGTATTCGCTGGGAGCCTCGGGCTTGGGATCGAAGGTGTCCAGATGTGACGGAGCCCCCCACAACCAGACCAACAACACCGATTGGGCCCGTGGACTCTCTCCGCCTTCCGCAGCCGCCAACAGGTCCGGTCGTCCCAGGACCATTGGCAGCGACGCCCCGAGTTTCAGGAACGACCGGCGACTGGGACCGCCGCAGGTGCGGGAGGCAAATTGACCAACATTGAGCATGATTGCCAGTTTCTCACACCCGCTGACCCCGCTCAAGCTCTCTCGCACCGGCAACCCACAGTTGAGAGCCCCACCGCACCGCAGATATAGTGGGGGCTGAGTCTTCCAGTCGTCCCACCCCCACCACCATCCGACCAAGGATCGGCCCGTGCGAGTTCTACTGACAATCCTCGTCGGGCTGATGGTCGCGCCCGCTGCCACCGCCGGGCTCCCACGCGAGGCCCGTTCGATCCGGGTGACACCCAACCCGATCTCCCTGGGCGGCAGCAATCGCTTGCAGCAACTCCAGGTCACCGCCACCGGCCCCGAGGGGCGGCAGTTCGACGTGACCCATCACGCCACACTCCGGATCGGCGACAGCAACACGGCAGTGCTGGAAGGGACCACGCTGCGAGGAGTCTCCGACGGTGACACACAGCTCAGCGTGTTGTACGGGAACCACGCCGTCACGCTCAAGGTGGCCGTGTCCGACCATGCCACCTTCCCGCCGGTGCACTTCAAGAACGACATCATGCCCATCCTCTCCAAGCTGGGATGCAATAGCGGTGGTTGCCACGGCAAGCAGAGTGGCCAGAACGGCTTCAAGCTGAGTGTCTTCGGCTTCGACCCACAGGCCGACTACAACGCTCTGGTCAAGGAGGCTCGAGGCCGTCGCGTGTCCCTGGCCGCACCCGGAGGCAGCCTACTGGTGGCCAAAACCAGCAACACGGTGGCACACGGCGGAGGGGCCAGGACAACGAGCGGATCGGCCGACCACCAGGTGCTCTCCGGCTGGGTCGCCCAGGGAGCCCCCTGGGGAGATGACGGGGCCCCACAGGTCGCCTCTGTCCGTGTTTCACCACTTCAGCGAATCCTGAACACCTCCAGTGACCAGCAACTGCTCGTGACGGCGGTCTACACCGACGGCTCGACACGTGATGTGACCAGTGCGTCGGAGTACACCAGCAACGCGACGCTGGTCGCCGACCTCGAGGAAGCCGGGCACGTGCACACCGGCAACGTTCCCGGCGAGGCCGCCATCACGATCAACTACATGGGGCATGTGACCGCCGCTCGGATCACCGTCCCGCGAAACGAAGGCCAGGCAAATTACCCGAAACTGGACAGCAACAACCGCATCGATGAACTGGTGTGGATCAAGCTCAAACGGATGGGCATCCTGCCCTCCGGGACGGCCACCGACAGCGTGTTCCTGAGACGACTCCATCTCGACACGCTGGGCACGTTGCCACTCCCCGAGGAAGTGCGGGCCTTCGAATCCGACAAGCGATCCGACCGAAGAGAACGGGCCATCCAGGATGTCCTGGCACGACCACAACTGGCCGACTACTGGGCCCAGAAATGGGGCGACGTGCTACTGGCCGACCGCGAGACGCTCGGTGAACGGGGGGCTTTCGAATTCCACCGGTGGCTGAGAACACAGCTGCTGACCAATCGTCCCTACGACCAGTGGGTGCGTGAACTGCTGACTGCAACAGGAAACTCGGGCCGCTATGGACCAGTCAACTTTTTCCGCGCAGCGAGAACGCCGATCGATCTGACCCGCAGCGTCAGCCAGGCATTCCTCGGCATTCGCATGGACTGTGCCCAATGCCATCACCACCCCTTCGAGAAGTGGGGGCAGGATGACTTCTACGGCATGGCCGGTTTTTTCAAGGGGCTCAAACACACGCCACTGGGCCCCGGCCGTGAACTCGTCTACCACGGCGGCTACCAGCCCACCCAGATCCCGCTGGTCAACCAGTTGGTGCTGCCCCGACCTCCTGGAGGAATCGGCATCGAGGATTTTGGCGAATCCGACCCCCGTGTGAAGTTGGCCGAGTGGGTCACCCAACCGGAGAATCCGTATTTCTCGCGACTGGTCGCCAACCGGATCTGGAAACAGTTCCTGGGGCGGGGCCTGGTCGAACCCGAGGATGACTTCCGATCGACCAATCCGCCGACCAATCCCGCCCTGCTGGATCATCTGGCCGAGACACTCGTCGCCAACCGTTTTGATCTCAAGAAACTGATGCACCACATCCTCTCCTCGCGGGTCTACCAACTCTCCAGCATCCCCAATCAAACCAATGCCCAGGACCAGCAGAGCTATTCTCATCACCTGGTCAAGCGGCTCCCGGCCGCGGTCCTGCTGGACGCAATCAGCGAGGTGACCGGCACGCCCGAGACTTTCATCGGGATGCCACGTGGAACCCGCGCCATCCAGTTGTGGGACAACCGGCTGCCGAGTTACTTCCTGGACACGTTTGGACGATCCGAGCGGGAATCGCCGTGTGAATGCGGGTCCTCGACCGAGCCCACAATGGCCCAGACATTGCACCTGATGAATGCCCCGGAGATCGACACCAAGATCACCGCCCGGGGCAGCCGGATCGATCGCATGATCACCCGGAAGGCCACCCCACGACAGATCGTCGATGAACTCTGCCTGGCCGCTCTCGGACGACCACCCCGGCCTCGCGAGATTCGAGCCGCCGAAAAACTATTTGCCAGTGGCCCACCACGCCAGGCTGCCGAAGATTTCCTGTGGGCGCTACTGAATTCCTACGATTTCCTCTTCGTCCACTAGACACCCCAAAATAGCCGCTGCAACAAGCACCGCCCGCTGTACAATTCCGATGCGTGTCTTGTCGAACAACAACCGACAAGTTTTTCTTTCGAGGACCACGGCAATGACCAACCCCGCCTCAAGAACCACTTCTCGCCTCTCGTCCTACTGCGACGGTCTGAACCGACGCGAGATGCTATCCGTCGGCAGCCTGGGCGGCCTGGGGCTGGCTGAACTGATGTGGATGCAGGAGTCATTTGCCAAGGCCAAGGGCAAACCGGTCCGCGACATCAACTGCATCTTCCTGTTCGCGCTGGGTGGTCAGCCTCACCAGGACATGTGGGATGTCAAACCGGAAGCTCCCTCCGAGATTCGCGGCGACTTCAACCCGATCTCGACCAGGGCCTCCGGCGTCCACATCTCCGATGTCCTTCCGGGAATCGCCACCGTCACCGACAAGCTGGCGATCATGCGCAGCGTCACTCACGTCGACAGCGACCACGGTCGTGGCTACCACGTGATGATGACCGGCAAACGTCCCGGCGCCGGGGACTTCAACGGCAACCAGAACAACAACCATCACCCCTGCCTGGGATCGATGGTCGCCCGGCTGGGCACGGCCGGCGAGTTGCCCCCCTACATCAGTGTCCCCAACTTCCTCAACAGTGGGGGCCCCTCGTTCCTGGGCCCCAGCTATGGCCCCTTCGTGATCGAGGCCGACCCGGCCGCTCCAGACTTCTCGGTCCGTGACATCACCCTGCCCACGGCGATCTCGACCAACCGCAACGCGCGTCGCCAGGCGGTGCTTCGCGAGATCAACCGCTTCGAACGCCAGGCCGAGACGATCGGACAAAGCGTCCGATCGCTCGACACTTTCTACCAGAAGGCCGCCGGGCTGATGACGTCGAAAAAGGCCAAGGAGGCGTTTGATATTCACCGCGAGAGTGACAAGACACGGGCGTCCTACGGAATGACCTCCGTCGGCCAGTGCTGCCTGCTGTCTCGCCGACTGGTCGAGGCGGGATGCCGTTTTGTCGCCATCGAGAACGGACACTGGGACACGCACCGCAAGAACACCTACAGCCTCCGTGACCTGCTGTGTCCGTCCTTCGACCAGGCCGTCCCCGCCCTGCTGAACGATCTCGAACAACGGGGCATGCTCGACGACACCCTGGTGATCATCTCGACGGAGTTCGGCCGCACCCCCAGGATCAACCAGTTGGCTGGTCGCGATCACTGGCCCAATGTCTTCTCGATCGCGATGGCCGGCGGAGGAGTCCAGGGCGGGCAGGTGATTGGTGCCAGCGACCGACAGGCTTCCGGTGTGGCCGACCGCCCGATCACCCCCGGCGACATGACAGCCACGGTGCTGGACCTGATGGGGATCGACCCCAACCAGATCATGCACACCCCACTCGGACGTCCAATCCCGTTGGTCGATGACGGTCGCCCGATCACAGAATTGACCTAGCGCCGACTTCGGAGTCCGCCACAGTGATTCGCACACTCTCCCGCACTCGCCTGGCCAGTGGCCTGGTCGCACTGGTTGCAACCCTGCTTGTCCCCGCTGCGGCGACAGCACAACCCAAGCCCGGCTACAGCCCCGCGAGCACCCATATCTTTCCAGCAGGTGGCCGGCGAGGCACGACCGTCCGCGTCCGTGTCGGAACCGAATGTGTCCCCAGGAACACCGATTTCCTGATCTACGGCCAGGGTGTCACCGCCGGAACAAAACTCACCCAACGGCTGTCCCGCAGCCTCGGTGAGCCCGACCCTCGCCGCAAGCCCACCGAGGTCCCGATCACTTACCCACGAGAATGGGACCAGCAGATCGTGATCGCCAAGGACGCCGCACCCGGGCAGGCATTGTGGCGGATCAGTTGCGCCCAGGGTGGCACCGGCACCCGCCCCTTCCTGGTTGGAGACCTTCCCGAACACATAGAAAACGAGTCGAACTCTGTTCCGGCCCGTGCCGAACGTCTCACTCTGCCAGTCACGCTCAACGGACAGATTTATGGCGAACGAGACATCGACTTCTTCCGGCTGTCACTCAAAAAAGGCCAGGTGCTCGTCTGCGATGTCCTGGCCGGACGAATCGGCAGCCGACTCGACCCGGTCGTTCAACTGCTCAACGCCGATGGTCAATTGCTCGATTCCCAGGAGATCCGCATCGGCCGCGACCCGGTCCTCGCTCTCCAGGCTCCGCACGACGGCGAATTCCTGCTGCGGGTCGCCAACATCACATTCCATGGCAATGCGGCCTGTGTTTACCGGATCACCCTGTCGACCAGTCCCCTGGTCGTCTCGGCGGTCCCGACCAGCGGACTCGAAGGAACTCGCTCGACGGTCGAATTCCATACGCTGACCGGACGACCCGGCCCGCTGGCGGTTGCGAGGAAAGAAATCCATTGGACAAGTGACGATGGCACCCTGCGACCCTGGGGTTCAAGAGGGCCAACCCTGGAGGTCAATCGCAATACGCACCGGGCAGAGACCGAACCCAACAACTCGGCCGCGTCAGCTGGAAAAACAACCGTCGGCACCACGATTCATGGACGACTCTCCAACGCCCGTGACATTGATCGCTTTGTCTTTCCCGCGACCAAGGGACAGCGTTACGTGCTGCGGGCTGTCGCCGCGATCCCGGGAATCCCCACCCTGCCAATCCTGACATTGACTGATGCCAACGGGAAACAACTGGGCCGCGGAACCGCCGTGGGCAATCCGGACCGGGAAGCCCGGATCGAATGGTCGGCTCCAGCCGACGGAACCTTCGCACTCGAGATTCGTGATCTCCGTTACGGTTCACGTGGAGGTGACGACTTTCTCTACCGGCTGTCACTCAACGCGGCCGCCCCTGATTTCCGGCTCCACGCCACCACCGACTCGCTCAATATCGTCCAGCAGACCGACTCCACAGTCACGTTGCGAGTCAAGCGGACCGGGGGCTTCGATGGGCCCATCGATCTCCAGGTTGACGGACTGCCCGACGGCGTGACGTTCACCCCCCCGCAGATTCCCGCCAAGGCCAACTCGGTCAAACTGACCTTCAAGGCGACCGCCGCCGCCGCATCCCGCGGCTACCCCCTGGAGATCATCGGCACCGCCAAGATCAAAGAGGGCAAGACGGTCATCCGCCGTCGTCTCTCAGCACGTCACCTGGGCATCGACAGCGAGGGCCTCTCGGCAGTCACTCCCGCCTCCGAACAGTTCCACCTCACCGTCTGCCACAAGCCGGTCTTCCGGTTGTTCTGTAACGAGGCGTACATGTACGCCCATCGTGGAACCGTTTACCGGTACGCGATGGAGGTCGAACGTCTCGATGGATTCGACGAGCCGATCACCGTCCAGATCGGCGACAGACAGAACCGCGATCTTGATGGAATCCAGATGATCCCGTTTGTGATTCCCAGCGGACAAACCAAGGGGTTCCTGCCGATCTTTCTGCCCGAGACGATGCACATCAACATCCAGTCGCAATCGCAACTCTACTCGCAGGCGTTTGCACACTTCACCGACAAGCAGGGACGGCCCCAGGCCGTGCTGGTGCTCTCGGAAAAACGGAACATGCTCCGCACCCGTCCGGTGGTGGTGAAGATGTTCGCCGTCAACGAGACCATCACCGGCGCCCCCGGCTCGGACGTCTCCTGCCAATTGCGGCTGGAACGCACGACCAATTTCCCCGGGAACATGACCGTCCGCCTGCATTCGGTTGAGGGGGCCACCGGGTTCACCTCCAAGGGCACTCAATTCGCCCCCGGTGCACTCCAGGCCACGGCGATGGTCCGTCTTCCCAAGGGCTCCGATTCGACAAAACCAGCGACCCTGGTTTTTCGTGCGACCGGACGAATGCCTGATGGAACCGAGACAATCACCGAAAGCCGCGTGAAGTACCTGCCGGGTCAGTAGGTGACTCCTCGAGGTGATTTCCGACTCCCCGCCGGAGACGACCGCCCGGGGGCCAGGATTCCCCGTGGCGCGGTGCCAGGCACGGGACGGCGTGAGTGAACCAGTTGGTGATCACCGACTTGATTGCATCCGTCGACGCAGGCTGTAGGCTGCTCTAAATTCAACAGCGACTCTCGGAGACACACCACAGTGATTCGCCCACTCCTGGAAACTTCCATCCCAGCGATCCTGGCTGCTGCCCTCCTGGGCACCGCCCCGTTGACTTCCTCTGCCAAGGACAAGCTCTTCGAGACCCCTGGACCAAAACCCGTTGGGATCGTCGCGTTTGTCGAGGGCCCGGCCTGGCACCCGACCGGCAATGTCTACTTCAGCGACGGCGGCAACAACCGGATCATGCGACGAGACCGCACCGGGGCCATGCATGTCTACCGGCAACCTTCCGGGGCCGCCAACGGATTGCTGTTCGACTTCCAGGGCCGATTGCTCGCCTGCGAGGGCCCCGGTCCAAACGGACACCGGCGAATCACCCGCACCGAACACGACGGCACCATCACCGTGCTGACCAACAACTACCAGGGCAAGAAATACGCCGGCCCCAACGACCTGACCATCGACTCCCGGGGCCGAATCTACTTCACCGACCCCCGCTACGGACCACGCACGGACCTGGAAATTCGCGACAAACAGGGACGGGCCGTGGAGGGTGTCTACCGGATCGATCCCGACGGCACCGTCACCCAGGTGATCACCCACCAGGTCGATCGCCCCAATGGGATCCACATCACCCCCGACGACCGGCACCTGTATGTCGTCGACAACAACAACAATACTCCGAACGTCGCCCGGGCAGTCTGGCGATTCAGCCTGACCGAGGAGGGCAACGTCGTTGCCAACAGCCGTAAGAAGATGCACGACTTTGGTAGAGGCCGTGGAGGAGACGGGATGGCATTGGACGTCGACGGACGTCTCTACATCGCCGCCGGACGCACTGTCGCCAGCCCGCCGAACGAAACCACCGAGGTTGCCGGGGGGGTCTATGTGATCTCCAAGGAGGGCAAACTGGTCGGCTTCATCCCCATCAAGGAAGACTCGGTGACCAACTGCACCTTCGGCGGCAAGGACCTGAAAACTCTGTACATCACCGCCGGCCACACGCTCTGGAGCATCCAAACCACCGCCAAAGGCTTCGTGCCCTGGCTCAGCCGACAAGATGCCCGGCGCAACGACAATTCCTCCAAGTGAAGACGTCTCCAGATGACAGACGACGCCAACAACCTGAGCTACGACGAGGCAGCCAAGAGACTGGGGCTGACCGTCAACGAACTCCGAGACCTCCGCGCCGACGGACGCATCCGCGACCACGCCAACTACGGCAACTGGACCTTTGCCGCCGAAGACGTTGAAACCCTCAAGGC
>CAZYAZ010000046.1:0-46006 GCA_964646205.1 uncultured Planctomycetaceae bacterium | reverse complement strand
TTGAGTGTCTCGGTGGTGGCACCGCTGCGGCGGTTGTCGTGAAGATGGGTCGGCCAGTCGGCGGCGATGAGCCCCGACGCGGTCGACAGGACCCAGGCCAGGGCAATCCAATTGCGTGCCGTCATTGTCGAGTCACTCCCGGAATTGCAGGGTGCGGTCGCCCCCCTCCTGGAGGGTGATCAACCGATCAGTTCGCGAATGGGTGCAGCGTGGCTGGGCAGGATCGGCATCGGGCGTTCGCCCTGGTCACGGACCAGGTCGTGCGAGTTGATGCCGAGGTTGTGATACAGCGTCGAGAGGATGTCACGGTAGTGCACCGGTCTCGTCGCAGCGTAGCCACCGTTTTTCTCGGTGGTGCCGATCATCTGGCCCATGTTCATCCCGCCACCCGAGAGCAGGGCGTAGTTGACCGGGGCCCAGTGGTCGCGGCCGGCATTCTTGTTGATCTTCGGTGTCCGTCCGAATTCGTCCCAGACACAGACAGTCACGTCCTTGTCGAGGCCGCGATTGTGGATGTCCTCGATCAGTGCCGAGATGCCGGTGTCCCACAACGGCAGGTGGCTCTTCATGTGGCCGAAGTTGTTGCCGTGCGTGTCCCAGAATCCGTAGGCGACGGTGACAACCCGCACGCCGGCCTCGACCAGCCGCCTCGCGATCAGCAACTGGTCGTTCCACATCGGGGCGCCGTCACCCAGGTGCTTGGACGAGCCCTTGCCATAACGTTCGCGGACGGCCGAGTCCTCCTTGGTCACATCCAGCGCGTCGACCAGCTTGGAGGAGGTGAGCACGTCGAATGCGCGGGCATAATTCTCGTCGACCTCGTTGACACTCTTGGTGATTTTGCTGTCGACGACGCGTCGGAGCTGGTCGAACTGGCGAAGCAGTGCCTGCCGGGTGCCGAAACGCGTCTGGTCGATGTAACGCAGTTTCATGCTGGCGAGATCCTCACCGTCGGCACGGATCTGGTTGAATCCGGGGCCGAGATATCCGGCGTCGCCACTGTTGTAGGGGCGATGCTTCATGGTGGGGAACAGGTCGATGAAGGCGGGGGAGACCGGGTTGGTCTGTCCCTTGAGTCGCGAGACGACCGAGCCGAAGTTGGGCCGTCCTTCCCGCTTGGCCTGGTTCATTGGGTAACCGGTCAGGTTCTGCCAACTGGTGTGCTCGTCGCGTTGACCGACGACGCTGCGGATCACGCTGCACTTGTCCATCACCTGCGACATCTTGGGCAACAGTTCGCAGATCTGGGTCCCTGGCACGTTGGTGGGGATCGGCGTGAACTCGCCACGGATCTCCTTGGGAGCCTGCATCTTCAGGTCGAACGTGTCCTGGTGTGACTGGCCCCCGGACATATAAACGACGATGACGGATTTCTGGATTTTGCCGGGCGCCGAGGCATCCTTGGCCATCAGTTGTGGCAACGTGACGGGCAGTCCGGCGGCACCGACCGAGAGGCTGCCGATTTTCAGGAACGATCGTCGTGAGACACCGTCGCAGTAATTGTGCTTGTCGCCGAGCAGGGTCAACATCGAGACACTCCGAGAGCAGATCGTCGTGGCCGGCACGCGAGGGTCCATCCCAACTGGTGCCATGGGTGACGAAACAGTTCAGTCACTCTTAGTGTAATCGGTATCCCAGTCGGTTCTCAACAGATGAATGGCGGGTTGGTTCACCCGGCCAGCATCGCTCCGGGATTCTCGATAGCACGGACCAGTTCGGCCAGGAACGTCGCGGCCGGGGCGCCGTCGAGAACCCGATGGTCAAAGGTCAATGACAGGGCGATTTCCTGGCCCGGGACAATTTCCTCGCCCCGTACGACGGGCACCTCGCGGATGCGTCCGACGCCAAGGATGGCGGCCTGGGGCAGGTTGAGAATGGGGGTGAAGGCATCAATGCCCTGGGCACCGAGATTGGTGAGCGTGAAGGCGCCACCGGACATCTCCGCGGCGGTCAACTGTCGCGAGCGGGCACGGTCGGCGAGGTCGGTGACCGTTTGCTGGAGTGACTTCAGGGTCGCGGCGGCGGGGTCACGAACCACCGGCACGACCAGGCCCGCGTCGGTGTCGACTGCCAGGCTGATGTCGATTGTCTCGGTGTCGGCGGGCGATACGATTCCCGATTCGGTCCAGGTCGATCGGAGCTGGGGATGTCCGCGCAGCACGATCGCGGTCAGCTTCAGCAGGATCTCGTTGTATCCCGGGGCCGGGTCATTTCCGGCGGTGGCCTGGAACTGCTTGCGGAGACTGGCCAGGGCTTCGGCGTTGGCGGTTGTGGTCAGGGTGACCGGTGCGGTGGCCTGTGACGCAGTCAGCATCCGGTGTGCGATGGTGCTGCGGAGGTTGTCGGGGGAGGAGGACGGGGCTGCCGAGGTGGCAGAACCGGACTCGGCCGCGGCCCGCACATCGCATTCGCGGATGCGGTTTCCTCGCCCGCTGCCGGCCAGGGTTGTCCAGTCGATGCCCAGTTCCGACGCGACTCGTCGGGCGCGGGGGCTGGAGGCGGGACGGCGGGCCGATGTCGCCGCCGGGGACACCGCGGTGGCGACGGTGGCCGCGGACGTTGCGGTTGACGTTGCTGGCGGGCCGCCGTCGGTGGCCGCGATGGTGTCCGGGTCGACGGCAGGCAATTCCGACGGTGGTGTTTCATCCTCGGCACACAGCCACCCGATGACCTGGCCGACCAGCACGGTGTCACCCTCGGCCGGTGCGTCGGCGGGAATCCGCAGCACGCCGCCGTCGATCGATTCGATCTCCTGGATCGCCTTTTCACCCTCGAGATTGAACAGCACGTCGCCGGGCTCGATCATCTCGCCGTCGGCTCGAAGCCATTCGACGAAGACGCCCTCTTCCATGCTCCAGCCGAGCCGGGGAATTTGAATGGGATGTGCCATGTTCGGGTTACTCCGCCATCAGGTCGCGCACCGCGGCGGCGACCGTTTCGGGATGAGGCACAACGGCGGATTCCAGCGAGGGGCTGTAGGGGGTGGGTGTGAACGTCCCATGAATCCGCTTGATCGGTGCGTCGAGATCGTCAAAACCGCTGTCGGCCTGCACCGCGGCGATCTGGGCTCCGATGCTTGCCGGTGCAAATGTCTCGTCGACGATCAGCAGGCGACCGGTCTTGGCCACGCTGGTGGCAATCGTCTCGGTGTCCAGTGGCAGCACCGTTCGCGGGTCGATCAACTCGACGGAAATCCCCTCGGCCGCCAGCTCGTCTATGACCGCCAGGGTGTGGTGCACCATTCTTGCGATCGCAACCACCGTCACGTCGGATCCCTCACGAACGACTCGTGCCTGGCCAAATTCGATCTCGTAATCCTGTTCGGGCACTGCCGTTTTGGCCGTGAGAATCTCACGGTGCTCCAGGAACATGACCGGGTCGTTGCAGGTCAGGGCCCTGCGGAACAGCCCCTTGGCGTCGTAGGCATTGGACGGGACGACCACGCGGAAGCCGGGGAAGTGAGCGTAGAGCGGGTAATAATTTCCCGAGTGATGGGTGGCGGCGGAGTGACCGATGCCGATGCAGCCTCGCAGCAGGATCGGCATCTTCAGCCGCCCACTGCTCATGTACTGCATCTTCGCGATCTGGTTCACCAGTTCGCCGACGGCGTCCATGATGAAATCGCCAAACATGAAATCGATCACCGGTCGACTGCCGGTCATTGCTGCTCCACAACCCAGGCCCACGAAGCCGCGTTCACAGATCGGCGTGTCGACCAGGCGGGTGGCTCCGTGAATGTCGAACAGGCCCGCGGTGGTGTTGAAGTTGCCGCCCCGGGCCCCGATGCCTTCGCCCATCACAAAGATGCCAGGATTGCGATCCATCTCGACGGCCAGGGCCTCGTGGGTGGCTTCGACGAAGGTCAATTCGCGGTCACCGGGTTCCGGTTCCGGGCCGGCAGCCGGAGCATCGTCCGGATTGGCGTAGATGTGCAAGGTGGCGGTCTCGGGGGCCGGCCACGGACTGTCCTCGGCAAATTCTCGTGACTCGGCGATCAGTTGCTTGACCTCGTCGTCGATCGTGTCGAATTCGGTGGCTTCGACCAACTGGTCGTCGATGGCACGTTTCCGCAATTGACCGATCGGGCAACGCTGCTTCCATTCCTCGACGTCTTCCTTGGTGCGGTAGGTGAAGTCGCCCATGCCCTCGGCGTGAGCCCTGGTGCGGTAGGTCTTGCATTCGATCAGTGTGGGCCCTCCACCGGAGCGGGCCCGGGCGATTGCCTCGCCGGCCTGTTCATGAATTGACAGCACGTCGTTGCCGTCGAGTTCCAGGCCCGGCATGCCATAGTTGTCGGCCCGGCGCCCCACGTCAGGGATCGCGCTGGACTCATGGAACGGCACCTCGGTGGCAAACTGGTTGTTCTCGCAGACGAAGATCACCGGCAGGTTCCAGATCTTGGCCATGTTCAGGCCTTCGTGGAACGCGCCGTTGTTGACGGCTCCGTCGCCGAAGAAGCAGACCGAGACACGGTCGCGTTCGAAGAGCTTGGAGGTGTAACCCCCGCCGGTGGCCTGCAGGATGCAACTGGCGACAATTCCACTGGTGCCCATCAACCCGATCTCGGGGCTGAACAGGTGCATGCTGCCGCCACGTCCGCCCGAGCACCCCGTGTCCCGGCCGAAGAGTTCGGCGATCAGTTGCCGGGGCTCGAGCCCCTTGGCCAGGGCGTGACCGTGACCGCGGTGGGTGCTGAAGACGACATCGTCCCTGTCCAGGTGGGCGCAGATTCCACTGGCGATGGCTTCCTCGCCGACGTAGGTGTGACAGGCTCCGTGGACCAGTCCTCGCTGATGGCAGCGAGCCAGTTCTTCCTCGCACTGGCGGATCGTCTGCATCGTGCGGTAGAGGTCCAGCAGGGTGTCCTTGTCGGGGAGTGTGGTGATTTCGCTGGTCATCGGTCCTGTCCGTCGTTGATCCGAAAGGAGAGCAAGTTCCTAGAGGGTAAAGATTGAGGCTGCCGGGGGCGAACGAGTCGGAAAGTCCGCTTCGGGTTCGGGACCGGTTACTTGAACAGTCCCAGCAGCAACGGGAGTTGTTTCTGGTAAAAGACCAGGCCGGCGAAGCCGAGATAGAAGACGCCGCAGAGAGAAATGCCGATGCGGGCGATCCATCCCGGGCGGAGGGCAGGGGGCAGGTAAACCAGGTTGTTGCGCAGCACGAAGAACGCGGTGAATCCCAGTCCGATGTTGTTGAGATTGGCCACGACCAGGACCATCAGCTTGGGTTGGCCAAAGGTCTGAAACAGGAACGCTCCCAGGAAGGTCCAGCCGACGTACAGCAACAGGATCGTGTAGTAGATCTTGCGGACCTCGTGGGGTTGCATGGTCTCGCGCACCCGTCGGACTCCCGACCAGATCACATCAGTCCAGCGTCGGCTGAAGTGCTCGACGATCGACATCTGGCTGGGCAGCAGCACCAGCAATCCGATCAACAGCGTGCCGATCCAGAGCAGTTGTTGCCAACCGGCCGAGAGAGCCGGGTCGTGGCGCATGCCGTCGGCGGTGATGATCGCCTGGGCGTAGTCGGGGCGGTCGGGGTCGCCAAACATGGGGGAATGTTCGGCGAACTCGATCGAGAGCAGGGCGGGCAGGGCCATGCCCATCACGCAGCCGGGGCCCCAGATCAACACCTGGTCGGTGATGATGTATTTCCACCACCCTTTCCAGCGTTTCATGTTCTCCGGCGTCAGGGCAAAGACCTTGCCGACGTGCGAGAGAGTGATGTCTCGTCCACCGATGGCACTGGGAATGGCACCGACCTGGCTGCCCACCCCCCAGCCCTTGTCACGGACATAGTTGGAGTAGGTCGAGTTGCCCAGCCCTCCGCCTCCGGCGTAACCGGCAAAGGCTCCCAGCAGCGCGATCTGGCCCAGGAAGATCAGTGGCCATCCCCCGTCAGGGCCGTCGTCGAAGAACAGGTTTCCGATCGACTCGCCATCCCAGTGACCGTCCTGGTCGAGATCCTCGAACGACTCGATGTTCCCTGCGGCGTCGAGCTTGTACGGTTCGACAACATCGGCGTGGCCGTCCCCGTCGAAATCGATTTCATCCTGGTCGAGTTGTCCGTTGCCGTTGGAGTCCTCTGCGGCGACGACCGGGACGTTGCCGATCTTGAAGAACCCGCCAAAGACATTGCCCCATTTTTCGGCACTGACACACGTCACGCCGATCACGACGCAAAAACCCAATACAACGACGATCTTGGTGGTCATGACCCACTGCATCGTGTTGTAGATTTTTCCGCCGACGAGAATTGGCAGGGTCACGCCGCCCAGCAGCAGGTACCCGAGCGTGTTGACCAGCATGCGGTCCTCGGGACCGGGTGGTCGGTCGAGATACAGAGCGGCGATCACCGTGGCGGCAGTCGTCGAAAGAGCCGGGATGAAGGCACCGACGCTGAGCAGGATCAGCACGCCAATCCAGAAGGTGGGGCCCGGCCGGGCTCGCATGAATCCGGTGAAGACTGGTTCACCGCAGTACAGCGCGTACCGCCCGCACTCGATGTTGTAGAAAATCTGGCCGATGATGGCGACAGCGGCGATCCACATCAGTCCGCCGCCGTACTTGGCGGTGATCTCGGCCCCCAGCAACCACTCGCCCCCGGCCAGTTGGACTCCGCACATCACGATTCCCGGTCCGATGAACCCGGCGAGATTCTTCATCCCCAGCCGCTTCGGTTCGGGCAGGTCGGCATCGCCCCACGCCGGCAGGCAGGTGTCGGGACGAAACCGTCCGTCACCGTCCGGCACGGTGGCATCGGAATCCGGGGTGGCCGGTTTCGATTCGTTCATGGTGTGCCAATTGCCAATGGCATGCTGGCCCGGCGGGCGTGTCGCGATGACGCGGAGGCCACCGGGTGGGTAAGATCAATTGAGGCTATCCCACCCCGTTGGTCGTCACAAGCGGCCGGGGCATTCGCCAGCAAGAGGCTCTTGGAAAATGAAGTGGTCTACGGCCATCGCTGCGATTCTGGTGCCGATGACGTGTTGTGCCGGTGAGTCTCTTGTCGCGGCACCGCCGGACTTCAATTCCTTGCGAAGCGAGTACTCGCGGTCGATTCTGGCCCTGGTGCGTCGGCGGTGCGTGACCTGCCATTCTTCAAAGAAAAAGAAGGGTGAACTGGACCTGGAACGGTTTGCTTCGCTGGCTTCGGTTCGCCGCGATCCGAAGGTCTGGATCAAGGTGATCGAGCAACTGGACAACGGCGAGATGCCGCCCAAGGACTCTCCGCAGTTGACCCGCTCGGAGAAAACCCTGTTGCGTGGCTGGTCACGACGGTACCTGGATGCCGAGGCGCTGGCGCGGGCCGGCGATCCCGGACGCGTCGTGCTGCGGCGATTGAGCAATGTCGAATACACCCGCACGGTACGGGCCGTGACCGCGGTGGAGGGGTTGGATCCGGCTCGTGAATTTCCCGTGGATGGGGCGGCCGGCGAGGGATTCACCAACACCGGTGAATCGCTGGTGATGTCGCCGGCGCTGTTGAACAAGTACCTGGATGCCGCCAAGGGCATCGCTGCCCATGCGGTGTTGCTGCCCGACGGGTTCCGGTTCGATCCCGGGACCACTCGCCGTGACTGGAGCGATGCGTTGATGGCCCGGATCAAGGCCCGCTATGCCCGCCATGTCGGACCCGATGGTCGGGTCGATCTCTCGCGATACTTCGAGGCGACATTGAAACACCGCCAGGAATTGGCAGCGGACCCCAGGGCGATCGGTCGGGTGGCTGCCCGCGAGACACTGAGTTCCCCTTACCTGGGGAAAATCTGGAAAGCCGTGCATGCCCCGGGGGACTCGCCGATGCTGGCCGGTTTGGCCGCGGAGTGGCGGAAGGCCAAACCCGGTGATGGCGTGCGATTGTCGGAGGCGGTCAAGCGCTGGGAGCCGCAATTGTGGACCTTCGGCACCGTTGGTCACTTCAAGCCGTGGCAGACTCGCAAGGTGTCCCACGTTGAAAGCCAGCCGTTGCGGCTGAAGCTGCCGCCGGCGGGAAAGGATGGCCGGATCGTGGTGTCCCTGTCTGCCGGAACCGCCGGGGACGGAGCCGAGGGAGACCTGGTCCACTGGCAACAGCCTCGACTGGTCAGCACCAGTCGCCCATCGATTTTTCTCCGGGATGTCCGCGCTGTCGCTTTCGGCCTGGACCGGTTGCGTCGACAGGAGTTGCCGGCCGCCGGGCGTTACCTGGCCGCGGTCACCGAGGCGGAACGGGCCAAGGGAGAACTCGATGTGCCCGCGCTGGCCCGGGCCCACAAGTTGGATCGTCACCTGTTGTTGGCCTGGTTGCAGATGACCGGGATCGATGATGGCCAGACGGTGCGGATTGACAAGTATCTTGCCGGTGGATTTGTTGACCGAAACGGGCACGATTTCATCGACGGTTACGGAGTGCAGGAAACGCCATCCTTGATCACCAATTCATCGGATCAGCAGGTCAATGTGCCCGGCACGATGGCTCCTCACAGCGTCGCCATGCATCCGTCGCCGACACTGTTCGTGGCCGCCGGTTGGCGTAGCCCGGTGGCCGGTCCGGTCAAGATCGAGGCGTTCGTCCAGGACGTGCATGCGGCCTGCGGGAATGGGGTCTCCTGGAGACTGGAACTGGCCCGTGGCCGTTCGAGCCGGGTTTTGCGCAGCGGCGAGATCGACAGGGGGAAGCGGCAGGCGATCCCGGCAGTGGCCTCACAGTTGGTCCGGGTCGGTGACCTCCTGTCCTTGAAAGTGGGGCCCAGGGGACGGGAACACGCCTGTGATCTGACCCGTGTCAATATCGTGATCACCGAATTGACCGCAAAGAAGAGGACCTGGGACCTGGAGCGGGAAGTCGCTGACACGATCAACGAGGGCAACCCACACGCGGATCGATTTGGCAATGCGGATGTCTGGCACTTCTACCAGGAGCCGGTGGCCACGGCGTCTCAAGCCAACCTGGTCCCCGAGGGGTCGTTGCTGGCCCGGTGGCTGGAATCGACCAAGCCGGTTGAGCGGCAGGCGTTGGCCGAAAAGATCGGCCGGTTGGTGAACGGTGAACGGCCCCAACAGAAGGACTCGCCCGACGCTGTGCTCTTTGACGCCCTGGTTCGTCCGGATGGGACACTGTTGGGGTTGGTGGATCCCGCGGCGTTGGGACAGGATGTGGCCGGGAAGCCACAACCCGGAGACGTGGGGCCGGACCCGGAGATGTTTGGTCGGAAATTGCAGGGAGCCGAAGTGGGATCGACCGACCTGGTCGTGGCGGCTCCCAGCGTGGTGACACTGTCGTTGCCGGCTTCGGTGGCGGCGGGCCGCGAGTTGATCGTCAACGGTCGGTTGCACAAGTCGGCGATGGGACGGGGCAGCGTGCAATTGTCGCTGGGTACAAAGCCATCGGCGGTGAATCGCATGGTGGTGGGGTCACCGATCGTGGTGACCGCCAATTCACCCGGTGCCAAAAGGGTGGCCCGCGGGATCTCGGAATTCCAGGACCTGTTTCCCGCCGCGATGTGCTACTACCGGCTGGTGCCGATCGACGAGGTGATCACGTTGGTGCTGTTCCATCGTGAGGACGAGCCCTTGATGCGGCTGATGATGACTGTCGCCGAACGGAAGGCGCTGGAACGAGACTGGAAGCAGCTGCGGTTCGTTAGCCAGGACGCTCGGAAGATCCACAACACGTTTGACCTGTTCCAGGGGTTCGCCTCCCAGGTGGGACAGGTCGAAGAGTTCGAGCCACTTCGCGAACCGATCCGGAAACGGGCCGCCGCGTTCGAGAAGCACCTGAAGGCGACCGAGCCGGTGCAGGTGGAGAAATTGCTCGACTTTGCAGAAACCGCCTGGCGTCGGCCCCTGGTCGCCGATGAGCGTTCCACGCTCAAGACCCTGTATGGACAACTCCGGGTCCAGGGATTGTCACATGATGCGGCCTGGCGGCTGTTGTTGGCTCGTGTGCTGGTGTCGGCCAATTTTCTCTACAAGGTCGAGCAGCCCGGCGAGGGACAGGCGGCACGTGCGGTGAGCGACTGGGAACTGGCCAGCCGGCTGAGTTATTTCCTGTGGTCAAGCTCGCCGGATGCCTCGCTGAGACAAGTGGCTCGTTCAGGAAAGTTGCAGGACCCGCAGGTCGTGACGGCCCAGGCGATGCGCATGCTGACCGACCAGAAAATTCGTGGGTTGGCCACCGAGTTTGCAGCGCAGTGGGTGGGGATTCGCGGCTTCGATTCCCATGACGAGAAAAACGAGAAATTGTATCCCGAGTTTGCCGGGCTCCGTGGTGCGATGTACGAGGAATCGGTGCGATTTTTCGAACACATCTTTCGTACCGACGGACGCGTGTTGGACCTGATTGATGCGGACTACACCTTCGTCAACGCCGAACTGGCGATGTTTTACGGTTTGGCCGTGCGGAATGGACAATCTGGCGAGAAGCAGTCGGCGGGTTGGTGGCGAACTGATGGCCTGAAAAAACAGGGACGCGGAGGCATCCTGGGGATGGCCAGCCTGCTGTCGAAGCAGTCGGGAGCGTCCCGGACCAGTCCGATCCTGCGAGGCAACTGGGTCGTAGAAACAATGCTGGGCGAGAAGTTGCCCAAGCCGCCGGCCAAGGTGCCCGATTTGCCGGAAAGCGAGACCGACACCAACGGGTTGACGGTACGGCAACTGGTTGAAAAACACCGACAGACGGCCTCCTGTGCTGTCTGCCACGACAGGATTGATCCGTTCGGGTTCGCACTGGAATCCTTCGATGCGATCGGCCGGTCTCGGCAGAAGGACCTGGCCGGTCGTCCGATCGACACCAAGGTGATCCTGAAGGACGGAACCCGGTTCAACGGAATCTCGGGGCTGAGGAATTACCTGCTGACCCGGCGGCGGGACCAGTTTGTGAGGCAGTTTTGTCGGAAACTGCTGGGCTTTGCCCTGGGACGGTCAGTCGAGTTGTCCGACGAACCGCTGCTGGATCGTATCCAGAAAGATCTCCGGGCGCACGACTATCGCCTGTCGGTGGTCGTGAAGGATATCGTGACCAGTCGTCAGTTCCGGTATCATCGGGGACTGCTGGCTACCAAGTCAGATGATTGAGTTTCTGGAAAGGCTGGATCCATGACCAGTGATGTGACTCGTGACCGTTTCACCCGTCGTGCGATGTTGCGTGGGTTGGGTGTCAGCATGGCTTTGCCGTGGATGGAATCGATGAACGTCTGGGCCGACGAACCGCTGCCCAGGCAGGCCGGCAGCGACGCTCCGGTCCGGTTCGCTTGCCTGTTCTCGGGAAACGGCTTTCACAAGACCGAGTGGTCGGCCCAGGGAACCGGTTCCCAGATGAAACTCGGCAAGGTGCTCGAGTCGCTGACGCCACATCGCGAGAAGATGCTGTTCATACAGGGGCTGTACAACGCCGAGGCTCTCAAGGGGAACATCCACAGTTCCCAGACCGGAAACCTGCTCTCCGGTGCCCCGTTGGCGGCCGGCGGCACGATTCGCTCGGGAACCAGCATCGATCAGTTGATCGCGCGGAAGTACGGCAACCAGACCAAGGTGCCCAGCCTGGTGCTGGGATGCGAGAAGTCGATCGCCAGTGTTCACAAGAACTACTCGATGCTCTACAGCTCGAATATCTCCTGGACCTCGCCAACGACCCCCACGCCCCTGGAACTGTACCCGGCCCTGGCGTTTGACCGGATGTTCAAGGACACCGTCCAGAAGACCGATCGCAGTGTCCTGGACGCGGTGCTGGCCGAGGCTCGCTCGTTGCGGGGAAGAATCAGCTTCAGCGATCGTCGCAAGTTGGACGAGTACCTCGATTCGGTCCGGGATGTCGAGCAGCGAATCGACCGGGCCGGCAAGGATGGCAAGTTCCAGGGCTGGCGACCAACACTGACGAAGCCGAATATCCCCCGTCCCAAGGATGGGTTGCCCCAGGATGTCGATGAACACATGCGGCTGATGAGCGACATTGTGGTGCTCGGTTTTCAGACCGATACCACCCGCGTCGCCACGCTGAAGCTCAACAACGATCACTCGTCGATGCGGTTTCCGCACCTGGGTGTCGATTACATGATCCACCACCTGCTGTCCCACAACGACACGGCTGACTGGTTGAAGGTCAACCAGTTCTTTATCGAACAACTGGCCTACATCGCCACGAAACTGGACAAGATCCAGGAAGGTGAACGGACCGCCCTGGACAACTCGATGTTGCTGTACTGTTCGAGCATGCTGACTGGCCATCACGATGCGACCCAGTTGCCGGTTGTCGTGGTCGGCCGGGGTGGTGGGAAAATCCAGACCGGGCGAGTGCTCGATTACCGGGGAAAACCCAACCGGAAGATGTGCAGCCTGTACCTGTCCCTGCTCGAGAAGGTCGGTGTCCACCTGAAGACGTTTGGTGATTCGACCGAACGCCTGGGCGAGGTGTGAGCATGCGGAGGGGGTGGGCTGCCTGCAGATCGACCGGTATGTTCCGGGCTCGGTTGGATGTGTTCGCTGCGGTTGGCGGTGTCGTCGTGGTGTGCCTGCTGGCGGTTCCGGTGGGAGTGGCGATCGAACCCGCGGCGCTGGATCGCGAGTTGTCGGCCATTTCTCGACAGCTAAAACCGCACAAACCGGTGCCGGAAGTCACGGTGAAGCGACTGGTCGAATTGAGCCGGGCAGCCACGGCCCAATGCCGTGGTCGCTTGTTGCGGTGGGTGCTTGATCAACAAGCCGACACCAGCGTGGTGTGGCAACGTGTTTCGTTCGAAGGTGCGAGCCTGCAGGGGACCCGGCTGGCCCGGCCCTCGCTGGCCGAGCGACTTGCGTCGGTACCGTTCGCCGAGGCGTACACGTCGAAGGACTACCAGGCCGGTCGCAATGTCTTCACAGCGTGGTTGCCCGGGGCCCGCCTGCGAGCTGCCCACCTGGAACGGGTGGATCTGCATGGAGCGAACCTGCAACGGGCCGACCTCAGGCAGGCGTCGTTGCGAGATGCCAACCTGGCCGGTGCGGTGCTCAATGGAGCCGATCTCAGGGGAGCCGATTTGCGGGGGGCCGATTTTCGAGGTGCCCGGCTGGTCGGAGCAAAACTGGATGGCGCTCGTCGAGACGGGGCGAAATGGCAGGGCGCGGTGCTGGCCGTGACACGGCAGAACAGTGCGGTGGCTGGCCCGGTTGCCGGCACACCAAAGCCGGATGCACAGGCCCTGGCATTCTTCGAGAACCGGATCCGGCCATTGCTGGTGGCCCGGTGCGTCAAGTGCCACGGTCCGAAGAAAGCCGAGGGAGGGTTGAGGCTCGATTCTCACACGGGATTGCTCCGGGGTGGTGAGGGAGGCCGTGTGGTGGTGCCTGGAAACCCGAAGAGCAGCCCGTTGCTGGCAGCAGTGCGTCGAGACGGCGAGTTGAAAATGCCTCCGGAACGGTCTCTGAGCCGCCTGGAGATTGCGGACCTGTTGCGATGGATTCGTCACGGGGCAGTGTGGCCGGAGGGGATGCTGCTCGCCGAGCCCGGCCCCGCATTGCGGGGAGGAGCGATCACCGACGGAGAGCGGAAATTCTGGTCCTTCCAGCCCGTCGGTGACCCGGAGGTCCCGAAAGCTGACGGTCCGGATGTGAGAAACGACATTGATCGTTTTGTCCGACGCCGTCTGCAGTTGGCCGGTCTCGAAGCGGTGCCGGAGGCGGACCGGCGAACCCTGTTGCGGCGAGCGACATTCGACCTGACGGGGCTGCCGCCGACACCCGCGGAGACCAGGGCATTCCTGGATGATGACAAGCCCGGTTCGTTCCGGCGAGTTGTCGACCGATTGCTCGAGTCACCAGGGTATGGCGTCCGCTGGGGGCGGCACTGGCTCGACGTGGTTCGTTATGCGGACACCGCCGGCGAAACCGCCGACTTTCCCACGCCACTCTCGTACAAGTACCGCAACTGGGTGATCGAGTCACTGAACCGCGATCTGCCCTACGACCAGTTTCTCGTGCACCAGTTGGCCGGCGACATTCTCGCCGAAATGGACAAGTCACTCGGCGATGACGACTACCGACGTCTACGGGTCGCGACCGGTTTCATCGCCATCTCTCGCCGTTTCGGGTTCGATTCGGAGAAATACCACGACCTGACGATCCAGGACACCATCGACACGCTCGGACAGGTCGTGCTGGGACTCTCGCTGGGCTGTGCACGTTGCCACGATCACAAGTACGACCCGATCAATGCCCAGGACTACTACTCGTGGTATGGCATCTTCGAGAGCACCCGTTATTCGTTTCCTGGCTCCGAGCAGAAGAAAAAACCCTACGATCTGTTTCCTGTCGTTCGTGCTGAGCGGATAGAACCATCCAGGGCCGCCTACCAGTTGAAGATCCAGAAACTGGACAAGGAGATTCGACCGTTGGCATTGCGGCTGACGTTGATGCAGGGCGGCCTGGGGGGACGGCCGCCTTCCCGGAAGGGCGAGAAATACAAGGTGAGGATCAGCCCGTGGCGGGGCTTCCTGGCCGAACGGTTGCTGAACCAAAAGGGACAGGACCACGACAAGCACAAGGGATTCCATGTCTGGCATCGCAACAACTTGCCGGTCGTGGGAGTCAATGTCTCCCAGGTCTTGTTGAAGGTCCCCGGTGAGGTCCCTCCCGGCAGCCTGGTGGTTCATCCGGCTGCAAAGGATGGCGTGGGGATTGCCTGGCGGAGTCCACTCACCGGGCGGGTTCGCGTGTCTGGCCGGATCGTCGACCAGCACCGCCAATGTGGTGACAGCGTGCGGTGGCACATCGACCGGCTGGATGCTGCGGGGTTCACACCGCTGGCTTCGGCCGGGAACACAAGAGCCGGAACGAGTCCAATCTCGGCAAAGGCGTTGGAGTCTGTGGAAGTCAAAGAGGGCGATTATCTTCAACTGGTCCTGGTTCCGCAGGTCAGTTACGGGTGCGACCTGACGCGGGTTGAATTGTCGATCCAGGAGATTGCCGAGGAGCAGGACAGGGATGGGACCCCGACACGGAAATGGCAACTGGTTCCGGATGTCATTGATCGTTTTCTTCTTGGGAATCCGCATCCGGGGCGCGAGGACCTGGGCGAGGCCTGGACATTTTTCCAGTCGCCGACGGATCGAGGTGCCGGTTGGGCCAACGGCAATGACCTGACACCGTTGGTCGTGGAGTTGGGGGGCAGCAGGCAGGAATTGGCCAGGCTGTCGGAGCGACTGGCTCTGCTCCGTCGGCAACGTGACGCGCTGGGGTTGGTTGAACCGGTTGGAATGCATTACGGGGCGATCGACAAGGAGAAGCCGGCCGACGGCAGGATCCGTCTTCGCGGTGACAAGGCGAAATTGGGAGCGGTGGTGGCGAGACGGAATCTCGAGATTCTCGGCGGTGAACCGCTCGCACAGGCCGGCGGTAGCGGTCGACTGGAATTGGCGCGCTGGCTGACTCGTGAAAACAACCCACTGATGCCGCGGGTGATGGCCAACCGGATCTGGGCAGGTCATTTCGGTCGTGGGCTGGTGGCGACCGAGAACGATTTCGGCGTTCGCGGAGAACGCCCAACCCACCCGCAATTGCTCGACTGGCTGGCCTCGCGTTTTCGTGAGACGGGGTTTTCGGTCAAGACGTTGCACCGGCTGATCATGGACTCGGCGGCTTACCGGCGATCGAGCCAGTTCGACCAGCGGTCGAGCCAGAGCGACCCGGAATCGCGATTGCTGTGGCGTTTCAACCGTCGAAGATTGTCGGCCGAGGAGATTCGCGATTCGATGTTGTTTCTCAGCGGAGAACTGGACCAGAGTATCGGAGGACCTCATCCGTTTCCGGACCAGGGTGGCTGGACATTTTCCCAGCACGCTCCGTTTTACGGGCTCTATCCCACAAAACGTCGTAGCGTGTTCCTGATGCAGCAGCGGTTGAAACGTCATCCATTCCTGGCACTCTTCGACGGAGCCGATCCGAACGTCAGTACTGCTCACCGCGAATTGACGACCGTGCCGACCCAGTCGTTGTTCTTGATGAACAGCGAGTTTGTTCACGAGCAATCTGCTGTTCTGGCCGACCGGGTGTTGTCGGTTTCGAAAACTCGTTCCGGGCGGTTGCAACAAGCCTGGCAACTGACATTGGGCCGGGAGGCAACCGCCAGGGAAACGGCCGAGGCGGAGAAGTTTCTGTTGGATTACTCCCGGGCACTGCAGGTGGCAGAGGGTCAGCCGGTCAGTCGGATTGCCTGGTCGGCGTTGGTGCGGACGTTGTTGACCAGAAACGAATTCCTGTTTGTAGACTGAAGTGATGAGTGGTCTGATGTCACGAATTGTCGAGATCGACAGTCAATCCAGCCGCCGGCAGGCCCTGGCCAGTTGTGCGGGTGGGCTTGGTTCGCTGGCGCTGGCCGGTGGACTCCCGCAAGGGTTTGCCGCGGTGGGTGGTCGTGGTGCGGTCGACCCCCTGGCTCCACGGGATCCACATCATGCTCCCAGGGCCAACCGTGTCATTTTCCTGTACATGACCGGTGGCGTCTCGCACGTCGACAGCTTCGATCCCAAGCCCCAGCTTTTCGCTCGTCACGGGCAGTCCATCACGGTCGACAACTGGCAGGGCAAACTGGGGGAATTCAAACGACATCTCAAGAGGCCTGATTGGAAATTCCGGCCGGGCGGGGACTGTGGCACCCAGGTCAGTGACCTGTTTCCACGAATGCGGTCGATTGTCGATGACCTGTGTGTCATCCGTTCGATGTCCTCCGATCACACGAATCACTACGAGAGCACGCTGGGGATGCATTGCGGGTCCTGGACATTCGCTCGCCCCTCGATCGGTGCCTGGTGCAGCTACGGACTGGGCACGTTCAACAGGAATCTTCCCTCGTTCATGGTCCTGGCCCCCACGACCCCCTACGCCGGTTCCCAGACGTGGGGCAGCGATTTTTTGCCGGGTTGCCACCAGGGGACATGGATTGTTCCCGGCGACAATCCGATTCCGAACCTGAGGCCACGATCTGGCAACGAGCGTTTGCAACAGTTGGAACTGCAATTGCTAGGCGGAGCGAATCGTCGGCACTTGAAACGTCGGATTGCTGACAGGGCACTGGAGGCAAGGATCCGTTCGTTCGACACGGCGTTCGGGATGCAGCGAGAGGCTCCCGAGGCGATGGACCTGGGGGGGGAGACCGCATCGACGTTGGCAATGTACGGGATCGGTCCGGGTCAGACGACCGGGTTTGGCTGGCAGTGCCTGGTGGCACGACGGTTGGCCGAACGGGGTGTACGGTTCATTGAATTGATCGACGTGGGTTCGTCGGGCAACTGGGATGCCCACGGAAACATGGCGACCCACGGTCCGCTGGCCCGGAATGTCGACGGCCCGATTGCTGCGCTGGTGACAGACCTGAAACAGCGTGGAATGCTCGACGACACGCTGGTGGTCTGGACGACCGAATTTGGTCGGACACCGTATCACGAGAAAGCGGACCATCCCGGTCGCGAGCACCATCACCAGGTGTTCAGTTCCTGGATGGCCGGTGGGGGAGTGAAACCCGGCCTGGTGCACGGGGCTTCCGATGAACTTGGGATCGACGTGGCCGAGTCCCGGGTCCACGTGCACGATTTCCATGCGACAATATTGCACCTGCTGGGATTGGATCACGAGCGTTTGACATACCGATTTGCCGGACGAGATTACCGGTTGACGGACGTGCACGGTGAGGTGGTGAGAGAGATCCTGGCCTAGGGCTCCGGGGCCACGGCGAATTTGTGCCTGGTGGCCGATTGCTGACGGAGGTGCGGTCGCGCGGGTTATTCGATCCGTAGGACCCATGCGGATGGCATCGGCCGAACAGCCCGATTGCGCGGCACCGCCGGTCTAACCCACCGGAGGTCACCAATTGTCGGCTTCGCGAGACGGTTTCTTACCCAGTGAGGCGGCCGGACTGACGATCTTGTAGGTGCGACCGATACTCCTCACCTTTCCTCATCGGTCGTAAGAGAATTTTTGCTACCTTCCCTCCGCCGAGAAGCCGTCCTGGCTTCTCGGCGGTCCTCACACAACTGAGATCGGCACCTGTGAGTAGAGCCCTGCCGGCCACGTGGCCGGCAGGGCTCGTTTTCATTTGGGAGGCTTCGCGAGTATTCTCGTTGACTTCTGTCCACAGCACCCATTCCGAGAGCTTGTCATCGTGAAGATCGAACACCTGGCCTGGAACGTCGAAGACCCGATCAGCGTGGCCCGCTGGTACGTCGAGAACCTTGGTTTTACGATCAAGCGTCAGATCGACGCGCCGCCCTGGATTCACTTCCTGGCCGATGACAGCGGAACGGTGATGCTGGAACTCTACGGCAACCCGGCCATTGACGTGCATGGTTTTGCCGACATCCCCGCAATGGGGCTGCACCTGGCACTGGTGACCGAAGACATCGAAGCTGACATGGCCCGGTTGACCGAAGCCGGCGGCACGCCCGACGGTGAGATCAATGCCAACGAGTCGGGTGACCGGTTGGGTATGATCCGCGACCCCTGGGGCTTCTGTTTGCAGTTGGTGCAACGAGCCGTGCCGATGATCTGACCGGTGAGGTCACCGGTTTCAGCAACAACCGACACGTGACAACCACGGAAAAGAAACGAGGCAATGATGAGTGAAAGTGACTTTGCGGGTCGACATGTGCTGATCACCGGTGGCACGCGGGGCATTGGTAAGTCGCTGGCGGTGATGCTGGCTGCCGAGGGGGCCAAATTGTCGTTGAACTATGTGTCACGGGCCGAGGATGCGGCTGCGGCCGTGGCGGAGGTCGAGAACGCCGGCGGAGAGGGAGTCGCGGTGGCCGGGGATGTGTCGACTCCCGAAGGAGCCGCTGCGATTGTCGCCGCCGCCCGCGAGGCCATGGGGCCGATCGACATGCTGGTCTGTTCGGCCGGCACCAGCAGCCCGACGCCAGCCGACGAGATCACCTGGGAACTGTGGAAACACGAGTTGAATGTCAATCTCGATGGCACCTTCACGATGATCTACGCCGTCAAGGACGAGATGATCGAGCGGGGATTCGGGCGAATCGTGACAGTCAGTTCGATCGCCGGGCTTCGAGAACGGATGAACCAGGTGCCGTATTCGACGTCCAAGGCCGGCGTGATCGCGTTGACCCGCTGCACGGCCCATGCCTGGGCTGGCAAGAACGTGCGGGTCAATTGCCTGTGTCCTGGACTGACCGAGACCGAAATGGCTCACACGCTCGGTGACGACGCCATGGCGCACATCATCGAGAACACGCCGATCGGACGAATTGGTCAACCCGAGGAACTGGCCTCCGTGGCTCGTTTTCTACTCTCCGAAGAGTCCAGTTACATGACCGGGCAGACGATCGTTGCCAGTGGTGGTCGTTGCATGCTGCCCGGTTAGCCAGGGGGGCACGCGAACATGTCAGGAGCGACGGAGACGAGCGAACTGCGGGTTCTCTACCAGCCGGAAAATCCCGAGTTGGGCTATCTGCCCGAGGGACCCATCGATTGTGGGTCGGGCGAGATCAGTTGGGTGGCGATCCAGCACGGACCCGAACACACGACCGGGTCACTGTGTGTGCTGGACGTTGCCAGCCAGTTCAATCGGCAGGTGACGTTGCCCGGACGACCGGGATTTGCTTTTCCGAGCGACGATCCCGACGTGTTCCTGGTCGGTGTCGATCGCCATGTCTGCCGCGTCTGGCTGAGCAGCGGACGGTGTGAACAGGTGAGCGTCGAGGTGGATGTCGGGGTCGAGAACACGATTATCAACGACGGGGTCGAGATTGACGAGGGGTTGGTCTTTGGCTGCAAGGATCTGGCCTTTGATGAATTCAAAGCCGGGCTCTACTTCTGGCGGTCGGCCGACCGGAAGTTGTTTCAACTCCGCAACGATCAACTGTGTTCCAATGGCAAGGTTGTCCGCAGGGAAGGAACTGGCTGGTGGTTGTGGGATATCGATTCGCCAACCAAGAAGGTCGTCGGTTATCTGCTCGATCCGGATTCCGGCACGCTGGGGGAACGTGAGACGATTCTCGATCTGACTCACCTGCCGTTTTTTCCCGACGGAATGGTGGCCGGGCGGAGTGCCGGTAGCGTGATCATTGCGTTCTACAATCCCGAGTCGGCTGAATCGGGCGAGGTGCACGAGTACGACCTGGCGACCGGATCGCAATTGGCCGTGTGGCGGGTTCCGGGGTCGCCCCAGGTGACCTGTCCACTGTTGTGGAATTCTCCCGAGGGGACTCGACTGGTGGTGACCACCGCGGCCGAAAATATGTCGGAGGAGAAACGGGCCGAGTATCCGCTTGCCGGTGCCATGTTCGTCTCCGACCCGTTTGACGTATGAACTCGAAACAGGCGAATGGTCCCGGGTCCGATAGCAGGAAAAACCATGTCCAATGAACTGTGTTTCCAGTCGGCCGTCCAACTCGCGTCTCTGGTTCGCAGCGGGGAACTCTCGGCTCGAGAGTTGCTCGACGCACACCTGGACCAGATCGACCGGGTGAATCCCCAGGTCAATGCGATCGTCACGCTCACCGACGATCTGGCCCGCAAGCAGGCCGCGGCGGCCGACGAGGCGCAGGCCCGCGGTGAGTCGCTGGGGCCGCTGCACGGTGTGCCGGTGGCTCACAAGGACCTGGTGGCGACAGCCGGTATCCGCACGACGTGGGGATCGCCGATTTATTCCGATTTCGTGCCAGATGAGGACGCGTTGATCATCCAGAGGCTGAAGTCCGCAGGCGTGGTCCAATTGGGCAAGACCAACGTACCGGAATTCGGGGCCGGGTCGCAGACGTTCAACCCGGTGTTCGGAGCGTGTCTGAACCCGTACGACACCTCGCGGACCTGCGGTGGGAGCAGCGGGGGAGCGGCGGTGGCCCTGGCGTGTGGCATGGTGCCGCTTGCCGACGGGTCCGACACGGGTGGCTCGCTTCGCAATCCCGCCAACTTTTGCAACGTCGTCGGCTTTCGCACCTCGCCGGGCCGCGTGCCCGTGTATCCGACTGAACTGGGCTGGTTCCCGATCTCGGTGCAAGGCCCGATGGCTCGCACGGTCGAGGACACCGCATTGATGCTCAGCGTACTGGCCGGACCGGATCCCCGTGTGCCGATCTCGCTGAGTACACCGGGAGAGAAATTCCGGGAGTCATTGGAGCGAGATTTCAGTGGTGTGCGAGTTGCCTGGAGTCGTGACCTGGGCTCCTTTCCCGTCGACGATGCTGTTTCCCAGGCACTCGAGTCTCAACTCGACGCTTTCTCCACAATTGGTTGTACGCTCGAACACGATCATCCCGACTTCCGTGATGCGGATTTTTGTTTCAAGACACTGCGGGCCTGGGCGTTTGAGAGCAAGTTCACCCCGCTCCTGGAAGAGCACCGTGACAAGATCAAGGAGACAATCATCTGGAATGCCGAGGCGGGACAACGGCAGAGTGGCCCGGATGTGGCTCGAGCCGAGCGGTTGCGGACGGCGTTGTTTCACCGGGTACGGGAGTTCATGGACGAGTACGAATACCTGGTGATGCCGGTCAGCCAGGTGGCCCCCTTTGATGTCCAGACCCCATACATCACCGAGATCAACGGGCAGTCGATGGAGACTTATATCGACTGGATGATGTCCTGTTACTTCATCACGGTCACCGGTCTGCCGGCCTTGTCGTTGCCATTTGGGTTCACCGACGACGGATTGCCGGTGGGGTTGCAGATCATCGGCCGCCACCAGGACGATTTCGGCGTGCTGCAACTGGCCCACGCAATTCAGCAGGCGACCGGCACGTGGCAGAGGCGGCCGGGAGTGGTGGGCTAGGGGCCTCGCGGTTGCTGTCGATCCACGAGAGTGGTTGACACTCGGCAGATCAGGCCAGTCCCGGGATGGGCCTGGTCTCTTCCAGCAGGTTGATCAACTCGGTCGGAACCCCACGGGTGACCCGGACTTCTCCGACGTCAAAGAGAGTGTTGAGCACCGTGGCGAGCAGATCCTGGGGGGCGTAGGGGGTCGAGATTGGCTTGGTCGCATGGTTGTCGCTCTGGCCGATGACCTGGCCACCGGGCACACCACCTCCGGCCACCAGCAGGCTGGTGAGTCCACCGTAGTGATCGCGGCCGCCATTCTTGTTTCTGCGCGGGGTCCGACCCATTTCGCCGGTCACCACCAGCATGATCTTTTCCGAGAGTCCACGCTGGTGGATGTCTTCCAGGAAGGCGGCCACGGCGTGGTCGACCTGGGGACCGAGCCAGTTCATGCCGCCGAGATTCTTGGGGCTGTTCTTGTTGCTGTGGAAGTCCCAGCCGCAGTCGCTGACGGTGACGAATCCACAGCCCGCCTCGCACAGTCTCCGGGCCATCAGCATCTGCTTGCCCAGCAGGTTCGATGCCCGGCTCATGTCGTACCAGCGGTGGACGTCGGAGTTCTTGAACAGGTGCGAGGTGTCGTAACTGGCGACGGTTTTCGGGGACTCGCCCGAGAGGTCAAATGCCTCGGCCACTCCGCGGGTGATCACCTCGAAGGCCTGTTGCTGGTACTTGTCGGTCTGGTCTACCAGCGATTCCTGGTCGAAGCGGCGTTTCAGGTTGTCCAGCCCGGTCAGCAGCAGGCGACGGTCATCGAATCGATTGCGGGACAACTTCAGTTGCATGTTGGCCTTCAACTGCCCACCACCTCGCGGGTTGAAGGCGACGTAGTTGGGGCCGAGATCGCCGGCGGCCGTCAATGTCGGCAAGGCCTTCGTCTCGAAGTTCGACCTCATCTTCAGGTCGGGCTTGATCGCCTCGGGCACCACCAGCACGTTGGTCGGCATTCCGGTGGTCGAGGAATTGGTGCCGGCGACCCGGGCGTAGAGTGCGCCCATGGTTGCCTTCAACGGGTTGTTGCCACTGGCGACCTTCTGGTAGGTGTGTCCGGAGTTGTTGCTGCGGTAGGAGCGGACCACGGTGAACCGGTCGGTCATCTGTGAGAGTTTCTCGAAGTGCCCACCGAAGGTGATCCCGGGGATCCGCGTCTGGACCTCACCCGAGCAACTGTGGATCTCGACCGGGGCCGACATCTTGGGGTCGAACATCTCGATATGCGGGGGACCACCACTCAGGAACAGCAGCACGACCGACTTGTCTCGCACCGGGTGCCCGGCTGCCGCCAGGGCTTGGCGGACCGAGAGCATCTGGGACAGTCCGAGTCCTCCCAGACCCAGCGAGCCGACACCGAGAAAATCTCGACGGGACAGGCCCTGGCAGTGACGTGTCGGGCGGGTGTCGGTGAGCCTGAGCATGGTTGATTCCTATCACAGGCAGTGGGGATCCGTCCCTGACCTGTGCCTGAAGGATACATCAGGATTGGCCCTTGAGAAAGTCGCATCCGTCAGATTGCAGGCCGGGGGGGGCTTGTTATTGGATTCGGTCGCCTGGCAGAACCAGCTTGAATTCTCTCCAGTCAATCCTCCAACTCGATCCCGCTGAAGCCGTTGTTTCCGCCTAGGAATCCAGTTCGGCCTCCACTTCTCCCAGCGTCTGGCTGATTCCAGCGACGATTTCATCGAGGTCGTCGCGGGTGGTGCACAGCGGTGGCGAGAGATTGATGATGTGTCCGGAGTGGGCCTTGATCAGCAGGCGTTGTTTCTTGAAGCGGGCATTGATCCGTTCGACGAGCTTGGCCTCCTCCGGGTAGATGGCACGGGTCTCCCGATCAGCGACGAGGTCGAGTGCCTGCATGAACCCGATCCCACGCACGTCGCCGATGATCGGGTGCCGTTCCTGGAGTTCGTGGAGTTTCTCCGACAGGTACTCTCCGGTCCGTGCCGCGTTGTCGACCAGTTCCTCGGACTGAATCAGTTCAATGTTCTTCAGTCCCGCGGCGGCCGAGGCGGGGTGTCCGGCGAAGGTGAAGACATGCCGCAGGTGCTTGCCCGCGGAAGCGAACTCCGCGGCGACGTCGTCGGTGGCGAGCGTGGCTCCCAGCGGGAGGTAGCTGCTGGAGATGCCCTTGGCGATGGTCATGATGTCGGGCACGATGCCGAAGTGTTCCATGGCAAAGAGTTTTCCGGTGCGGCCGAAACCGGTGATCACCTCGTCGGCGATCAGCAGCACCCCGTGACGGGTGCAGATGTCACGCAACATGGTCCAGTAGATCGGGTCGGGCATCACGGCACCGGGGCCACTGGCGACCGGTTCTGCAATGACGGCGGCCACCGTTTCGGGACCATGAAATCGGATCAGGTCCTCGATCGCCTGGGCACACCGGACAGCACAGTCCTCGCGAGATTCGCTTCCCAGTTCGCAGCGGTAGGCGTTGGGTTGAGGCGCGTAGACCATGCCGGGGGGTGCCGGTTCATAATCGGTTCGTGGAGAACTTGGCACCGAGCCCAGGAACAGCACTCCACCGGTGGCCCCGTGGTAGGATCCGCGCCGGCTGATCATGCGGAACCGGCCGTCGTGACCTCGCCGCTTTTGATAGGCCCGGGCGACTTTCAGGGCGGTCTCGTTGGCCAGTGAACCACCGCTGACGGGGAAGGCACGGTTCAGATTTCCCGGAGCCAATTCCGCCAGCTTGGCGGCCAATTTGATCGTGGGTGGGTTGGCCGATCCCTGGGGGAAGTACGGGATCTGGCGCAGTTGTTCGAATGCCGCTTCGGCGATCTCCGTCCGGCCGTAACCGATGTTGACCGACGAGTAGCCTCCGTTGACGTCGATCCATGTTTGGCCGTCCGTGTCGGTGACACGAATGCCGTCGCCGGCGACAAAGATCAGTGGCTCCTGATCGCGAGCGGCAGTTTCCCAGTCGCGGTTGTGTTGCCAGAGATGGTCGATAGCCAACTGTCGGAGTTGTTCGGTGGTGCCGGTGTCGCTGCTCATGGCTTAGTGGCCGTCAGGGGGAGTGGATTGGGGCAGTGCGAGAGAGACGTAGCGGTCACCGAGTTGTTGTCCGGTGGAATCGAAGAGGTCGCGGATGTGGTCATCCATGGTGAAGTAGAGCACCTGCCACCCCGCCTCGACCAGCGTGACCACCTGTTGGACCAACCATTCACGACGGGACCAATCGGAGTGCTGGAACGCATCGTCCAGGATCAGGAATGCCGGGTGGCCGTCGAGAGCCAGGCGTGCAAAGCCCAGGCGGGAACCCAGGAAGACCTGCTCTCGCGCGCCGGTACTCAGATCCTTGATTGGGAATTCGTCGTCATCATCATCCACGACGACCAGGCCGTCCTCGGTGGACCGCAATGCCACGTAGCGCGGGCACATCAGCCGAATCGATTCTCGAATGACCGCACCTTCGAGACCGTCCTGGATCATCCTGGCTTCCTCGTCAGCGACGTCGTCGAGCACCCTGTGGACGGAGACCTGGGCGATCATCCGTGCGGTGACGTTGCGGTAGTCTTGCCGCCGGTCGGCGAGGACTCGCTCCAGCGCGGCCAGCAGCGATTCCCAGTCGGGGTCGGTCGTGTCGCCAACCGACCGGTGTGCCTCTTCGAGTAGCCGCGACTGGTCGTGGATTTCGTCCTCGAGATCCGCGGTGGCCTGCCGGTGTTGATCGGTGAGTTGCTGGAAGTGGTCGGGGTCCCAGGGCGTCTCGGGCGAGGGAGCGTCCTTGCCATCGGGAGGAAGGCCCAGGCGGTCCAGTTCACTCCGGGTCTCACGCACGCGTTGATCGAGTTGTTGGCGTTCCTGGCGGAGTGATTCGATGTGGGAGTCCCAGTCGTCTTCGGACACGTCCTCGCTTTTCCACCCGGACAGCAGTCGTCCGATCCGGTCGGTCTCGTGCCGGGTCTCGGCGGTTTCCAGTCCCAGTTGTTCGCCCAGCACCTCGGCCTCGTTGCCGAGTTTTTTCAGTGCTTCGATCTTCTGTTCCAGTGACGCACGGTCACCGAGTGGTTGCTGGAACCGCCGTTGGAACTCGATGGCGATCCGCTCGAGTTCAACGGGGTCGTCGGGTTCCGGGACCGGTGGGTTGCGTGTCCGCCAGAGGTGAGCCGCGGCGAGGCCACCGGCAACGACCGCCAGGAGCCCGAGTACAAGCCGTTGAGCGAAGAGACCGGCCAGGACCGCCAGGACCGCCACGATCGCCGAGGCGATGATCAGTCCTCGGGAGGAGGATGCTTTGGGGCGAGCTGAGACGATTCGGTCGTAGTGAGCCAGTGCCGAAACGGTCCACTCGAGGTCGTCACGTTGCCCGGTCAGTTCGTGTTGGCGTTCCTGCTTTGTCTCGACCGCGACCCGGGCTCGTCGCAACGATCTCAGGTCGGCCGAGACACTCTCGATCGTCTCGGTCGATGGGAGAGCCTCAAGCCGGTCGGTGCTGCTGGTGAGTTGCGAGTCGAGTTGATTGGCGCGGTACTGGCGACCGGCCTGGAGTTGTTCGAGTTGTCCGGCGAGTTGGTCGCGGCTGGCCGTCAGAGCGGCGATGGCGCCGTGAGAGACCTGGTCGTTGAATCGATCGACGAGGTCCTGGGTGCTGTCGATCTCCTCCAGGATCCTCTCGCGTTCGCCCTTGTCGCTCCATTGACCGCTTCCACTGATCGTCCCGGATTCGAAAGACGCCGAAGCGGCGCTCTTGGGCAGGGCACGGTTGTTGCGGATGGATTCGATCAGATGCTCACCCGAGAAGAACTCTCGCAGCATGTCTGTCTCGATGCCGTCGTCGGTCTCGGTGGTCGACAAGCGGGTGTTTCCCTGCGAAACGACCAGCAGCCGGCACAGGTCCTGGGGCAGCCCTCGTGGATCGGCTTCCCACGCCTCGTCGATTTTCGGTCGTTTCGAAATGCTCATCTTGACCGACTGGTCCTCGAGTCCCGAAACCGTGACTCCCCCTCCTCCTCCCATGTCTCTCAGGTTCCACCCGCTGCCACTGCGGGCCCCGGTTCGGAACAGGCATTTCACGAGAAATTCGACGACGTAGCTCTTGCCCGTTTCGTTGGGGCCGTAGGCCAGCGTCAGGTCGCCACACGACCAGTCGATGGGTTGTTCCAGTGGTCCACCGGGTTTCACCTGGACCCGTTCGATTCGGATACTCACGATGACGGCTCCGTCCCGTAGAGAATCGCCAACGCCGCCAGCAGTGCGTCCTCTCGCTCGGGTTCGCCATCGCTCCAGTTCCAGTCGACCCGGTCGATTTCATCGCGGACACGGCCGGCCAGGGCGATCAGTTGTGGGTTTTGGTCGACGTGCAGGTTGTTCAGGCGAGGTGTCCCGTCGTGGCACTGGAATTCCGCGAAACCTTGCTGCAACACGTCCCGGATGGTCTCGCGATTCTCACAGTATCCGACCGCGTCGATCCTCACCTGCACGCGGCCTCGCATTTCGGAATCGATCGGCCACGATTCGATTCGACGAGCGATTTCGGTCCGTAACCGTTCGGCTTCGTTCTCGGTCGGCAAAACGACAAATCGCTCGGCGAGAAACACCACCTCGGATTGGATCGGTTGGGATGCCACGGATCCATCGTTGGTGTCGAGGATCAAGAACCGTCTCGGGCCGGTTTCGCTGATGTCCAGTCCACAGGGTGATCCAGGGTAATGGACCGGTGGTTGGGTGGTGGGGACGTGGATGTGCCCCAGCAGAACGAGTGCCGGCTCGGAATGGTCGATATCCCGACGGGAAAGAGGCATGTAAACGCCGGGTTCGTGGGGATGTGGCGTGCTGAGACCACCGCCGTAATTCCCGTGTCCCACCAGAATCCATCGGCCAGCCGACAACTCGCCACGAAACCTGTCGATCACCTCGCCCATCTTGGTTCCCTCGGCGTAGGGAACAAACAGCAATTGTCGTCCGTCTCGATCGACAAGTTGCGGTTCGGAGTAAACGGTGATGTTGGGGGCCAGCAAGTGTTCGGGTACGAGGCTCGGGTCGTGGTTGCCCGGAATGATCTCGATGGAGATCTCCGGGAATTCGTTGCACAGCGTTTCGAACTCACCGTAGCCCTGGAGATCCCGGTCGAAGAGGTCGCCGGCGATGATCAGTCGGTCGATTTCCAGCGTGGGCAACTGTTCCAGGATGTCACGCAGCGCAGCCAACCGCTCGGGATGTCCGTTGTCGCCTGCAACCAGGTGAACATCAGCGGTGACCGCAATTTTCATCTCGAGCCCGTTCGTCGCCAGATTCTGGTACATCGGCGGTTGACTCAGTGTACTCCCGAAGCCGTTGCTGACCAGAGTTCCTCATCCTGAAGCGGAGACAAAGTCGATTCGGGGTTGAGATCAGGTTGCCGACAGTTGAGAATCGAGGGTCTCTGGGAGCAAGCGGGGGAGAATGATCATGGCGATAGAAACAGGACAAACCAACACCCGGCCCTTCTGGGCGATTCTCACGCTGGTGTTGTTGATCGTGCTCCTGGTCGTGGTACGGACGGTTGACTGGGGCGCGGACTCGGGGCTGGGAACGGTTCCGGTCACCGTGACTGTTCTCAAGGAAGGGGCGCCAATTCCGAATGTGTCGATCACATTGCTCCCCATGCATCACCACGATGCGTCGTTGCGACCGGCTGCCGGGACGACCGATTCTGACGGACGTTGCCAGGTGACCACGCTGCGTTTTGATGATGGTGCAATACCGGGGCCGTACAGCGTCGGTCTTGAAAAGATCCCCGAATGGACCCTGAGGTTCAACGACCCGTCGTTACTCAACGTCGACCCTGGTGCCCCGCCGTCGGGTTCCGACCTCCGTGAGCCCGATCCCACCCGGATGTACTCGATGGCCCAGCGCGAAGAAGCCAAGCCGCAACCGAATGCCCTGCCGGCGAAACTGGTCGATCCTTTCAAGTCCGGCCTGACTGTCCATGTTGAGATCGATTCGCCCAACAATTTCACATTTGACGTGAGGTAGTGGTCGCGGTGGTCGCCGCCGGCCATTGGGTGGTTGCGTGTCCCGGGTGGTGAGTTGTGCCATTTCCAGGCAGCCTGCTGGGTTTGACTTGACCCGTGCGATCCAGAACGAGGAATCCGAAACGATGACGACCAACCGGAGCCAACAGCAGATCGGCCTGGTCCTGTTTTTCTTTTACCTGTTGCTTTACGGCGGCTTCGTGTTGCTGATGGCCTTCGACGTCGAACGGTTGCAGGTCCTGGGGCCCGCGCGGATCAACCTGGCGGTGTGGTCTGGTTTTGGCCTGATCGTGCTGGCACTGGTATTGGCACTGGTTTACGGCTGGATCTGTCGAGCGAAGGGGGCGGTGGCAGACGGTGATGCGACCGCCGCCGGGGAGGGCCAGGAATGATCTACGAAGCGTCACCAATTGCCGTTGTCTGTTTTTTCGTGTTTGTCGGCCTGACACTGGGCCTGAGTTTCTTCCTGGGTCGTCGGGCGAAGTCATCGGCCGGCTACTTCGCTGCCCATGGACAGATCCCCTGGTTCGTCAACGGCATTGCCTTTGCCGGTGACTACCTGTCGGCGGCGTCGTTCCTGGGCATCTGCGGGATGATCGCCTTCTACGGGTACGACGGTTTCCTGTATTCGATTGGTTACCTGGCTGGCTGGATCGTGGCATTGTTCGTGGTGGCTGAGCCGATGAAACGGCTGGGCAAGTTCACCTTCGCCGACGCGCTGGACGCCCGTTTTGGCTCCAAGGGCATCAAGCTGGTCGCGGGTATCAGTACACTCGCCGTCAGCATTTTTTACCTGATCCCCCAGATGGTCGGGGCGGGTGTGCTGGTGCAGCCCTTGCTGGGCTTCCCACACTGGGTTGGCGTCGTGCTGGTGGGAGCAACGGTCATCCTGATCGTCGTGCTGGCCGGGATGGTCTCGACCACCTGGGTGCAGTTTCTCAAGGGATCCCTGCTGGTCCTGTTCAGCACCATCCTGACGGTGATGATTCTCGCGCGAGGATTTTCCGTCGAGGACGGAGGGGCTGACGGTCACGTCTTTGTCACGATCGGTCCACTGGCCCAGGATGATCCTTTTGCGGACCCCGCGGTGCTCGAAGAGGAACTCGCCTCGAAGTGGAAACTCGATGGCGCGAAGATCGTCGCTGCCGACGGGGCCTGGGTGGACACGCCGTTTCTGCGGGTGACCCACGGTTCTGACAAGCAACTGTCGGTCTGGCACATCGACAAGACCGATGCCGGAGTGCTACTGCGTGAGACTCAAACCCTGCACAAGGGCGTTGATGGCCAGGTGCTGGTCAATGGAGAACCCAAGGGGACGAAGAAGGGGGAACCGGAGCTGCATCCGATTGGGCACGTCAGCAAGTTGCCCGATGCACAGGCCGAGACCGGGTCACTGGGGCCGCTCGAGTTCTTCAGCACGCTGGAAGAGAGCGAGGTCGTGTTGTGGGGCAACCAGAAACTGGCTCATGCCGATGGCAGCACGACGACGGTCTATTTCCAGAAGCCGACGTCCGGAAGCAGCATTCTCCAGCCGGGAACTCATCCGCGTTTCCAGGGGATTCACAGCGACGAGTTGCTGGACAAGATTGATCTGTTGTCGTTGATGCTCGCGTTGTTCTGCGGCACCGCGTCGTTGCCGCACATCCTGATCCGGTACTACACGGTCAAGGACGAGGCGGCCGCTCGCAAGAGCACGATCGTGGGGATTGCCACGATCGGTTTCTTCTATGTCCTGACGCTCTATCTTGGCCTGGGTGCCATGACCAGTGGGACATTGGACATCACCAACAGCAACATGTCGGCTCCTCTGCTGGCTTTCAGTATTGGTGAATGGTTGTTCGCCGCGATCTCCGCGATCGCCTTCACCACCGTGCTGGGCACCGTCAGTGGTCTGATCCTGGCATCCAGTGGTGCCGTCACCCACGACCTGTTGTCCAACGCGATGGGGTGGGAAATGACCGATGCCGAGCAGGTCCGGGTGGCCAAGATCGCCTCGGTCGTTGTCGGCCTCGTGGCCATCGTGCTGGGCATTCTTTTCCAGGAACTCAACGTCAGTTACCTGGTTGGCTGGGCGTTCAGCGTGGCGGCCAGCGCCAACTTGCCCTCGCTGGTGATGTGCCTGTTCTGGAGCCGGACAACGCGGCAGGGCGTGATCGCCGCGGTGGTTGTCGGCATGACCAGTTCGCTGGCCTGGATCCTGCTGAGTGCCGACACCTTCGCCAAGGTCTACGGCCTGGATGCCAGCCAGGCCGTGGTCCCATTCAGCCAGCCGGGTATCATCACCATTCCGTTGGGATTCCTGACCCTGGTCGTGGTCTCGCTGATGACCCAGGAGAAAGATTCACCGGCCACGACGTAGATGACACGGGGCCGTCAACGGTCGCGACGTGGCGCCGGGACCGCTGTCGTCAGCCTGGTCGCCGGGGGCTCGGGCATCATCAACGCGGCGTAAGAGTAGAACGGGTAGACGCTCCACTCGACACCGGCGATCACGTCGGGCAGGCCGTCGGAGTTGTAGTCGCCGATCCAGGGGTGAGGGCCGTGGTTGGTGATGCGGATCGAGCGGCCGTAACATTTCATGGTCTGTGGCGAGCCGAACAGTGGAGCAGTCCGGGTTCCGACGTTTTTCAGCAGGTAGATGCTGCCGCCCTCCAGCGTGCCGTGGTGAGACCCCCCGGTGCTGTAGACCAGGTCGACCAGGCCGTCCCGGTTCCAGTCAACCGGCCGGAACGATTCGGTCCAGGTGGCTCCTCTTTCGGCCACCTTGCCGGTCAGTTCTCGACCGTCCTTGAGCCGGACGACGGAATGGCGTTTGAGTTTCAGGTTGCCCTGGTTGTCACGATGCTGAACGAACAACGTGGCCCGGTAGCCGGATCCCTCGCACGTGATGAAATCGGGCAGCTTGTCACCATTGAAGTCGGCCACCGCGGCGCCGGTTCTCCACATGAATGGCCGGTTGGGTTCATGCGGATAGACGCCGTTGTTGGAATCTCGCGAGGCGGCACGGGTCGCCGAAAGGGTCTTGAGCTTCGAGGAATCGGGGTAGCCGTCGCAGAGGACCTGCTGCCGTGGGCCGAAGCGTGGAGCGGTTCCCGGAGCTGCGAGGTTGCGGAACCAGAAGATCCGGTTGGTCTCGTTGGGACAGAACAGGTCCAGGCGACCGTCGGCGTCCCAGTCGGCCAGTACCGGGAAGGGGTATCCCATGTTGTGGGAGCTCAGCGGTGGGCCGAGCAGGGGATTGCGGAGCAGGCGGATCGGTTTGCCGGACGAGAGAATTCGTCGCGGACTCTCGTAACGCGGGCGGACGTCGGTTCCCGAATTGATCACGATCCGTGGCCAGCCGTACCCTCCACCGACCAGCAGGTCCTGGTCGCCATCGTTTTCCCAGTCGCACAAACACGGCCACGCCTGGTCGGACAGTGCCAGCACGGCGTCGGGCGATTCGGCACGACCCAGGCGCTTGAAGCGAGGTGTCTTCAACGAGCCCTTGGCCCCTCCCGCTCGAGCACTTGCCTGGCGGTAGATCGCCAGTTCCTGGAACGTGTTGTACTGAACAACGAGCATGCATCGCCCCTCGATCCGTGACGCCGAGACCATCGTGACGTCCGATTCGGTCACGTCATCCAACGGGGCAGGAGCTGCGAACTCGAGTCCCTTGGTGTCGAGCCGACGTCTCCAGACCACCCGGCCACCGTAGCCATCTTTTGCGGGAGCGGTGACGTTGATGGCATCCAGTCGCCCATCGTGATCGAGATCGGCAAAGGCAGATCCCTTGGGGAGTCCGTGTGCAGCGGGTGACTCCAGCTTGAGCGGCCAGCCGGTCGGAGAACTGTTCTTCAGCCACTGGCTGCCGAAGACGAGGTCCAGGTCGTTGTCACCATCCAGGTCGACGGCCTGGCAGGTGGTGGCGGATGGAACCGGGAACGAGAGACTGGCCGCAAAGATCGGGGCGCCACCGGGCTGCCGACGCTTTGTTCCCAGCAGGATCCGCGCCTTGCGAGTGTTCAGGCTGAAGTAGAGCAGGTCCAGCCGGCCGTCGCCGTTGAAATCGACACATTCGACGGCGCTGTATGCGTTGTGCAGGTCCCGGAGTGAATCGGGAGACCCGGGTTCGAAATACCGTAGCCGCTGCAGATTTCCGAACTGGTTGGGATGTTTCGAGGCGATTGCCGGGTAGACGATCGGCGCGGCCCAGGGATCGCCGTCCCGGTACGCGTAATTCCAACTGCCGACCAGGTCGGGGCGTCCATCACCGGTCAGGTCGTGCAGTTCGGCCTGGAAAAAGGAAGTGATCGGACGATGGGGGCCGGCGTTGTACCTGAGCAGGTCGCCGACTCCGATGGCAGGGACATGGCCTTGCGGACGCAGGGGAACGCGGGTGGCGGTGGTGCGGAACCGGATGATCCAGGACGTGTGGTCCGGGTCGACAATCACCCACTCCACGCGACCGCGATCCGAATAAGCGAAATCCTCTGTGCGGGCCGAAGCCACCACCTGGCCCGTGGCCTGGTTGACGACGCGAATCGAGTTGGCGTCGAGCACCCCGTCGTGTTGGCCCTGTCGGATCTGCTTGGCAAAGTCGATCGTCACCGACATCGGCGTGTGGGGAAACTTCAGCTTCGAGGTGACGGTCAGTCCGATTTCGAGTTCCGCTGCCGACGCGGGGAGAATCGCGAGGGAGCTCATCACCAGAACGCCGGTGGTGACCAACGACAATCGAGGCAGGCTGTGAAAGAGAATCGTTGTCGCCCGGGGCATTTCTCGTCTTGACCAGTTCATCCCGGCATCATTACAAGTCCGCCTCATTGATGTCGACTGCGAGAATTGTTTTTTCAGCGAGAACCGAGATGAACCGCGTGCGGGCTGCGATGTTGGTGGTGGCGGTGGTCGCCGTGAGTGTGTCCGGTTGCCAGTCGGCCCGGTATGTGCTCCGGGAATCAGACCGTGGCATCGTGGCCATCCCCGCGAACACCAACATGTGGCCGTGGAAGCACCGGGATGATGCCGAGAAACTGATGCAGCAGCACTTCCCCAACGGGTACCAGATCGATCGCGAATTCGAGGAAGTGGTGGGCAAAACCACCACCTCAGGGGAAGACAGCGACGGCCAGACCGTCAAGCTGGCCGAGGGGCTGGTGACACTCGACACCGGGCAGCGACGTAGCACCTCGACCACGACCGATGTGACCGAGTACCGCATCGAGTACCGCCAGGCTGAATAGCGGCCTGCGATCGTCTCTGCGATGATGACACGGACGACTTGTCCTACAGGGGTCATCGCATGATTCGTATTGTCTCGACGGGGATGGTCTCGCTCGTTTTTCTGGGGAGCGTGTGCCACGCGGCCGGTCCGGTTGTCTCTCACGAGTTCGTTTACCAGAAGGCAGCCTTTGATCAATGCCACGCCTCGACGATTGTCGAGACGACCGATGGCACGCTGGTGTCCGCCTGGTTTGGCGGGACCCGCGAGGGGCAAAAGGACGTTTCGATCTGGGTCTCGCGCCGCGGCCGCGACGGGTGGACTGACCCCGTCAAGGTGGCCGACGGGGTGCAGTCCAAGACACGACGGTTCCCATGCTGGAACCCGGTGCTGTTTCAGCCCCGCACGGGACCGTTGATTCTGTTCTTCAAGGTCGGCCCCAGCCCCAGTCAATGGTGGGGGGAATGGATGGTTTCGGACGATTCGGGACAGACCTGGAAGAATCGCCGCCGGTTGCCGAAAAAGGGCATCGGCCCGGTCAAGAACAAGCCGATCCAACTGGCAAACGGGGAGATCTGGTGCGGTTCGAGTTCCGAGCACGACGGTTGGCGGGTTCACCTGGAAGTCACCCGCGACGCCGGACGGACCTGGTCGACACTGGGGCCCTTTTGCGATGGCAAGCGAATCGGGGCGATCCAGCCCAGCCTGTTGCTGTACGACAAGGGACGTCGGTGGCAGATGTTGTGTCGCAATCGTGACGGGCAGGGCGACGTGTGGCAGACCTGGAGCGATGACGGCGGCAAAACGTGGAGCCAGTTCGAATCGACCGGGTTGCCCAATCCCAACGCGGGCACCGATGCGGTGACCTTGCGAGATGGCACTCAACTGCTCGTCTACAACCACACGAACCGCCGGGGGCCGTTTCCCAGTGGCCGCAACATGCTCAATATCGCGACCAGTCGCAACGGTCGCGATTGGACGGCGGCCCTGCTGCTGGAACGTGACAAGGGCGAGTACTCGTACCCGGCGGTGATCCAGGACCGGGTCGGCCGGGTGCACGTCACCTACACCTGGCGACGGCAGCGGGTCCGGCACGTGGTGATCGACGCTGCCCAACTCGGAGGACGCCCGATCCGCGATCGAAAGTGGCCCGACGGTGTTCAGCGGCTGGCCGCCGGCGGCTAGTCAAGTCGCGGGATGATGGGCAGGACGACCTGGGAACCGCGCTGGGTGTCGTGAAACACCGTGTTGTCGGCTGCCGTCCGACGACGGTCGCGGCCGATCGGTTCTCCCGTGTTCGGATTGACGTCGAACCGTGGGAAGTTGCTGCTGGAGATATCCAGCCGCAACCGGTGCCCACGGGCAAAGAGATTGCTGGTCGGGTAGAGGGTGATCGTGACCTGGTCGATCTCACCCGGTGGCAGGAATTCCTCTCGCTCCGGCCCCTTGCGGTACCGCACACGCATGATCGAGTCAGTGAGGTTCAGGGCGTATCCCCGGGGGTACCAGCGGCTGGGTGGATAGACGTCAATCAACTTGGCCGTGAAGTCTGTGTCGACGGCCGACGACTTGACCCAGAGCTTGACCTCGATCGGTCCAGTGACCTCGAGATCGTCCTCGAGGGGATCGGTCTGGAAGACGAGCACGTCGGGACGCGACCCCAGCGGCAGGTAGGGGGGTGAGCAGCCGTGGAGTCCCTCGTGTTCGACCTGGTCGAAACCACCGGGTTCCAGGATCTGGCGGATGCGGCTGTCACGCGACGCCGAGGCCGAGTCGGCGATGCCACTGGGCAGCGGACCCAGTTCCGCCAGTGACGAGATGTTCCCGCCGTTGGAGGGGACGGGGTTGGAGGGATCGAACCGGTAGGTCGTTGACGAATCCGCTTCGGTCGAGGGACTGTCGGTCAGCCGGCCGTCGCCGTGCAGGTAGAACGGTGTGAATTGTGTCCGGGCCAGTGGCCATTCCTGTTCGTTGCGCCATTGTCCGCCGTGCTGGAGTCGTCCACCGGTGGATCGTTGTCCCGATCCTCCGCCCATGACAAAGATCTTGACCGGGGCTTCCCCGTCGTCCGATTCGCTGCCATCGCCTCGGACGTAACGATCGAACCAGTCCAGGTGCACGTCGCGGAAACTGTCCAGGGCCGCATCGGGACCGAAATCGATGTCGCCGGCGTAGCTCAGTTCCGGCTTGACCGAACCATGGGTCCAGGGACCGACGAGCAGTCGGACACGCCGACCGCGCTCGGCCAACCCGATGTAGTTGTCGAACGTGGCCCGGGTGTACGAGTCGTACCAGCCACCGACGATCAGGGTGGCGGCGTCGGAAAAATTGTCCCAGTGCTCGCGGGGGCAGACGCTGGGGTGTTTCCAGTACTCATCGCGGTCGGAGTGGGTCAGGATCTCCAGGGCCCATTTCTCGTAGGTCGGCACCAGGGCCAGTTGTGTCTGGCCCTGGCGGATCGGCATGCGAGTCAGCCACTCGTGGAACGCGGCGGCTCCGAGGTTCAGTGCCGGGTCGACCCAGGGGTCCTGTTTGAGCGCCGCCTGTGTGTTGGTGGCCGAATGCCAGAAAGCCCAGGCGATGAACCTCAACTCCATCGCTCCACCCTGGCGGACGGTGCACTGGTGGGCATCGGCGCCACTCATGTTGGGCACCATCGCCACGAGGTTCTTCGGACCCAGCGCGGCCATGGCCGTCTGCGTCCAGCCCATCCACGACGTGCCCCAGGTGCCCACGCGACCATTGGACCAGGGTTGCTGGTCAATCCATTCCAGCGTGTCGAACCCGTCCTCGGCCTCGGGGAACAGGAAGTCGACGTCGCCACCCGATTCGTAGCAACCACGGCAATCCTGGATCACGCAGACGTAACCTCGCTGGGCGAACCAGCGGTTGTAGCCCAGGGTCGCCTCGACCTCATCCTTGTTGTAGGGGGTTCGCAACAGCAGCACCGGTGCGGGTTCGCCGAGTGGTTGGCCGTCTTTTGCGGGGTGGAAAATGTCGGTGGCCAGCGTGACTCCATCCCGTGCGGTCACCGGCACATTGCGTTCGACAATCACCTCGTACTCGGTTTGGGGAGGGACCGCGTGCAGGGGGTCAGGCATCTTGGGAGTCCGGTGATGGGGAACGAATGGTCGTGACGAGAGATTCTGTCACATCGATTGATACAATGTCACGCCACCACGAGACACCACGTTTCGTTCAAACCAGGCCCCAGGATTGAAATGGACCACCGATGATCTCTCACAACTCCAAACGCGCAGTTGCTTTCACTTCGAATCGTGTCAGGTTGTTGCTGGCACTGCTGGCGGTTGGACTGGTGTCGCTGACGACTGCGGCGCCGGTCAACGCTCAGGTGCTCAAGGCAGGCGTTGGACGGATGGACATCACGTCACGCACCGGGCCGGTCAACGACCCGTTGTACGCCCGGGCCCTGGTGATCCAGGGCAACGGCACCACCGCGGTGATCGTGTCACTGGACCTCGTGGCCATCGCCGAGATTGGCTACATCAAGAACGATTTCCTGGAGAAGCTGAGGGCGAAGCTGAAGAAGGAAATCGGGCTCGATCCCGGTGCGTTGATCGTCAACTGCAGCCACTGCCATGGTGTGCCGTGTGCCGATGTGCTCGATCGGACGGCCCAGGCGGTCAAGCAGGCGGCGGCGAAACTGGTGCCGGTCCGGATTGGCGTGGGGACCGGACACGAGGATCGTGTGCAGGAGAACCGGCGACTGAAGCTCAAGGACGGCCGTGAACTGGACGTGCGGCGAGCCTACTCGTTGCCGCCGGATGCCGAGGTGGTGAGCGCGGGGCCGATTGACCCGGAAATCGGCATCCTGAGACTCGATCGGACAGACGGTCGTCCGCTGGCGGTGGTCTACAATTTTGCGATGCACCCGATCATGGGAGCCTCAGCCGGTGGCAACACGGCCGACATCACCGGTTTCTCGTCGAAGGTGATCGAGGACGCTCTGGGCAACGGGGCCATGGCGTTGTTCATGCAGGGCTGCGGCGGAGACATCAATCCGGCTTTCTACAAGGACATCGACAGTCCTCGCGACGCCGAGCCACAAGGGAATCGGCTGGGGCTGAGCGTGATCAGGGCCCTGGCCAAGATTCCCTCCAGGGAGGAAGGAGTCCTGAGGCGGATCAACCAGACGTTGACCCTGCCACGGGCTGACCACGCCGAACGGATCGCATCGCTGGAGGCCGAAAAGGCCAGGCTCGTCGGGTCGCTGCGGTCGACCTACCTGAATTTTGACACCTTCCTGAAACTCAACAGCAAGTACCGCCTGTCTCCCAAGTTCCCCTCGACCAACTCGCTGAGTTACCTGAACGAGAAGGCGATTGGACGAGAGGACTACAAGCGGATGGATGCGCTGAACCTGGCCATGATGCGTCGTTACGCCCAAAACGTGCTGGCGATGGAGGACATCACCCGGATCGAGACCAACCTGCGGCTGTTGCGCAAGCACCAGGCCAACGGCCTGAAACTCGGCAAGCGGACGTTCGATGTCGAGGTGGTCGGCCTGCGGGTTGGCGATTTCGTGATGGTGACCTTCCCCGGCGAGGTGGTTTGCCAGGTGGGGTTGAACATCAAGAAGGCCTCCAAGCACAAGCACACCTTCGTGGCGGCTTACACCAACGGGTACATCTACTACTGCCCGACGGCCGACCAGATCAAGTCGACCGGTGCGGCGCAGGAAGACAGCGAGTGCATCGTCGCCCCCGCGTGGCAGAAGCTGTGGGAGACCCGCGCGGCCGAACTCATCGCCCGGCTGTTGAAGTAGGGAGGTCCGGGTGGTCGGCCGGGGCTCAGGCGAGGATTGGCGAGATGGGCCGGCCCCCGTGGGCGATTTCGACCGGGCGGCCCAACTGGTCGGGCACCCGCATCGACGGGTTGATTCCCAGGCAGTGGTAAATCGACGCGCAGATGTCGCCGGTGTTGACCGGGTCTGAGGCGATGTAGGCGGCCTGGCTGTCGGAGGCCCCGTGCACGGTGCCCCCCTGGATGCCGGCACCACTGAAGAGCACCGAGTAGCAATAGGTCCAGTGGTCGCGTCCGGCGTTCTTGTTGTGCTTGGGCGTGCGGCCAAAGTCGCTCATCACCAGCACCAGGGTCTCGTCGAGCAGGCCGCTCTGCTCGAGATCCTCCATCAGGGCGTTGTAGGTGACATCGAGCACCGGCAGGTTGTAGCCGCGGAGGATTCCCTCGTTCCGCTTGTGAGTGTCCCAGCACTCGTACTGCAGCTTCAGTCGTTCGTAGTAGCAGTCCCACGTGACGTTGACGAAGCGGACGCCACTTTCGACCAGCCGTCGTGCCACCAGGGCACTCGAGCCGAACAGCGTGCGGCCGTACTTGTCGCGGAGACCGGGATCGACCTGGTCGAGATCGAAAGCGTCCCGGACCGACGACGAGGTGAGGATGCTCCAGGCCCGCTCGGACTGTTTGCCGAACGAGACGGTTGCCGGTGATCGGCCGACGCGGCGACGCTGGTCGTCGAGTTGGTCGAGGAGGTTCTTGCGAAGGTTCAGCCGGTCGACGGTCATGCCGTCGGACAACTTGCTGTTGGGGATCTTTGGCTCGCCGCGGAGCACCTGCGAGTGGTAGGGTTTGTCGGGTGGGTTGTCGACGCTGGGCGAGCAGACGGTGTAGAGCGGGTCGTACTGTTTGCCCAGGAATCCGCCGTAGGGGCCGGGACGCCGGATCGACTGGCCCCAGCCGAGGTAGCAGGGCATGTAGATGTAGTCCGGCGAGGCGGGGTCGGGATTCAGGTACTCGCAGACCGATCCCATGCTCGGCGGATAGAAGTCCTCGGTGATCGAGATGTTGGGCAGCTTCCGCTCGTATCCGGTGTAGCTGGGCAACGTGTTGTGGCAGCCGGACTCGTGGCCGACGGAGCGGACGATGGCCGAGCGGTGCATCCACTTGGCCGAGAGCGGCATCATCTCGGAGATCTCGACTCCCGGTGCACTGGTCGGGATCGGCTGGAAGGGGCCACGAATGTTCTCGGGCGCGCCTGGCTTCAGGTCGTACATGTCCTGGGTGGGGGCTCCACCGAGCAGGTACAGCAGGATCACGCTCTTGGCCTTGCCGCTTCCCGCCAGGGGTTCGTCGGTGGATTCCTGGGCCGCGAGCAGATCCGGCAGCGAGAAACCTGCACCCAGCGTGGTCAACGCTCCGGCGGCCAGGGTCTCGCGACGCGTGATTCCATCGCAGCAGCGACGTGGACTGCCAAGCATCTTCAACATGAACCGGTCTCCAAAAGAGGTCCACCTGTGGAACTGATCGTCAGCCCGGGGGAGTGAACTCCTGCCGGAACCAGTTTTACCCGGTTCCGGTGGGGCCTTTCAATCCCGTTGTCGCTGGTTTCAATTGCAGCGAAAGTGGAATGGCCAGCAGGGCGATGACGGCGACGACGGCCAGTGCCTGGTTCAGCGAGGTGAAATCCGAGAGCACGCCGCAGGCGACCGGCGAGACGGCCCCCGAGGCGATCACGACGGTGTAGAAGATCCCGAAGGCCCGGGACTGGTGCTCCGGGGTGACGTAGTCGGCGACGCTGCCGTAGAGCACCGAGGAGGTGCCGTTGAGAGCGGCTCCGATCACCGGCAACAGGTAAAGCGTCAGGTCCGGCGGAATGACCAGCAGGGCCAGGATGCCACCGCCGGTGACGATCTCGGTGATCCAGACCGTCGGGAGAACTCCCAACCGCTGGGCGCTGACTCCACAGAGAAACTTGCCGGCGGCACCACCGCCGAAGAGCAAACCCAGGGCCAGTCCCACCGTGGACTGCGACTCGCCCTGTGCGATCAGCAGGAACGGCAACAGGGTCAACAGCCCGTAGCGGGTGATGGTGTCGAACACCGCGATCGTCGAGAGAACCACGAACCGCCGCTTGTCGTGAATGCCCTGGACCTGGCTGCCGTTCTCGTCGGACGGTGCGGCCTTTGGTTCGGGGACGCCGCCGACGTTGAGTCGTTTGAGCAGGACGAAGAAGCCGACCGCCGAGACGACTGTCAGCAAACCGAACCCGGCTGCGATCGGTCGCCAGGCGACGTGGGCCAGTGCCAGGCCACCCAGGACGGGAAACAGCATCTTGCCGAGATCCCCGGCGAAGTTGTAGGTGCCAATTGCAATCCGGCGTCCGTCGGCCCCGTAAGCCCGCGAGACCAGCGTTGATCCCAGCGGGTGCTGAACCGACGACCCCAGCCCGGCAACGACCAGGGTCACCGCCAGCATGACTTGGCCTCCGGGCAAACCCATCAACAGGAAACCCAGGCCGGCCACGACCGTGCCGCCGATCAGCAGCGATCTTTCCCCGGTGCGTTCGGCCAGGATCCCCGTGGGCACCTGGAGAACGGCCAGGGCAACAAAGTAGAACGTGATCAACAGGCCCAGTTGCGAGCGGGATGTCTGGAAGGCCGTCTGCCAGACCGGCAGAAAAACGTACAACACGTCGGCCAGGCCATCGTGCAACAGGTGGCAGACACAAACCGACAACAGCAACCGGGTTTTGCCGGCCGCCGGAGTGTCCGTCCGATGGTTGCCATCCTGGTCTGAGACGTTCATGGGCAAGTCGACAGGCCGGACGGGCTGGAGGGCTGGGCTCTGGTTGGGGCGTTGGACACATCACCAGGGGGCGTCCCGTTGGTGACTTCCATCGACGCAGGGTTCGATTTGAACATCGTGCGACACGACGGACCTCTCATAACCTAATGTTCCCCCGCAGGCGATTGCCACCGGAGGCCGTCGCATTCGGTCGGCCCATCCCGCCACCGGGTCGAAAACCACCGGGGGCTTTGGGGTATACTGGCCCGGCACCGACAGACCCGGAAACCGTTTCGCGAGATGAACCGATGGCACACACACGACGAGCATTCCTCAAGACCACGTCTGGAATCCCGGTGGCAGCGGCCGGCCTGTTGGCCGGAGCCAGTGCCGTTGTTGCCGATGACAAGACCTCCGGCATGCTGCACGAGGGCCTGGCGATCGCATCGCGGCGAGGTGTCCAGGAAGTGACCACCGTGAATGCTCCCGGGGGGGAATACTGGATGTTCCTCGGCGAGAAAAAACGTCTCCTCAGGAAAGAGTCTCGCGATGGTGGCCGCACCTGGAGCAAGCCGGTTCCCCAGACCACCGCCGGGGGCGACGCGATTCCGCTGGCCCGCGACAACCCGCACCTGACCTTTCTGACCCTGAAGTCCGGTCGCCTGGCGATTGTCTACGGGGGGCCGGTGGCTCGTCCCGGCCGCGATGGCACCACGCTGTTCCGGACGTCCGATGACGGAGGAAAAACCTGGTCGAAACCCACGGCGGTGGATGCCCTGTTTGCCGTCTGCCGGACCCAGGCCGCCCGTGTTCTGTCGTCGGGTCGGATTGTCGTCCCGGTCATGAAGTGGATCAGCCCCTTCATCGGTGGCGATTCCGAGGGGGCCAACAAGAACCTGACCTACAGTTGGGTCTACTACAGTGACGACGAGGGCAAGAGCTGGAAGCGGAGTTTCAGCGAACTGTTTGTCGCACTCGACGAGGGACGCCGGGGCGTGACCCACTTCGAGGAAACGGTGCTCGAGGAGTTGCCCGACGGGCGGCTGTTCATGCTGGGCCGCACCGAACTGGGGCAGTTCTACAAGACGTATTCGTCCGACCAGGGCGTGTCGTGGAAGCACCCCGTGCCGACGGGCCTGGCCAGTTCGTACGCTCCGGGCACGCTGATCCGCGTTCCGGGAACCAGCGATATGATGCTGGTCTGGAACCAGGCCTCGGAAAAGGAAATCCTGTCCGGTTTGCATCGTCACCGGTTGTCGACGGCCATCTCGCGGGACCACGGCGAGACCTGGACTCACTTCCGGAATCTCGAATCGCTCGACGATCGGACCCGGATCGCCGCTCCGAAGGGGCAGCCCCGGGTGATTCGCATGAAACAATACGGGTACCGGTCGCCCAGCAAGAAGGACTACCCACGCGCACCGGGTTGCATGCGAATCTGCTACGCGACGGTGGCCTTTTCGAAACAGGAAGTGGCCGTGACGTATGACTACGGGTACGGCCCGGGCGAGTTCGAGAAGAAGTCGGCCACGAAGATCAAGGTGTTCACGCGAGACTGGCTGTACGGCCGCGCGTGAGAGGGGCGGGCACGATCTCGTGTCGCCGGCGGTGCCTAGGTGTCAAACAGCGAGGTCAGCGGGAAGCCCTGGTCCAGCAGGTGGTAGGGACGCTGCTGGTTGTCGTGGGCGACCAGGTCCCTGATGCCCATGGCGTGGTAGATGGTGTGGGCGATGTGTTCGGGACCGACCGGCTTGTCCTTGGGATAGGCACCGATGCGGTCGCTGGTGCCGTAGACCTGGCCGCCACCGATTCCTCCACCGGCCAACAGGGCCGTCTGGCAGTGGGTCCAGTGGTCACGACCCGGCTCGGCTGCACCGCGTCCGCCCGAGCGGGGGTCACCAATTTTTGGAGTGCGGCCCATCTCGCTGGAGACCATCACCAGGGTCTCGTCGAGCAGGCCGCGGTCCGAGAGGTCCTCGAGCAGGGCCGAGAACGGCCGGTCGAACAACGGCACCAGGTAGTCCTTCAGGCAACTGAAGTTCTTCCAGTGGGTGTCCCAGGCACCGCCCAGGCAACCGCGTCGCTTGTCTTCCTCGTAGTCGTGGTACCAGTAGATGGTGACCAGGGGCACGCCGGCCTCGACCAGCCGTCGGGCCATCAGCATGCTCATCGCGTTGACCGTGTTGCCGTAACGCGCCCGGACGGATTTCGGTTCGCTGGAGACATCGAACGCGTTCTTGGTGTTCGAGTTGGCCAGCAGCGAAAAGGCCTTTTGTTCCAGGGTGCTGTAGTTGCCGGCCGAGATGCTGCGGTCGAAGATCCGGTGGCCGGCATCGACGGCCTGGAGCAACTGGCGACGGTTGGTCAGTCGGTCGACGGTGATGTCGCCCTCGAGCGTCAGGAACGGGGCCTGGAAGTCCAGCGGCGCCTTGTGCTTGCCGTGGACGTAGATCGGGTCGTGCTGGATGCCAAGTCGACCGGCGTAGGCGCCCGGCAGCGACGCGTTGTCGGGGCCCGAACGGGTGGGCAGCCAGAGTTGAGACGGGAGCGACGGGTGAGGAGGTCGCTTGGCGGCGACCACCGAACCGATGTAGGGCCAATCGTCGGGTTCGGACTTCCGCGTGTTGGGGAACGACGGGCCGGTGGCGTGACCGGTCATGTTGTAGAAGCGGCCGGCGTGGTGGTCGTTGGGGCCGCGACCATGCTGTCCCAGCGATCGGACCAGGGCCAGGTGGTGCGCCTGGCGGGCGGTGTGGGGCAGGTGCTGGCACAGCCGGATGCCCGGTGCCGAGGTGGGGATTGGCTGGAACGGACCGCGAATCTCCGCCGGTGTTTCAGGTTTCATGTCCCACAGGTCAACATGTGAGGGACCCCCGTTGAGCCAGATCATGATGGTGGACCTGGCCTGTCCACCGCTGCCACTCGAGGTCGGCGCAGCCGACAGGCCACCACCGGCCAGTCCGGCGAGACCCAGTGTCGAAGCGGTGAGCAGTTGGCGTCGGTCCATCGTCTGGCGAAACCTGCTTTCCGGGGAACTCCAAGACCATTCTATCGACGTTTTTCGCTGATGGAACCGCGATCCGGGGGTTGGCCACCCGGCGGCTTTCCGGCATGAATGGTCCCGAAGGGGATAATCGTTTGGGGCCGGGCGGGCCGATATGGTAAAACATGGACATGAATACAACTGGTGTTGATCGCTGTGTGGGCCCCGTCTCGCGACGGGCTTTCCTGGAAGCTGGCAGCCTGGCCCTGGGTGGGTTGACGTTGCCGGACCTGTTGGCACGTCGTGCCGCCGCACGGGAAACCGGGCGATCTGACGCTGACACCTCGGTGATCCTGATCTGGCTTCAGGGTGGTCCCAGTCACATGGAGACCTATGACATGAAGCCGGAGGCCCCGGTCGAATACGGCGGGTTGCTGAAGCCGATCCAGACCACCGCTCCGGGGATGGACATCTGCGAACTGCTGCCGTTGCACGCCCGGGTGGCCCACAAGTTCAACGTCATTCGATCGATCTCACACGGGTTCGCCAACCACGCCGGAGGAGCCGGGCGGTTTCTCTCGGGCTACAACCCGCTGTTGCCGTTGGATCCCAAGTCGCAGTTCCCCTGCCTGGGTCCGGTTGTCTCGAAGATGTTGCAGGGCAAGCGCGACAAGTCGATGCCCAACTACGTGGCCAGTGCCACCAACGTCTACGGCGGTGGCAGTGCCAGCCTGGGACCGGCCTACCTGCCCTTTGTCATCGGTGGCGATCCGAATGCGGCGGGTTTCAAGGTCAACAATCTCTCGCTGGCCCCCACGGTTCGCGACCGGATCGATGACCGTCGCCTGTTGCTGTCGGGGTTGGACGGGCTGCGTCGCGACATCGACAACTCGCGGGTGATGGATTCGATCGACAAGTTCAACCAGGAAGCCATCAACCTGCTGACCAGTGAAAAAGCCCGGCGGGCGTTCGACATTTCCATGGAATCGCCGCACACCCGCGAGAAGTACGGCCGACACAAGTGGGGCCAGCGGGCGTTGCTGGCTCGACGACTGGTCGAGGCGGGCACCAGTTTCGTGACGATGCAGATGCAGAACCCGAGCATTCCCGGTGGCATCGGCAACTGGGACATCCACGCCGTCAACGGGCACCTTTACGACGACGCCCGGGCCAGGTTGCCGGTCTTCGACCAGGCCATCTCGGCACTGGTCGACGACATTTACCAGCGCGGGCTGGACAAGAAGGTGATGCTGATCGTGGCCGGCGAGTTTGGCCGGACGCCTCGGGTCAATCCCCAGAAGGGCACCTCGTCGAAGGTGATGCAGCCCGGTCGCGACCACTATCCCGGCGCGATGTCGGTGCTGGTGTCCGGTGGCGACATGGAAACCGGCCAGGTGATCGGCCAGACCACCGCCAAGGGCGTTCGTCCCAAGGAGCGGCAGCTCGATCCCAACGACCTGTTGGCCACCGTCTACCAGTTCCTGGGAATCGACTACGACGCGATGATTCCCGACACCAGTGGCCGCCCGGTTCCGTTGATCCCCAG